>NZ_WBIN01000022.1 GCF_009749385.1 Agromyces allii | reverse complement strand
CCCCCGCGGGCCCCCCACACCCCCCGACCGACCCGGCACCCGGTTCGGTCTCACCTCGAAGGAGAGAGATGAGTCACCACACTCACGGCCACCCGACGGTGTCGGCCAAGCCGATGAGCCGCCGGAACCTGCTGCAGGCCCTGGCCGCATCATCCGTCGCCGTCGGCCTGGGCGCATTCGCCGCCCCGACCGCGGCGTCCGCACTCGCTGCACCCGCAGCACTGCCCGCCGCGCTCCCGACCGCCAGCGGCGGCGCGCGCCTCGTGCCGGTCAACCGCATCGGCATCCAGCTGTTCACGGTCCGCGACAAGCTCAGCGGCGCGGGCTCGATCGGCTTCCGCCGCCTGTTCGAGGAGCTCAGCGCGATCGGCTACTCCGAGGTCGAGTTCGCCGGGTACACGCAGGGCGGTGCGGGCGCGATCACGCCCGCCGAGATCCGGCAGCTGCTCGACGACAACGGCCTCCGCGCCGTCGGGTCGCACACCACGCTCAACCCGAGCAACATCGACGCGCAGCTCGCGATCGCGAACACCCTGGGCATGCAGTTCCTCGGCCAGGGCGGAGCAATCGCGTCCGGTCGTTCGGATGCGGCATGGGTGGCCGCCTCGCAGACCTGGAACACGATGGGCGAGAAGGCCAAGGCCGCCGGCGTGAAGCTGTACACGCACACCCACGACGGCGAGTGGAACTGGACGACGAACGCCGACGGCAGCCCGACCACGCGTCGTCCGTACGACGTGATGTGGGACGAGTTCGACCCCGACCTGGTGGCGTTCGAGATGGACATCTACTGGGCGTACGTCGGGCGGCACAAGTACCCCGGCTTCGAGCCGGTCGAGTGGCTCAAGCGCGACCCGCGCCGGTTCCCGCTCGTGCACCTCAAGGACGGCAAGCTCAACGGTGCCAGCGCGAACGGCTACGACATCATCGAGTTCGGTGCCGGCGACATCCCCTACGCGCAGATCCTCTCGGAGCTGCAGCGCAACCGCGGCCAGCGCTACGGCATGTACGAGCAGGACAACGCCGGTTCGACCGCCGCAGGCGGCAACCCGGTGAACTCGCTCGGCAACGCCGACCGCAGCTACGACAAGATCGCCGCCCTGCGCGGCTGACCCACGAACCCGAAAGGAGACATACCCACATGAGAACCACATTCAAGGTCTCGGCCATCGCATTGCTGGTCGCCGGCGGAAGCTTCGTCGCCGTCCCGGCATACGCGGCCGACCTGTCCTGCGCCGGCGACATCGCCGACCAGGTCGTCGCAGGCAACCTCGTCGTCGGCGCCGACGTCGACTGCGTCGCCG
The DNA here is from genome assembly GCF_009749385.1 of Agromyces allii. GTDB lineage: Bacteria > Actinomycetota > Actinomycetes > Actinomycetales > Microbacteriaceae > Agromyces > Agromyces allii. The sequence goes on along the minus strand of NZ_WBIN01000022.1, from coordinate 27,982 downwards.
GCGGAGCGACCGTGCAGGGCGACATCATCGTCGAACCCGGCGGCTGGATCGACGCGACGTCCGTCGTCGTCGAGGGCGACGTCATCGCCACCGACGCGTACGGCGTGCTGCTCGACGGCACGAGCGTCGCCGGTGACATCAGCGTCTACTCGGCCGACTCCGAGGTCGGATTCCTCTACCTCAACGACCTCCAGGTCGGCGGCTCCGTCGCCGCCGGCGGCGTCGACGTCGAGGTGACCGACACCACGATCGGCGGCTCGCTCACGACGCAGGAGGCCAACTACGTCGACCTCGTGCGCACGTCGGTCGTCGGCGACGTCTCGATCGATGGCTCCGCCTGGGGCGTCTCGATCGCCGGTGCCATCGTCCAGGGCAACGTCACCGTGAGCGGCAGCTCTCGTGACGTGCTCATCGGTGCGGATGCCGATGGCGCGCCCGATGCGTTCGGCAACACGATCGGCGGCGACCTCGTGCTGAGCGACAACACGGCGAACCTCCGTGTCGCCGCCACCACCGCGCACGGCACGATCGAGCTGTCGGGCAACACCCCGGCGGCCGCGTTCGGTTCGGGCGTGGCGGCAGGCGAGGTCGTCGGCGACTTCACGGGCACGCCGGCCGGCGTCCCCGCGAACGGCGACCAGGCGATCGCGGTCACGGTTCCGGCGCAGGCGCCGGGCGAGCTGATCTGGTCGCTCGAGGGCACGTCGGCGCTCGTCGACCTCGGTGTGGCCGAGGAGCAGCTCGACCACTTCGCCGCCGACGGCGGCATCGTCCCGATCCGGGTGCAGGACACGCGCGCAGGCAACCCCGAGTGGTCGCTCACCGCGCAGGTGTCGAACTTCTCGGCCGGTGGCGACCCCGTGTCGAGCAAGTACCTCGGCTGGACGCCTGAGGTGACGGATGCCGCAGGCGGCGCCGTCGCAGGTGCCGCGGTGCAGTCCGGGTTCGTCGGTGGCGACGGCCTCTCGACCGCCCGCACCCTCGCCAGCGCTCCCGACGGTCACGCGCGCAGCGCGTCCGTCGTCGGCGCCGACCTCGAGCTGAAGCTCCCGCTCGAGACCCCGCGGGGCACCTACACCGCGACGATCACGCTGACCGCGCTCAGCTGATCACCCCGTCCGGGCCCCGGTTCGCCGGGGCCCGGACACCCCTTTTCCTCGAACCACACGAAAGCGAGTCCGCGCCCATGTCCCAGGCCGCCCCCTCCCAGATCTCCGCCGCCGGCGCCCGCCATGGGCGGCATGTCGCACGCTCGAGCCGCGCCCGGCGGGCACGGCTCCGACCAGAGGTCCCGCGCCTCCTCCTCGCGGTCGCGATCGTCTTCGCGATCGCCCTCTCGACCTGGCTCGGTGCCGTCGCCGGCGTCGGCGCCGCGCGCGCCGAGGAGAACCAGCCCGCCGACACGACCGTCTCCTGGAGCGTCCGCCCCGCGGACACGCTGCAGGGCACCGGTCGCCCCAACTTCGCGTACGAGGCGCTCCCCGGGCAGTCGGTCTCCGACGCCATCCTCGTGACCAACCGCAGCACCACGGGCATCGAGCTCGACGTGTACGCCGCGGACGGCTTCCTGACCGCCGACGGCTCGCTCGACATCCTCCCGAAGGGCGAGGAGTCCGAGGAGCTCGGCAGCTGGGTCGCCGTCGGCTCGCCGAACATCTCGCTCGCGAGCGGCGAGACCGTCGAGATCCCGTTCGAGGTCGCCGTTCCCGACGACGCCCCGCCCGGCGACTACGCCGCGGGCCTCGTCGCCTCGATGAGCGTCGACGCCGAGGGCGTCGTCACCGAACGCAGGCTCGGCTCCCGCATCCACCTGCGCGTGCTCGGCGACCTCGTGCCGTCGCTCGCGGTGACGGATGTCTCGGTCGCCTACACCGGCACGCCGGTGCCGTTCGCACCCGGCGACGGCAGCGTGACCTTCACGCTCACGAACACCGGCAACACCCGCCTGGACCCCGATGCCATCGTGACGATCTCCGGTCCGTTCGGGCTCGCGCCCGTCACGGTCCGCGGCGCCGACCTCTCGGAGCTCCTGCCCGGCAGCTCGATGGAGCACACGGTGCAGGTCGCCGGCGTCGCACCGCTCGGCCTCGTCACGGCGCAGGTCGCGGCCGGGGCCGAGGCGGTCGCGCGTCCCGGCGACACGGAGGCGCCGCCCGCGGTGGCCGGCGTCTCGGCCTCCGCGACGGGCTGGGCCGTGCCGTGGACGTCGCTCGCGTTCGTACTGCTCGTCGCCGGCATCGTGACGTGGTGGCTGCTGGCCCGACGCCGGGCGAAGAAGGCCAGGGCGAAGGACATCGCCGCGGCCGTGGCCGCGGCCCTCGCCGCGCGTGACGCCGAGACCGGCGGAGCCGCGTCCGACGGAGCAGGGGCGGCCGAAGGCGCTCCTGTCGCCGACGACGGTGCGGATGCGTCCGGCGACCCGTCGGAGCCGCCCATGACCGGCAGCGACGACGATCCCGCGCGCGAGCGGGTCGTCACCGGCTGACCGCACAGACCGCCGGCGGCGCGAGGAGGGACACCCTGCGCCGTCGGCGTGCCACCTGAGGCACGAGCAACGAGGAACGCCCGGACCCGCGATGCGGGTCCGGGCGTTCCGGCGTGGCGGCGTAGCGGGCTTTCGACGTTCGAATGCCGCTCGTGCCGCTCGTGCCGCTCGTGCCGCTCGTGCCGCTCGTGCGGTCGCGAAGTCGGCGTCGGGTGTCGACGTCGAACATCGGTCGGCGCATGCCGCTCGGCAGGCCCAGCGGCGGCCGGATGCGGCCCAGCGAGGAGCCGGACGCCCAGACGGGCTGGGGGCCGTGTGGGGCCGGACACGGTCCGCTGACGAGCCGGACGCCCGGACGAGCCTTGGGGCCGTCTGAGGACGGCAGCAGGCGGCAGGCGGGCCGGGCTGGGCGGAGCGCGACTCAGCCGCCCGATTTGGGCCGAGCGCGCCCGGGCGGGCCGTTCCGGGCGCGACGAACCGCATCCGGATGACCGGACCCGGTATCGCCCGCGTCAGGCGCGGATGAAGCCCGCGCTGAGCGACTCGGGCGAGAGCGCGTGCTCGACGGCCAGCATGCTCGCGCCGATGATGGCGGCCTTGTCGGCGGCCTGCGACTGCACGATCGACAGGTTCTCGGTGGCGAGCGGCGTGGATCGCGTGTAGACGACCTCGCGGACGCCGGCGATGAGGTGCTCGCCGACGCGGGCCATGCCGCCGCCGATCGCGATGACGGAGGGGTTGATGAGGCTCACGCAGGCGGTCAGGACCTCGCCGAGGTCGCGGCCGGCCTGGCGCACGGCGAGGATCGCGTCGATGTTGCCGCGCTTGACGAGGTCGACGACGTCGCTGCCGGTCTGCGCCTCGACGCCCTGCTCGCGGAGCGCGCGGGCGATCGCGGGGCCCGAGGCGAGCGCCTCGATGCAGCCGCGGTTGCCGCACTGGCAGGGCACGTTGGCGCCGCGCGCGATCTGCACGTGGCCGATGTCGCCCGCGATGCCCTGGGCGCCGCGCTGGAGCGCTCCGCCCGAGATGAGGCCCGCGCCGACGCCGGTGGCGATCTTGACGAACATGAGGTGCTGCACGTTGGGCCAGGCGACCGAGCGCTCGCCGAGGGCCATGATGTTCACGTCGTTGTCGACGAGCACGGGAACGGGCAGGTGCTGCTGCACCCAGCCCGGGATGTCGAAGCGGTCCCAGCCGGGCATGATCGGCGGGTTCACGGGCTGACCGGTCGAGTGCTCCACGGGGCCGGGCACGCCGATGCCGACGGCGGCGACGTGCGAGCGGTCGCGATCGGTGCGCTCGAGCAGCATCGCGGCGCTCTCGACGAGCCACGTGAGCACGGGCTCGGGGCCGAGCGCGACGTCGATCGGTTCGCTGTGCTCGGCGAGCACGCTGCCGGTGAGGTCGGTGATCGCGACGGTGCCGTGGGAGGCGCCGATGTCGGCGGCCACGACGACCTTGGCGGCGGGGTTCAGGGCGAACTGCGAGGGCGGCCTGCCGCCGGTGGAGACGGCGTCGGCGACCGGGGTGATGAGTCCCATGCGCATGAGTTCGTCGACTCGGGCGGCGATGGTCGATCGGGCGAGGCCCGTCGATTTCGCCAGCTCGGCGCGGGTACGGGGCACACCGTCACGGAGCAGCTGGAAGAGCTGGCTCACGCCGGTGACGGTCTGCGGAGAATCGGTCGTCATTCGTGTCACGCTCTCGGTATACCACTACTTACATCGGAGTACGTTCAACTTCTGCACTGCCGCCCCCGGAACTGGGGGCGGCAGTGGTCAGATGTCGGGGAAGGACTCAGGAACTCGACCGGCCGCCCTGCTTGGCGAAGCGCTGCTGCAGTAGCACCGCGACGATGATGATGACGCCCTTGGCGACGGCCTGCACCGACGACGAGAGGTTGTTCTGCACGAACACGTTCGTCAGCGTCGCGAAGATGAGCACGCCGAGCACGGTGCCGGTGATCGTGCCGCGGCCGCCGACGAGCAGGGTGCCACCGACGACGACCGCGGCGATCGCGTCGAGCTCGTAGAGCTGGCCGTGCGTCGAGGTGCCGGCCGTGGTGCGGCCGAGGATCATGACGGCGGCGATGCCGGCGGTCAGGCCGGCGAGGGCGTACAGCCACACGGTGTGCCGCTTGACGTTGATGCCGGCGAGGCGGGAGGCCTCGCGGTTGCCGCCGATGGCGACCGTGCGACGACCGAACGTGGTGCGGTTGAGGAGGACCCACCCGCCGACCGCGACGAGCGCGAAGATCCAGATCAGGATGTCGACGCCGAGGAAGTCCTCGTTGAAGAAGTTGATGAAGTCGCGCGAGCCGATCGTGAGGGTGCGGCGCTCGGCGAGGATCTCGGCGAGGCCGCGCGCGGCGACGAGCATGGCGAGGGTCGCCATGAAGGCCACGACGTTGCCGTAGGCGATCACGATGCCGTTGATTAGGCCGGCGGCGAGGCCGGTGGCAAGCGCGAAGACCACCATGACGATCCAGTGGAAGTTCTCGGCCAGGTCCTGCGTCACGGCGAGCGTGGCGGCGATCGAGGCGAGGCCCATGACGGATCCGACCGAGAGATCGATGCCACCCGCGATGATGACGAAGGTCATGCCGACGCTGATGACGCCGATGATCGAGGCCTGGCGCAGGATCGTCAGCATGTTGCTCGTCGTGGTGAAGGTGTCGGGCGCGGTGATCGCACCGACCACGACGATGAGGACCAGCGCGAGCACGAGCCCGAGGTTGCGGCCGGCAGAACCCGACAGGAGCCGACGCACGGGGGACACGGGCGCTTCGACGGTCGTCGCGGACGTGGTGGGGTTCGGCTCGGCGGCGACTTCGCTGCCGGGCGTGATCTGCTCGCTCACGCGGCAGCTCCTTTCATGACGAGGTCGAGCACGCCGTGCTCGTCGATCTCTGTTGCGGGAACGGTGGTCAGGATGCGGCCGTCGGCGACGACGAGCACGGTGTCGGCGAGGCCGAGGACCTCTTCGATCTCGCTGGAGACGACGACGATGGCGTTGCCTTCGGCGGCGAGGCGTCGGATGAGGGCGTAGATCTCGGTGCGGGCGCCGACGTCGACGCCTCGGGTGGGTTCGTCGAGGAGGAGCACGCGGGTGCCGTGCACGAGCCAGCGGGCGAGGAGGATCTTCTGCTGGTTGCCGCCGGAGAGGGTGACGGCGGCGCGGTCGGGGTCGGCCGGGCGGAGTTCGAGCGCCTCGATCTGCTCACGAGCCACGGAACGCGCCGAGCGCTCGTCGAGGAAGCCTCCCTTCGCGAAGCGGGCCATCGACGCGAGCGTGACGTTGACGTAGATGGGTTCGTCGAGCACGAGGCCCTGGCTCTTGCGCTCTTCGGGAGAGAGGCCGACGCCGGCGGCCACTGCGGCGACGACCGAGCCGCGTCGGAGCGTCGTGCCGGCGACGGAGACGGTGCCGGCGGTCGCGCGGCGCGCGCCGTAGATCGTCTCGAGGATCTCGGAGCGGCCGGAGCCGACGAGCCCGGCGAGGCCGACGACCTCGCCCGCGCGCACCGAGAACGAGACGTCCTCGAACGCGCCGGTGAGTCCGAGCCCGTCGACGTCGAGCACGGTGGGCGCATCGGCGGCGATCGGCGTCGCGGGCGGGAAGACGTTCTCGACCGTGCGCCCGGTCATGAGCCGGATCAGGTCGGCCGTCGGCGTCTCGGCGACCGAGAGGCCGTTCGCCATGCTTCGGCCGTCCTTCAGCACCGTGATGCGGTCGCCGATCTGGCGGATCTCCTCGAGGCGGTGCGTGATGTACACCACCGCGATGCCTTCCGAGGTGAGCTCGTTGACGACGTGGAAGAGGTTCTTGACCTCTTCGGAGTCGAGCACGGCGCTCGGCTCGTCCATGATGATGAGCTTGATGTCGTGCGAGAGCGCGCGCGCCATGCTCACGATCTGCTTGTTGGCCGCGCTCAGCGACCCGACCTCGGTGTGCGGCGAGAGGCGCGCGTGGCCGAGGCGTGCGAGCAGTTCGCGCGTGCGCTTGGCGGCCTCGCTCCGACGGCTGAATCCGCCGCGGGCGAGTTCGTGTCCGAGGAAGACGTTCTCGGCGACGGTGAGGCCGTCGACGACGTCGAGCTCCTGGTACATCGTGGCGATGCCGAGGTCGATCGCGGCCTGGGGGTCGTGGATCTCGACGGGCTCGCCGAGCCAGGCGATCTCGCCGTCGTCCGGACGGTGGACGCCCGCGAGCATTTTGATGAGCGTCGACTTGCCGGCGCCGTTCTGGCCGAGGATGCAGTGCACCTCACCGGGGAGGATGTCGAGGTCGACGCCTTTCAAGGCGCGAACGCCGGCGAACGACTTGGTCACCCCCCGGACGGTGAGTAATGACGATGAATGGTCAACTTTGATCACGGGGCGAACATAACACGGTCACCCGGCGGCACGCGACCCCCAAACGAGCGGTCCGAAGTTCTCATGCAGACGGATGGAACGGGCCGCAGTGCCGCGTTCCGGCGCAGATCATGGGCGATTCGCCACTTATGCCGCGCCAAAAACAAAAGTTGCAACTTTGCGTTCCACTTCTGCTACGGTGATCCCAGTCGGCGTGGACCCCTGCGATGTTGCACCAGCTCGGGTCGGACTTGCGCCGTTCAGAGTTGCATCACATTCAAGGAGGAAACGAAATGCGCTCACTTCGGAAAGCGCGGATGCGCACCATCCTCACGGGGACCGCGCTTCTGGCAGCCGCAGGCCTGCTCGCAGGCTGCACGAGCAGCGGCGAGACCGAGGACGTCGTCGACCAGGGCACGTCGAGCGACGAGAACGCCGCCAGCGGCGACACCGTCGTCATCGGCTTCTCGGGCCCGGCCGCAGACCACGGCTGGCTCGGCGCCATCAACTCCGGCGCCCAGGCGGCCGCCTCGAGCTTCAACGACGTCGAACTGAAGGTCGCGGAGGGCACGAACGACGCCAACGCGCAGATCGCCGCCGTCGAGACCTTCATCAACGAGGGCGTCGACGCGATCGTCCTGCTTCCGACCGACGGTGCGGCACTGACCGAGGTCGCGATCAAGGCGATGGAGGCCGGCATCCCGGTCATCAACGTCGACCGCGAGTTCTCGAGCCCGTTCGCCGCACGCACCACGGTGCTCGGCGACAACTACGGCATGGGCGTCTCGGCGGGCACCTACATCTGCGAGCAGCTCGACGGCAACGAAGACGCCGTCGTCGCGGAGATCGCCGGCATCGACTCGCTGCCGCTGACGCAGGACCGCTCGCAGGGCTTCGCCGACGCGCTCGCCGACTGCGGCCTCGAGGTGACGGCCCGCGTGGCCGCCGACTTCACGGTCGCCGGCGGTGAGGCTGCCGCCTCGCAGCTGCTCTCGGCCAACCCCCAGATCGACGCACTGTGGAACCACGACGACGACCAGGGCGTCGGCGTGCTGGCCGCCATCAACTCGGCCGGCCGCGACGAGTTCTTCATGGTCGGCGGAGCCGGCTCGAAGAACGCGATGGAGGCCATCCAGGCCGACGACAGCGTGCTGAAGGCCACGGTCATCTACCCGTCGACGCAGGCCGCCGACGGTGTGGCGCTCGCGCGCCTCATCGCGCAGGGCAAGACCATGAGCGACCTGATCACGCCCAGCGTGCCCACCCGCATCGTGCTCGATGCACCGGTGGTCACCAAGGACAACGTCGACCAGTTCATCGATCTCGCCTTCGAGTCCTGAGGACTCTCGGGGCGCCCGGCCGAGCGGCCGGGCGCCCCGTTCCATCTCCTGAGAGGAGCATCCCGTTGACACAGGAACTTCGCGTCGCCATGATCGGCCACGGCTTCATGGGCGCCGCGCACTCCCAGGGCTGGCGGGTCGCCCCGCGGTTCTTCGACCTCCCGCTCGCACCCGCGATGCAGGTCGTCGTCGGCCGAGACGCCGGATCGACCGCCGCGGCGGCCGAGCGGTGGGGCTGGGCCGAGTCCGCGACCGACTGGCGCGAGGTGATCGCCCGTGACGACATCGACCTGGTCGACATCGTCACCCCCGGTGACACCCACGCCGCGATCGCGATCGCGGCCCTCGAGGCCGGCAAGCACGTCCTGTGCGAGAAGCCGCTCGCCAACACGGTGGTCGAGGCGAAGGCCATGTCCGAGGTCGCGGCCCGCGCCGCCGAGCGCGGCGTCGCCTCGATGGTGGGCTTCACCTATCGGCGTGTCCCGGCGGTCGTGCACGCACGGCAGCTGATCGCCGACGGCCGGCTCGGCGACATCCGCCAGGTCCGCGCCGAGTACCTGCAGGACTGGCTGATGGACGCCGACGCGCCGCTCACCTGGCGCATGAAGAAGGATCTCGCCGGCTCGGGGGCGCTCGGCGACATCGGAGCCCACGCGATCGACCTGACCGAGTTCATCACCGGGCAGCGCGTCGAACGCGTGTCCGGCATCATCGAGACCATCGTCGCCGAGCGGCCGCTGCTCGAGCACGGCTCGGGGCTCAGCGGCACCGCATCGACGGAGCGAGGGGCCGTCACGGTCGACGACCTCGCGCTGTTCACGGGCCGTCTCTCGTCGGGCGCACTCGCCTCGTTCGAGGCGACCCGATTCCGCACCGGGCGCAAGAACGCCCTCCGCATCGAGGTCTCCGGGTCGAAGGGGGCCCTCGCATTCGACCTCGAGCGGTTGAACGAACTCGAGTTCTACGACGCGACGCAGCCCGAGACCGAACTGGGCTTCCGTCGCATCCTCGTCACCGAGGCGGGGCATCCGTACGTGGGCTCCTGGTGGCCGACCGGTCATATGCTCGGGTACGAGCACGGCTTCTCGCACCAGGTGCGCGACCTCGTCGTCGCCATCGCCGGGGGCGAGCGGCCCGAGCCGTCGTTCGACGACGGCCTGCACGTGCAGCGCGTGCTCGACGCGGTCGAGCAGAGCTCGGCGGCCGACGGCGTGTGGGTCGCCGCCGAGGGCTGAGCTCGCGGCACGTCTCACGACACGACGAAACACGACACGAAAGGCAATCGCGATGGCGCGACCGATCACGTTGTTCACCGGCCAGTGGGCCGACCTGCCGTTCGAGGAGGTGGCGAGGCTCGCCGGCGAGTGGGGGTACGACGGGCTGGAGATCGCCTGTTGGGGCGACCACCTCGACGTCTCGAGATGGGATGACGCGGCCTACGTCCAGGGCCGGCTCGACATCCTCGAGCGCAACGGCCTGAAGGTCTTCACGATCTCGAACCACCTGGGCGGGCAGGCGGTCTGCGACGATCCGATCGACCAGCGGCACCGAGACATCCTGAACGACCGCATCTGGGGCGACGGCGATCCCGAGGGCGTGCGGCAGCGCGCGGCCGAGGAGCTGAAGCTCACGGCGCGCATGGCCGCGAAGCTCGGCGTGAAGACCGTGACCGGCTTCACGGGCTCGTCGATCTGGAAGTACGTGGCGATGTTCCCGCCCGCGACGGCCGAGATGGTCGACGCCGGGTACGACGACTTCGCCGCGCGCTGGAACCCGATCCTCGACGTGTTCGACGAGGTCGGCGTGCGGTTCGCGCACGAGGTGCACCCGTCCGAGATCGCGTACGACTACTGGACGACCGTGCGCACCCTCGAGGCCATCGGGCACCGCGAGGCCTTCGGGCTCAACTGGGACCCGAGCCACATGGTCTGGCAGGACATCGACCCCGTCGGGTTCCTGTGGGACTTCAAGGACCGCATCTACCACGTGCACTGCAAGGACACGAAGAAGCGCCTCGACAACGGCCGCAACGGTCGACTGTCGTCGCACCTGCCGTGGGCCGATCCGCGTCGCGGGTGGGACTTCATCTCGACCGGCCACGGCGACGTGCCCTGGGAGAACGCGTTCCGCATGCTGAACGCGATCGGCTACGAGGGTCCGACCTCGGTCGAGTGGGAGGACGCCGGCATGGACCGCCTCGTCGGCGCGCCCGAGGCGCTCGGGTTCGTGCGGCGGCTCGCGTCGTACGTGCCGTCCGACGCCGCGTTCGATGCGGCGTTCAGTTCGAAGTAGCGTCACCGCACGAATCGACGGTCGCACGGGACGCCGTGCGGCCGTCGTCGTGTTCGGGGCGTCGGATGCCGCGTCGGTCGCCGTGCTTCGGCGCGCGCCCGACGGCCGCCGGACGGCCGTCAGTCGTCGACGCCGGAGAACTCCGCGAAGCGTCGCAGCAGTCGCTGCGGTTCGGTGACGGATGCCGCGGCCAGCCGCTCGCTCACGGCGCGCAGTTCGCTCGCCGGGAAGTAGCCATGGTGGCGGTACACGTTGGCGCGCGCGACGAAGTCGTGCGCGGTGACCTCGGGGTGGAACTGGGTCGCGTAGACCCGTGCTCCGGCGCGGTAGACCTGCACGGGGCAGGCGGCCGATGAGGCGAGCAGCACGGCGCCCTCGGGGAGGCGCTCGGTGGCCTCCTTGTGGCCGACGAGCGCGTCGAAGCTGCGGGGGAGCACCCCGGTCAGCGGATCTGCGGTGCCGGCCTCGGTGAGCGTGATCGAGACGGCGGCGGCGTCTTCGCCGTGCTGCGTGCCGACCTCCCCGCCGAGCAGTCGCGTGAGCACGCCGATGCCGTAGCAGGTGAACAGCAGCGGATGCCCGCCGTCGAGCGCGGACTCTGCGACGCGCGCGAGGTCGTCCTCGACGCGTCGCTGCACGGGGTGCTTGTGCTCCTCGGGCGTGGTGACGTTGAACGGACTGCCGCCGACGACCACGCCGGCGTAGTCGGCGAGATTCGTGGACGGCAGCGACTCGACGTCGAGCCTGACGTGCTCGAGCCGGTCGGCGTCGACCGCCATGGCGCGGCGGATCGACTCGTACTCGGGCCCGACGGCCTCGACCTCGGGCCGCGCCGAGAGGAACAGGAACGGCCGGGGTTCGCTCATCGGCCCCTCCGCTTGCTGCGCTGCTTCGCGCCGGCGCCCGTGCGCGGCGCGGGGCGGGCGGTCTTGCCGCCCTTGCCACCGGACTTCGCGCCCTTGCCCTTCTTCGCCGCCTCGGCGGCCCGACGTTCGGCTGCGGCCTTCTTGGCCGCCTTCGCCGGCGAGAGGGCGGGCTCGTCGTCGGCCTGTCCGCGCGAGCTCTGCGCCTTGCGTCCGCGGACGACGCCCACGAACTCCTGGATGTCGGCGTCGTCGCGCTCGAGGGTCCAGACGAGCGCGATGCGCGTCGGCGCGGCATCCGTCACCGGAATCGCGACGACGTCCTTGCGCGCGTGGAGACGTGCGACGCCGTGAGGCATGAGCGCGAAGCCGGTGCCCGCCGCCACGAGCTCGATCGTCATCGCCGCGTCGTCCTGCACCGGGGCGACCGGCTCGTCGGCGAGGTCGGCGAGGGTCAGCGACTCGGCATCGGCGTAGGCGTGGTCCTTCGGGAGCACGACGACGGCCTGCTCCTCCCACAACGGGATCGCGTGCAGGCCCTCGGTCTCGACCGGCAGGCGCACGAAGGCGAGGTCGGTCTCGCCCTCGCGGAGACCGCCGAGCTGCGCGGATTCGTCGACGCGATGGGCCTCGAGCGCGAGGTCGGGTCGACGCTCGTTCCAGGCTCGCAGCCACCTGGCCGGACTCACTCCGGCGACGTAGCGCAGTTGCAGGGTCATCTCGCCCCCTCCTGTGCCACGGAAACGCCCATGACAGGCTATCGCGCCGCGGTGCACGGTCGCTGGGCGCGTGTCATCCATGACGACGGATGCCGCACACAGGCGGACCGGCTAACGTGTGAGGGTGAACGCCTCCCAGTCGATGAAACCCGAGACCGCCGCCAAGAAGCTCGGGATCCTCCTCGACGCGACCCCCGAGGAGTTCCGCGAGGGCACCATCACGCGCGACGAGGTCACGAAGCTGCAGGCCGACCCGCCCGAGTGGCTCGAGACGCTGCGCCGCGAGGGCCCGCACCCGCGCACCGTCGTGGCCTCCAAGCTCGGCATCTCGAACTCGGGTCTCGCCCGCGGCGGCGTCACCGAGCCGCTGACCAGCGCAGAGATCAAGTCGCTGCTCGAGGCGCCGCCCGCCTGGCTCGTGCAGGAGCGCGCCACGCAGGCCGCCGTGCGCGCCGAGAAGATCCGCGTCGCCGAGCGCGACAAGGAGCGCGCCGCGCGCTGGGCCGCCGAGGGCCGCACGTCGGGCGGCGGGGGAGCCGGCTCCGGCGTCTGACGCCGTCGCGCGTCCGACACCGTCGCGGGTCTACGCGACCGGCGCCACCTGCGCGCGCACGAAGGCCGCGACATCCGCGAGCTCGCGTTCCGACACCGAATGCCCGAGCCCTTCGTAGATGCGCTCGTCGAGCGTCGATCGCGACGGCAGCCAGTCGCGCGTGCGCTCGATCGAGGCCTCGGGAATGACGGGGTCGGCCGTGCCGCGCCCCCAGAAGACGGGAGGGCGCAGCTCGGCGAGGCGCGCGTCGCCGTCGCCGGCGCGTTCTCCGGGCAGCACGAATCCGGCGAGGTTCACCACGTACTCGAATCGCTCCGGCGCTCGCCGCAGGAGCTCGAGCGAGACGGCGCCGCCCTGCGAGAAGCCGAGCAGGCCGACGGAGGTCGCGTCGGGCGCCGCACGGTCGAGCCAGGCCAGGATCGCGTCGACCGCGGCATCCGCCCCTTCGATGGCCATCTCGGCGCCCTGCGCGAGCAGCGGGAACCAGGCGAATCCCGGGCCCGCGTGCAGCGGCGCACGCAGCGATGCGATGACGGGCTCGAGCGGAAGGTAGGGCGAGAGACCGAACAGATCGCCCTCGTTCGAGTTGAAGCCGTGCAGGAGCACGAGCAACGGCCGCCCCTCCCGGTCGGCGGCCGAAGCCGACCAGATTACCGCGTCGTCGTCGATCTGCACACTCGTCATGCCTCAACGGTAGCGGCGTGAGGCAGAATCGAGGCATGAGCGTGCGCACCCCCGACCCCGACTGGAACGGCGACGACGAGCCGACGGGCGCGCCGACTCCGAACACGAACCCCGGGTGGTTGAGCGATCTCGAGCTCGCCGAGATCCGAGGGCGGCTGCCGTTGCTCTACGTCGAAGCGGTGCCGGTGCGCGTCGACGGGCTCGGCCAGGTCACCGAGGTGGGCGTGCTGCTGCGCGCCAACGCCGTCGGCGAGATGACCCGCACGCTCGTCTCGGGCCGGGTCATGTACGGCGAGACCGTGCGCGACGCGCTGTTCCGTCACCTCGAGAAGGACCTCGGTCCGATGGCGTTCCCGTTGCTGCCCACGAGCCCGGTGCCCTTCACGGTCGCCGAGTACTTCCCGCTGCCCGGCATCTCGCCCTTCACCGACGACCGCCAGCACGCCGTGTCGCTCGCGTTCGTCGTGCCCGTCACGGGCACCTGCGAGCCCCGCCAGGACGCCCTCGAGGTGACCTGGATGACGCCGGCCGAGGCGGCGTCCGACTCGATCGGCGACGAGCTCGAGGGCGGCCGCGGCCTGCTCGTGCGCCAGGCCCTGGCCTCGGTGGGCGCGCTGCGCTGACCCGCCAGGGCTGCGAAGCTCAGCGCGGTTCGAGCACGACGACCGCCGTCTCACGGCTCCGCCTCGCGGCCAACGCCTCGACGTCGTCGCCCAAGGTCTGCCACGCCGCCCACAGTCGGTCCCGCTCCTCGCCGGTCGCGGCCCTCGCCCGAACGTCGCGGCGGCCGGTGGGCAGCACGACCGAGGCGTCGGGGTGCGCACGGAGGTTCAGCCACCACGCCGGGTCGGGCTCGGCCCACCCGTTCATCGCGAGGGTGACGAGGTTCGGGCCGTCCTCCAGGTAGGCGACGATGGCGACGCGCTCGAGGCCCGACCGACGACCGGTGGTCGTCAGTCGCATCGCACCCCAGCGCTCGGATGTCGCGGGCCAGAGCCCCTTGCGCCCCCGGGTCGCGCGGTAGAGGCCGCGGTGCACGACCCAGGCGCTCCGCACGAACCACCGGGGCGGAATGCGAGGCGGACGTGCCGGGGCCATGGCCGCCGCCGTCGGATCTGCGCCGACGGGTCGTCGCTCGTCGTGGTCCATCCGGCACCGTCCTCCGCCCGGGGACTGCGGGCGAATCCCACGCTCGCGCAAGCGCAGGCCCGCGTCAATCGGCCGAACGGCCGATCGGATGTCGCGCCGGCTCGGTCGTGCGGACGGGTCAGGCGCTCCCGCGGGCGATGAGCACGGGGTCGAAGATCACGGAGGACGGCCGAAGGCCCGGGTCGTTGATCTGGGCGACGAGGATGCGCGCCATCTGCGCCGCCATCTCCTCGATCGGCTGCCGCACGCTCGTGAGGGTGGGGCGGGCGATCGTGGCGATGACGGAGTCGTCGAAACCGACGATCGCGACGTCGTCGGGGACGCGCCGGCCCTGCGCCTGGAGCTCGTGCATCGCGCCGAGCGCCATGAGGTCGTTGGCCGCGAAGACGCCGTCGATGGTCGGATCCTGCTCGAGGATCTCGGCCATGGCGCGCTCGCCGCTCTCGACCGTGAAGTCGCCGTGCGCGGTGGGCGGGAACGCCTGCCCTCGCCTGGCCATCGCATCGCGGAACCCGCGGGCGCGGTCCTGCGCACTCGGGACGTCTTCGGGGCCGGCGATGAGCGCGACGCGCTGGGCGCCACGATCGGCGAGGTGCTCCGCAGCCAGCCGCCCGCCGTCGTGGTTGGCGATGTCGACGAAGCTGACCGGAGCGCCGCTCGCCGGGCGGGCGAAGGTGACGGCCGGCAGGCCGGCGGCCGCGAATGCGGCGGGGAGCGGGTCGTCGGAGTGGGTCGAGACGAGCAGTGCGCCGTCGGCCGCACCCTGGCGCACGGTCGCGAGCACGTCGGCTCGGTCGGAGTCGGTCTCGACGAGCAGCAGCACGGGCTGGGTGTCGAGCGTGCGCAGCGTGCGCACCACTCCGCTGATGACCCGGCTGAAGAACGGATCGGCGAAGACGTCGGTCTCGGCGACGCCGCTCTGATCGGCATCCGTTCCGGAGACGGCGACGAGCACGCTGCCGGTGCGCCCGCTCGCCAGCGACCGCGCGGCCCGGTTGGGAACGTAGCCGGTCTCGGCGATCGCCCGTCCGACGAGCTCCTTGAGTTCGTCGGCGACGCCGCGGGTGTCGCGGATCGCGCGTGAGACGGTCGCCCTCGACACGCCCGCGACGCGGGCGACGTCGTCGAGCGTCGGGGTGCGCAGTTCGGCGTGCTTGTCCACGCGATGACCCTAGCACCGTCGGGATCGCGCTATCCGAGATTCACTCCGGAGTGACACGAATTCGGGAACCGTTCCCGAATCAGGACCACCTTCCGGTTGACCTCGCGCATGATCCCTGTGTTTCCAAGCCTGTCGAGACTGGTGAAGAGAGCGCTATCCCGATGAGTATTCATCCGAGAGCTGCGGCAGGGCTGGGAGCTCGGCGTTCGGCCAGAGGCCCGGAAACACGCGGATCGATGGGCCTCGGCTGCTTCCATCCGGGTCCACGACAACGCCGACCTCGGTGAAAAACCCCCTTGACAGGGGACAAAAACTCGGACGATACTCGGTCGCGCTGGTGTAAGAGCGCTATCCGAGGCATCACGAGTGCCCGGGCGTGCGGCTCGATGACGAGACGACCAGCCGACCGCGTTCCGCGGCTCGGCGCGACCAGAGGAGACCCTCACCGTGATTTCCCATCCGCCGATCCAGACGAGGCGCCGCGCGTCGAGACGCGCATTCGCCCTGTGCGCCGCGCTCGCCGCAGCGCTCGTCGCGACCGTGCTCGCGGCACCGGGCCAGGCGGCCTTCGCCGCGCCGGTGAACCTCTCGCAGGGCAAGCCGGCCACGGCGTCCTCCGTCGAGAGCGCCGACTACACCCCCGCCTCCGCTGCCTTCGACGGCGACACGGGAACCAGGTGGTCGAGCGTCTGGAGCGATCCGCAGTGGATCCAGGTCGACCTCGGGCAGCGCTCGGCCATCGACCGCATCGAGCTCCGCTGGGAGGGCGCCTACGCGAAGGCCTACGAGATCCAGGTCTCCGATACCGGCACCGGCGGCTGGACCACCATCCACTCGACGACCACCGGCCCCGGCGGCAACGAGACGCTCGACGTCGACGGCCAGGGCCGTTTCGTGCGGCTGCACGGCACCGCGCGGGCGAACGGCTACGGCTACTCGCTCTGGGAGTTCCAGGTCTTCGGCACGGCGGGCACCGGTCCGACCGATCCCACCGATCCGACGGACCCGGGCGAGGTCGACCCCGGCTACCCGAACGAGCCCGGACCCTTCACCACGCCGAGCGTCGTGAAGGTCGCCGGCGGCAACGGCAACTGGTCGCTGCAGGTGAACGGCAAGCCGTACACGGTCAAGGGCTTCACGTGGGGTCCCTCGTTCGCCGAGGCCGACACGTACATGCCCGGCCTGACCGGGATGGGCGCGAACACCACCCGCACCTGGGGAACCGGCGCCGACACGAAGACGCTCCTCGATTCCGCGGCCAGGAACGGCGTGCGCGTCATCAACGGCTTCTGGCTGCTGCCCGGCGGTGGCCCCGGATCGGGCGGATGCATCAACTACACGACGGATGCGACCTACAAGTCCACGACGAAGGCCGACATCCTGAACTGGGTGAACGTCTACAAGGCGCACCCCGCGACCCTCATGTGGAGCGTGGGCAACGAGTCGCTCCTCGGCCTGCAGAACTGCTTCTCGGGCGCCGTGCTCGAGGCCGAGCGCAACGCCTACGCGGCATTCGTCAACGAGGTCGCCGTCGCGATCAAGCAGATCGACCCGAACCACCCCGTCACCTCGACCGATGCCTGGACCGGTTCGTGGCCGTACTACAAGGCCAACACCCCGGCGCTCGACCTGCTCGCGGTGAACTCCTACGGCGACGTCTGCAACATCCGCGAGACCTGGGAGGACGGCGGCTACAACTGGCCGTACATCGTGACCGAGGGCGGCGCGGCCGGTGAGTGGGAGGTTCCCGACGACGCGAACGGGGTTCCCGACGAGCCCACCGACATCGAGAAGGGCGAGGCGCTCCGCGACTCCTGGCGCTGCATCTCCGAGCACAAGGGCGTCGGCCTCGGCGCGACGTTCTTCCACTACGGACTCGAGGGCGACTTCGGCGGCGTGTGGTTCAACGTCAACCCGGGCGGCAACAAGCGGCTCGGCTACTACACGGTCGCCGACATGTGGAACGGCTCCGCGGCCGGCGGCAACACGCCGCCGCGCATCAGCTCGATGTCGATCCCGGGTTCCGGCTCGATCGTGGCCGGTCAGCCGTTCACGTTCAACCTCTCGGTGACCGACCCCGACGGCGACGCCCTGAAGTACGTCACCTTCTTCAACTCGAAGTACATCGACGGCAACGGCGGCGTGCAGTACGTCGAGCACCAGCGCAGCGGCGACGCGATCACCGTGGTCGCACCGCAGAAGCTCGGCGTCTGGAAGGCGTACGTCTTCGTCGAGGACGGCAAGGGCAACGTGGGCGTCGAGACCCGGTCGTTCAAGGTCGTGCCGCCCGCGGTACCCGGCACCAATGTCGCACTGGGCAAGACCGCGACCGCGTCGAGCTTCCAGACGTGGGGCGACAACTACACGCCGGGTCAGGCGTTCGACGGCAACACCGCGACCCGCTGGTCGGGCGAGTGGGCGCCGACCGGCTGGATCCAGGTCGACCTCGGATCGGCGAAGTCCTTCGACCGGTTCCAGCTCGTCTGGGAGGCCGCGTATGCCAAGTCGTACGAGGTGCAGACCTCCAACGACGGGTCGACGTGGTCGACCATCAAGACCGTCACCGGCGGCGACGGCGGCATCGACACGTTCGACGCCGCGGGCACCGCGCGCTACGTGCGGCTGAACCTCACCGAACGCGGCACCGAATGGGGCTACTCGCTCTTCGAGGTCGGCATCTACGACCTGCCCTGACCCTGCGCCACCCGGGCCGGTGCCCTCTCCTCGCCGGCCCGGGTTCCCCCTCGGAGAGTTCCCCGCATCCCCGAGTCGCTCGACCTCGACGTCGACCGACCCGTCAGAGGCGCCCCCGCGCGCCATCCCGAGCCCGGTCCCGATCGGGACCGCAGCACCGCTTCCGGCGCGCCCGACCGTGCGCGCGCTCGGATCATCCGCTCAACCGAAGGACGTACACCGATGTTCCCCCTTCCCATCGACCGGCCTGAGCCGGTCACCGCCGACGGCGCGCGATCCGCGTCACCGTCGCACACCGAACGCATCCGCAGGCCGCTCCCGTTCGCGATCGCCCTGGCCGGGCTCGCGGCGGTCGGCCTCGTCGCCGGGTCGCTCGTGGCCGCGAACGTCGCGAACGCGGCATCCGGAACCCTGCTCTCGAGGGGCGCGCTGACGAGCGCGTCCAGCTCCGAGTCTGGCGGGCTCGGCCCCCGCTTCGCGGTGGACGGCGACCGATCGACCCGCTGGGCGAGCAACCCGTCGGATGCCGAGTGGCTCAGGGTCGACCTCGGCGCGAGTCATCCGCTCGAGCGCGTCGTGCTCGACTGGGAGGCCGCCTACGGCGAGGACTTCACGATCCAGGTGTCCGACGACGCGCAGTCATGGGACACCGTCGCGACCGTGGTCGACGGCACGGGCGGCGTGCAGACCCTCGAGTTCACGGGCGCCGGGCGCTACGTGCAGTTCGTGGGCTCCGAGCGCGGCACCGGCTACGGCTACTCGCTGCACGAGTTCCAGGTGTTCGGCGACGGCCAGGTCGTCGACCCCGAGGACCCGCCCGTGTTCAACGACGAGGTCACGCACCACGAGTTCCAGGCGAACTGCACGTTCTCGCACAACCGCCCGGACGACCCCATCGTCTTCCCGGGCCAGCCCGGCGCCTCGCACCTGCACACGTTCGTCGGCAACCGCTCGACCGACGCGTTCACGACCACCGACACCCTGCTCGCGAACGCAGGCTCGACCTGCACGGTGCCGCAGGACCACTCGTCGTACTGGTTCCCGGCGCTGTACAAGGGCACGACCGTGATCGAGCCCGACATCCCGATGACGATCTACTACAAGTCGGGCATCGACGACTACCGAAAGGTGCAGCCGTTCCCGCAGGGCCTGCGCTTCGTCGCCGGCGACATGAAGGCGACGGTCGACTCGTTCCGCACAGCCCCCGGCGCGGTCGAGGGCTGGGAGTGCGGCGGCATCTCGAAGAGTTGGGAGATCCCGGCATACTGCGACCCCGGCACCGAGCTGAACATCCGGTACCAGGCCCCGTCGTGCTGGGACGGCATGCACCTCACCCCGCAGGCCGCGCAGCAGATGGGCCACGGACCGCACATGGCCTACCCGGTCAACGGGCAGTGCCCGATGACGCACCCGATCGCGGTGCCGATGATCGAGTTCAAGATCGCCTGGCCCGTGAGCGGCGACATGTCGGACGTCCGGCTCGCGAGCGGATCGGACCAGTCGTGGCACTACGACTTCTTCAACGCGTGGGAGCCCGAGGTGCTCGACCGGCTCGTCGAGCAGTGCATCAACGGCGGGCTGCAGTGCAACCCGCGCGGGTACGACCTCTACAAGCCGCACCGCGGCGCCGTGCTCGATGAGCAGTACAACCTGATTCCGAAGGCGTGATCATGCGAGAACCCATGACGAGAAGACGAACCGTGCGTGCGAAGACCGTCGCCGCACTCGCGACGGCGGGCATCGTGGGCGGCGGCCTCGTGCTGGCCGGCCCGACGGCTGCGAACGCCGCCGACTGCGAAGCCCTCGGGGTCGGATCGGTCACAGCGACCGCCTCGAGCTCCGAGGGCCCGTTCACCGCGAACCTCGCGGTCGACGGCAACGCCCAGACCCGCTGGGGATCGGCGTTCGCGGATGCCGAATGGCTGGCCCTCGACCTCGGTGAGAGCCGCGACATCTGCTCGGTGCAGATCGATTGGGAGGCTGCCTACGGGCGCGGATACCGCGTGCAGGTCTCCGACGACGGGTCGAACTGGACCACGGCGGCGACCGTGACGGCCGGCGACGGCGGCTCCGATACGGTCGAGGTCGACGCGCACGGCCGGTGGCTCAGGCTCGAAGGCACGCAGCGCGGCACCGGATACGGCTACTCGATCTTCGAACTGGAGGTGCTCGTGGGAGACGGTGGCGAACCGCCCGTCGGCGAGATCCCCGGAGGCGGCGACCTCGGTCCGAACGTGCACGTGTACGACGACCAGACGCCGGACTCCACGATCCAGTCCGAGCTCGATGCGGCGTTCACCGCGCAGGAGACCGATCAGTTCGGCGCTGCGCGGTCGCAGTTCCTGTTCAAGCCGGGCAGCTACGACGTGCACGCGCACGTGGGCTTCAACACGTCGATCAGCGGCGCCGGCCGCAACCCCGACGACGTGACGATCAACGGCGGCGTCTGGGCCGACGCGCAGTGGTTCGGCGGCAACGCGACGCAGAACTTCTGGCGCTCGGTCGAGAACCTCGCGATCGTGCCGCACACGGGCGAGGCCCGGTGGGCCGTCTCGCAGGCGGCGCCCATGCGTCGCGTCCACGTGAAGGGTGCGCTCAACCTCGCCCCCTCGAGCTACGGCTGGGCGAGCGGCGGGTTCATCGCCGACTCGAAGGTCGACGGCGCGGTGCGCTCGTACTCGCAGCAGCAGTGGTTGAGCCGCGACTCGACGTTCGGGTCATGGGAGGGCTCCGTGTGGAACATGGTGTTCTCGGGCGTCGAGGGCTCGCCGGCCCCGCACTTCCCGAACCCGTCGCACACCGTGCTCGACACGAGCCCCGTGACGCGCGAGAAGCCGTACCTCTACTGGGACGGTGACGACTGGGCGGTCTTCGTGCCGAGCCTCGCGACGAACACCCGCGGCACCACGTGGGAGGGCGGGCAGACGCCGGGCGAGTCGATCCCGATCGACGAGTTCTACGTGGCGAAGCCCGGCGACTCGGCCGAGCGCATCAACCAGGCCCTCGCCCAGGGGCTGAACCTGCTGCTGACCCCTGGCATCTTCCACGTCGATGAGACCATCGAGGTCGACCGGCCCGGCACCGTGGTGCTCGGTCTCGGCTACGCGACGATCGTGAACGACGGCGGGGTCGCCGCCATGCGCGTGGCCGACGTCGACGGCGTGAAGCTCGCGGGCGTGCTCTTCGACGCCGGCACCACGCACGCGCCCGTCCTCCTCGAGGTCGGCGAGCCCGGGGCATCCGCCGATCACTCCGACGACCCCATCTCGCTGCACGATGTGTTCCTGCGCGTCGGCGGCGCGGTCGCCGGCAAGGTCGACGACGCGCTGGTCGTGCACGCCGACGACACGCTCGTCGACCACATCTGGTCGTGGCGCGGAGACCACGGCGAGGGCATCGGCTGGAACCAGAACACCGCCGACCGCGGCCTCGTGGTCGACGGCGACGACGTCACCGCGTACGGCCTGTTCGTGGAGCACTTCCAGCAGTACAACACCGTCTGGAGCGGCGAACGCGGCCGCACCGTGTTCTACCAGTCGGAGCTGGCGTACGACCCGCCGAACCAGGCCGCGTGGATGAACGGCGCCACGCTGGGCTGGGCCGGCTACAAGGTCGCCGACGAGGTCGACGACCACCAGGCATGGGGCGTCGGCGTCTACTCCTACAACAACGTCGATCCGAGCATCGTCACGCACAGCGCGATCGAGGCTCCGGCGAAGCCGGGGATCCGTCTCCGCAACCTCCTCGCGGTGTCGTTGGGCGGCAACGGCATCATCAGCCACGTCGTCAACGACCTCGGCGACGAGGCGAGCGGAACCGACACGATCCCGAGTTACCTGGCCTCATTCAA
Organism: Agromyces allii; assembly: GCF_009749385.1. Taxonomy (GTDB): domain Bacteria; phylum Actinomycetota; class Actinomycetes; order Actinomycetales; family Microbacteriaceae; genus Agromyces; species Agromyces allii. The sequence goes on along the minus strand of NZ_WBIN01000022.1, from coordinate 5,833 downwards.
CTGACCAGGACCAGCAGGACGGGCGGCGCGGTGATCCCACGTCGCCCGTTCGTCGTTCGGGTGACGGATGTCGCGGAGCAGGCTACGACGCTGAGGCGAGTCCGATCGACTCGAGGAACACGCGCACGAGTCGCGGCGCGTCGACCGTGAGCGCGACCTCGACGGGAGTCCACTCGACGGAGAGGCCGTGCACGAGGTCTTCGCCCGGACGCGTGCGCAGGTCGACGAGGGTCTGCCCCCGTGCGTATCCGGCGAGCTCGACGTGCACCGGCAGGAGCCGGGTGCCGAGCGCATCGGGGTCGACGATCGAGCACACCGCACCGGCGTCGCCGATGAGCCCGCTGTATTCGGGTTCGCCGCCGTGCGCGCTCGAGACGCGATTGCCGAGCAGCGCCCCGACGACGCGGCCCAGCGGGTCGTCGCCCGATGCGAGGCGTGCCGCGTGGTCCTGCGCGACGGCGACCGCGTTGAAGACGTCGAGGCCGTACATGTAGGCCGGCACCCCGGAGTCGAGCACGATCGCGGCGGCCTCGGGGTCGTGCCAGACGTTGAACTCGGCGACGGCGGTCGCGTTGCCGACCGAGGCCGACCCGCCCATGAAGACGAGGCGCTCGATGCGGTCGACGACCTCGGGATGCGTGCGGAGCAGCAGCGCGATGTTGGTCTGCGGCGCGAGGGCGACGAGCGTGACCGGTTCGGGCGACGCGAGGATCGTACGGCGGAGGAACTCCACGGCGTGGTCGGGTTCGACCTGGCGCGGCGAGGGGTCGAGCGCGACCCCGCCGAGCCCGTCGGTGCCGTGCACGGTCGCCGCGCGAGCCGCCTCGATGAGCGGGCGGCGTGCGCCGGCGGCCACCGGCACATCGGTGCGACCGGCGGCGGCGAGCACGCGCAGGGTGTTCTCGACGACGCGGTCGAGCGAGACGTTGCCGGCGACGCAGCTCACGCCGAGCAGGTCGAGACCGGGATGGCGTGCCGCGACGAGCAGGGCGAGGGCGTCGTCGACACCGGTGTCGACGTCGAGGATGACGGGAATGGGCATCCCGACAGAGTAGCGGTGCACGACGCGCGGACGGCCGTGCGCGCTATCCGGTTCGCGTCAGCGCACCATCCGGATCTCGTGGATGCTCTCGCCGAGGAACGGCTCGTCGTGCGAGGCGCCGTCGGCCGTGAAGCCGTTGCGCTCGTAGAAGGCGATCGCGTGCGTGTTGGCCGAGGGCACCCAGAGCGTGACCGGCTCGTCGCCGACCGTGGCATCGAAGAGCTTCTGCCCGATGCCGTGGCCGTGGTGCGAGTCGAGCAGGTGGATGAAGAACAGCTCGTGCTCGCGGGGGGCGTCGTCGTCGCGGGCGGGCCCTGCTCCGGCGAAGCCGACGATCTCGCCGTCGACGAGGGCGGCGAAGTACGTGTGGTCCTCGTTCTGCCCGAGGCGGTGGGCCCACAGCTCGGCCATGCGGCGGGGGGAGAGGTTCGCGAGAGTGGCCTGGTCGACCAGCTGGTCGTAGTCTTCGTGCCAGCACTGGGCGTGGACACGCCCGAGTGCTTCGGCGTCGGAATCGCGGACCGGACGGATCACAAGGGCTTCGGCAACGACTTCGGTGCTCATACCGAGAGGCTAAGCCAGGGTGCGGCCAGCGACAAATCGACGCCCGCCGCACCCCGTTCCGCTGTCGGCCGACCACAATTCGCGCCGGCCCCTCGCCCGAGACGCCGACGGCCCCGACGAGCTCGTGCTCGTCGGGGCCGTCTGGAATGCGTCGCGGGTCAGCCCTGGGCGCGGCGGTTCGTGCGCGCGCTCTGGTTCACGAGGCTGCCGACGCGGAGCGGCTGCTTCGCGGGGCGGCCGGATGCTCCGCGCTGCGCGCCGGTGGTCTGTGCACCGCGGCTGTGGCCGGCGCCCTGCTTGGGGGCGTTCGACTTGGCCTCGGCGGGGCGGCCGGACCGGTCGCGACGGGGAGCGCCGGGCGCGACATCCGCCGCACCGGCACCCGAGCCGCCGCGTCCGCGACGACGGCGTCCGCCGCCCTCGGTGCGGGCCTCGGCCGACTGGGGGGCGCCGTCGCGAACCGCGCGCTTGCGCTGCGCGTTCGCGCCCTGCGAGCGGCCGCCGCCACCCTGCTGCTGCACGGCGGCACGGGGCAGAGGCTTGACGTACGCGGCGACCTCGCCGACGAGGCGGGTCACCTGGGGCGACTTCGCGGTCACGCGCTCGGGCGTGACCTGGATCGCGGCCTTGCGGAGCAGGGTCTTGAGGTCCTGCTTCTGCGAGGGCAGGCAGATGGTGACGACGTCGCCCTCGCTGCCGGCGCGAGCCGTGCGGCCCGAGCGGTGCAGGTACGCCTTGTGCTCCATGGGCGGGTCGACGTGGATCACGAGCTCGACGTTGTCGACGTGCACGCCGCGAGCCGCGACATCCGTGGCCACGAGGACCTTGACCGAGCCGTCGCCGAACGCGGCGAGGTTGCGGTCGCGCTGCGGCTGCGAGAGGTTGCCGTGCAGGTCGACCGCGGGGATGCCCTGCTCGGTCAGCTTCTTCGCGAGCTTCTTGGCGTGGTGCTTGGTGCGCATGAAGAGGATGCGACGGCCGGTGCCCGAGGCGAGGGCCGTGATGAGGTCGTTCTTCGCGTCGACGTCGTCGACCTCGAAGACGTGGTGGGTCATGGCGGCGACGTGCGAGGTGGCCTCGTCGACCGAGTGCAGCACCTCGTTGTGGAGGAAGCGCTTGACGAGCTTGTCCACGCCGTTGTCGAGCGTCGCCGAGAAGAGCAGGCGCTGGCCGGACTGGGGGGTCTTGTCCATGATGCGCGTGACGACGGGCAGGAAGCCGAGGTCGGCCATGTGGTCGGCCTCGTCGAGCACGGTGATCTCGATGGCGTCGAGGGTCACGTGGCCCTGCTTCATGAGGTCTTCGAGGCGGCCGGGGCAGGCAACGACGATGTCGACGCCGGCGCGGAGCGCGTCGACCTGGCGCTTCTGGCTGATGCCGCCGAAGATCGTGGTGGTCGTCATGCCGTACGCCTTGGCGAGTGGGGCGAGCACGGCGTCGATCTGGGTCGCGAGCTCGCGCGTGGGGGCGAGCACGAGGCCGAGCGGGCGGCCGGGGCGACGACGGCCGCCGGAGAGCTCGCCGCCGAGGCGCGCGGCCATCGGGATGGAGAACGCGAGGGTCTTGCCGGAGCCGGTCTTGCCGCGGCCGAGCACGTCGCGCCCGGCGAGCGTGTCGGGCAGGGTGTCGACCTGGATCGGGAAGGGGCTGGTCTTGCCGTCGGCGGCGAGGCTCGCGACGATCGGCGCGGGAACGCCGAGGTTTGCGAAGTTGGTGTCTGTCATGGGTGCCTTTCGGGGCAGGGCGCACCGCACGGTGATGCCGCTGCACGGTGCGTTCGCGAACTGCGGTGCACGGTGCGGCGGATCTCGGCCCGGCGGTGGGATTGGCGAAGGCGCCGGTCGGCGCATCCGTTCGCCGTATGAGAGTCAACGGGCGCTCGGTGAGGAGTCGGCCCGGAAAGCGTTTCTACGACGCAGGCGGCGCGTTCATCGCGCACACCATCCACCACCATAGCGGATGTCGCGGCGCTGGGGCTGTGAATACGGTCGGCGCCTGCCGGGCAGGCGCTCGGCGCTCGGCGCTCGGCGGGAGGCAGGCGCTCAGCGCGGCAGCCGTTCGCCCACCGGCACCTCCTCGCGCAGCGTGTTGCCGGGCTGCGCGAGCGGGCACGACCACGACGGGTCGTACGCGCACGACGGGTTGTAGGCGAAGTTGAAGTCGACGACGAGCGTGTCGAGCCCGGCGCCTGTCCCGAGGTCGGCGCCCTTGATGGTGTCGAGCAGGTAGCGTCCGCCGCCGTAGGTGCCGCCGGGCGTGCCCGCGAGCTTGTCCTTCACGGGCAGGAACAGCCCGCCGCCGTACTGGGTGAGCCGCCACACGTCGAGCGTGCCGAGGTACGGCACGCGCACGGTGCCCACGAGCGAGAAGCGGATCTTGCCGTCGGTCGCGCTCTCGACGACGAGCCGCTGCGGCTCCTCGGGTCGGCGCACCTCGAGCTCGAAGCGCCAGTCGGGGTCGTAGCGCGCGATCGTGAGCCCCGTGAACGACGCTCGGTCGTCGGGCAGCAGCGGCGACTGCGGGTGCCCGGCGAAGAGCTCGTCGCGCCCCGACTTCCAGAGCTCGTGGCCCGCGGCGGGGTCGTGCGCGCTGAGCTGGCGCACGCCCGCGTACAGCCCGAACACGCGTCGACGCCAGTCGACGAGCTGCAGCGACGGGTTCGAGTCGGTCATGCGGTGCCCCCTTCTGATCGGGCGGATGTCGCGGGTCGGGCGGATGTCGCCGGTCGGCCGGTCGGGGCGGCGACCGACGTCGCTGCGGCAGCCGCGGCATCCGCGGTGCCGGGCGGGTCGAACGCCCACGACGGCGCGAGCTGCCGAAGCCGGCTGCCGCGCCACTGCCAGAACGCCCACGTCGGATACCAGGCGAGCACGCCGAGCGGCCCGGCGTCGAAGCGCAGACGGTCGCGGTAGAGCGTGCGCCCGTCGGGCAGCGCCGAGACGGCCATGCGGTGATCCCACCGGTCGAACAGCGCGAACGGGCCGGTGAGCGCGCCGCCGCCGTCGCGCAGCATGCGCACGCCGGGCGGGAGTCCGCCGGGGTGGCTGAGGTCGACGACCTCCTCGCCGATCGGCACGCGTCCGAAGGCACGCGGCTGCAGGCGATGCGGGCCCTCGGCCCAGGTGGTGGGGAGCCCGCCCGGTTCGAGCGAGGCGAAGTCGAGCCACGGGGCGACGACCTCGCGCAGCACGGCGGGGCTGTGCAGGGCCCGCCACGCGGCATCCGGCGCGCAGTCGAGCTCGAGCTTCAACATGACCCGCATGAGCCGACACTAGAACCGACGGATGCCGCAGCCAAGCATCTGCGGCGGATTCACGGCGGCGTGGCGGGCGTGGCGCGGTCGGGCGGATGCGCCCGCGCGCCTGAACCGGTTCGACCGGAATTCAGGAGATCCGGCCCTCGAGGCTCCTGGGGGAACCCGGAGGGCGAGATCTCCTGAATTCTGTCCGCGAGGGCTGCGCGCGTTCGCTGCGGGGTGGGGCCCGTGCGACCCGCCCCGCGCCCGGGGTCCGTGCAGGCCCACCGCCTAGACTCCAGCGCATGGCCGACGGACTCTGGTGGGTGCCCTCGCTCGTGGTGGCCGGCGTCGCCGTCGCGGCGTTCGTCGGGGCCGTGCTCGGGTTCCGGCGACTGGGGCACCAGCGCGAGCACGCTGCGCTCGCGGCGGCCCGCCCGCTCGAGACGCAGGCGAAGTCGCTCATCGTTCAGGCCGACACGGCCGTGCGGGCGGCGCTCGCCGAGGTGGCGTTCGCCGAGGCCCAGTTCGACGAGGCGACGGCGCGCGGCGCGCGATCCTCGGTCGAGGCGGCGCAGCGGTGGCTGCGCGAGGCGTTCCTGCTGCAGCAGCGCCTCGACGACGCCGAGCCCGACACGGCGGCCGAACGCCGCACGTGGAGCGCGCGCATCGTCCAGCTCTGCGAGCAGGCGCTGCGCACCCTCGAGAACGCGGATGCCGAGTTGGCCGCCAGGCGTCGATCCGAGCGCGGTGCGAGCATCGAGGCGCCGGCCCTGCAGGCGCGTGCCCGCGAACTCGCACTGCGGCGGCGGGATGCGGCCGCCGCCCTCGAACGGCTCGCGCGCCGCTTCGCCGCCTCGGCCATCGGAGGTGCGCATGCGGCCCTCGACCGCGCCGACCTCGCGCTCGCGACGGCCGACGAGCGACTTGCGGATGCCGCAGCCGGCCTCGCGCGTGCGAAACCCGCCGCAGCGGCGACCGCGGCCGCCGCC
>NZ_WBIN01000021.1 GCF_009749385.1 Agromyces allii | reverse complement strand
CTGCACGGCGAGCTCGACATGCGTACCCCGATCGAGGTCGAGCAGGAGTACTACGCTGACCTGGAATCAGCCCAACCGGCACCTGCCGGACAAGCAAACCGATAGGAACGAAAGTCAGGCCGATTCACCTCCTCCTGAAGATCGCTCTTGTCGATCGCCTAGGGCGTCGCGAACCAAGGGTGGAAATCAGCATTGATTCCCTTCCCAGCGGCCTCCCCGCGGCCGACCGCGCGCGCTACTTCGATCTCGTTCGCGTTGCGCGGAAGCACCTCGATCCCCTTATCGACACTCGAAACTCCCTGGCTCACGGCGAATGGTCGACCGCACTCACGCGAAAGGCCGACGGCATCAACCATGCTCGGACCCGCGAGCTTGAAAGCATCTCTCTCTACCGCGTGACGATTCTCGCGAATCTCCTTGAGCACTATTGGAAGTGCTTCTTCGACGCGCTCGTCACGTACCAGGCCTTCGAACGCGACTTTCCGACTCATCATCGGCGCATGATGCATGCGGCGCGGCGCCTCGAGTCATCAAATGAGCAGCTGTGGCTAAGCAATCTCCGGAAGCGGTTCGTAGACGGTCGAAGCGGTTCGAGGGGGCTTTCCGACCCTCCGGAGGCGCCCGCCCTGCTCATGCGACGGATTACGGGCAGCAACCGGACCTGAACTCAGGGGTATTGGCATTGGGACTGCCGAAGGTCTTGACATCGGTGCCGGGCAATCCGCCATTAATGGTGAATACGCGGTCGAGCGACGAACGGCGCGGACAGCAATTTCGGTCGTCCGTACAGGCGACTCCCCCGCGCCCTCAACCTCACAGCATCAGCGACCCAATGCGTATCAGTCCTCGCGCAGAACGCCGGGAACCGAGTCGTACTGTTCGCGCAGGAATTCCTTCCCGGTTGACACCGTGGCACCCGGACGTGGGTCGCCGCTCAAACGAAAGCTGGCCACATCTTCGACCTCATCCCACCACCCTTGATCGTCGGCGCCACCGCCGCCCACGCTGTTGGTGCGACCCACAACCACGCCCTCGCCGGTTCCTCGGACAGAGCAACGCCGACCTCAACAAGCCCCAGATCGCGAACGCTATCAAAAGCGCGATCCGGAAGACCCACACGCCAGAGACGTCCGGGCCGGCTTGATTTCACCGCAACCCCGTCGCCTCCTTCCACACGGCTCGGGCAGGCTGGTTCGGATTTGACCCCTCCGCCCCGCCCCGGTCCCGGTCCCGGTCCCGGTCCCGGTCCCGGTAACAGAACAGCTCACCCGAATTGGCGAGTACCGGGAACTGCGGAGGGGATGCCTCGACTTTCTGAGGCGGACAGCGAAGTCCACGCCAGCAGTTACAGCGGAACGCGTGCCCATATCGGGGGCTACGCTTTGCGGCGCGCACAACCGTACCTTGGCCTCGGCGAAACGATCCGAACACCTTTCTTCCGACGGGCCTGAAGGGGCCCATCCTCACTGGAGCGGATCGAACAGTTCAGCTTGAAGAATCGACGAAAGGGTTGAGCGTGGCGACGGCAAGAGAACAAGCACAGGCCGAGGTCTATCGGATGCAAGCCCAGGTCGAATCCGCAAAAATGCAGGTAGAGGGCGCACGTCGCTCGTCGAAGGAGGACCTCGAACGAGGTTGGGACAAGGTCGGTCCTGCCGAAGCGGCGCTTCGCAACGCCGAGCGGGCATTACAACTGGCCAAGGACCAGTTGAACCGAACGAGTTGATCGCTCGACTCCTCAACATTCCCTCGAGACCCAAGGGAAGCCGCCGTGATTGACGTCGGCGCAGAGTTCGCGTTCCGTCAGCTCGACCATCGGGGGGACGATGAGAGCATCCCCAATCGTTACGTGCCCGCACTGGCAATTCAGCCATCAATGTGGGCCAATCCTCGGTCGGTCCAACGGAATGGATCCAATGCAGCCAAGCCGCGTCCAGCTTGAATGTGTGATCAACGCGTATTTGCGGGGCGGGCGGGACGCTGACCTCACGCCCTTCCCTCAAGCGAGATGGCCGATGTACCACCGCAAGCCATCTCACCGCGCGTAATCGCTTCGCTACCGCTCGTCGTGTCTCATTCTGCAGAGAATCAGCGTGACGTTGTCGGGGGCGCCCGCCTCCAGAGTCCGATTCACGAGCTCAGCGGCTGCTTCGCGCAGCGGAAGCGCAAGAACTTCGGCGATCGCATCGTCGTCGAGCACAGTCGTCAGGCCATCGCTGCAGATGAGCAGGATGTCATCAGCAAGATCCGTCTCGAAGATGTGCGGCTCGACGACCATCCGTAACTCGCCGCCGAGCACTTGTGTCACCCCACCGTCTTGGTGCCTGTCGTCTTCGGACAGCATCCCGAAGAGACCGTCGACCAACCGATAGACGCGAGAATCGCCGACGTTGAAGACCGTCATCCGTCGGTCCGGGTGTACTTGCACGCCGGCGATCGTGGTTGCGAGTCCAAACGATCGAGGATCGGAGATGCCGACCCCATGGAGGGCCTCGTCGGCCGCTCCGATCCGATCCTCCAGGGTGCCTTCAGCAGAGAAGAAGCTTTCGACCGCGACCCGGCTTGCGATCTCGCCGGCGAGATGTCCGCCGAGCCCGTCCGCGATCACCAGTTCCTTCGGAGCATCGATGTCGAGCAGCAGGTCCACGATCGAGGGTGTCTCACCCTGTATAGACCAGCCGGCGATGCCTATGGCGTCCTCATTGTGGTCGCGGACGAGGCCACGATGAGTCGCCACCACGACGTCGAGCTTGATAGTCATGCCGTTGACTCCTTGAGGACGCGAACAATGGCCAAGCGCAATGTAAGTGCCCGGATTTCGGGCGTCATCTCACCTGCTCGCGGTACCAGCGTGAAGTACTGTTCGCCTTGCGAGCTCAGCTCTTCCCACTGACCGTGGACTTCTCCGAGCCGCTCGTGACCGGCGACTCGCCGGTACTCGTGCAGCGCTCCGGTCTGGTAGAGCTGCTCGACGACATCCTTGAGCTGTCCGGAGGTCCGCGTCCCGAGTCGAGCCGCCCAGCCGCTCATCGACTTGAGATCCACCGTCTCCCCCATGAAGCTCGGTTCACCCTCGGGGTCGAGTCTGGTGACGATTTTGGCGAGCAGCAGATTGAGGTTTCCGATCGCCCGGTCGCCGGAGCCGCGGCGAGAAGCCCGATAGGTGTCAACGAAGCCGCGAATGGAGCGACCGGGCGAGACATCGTCAATCCAGTCGACGATTCGGTCGAGATCACGGCCTGCGAACAAACTGCCTGCCCGCTTCCAGTTCTGCGTGATGGCTCGCGCGAGCTCGACTGGGTCGTTGAACTCTGCGCCCATGAACTGAACCGGTGCCGCATCTGGTCGTGCCGGTGAGCTCGGTGCCGTCCATTCGCTGCCGAGTACCGGGCTGCCCCCCTCCAGCCACAAGCGCACGTTCGTCTGATCCCAGCGCTGGTCCGGATCCCGCGTCAGGAGGCCTTGGAGCAACACCAGCAGGCGCGGGTCGTCGATGTGATCCAGCGGGACGGGCTTCGTAGCTCGTGCGCTCTCGATCCGAGCCTCTTGGAGGAAGCGGCCGTCTTCCAGCTGATACGGATGCCGACCAACGGCCAGCTCTGCGAGCGTCATACCGAGGCTCCACCAGTCCCAGGCTGGGCGGACTTCGCCCGATGTGGACTCCGGACTGGCGTATGCCTCTGTGCGCGAACTGGTTCGCATCGTCATCGTGCTGTTCGTCAAGATCGCGACGCCGAAGTCGGCGAGGACAGCACGCATGGGGCTACTGGAGCGAAGCAAGATGTTCGCCGGCTTGATGTCCCGGTGGATGATCCTCGGACTCCGGTGATGCAGGTGATCCAGCGCATCCACTAGGCCGCGCACGAGGTCCACGAGCTGACCGGGCTCAAGGTGCCCGCCCTGGGTACGGGCGAAGTCCTTGACGCTCCCGATCTCGAGGTATTCGTGTACCTCCCACCATCGCCCACTCGCAGTTCCGAAATACGGCGGAGCGTAACTCACGGCGTAGTCGGCAGGGATGTCCCGAAGTCGCTCGCGCGGGTCATCCGCGCCGTCCGGCACCGCATTGTTGTAAAGCTTGATCGCCACACGATCGCGCGGCTCTTCGACTCGCTCGCACAGCAACACGGCTGCCTGGCCGCCCGGTTCGAGTTCTTCGAGCGCTCTGAACTGGCTCTCGAGTTCGGGCGGGAGGTTTCGAGAAATAAACTTCCCGGCCGCCTGCGCGCCGACTGCGGGCGACGATGCACGGGTCTTTGGGTCCCTGGGCGGTATGTGCTGGCGCGTCTCGGGTGCGAGGCCAGGTGAATCCGCCGGTGCAGCTTGTCGGCCGATCTGCCGGGTTCCGGGACCCGGGTTTGGCATTTGGTGGCGCGTCGATTGCCCGGGCTGCGACGCGACCGCAGGATCGGACGTCCCGACCTGCCGAGTCACCGCACTGCCTGGCTCCTGCGAGAGCCGGGTGGTTGCGTCATCTGCAGAACGGACGCGACGCTCCTCGTCGGTACTCATGCGTCGATGAACTCCACCTTGCACCAGGCGAGGGAGCCGAGTCGGATGCGATCGCCGTGGTGGAGCGGGAATCGCTCGCCCTCGTCGTTCGGCAGCTTGCGGTCGCCGACGAACGTGCCCCCGACACTGCCGCCGGTCTCGCCGAGCATCACGAGGGCCGGACCGGAAGCGTCGTTCACTACCCTGACGTGCTGCCGGCTCACGTCCTCGAGCTTCGCCGGGAACGCCCGCGCAACGCTTTCGTTCGGTGATTCACGACCCAGGATGACACGCTCACCCGCCTGCAGTTCGACCGAGTCGTGGTTTGGCAGCGTCAGTCGGATCGCTCCGAAAGGGGTCGCTGCAGCGGGGGCCACAGCCGGATTCGCGGCTTCGGCGACGGAGTCCAATCCAGTGCTGGTGCCGGACGGCTCGTCAGCACTTCGGGGCGGGTCGTCGCGCGGATTACGACCGCACTCGGAATTACTGCACAAGATCACGACGGAAGGGACTTCGGTCCCACAGCTCCGACAGGTGATCATCCTTACACGAGCCATGAGGGCCTCCGCATTGCAATCCCGGCATCCGCGGCCTGTCGCTGCACTCGCCGCATCACCCCCTGTTGCGGAATACCGATCATCCAGACTGACTCTTCGTCGACCTCCAGCTGAACCCGCTGTCGTTGAGCGGCAAGACAGTGGAGCGCGTCGCCGGTGTAGCGCTCCGTGCCGAGTTCGGAGAGCGCGACGACATCCTGGTTCGCGGATCCGCGCAATGGCAGGGTCGTGGGCTCGCCCTGGATGAACGGTTCTGGAATAACGGCGTCGAGCTTGCACAGAATGTCTCCGAAATCCCGTCGGAGTTCGTCTTCGGCGCGTCCGCTGTACGCGAGAAGGTCGATCTCGATCGCCTGCGCCTCGCGCCAGACGTGCAGTCCGTCGAGCAACTGCCGGAGCTCGTCCGGCTGGTCGAACGGCTCACCGCCGGAGATCGTGATGCCGTCGACGGCCCCAGTCGGCAGGGACGCTATCCATTGAAGTACCTCGTCGATGTCGACGGCGAATCGGGCATCCGCCGCCCAGGTGTCGCGGCTGATGCATCCGAAGCAGCGGATCGTGCACCCCTGCATCCAGATCCCTACGCGGCGCCCCGGACCAAGTACCTCGACCGGGAAGTGGAGCTTGTTGATGAGCACTTTCATGCGAGCGTGACCGTCCAGCCTTCGGCTGACCGTTCCAGTCCCGAGACGGTCGCCGGTCCCGGAGCGACATCCGTTTCGAAGATCGCCCGCGCGAGCGGGTTGATGAAGACGGACTCGACGACGGCGCCGATACCACGGCCGCCGAATGCGAGAGTTTCCTCGGTGAGCGCTTCACTGAGGATCCGCTGCTCGACCGTACCCGAGATCTCGAGTTCGATATCGCGTTGCTGACGCACCCGCTCAACGATGTTGCTCAGATACTTCGCAACGAGCAGACGCCCGACCTCGGTGCTGATGAAGTCGAAGACGACGATGTTGTCCCCGATTCGATTGAGAAGTTCTGGCCGGCCGATGCGCGTGACGAAGTCATCGTGAATAGCGGCGCGCACTTTTGCGACGAGTTCCTCATACGGCTCACCAGGCTTGACGATCGGCGCCCTCTTGCCACCCTCTTCCCGGTAGATGCCCAAGTTGGAGGTGAAGATGACGACGGCGTCGCTGAAGTACACCGTGGAGCCGGTGCCGTCGGTAAGGCGCCCGTCCTCCAGGATCTGCAGGAACTTGTCGAGGATACGCGGGTGTGCCTTCTCGATCTCATCGAAGAGGACGATGGAGAAGGGGCGTTGGCGCATGGCGTTGGTCAGCTCGCCGCCCGCGTCGTGACCGACGTACCCGGGCGGGGCACCGATCAGCCGCGCTTCACTGTGCTCGGATGAGAACTCGCTCATGTCGAACCGGGTGTACGCGTCTTCCGTGCCGAACAGCAGTTCGGCCAGCGACTTGGCGAGTTCGGTCTTACCAACACCGGTCGGACCGGCGAAGAACAACACGCCCTGCGGGCGGCTCGCGTGGCCGCCGCTCTGCGCCCCCGTGAGCCCGATTGAACTTCGCATGAGGATGTCGATCGACTTCCGAATCGCCGAACCCTGACCGAGCACACGTGTGCCGAGCGTGTCGTTCCCACGGCGGATGTTGTCGAGCACGCTCGGCTGCTTCCAGGGGTTGTCCACCACACCCACGCGGTAGCCTCGTACGGCCTCGTCGATCCTCGTGACGGGTATACCGTTCCCGATCGCCAGCCGCGCGATCTCGCTCATGCTGCGCAGTGACATCCCGTGCGTGAGCTCGGTGAAGCGCGAGGTGACCTGCTCCGCGCGGGCCTCATCTTCGAACGGGTACTCGGCGACGCTGGGCAGCAACCGTCCTGCCGCCTCCCGGCGGGCGGACAAGGTCGGAGCCGGGATGCTGATGACGCGTACACGCCCGTCCGAAGCGAGCCAGTGCGGCAGGTCGCCTTCCTGATCCATCAACCACACGGTCGTGTTGAACACGCCCGTGGGTCGAGATCCGGTGCGAATCGGGGTCGGCGAAGCGTTCGCCAACTTCTGCGCGAGCGCAAGCACCGCGTGCAGTTCAGGCTCGAGGTCGTTGTTCGATCGCCGAAGTCGGGACCCGTAGTCGATGATCAACGCCACCGCGCTCTGCGTGTGCGCCGCGACTCTGCGCAAGACGTCGCCGAGTCTAGCGACCGTCATCTCGAGCGATCGGTCCGCAGTCAGGTTCGGCACGATGAGCGATGCCGCTCCAGGCGAGCGTTCGTATGCGACGGCAAGACCGTCCACCAGGTCATAGCTGAGGACCGCGTCGTATCCATTTGCTTCGAACAGGTCCACGAGCGCGCCGAGCGTCGTCGTAGGGGTCGGATATCCGGGCGCGGACTCCGGCAGGAGGTGGGTGTCTCGAATGTTGCCAGTCAGCACGTACTGCGGCGTGATCGTCAGGGTGTAGTCGATCTCGCGAATCCACGCGGGATAGTCATCAGCGACGTGTCTACGCGATGAAAGAACGAGATCAGTCACTGGGAGCGTTCCTTCTGCTTCGTCGTGGTGCTGGCCTGCTTGTGCGCCCTAGTGGCACCGGGGAGCACCTTGACCGGGGCATCCCCGGGTTCGAGCCGGCGCATTCGACCGAGCTCGACTCCCGATGCGGCGATTCGGCCGAGCACGGCAGGGAGATCGGCGCAGATTCTGGTCTCGGCTTCGATATCGCGAGTTCCCGCCAGACGAGCATCCGCCTCGAGCGTCGTCCTGACCACGTCCATGCGGATGCTCTCGTCGTCAACGGCGACGCGCCATGCGTGGAAGTCGAGTCCGGGCCTTCGAACGAGCACGCCGTCCTCCGGGACGGCCGTCTCGAACCCGGAGAGCACTTCGTAGCCCTCGGCGAGCAGGGCCAGTTCCAGTACCCTGCGCGCGGCGTCCCGCGACTGCGCTGCAGCCTCCAGGCGCTCCGCCTCGTCAGCTCGGCCCTCGAGCGCGGCAACGCGCTCGTCCGACATGCCGACCCGTTCAGCACGAGCGAAGACGATCTCTCGCAACAGTTCGGTGTCGCCCACCGCACCTGCCCGGATATCGAGCTCGCGAAGCCGCTCGTCGATCTTCGCTTGGTGCTTCGCCGCCCGATTGATCTGCCCGATCTCCGCCTGCAGATCCCGGACGATGAGACTCGCAAGATCGGGTGCGGCCTCGTTCAGGGAGGCCAACAGCGCTCTGGCGCGCTCTGTGAGCTCGGCACCAGGAGAGAGAGTGGAGAGGTACCGCTCCGCCCGATCGCGTGTCGGCTCGCTCGGCGCCGGGTGCGAACCCGGGCGGACCGGTTCCCGTTCCGCCGAGGTCTTCGATCCGTGCGCCGGGACATCGAGCTCTTCCATCGCTCCCAGATAGTCGAGGAATCGCTGCTCTTCGATCCGGCGCTGTTCGGCGAAGACCTGCTTCCGGGTTTCGGCGATCGTTCGCTCGAGTTCGGCGCACTGCGCTTCGATATCTGCAGCCGCGCCTAGGTCCCGCTCGATCGGACCGGGCACCGAAATCGACGTTCCGGAGGCCTCCCCAATGCCATCCGCCACCCGTCGCAGCGCCTCGAAATCGTCGGAGAGCACGCGGAAGCGCGACACAGCCCTGCGAAGTGCGCGCACTTCCGCTTGGCGCGCCAACTCGGCTGCCGAGGGCACGTAGGCAGCGCTCTTGGGTCCGCTCACCGGGTCCTGCTTTCGGGTCTTGGCGCACTGACGGGGGCTCTGCAAATGGATCCTAATCGCCGAAAAGAAGCGCGACCGCCGCCGGGGAACCCCGTTTTCGTGGCACAGACAGCCGCGCCCTGGCTCTGTAGGATGCTCGCATGTCTCAGCCCGACGACAGCGCCGCTCGTTCGGTGCCGTGGTATCTCGATATCGTCAACGGCGCCGGAGCAGCGAGGGGGCTCGATAAAGATCTGCGTGACGCGCTCGTCGAGGCCACGCGTGATCGGGCGACCAGCGAGGCCCGCTGGGTCGCAGAAGGCGTCGACTCAGGCGAGCAGGCACCGCCGAGTCCCCCGACGGTCTCCGACCTCCAGCTGGACCGGCGGCACGTCCTCCGCAGTTCCGATGTCATTGTGACGTGGGAGGGGCTAACTCCTCCGAGCACTCGGGCGACCGTGATTGGGCCCGACGGCGAAGAACAGATTGTGCCGAGCGGCAACTCTGCTTCAGTGCGGGTGCTTGTGTCCGGTCAGGTCATGTTGCGCTTGAACAACGAGGGCCGAATCACAGATCTGCTCGCAGGCGAAGTCGAGTGCTTCGAGTTGCCCGCATTCCGGATTCCGGCCGGTGTCCTCCCGCCAGTACCGCGGATCGGTCTACCTCGAGTCCAGATCCCCTCGCGCTCCGTCGCCGCACTGCACGTGCCCGTTCCTCGATTCACCACGGAGTCGGTCGCGCATGTGCAGCGTCAGACTCGGGATTCGGCTCCGAGAGCCGTCGGTGCGGCCGCCCGCTTGATGGGGCTCCTGCGGGAATCGCTCAACGGCGGCGACCGTTCGCCTCGAGGTGAAGTGCGCGCCGCTTTGCTCCGGCGTCAAAGCGACTCGTCGCGGCTGTAGCCGCGGTCCGTCCAGAGCGGCGAACGCCGCGCAGCGTCCGCGTCAGGGACGGGCCGCAACGCAGTTGTAGTTGCGTCCGCACCGTCAGGCGAGGAGGGCCCGCCAGAGAGAAGGCGATTCACCTCCCCCTCCCAGTCATCCAATGCCCGGCCGACGACCTTTTCCATCTGCGATGCCACTCGCGCGTTCTGGTGCTTGCCTATTTCGACTTCCCGCATGAGCATGTCGTGTTCGACCGTCCAGACGGTGTTCGCGCGTGCCACACGCGTGCGACGGTCGTCATCTCGCTCGTGCTCAAGCTGGTCGCTGCGGAGCTGGTGCTCATGGTTCAGTTGCTCAGATTCGACCTGGTGCGCGTGGTCCAGTCTGCTCTGCTGCATCCGCTGCTCGTGGTCGAACTGGGTCACCGCGGAGGTGGTCGCCGCCTGCTCGACGAGTTCGTAGGGGTTGGGGTCACCGTAGCTGCGGAACATCTTGATCATGACGGGCATGAGCTCGATCACGATGAACAGCAAGAAGATGGCCAGGTGCAAGGCCGCGACAGACGCTTCGCGCGCCTGAAGGTGCTCGAGAGCACGCATCTGCGCGAGCAATCCGAGCGCTCCAGCGTTCGTCTGGCTGATCTTCTCGCTCATCGAACGGTATTCAGCGAGCGCGGCGTCGTACTCGGATTGCGCCGCCGGCAGCAGAGCCTCTGCTTCGGCACGGTTCAGCTCGGCTGTCGTTGCGGTCGCGGCGGCATCGGTCTGCTCCGATGCTGCGAGCGCGTCCTGCGCATCGGCAAGTTGTCGGGAGAGCTGGTCGTATGAAGCCTGCTCGCGATCCATGCTGGCCCGAGCCGCATCGAACGCAGGGCCCGAACCGGCAACACCGGTGCATCCGTCGACAAGCGGTGCGCCGTTGCGTTCGCATACATAGAGAGCCTTAGCTCGATCCAGGTTCGACCGTTGAGCGTCGAGTTGAGATTGGAGCGTCGCTACCTGCTCGCGAGCGTCGGCGGTGGCCTGGCTCGCAGTCTCGACTCCCGAAATAGAACCCGTCTGCGCCTGTTGACGCAGAGCGTCCAACTCCGCGGACGCTCGATCGAGTCGGGCCTTCTCAGGCCCGTCTTGCAATTGTTCGCCCTGTGCGGTGCCCTGGGCCAGGTTGATGGTCATCATTTCCTGGCGAATGTCGCTCGCGAAGATCTGCAGTACCAGTGGCCCCGAGACCACCGCACCAATGAGCAGCGCGAGGAGGAAACGCGGAATGAAGTTCATGAAGAGCTGCAAACGACTCTTCGTCGACTTCATGGACGACGTCAGGGCTCGATCGACAATGAAGATCAGCGCACCCCAGAGCACTGCGACCGGGATCGCGGCATACCAAGCGTACGGCTCCCCCGGCAACACGCCGTTGGCTACGGCGAAAGCCATCGAAACCGAAGAAAGGGCCGCTGTGGCGATGAGGAGCGGAAGGATCTGCGTGAACCGATCCGCCTCGCGCGGGACCTCAGCCAAGACACTCGCACGCGCTCCGGCGAGGACAGCGAGCCGAGTATGGAACGGTGTGAGCGGTAGTCCCTGATCGCTCGCCAAGGCCGAACCGATAACCGAACCCGGCTCAGGCTCAGGCTCAGGCTCAGGCTCAGGCTCAGGTGGGTTTGCGGCACTCGGCGTGGGTCCGATGTGAATGGCGTCTTCATCGCCGTTCGCCGACGACGCTTCGATTCGCTCCTCGGCTTCGGCCAACTCCCACCATTTCTTCCGTGCAGTCCGGCCCGCGCGATTGGAGACTCCAGCTCATGGCGCTGTGGAACTCGCGCCGCCTGCTGGGAAGCAAAGTCGGGCCGGGAAGCTGATCGCGTTCGGGTCTAGGGTCCTCACATGGTCGCACGAACGGGGGCGCACGAATCGCTCCGAAGCCACCCCACTTCATGGGTCAAACGGCAGCGATGCACCCGGCACCGCTGAAGCTCGCGCAGAGTCTGCGCTTGCCGGACGTTACGGTCCGGCTGCCCAACAGAAGTCAGTCCTCTCCGAGGATGAATGCCCGCTGGTCCGCGTCGTTGCACGCGTCGATTTCATCCTGCGTGAGCTCACGGTCCGAACCAGCCTCCGTGAGCGTGTCTTCCAGTTGCTTCTGGCATTTCGCGATCTCTGTCTTGTCCGCGTCTGACTGTGGATTCCCGCACCCGGCCAGTACGACCGCGCCTGCGATCGCGACGACAGCACCCAACTTCTTTAGCACGATGGTCCCCCTCCATCTTTGTTTCTTCGTGTGGCTCTCAGCTCATGGAACCGATCGCGATGACCAGCACGAACACTGCGGCGGTGATGCCGCCAGTGGCGATTCCGACGACTGCAAATGGCTTGGACTGTTTGAGGCCAACGATCCCGAGCGTCACAGCGGTGAGCCCGAGAACGAGGCCAAGCACGAATACCCACATGAGCGCGAGCGAGACCAGACCTACGATGAACGAGGCGATCGCGAGCCCCTTGGAAGGCTTCGCGTCAATCCGCGGCGATAGAGGCGCAGTCGGACTCACCGAGACGGCGGCGGGAGGTGCCGGGAGCGGTGCAGCCGGGGCTACGCTCGGCGCCTGCGGGCCCCACTGCCGACCATCCCACCAGCGTTGCTGTCCAGAGTGGGTCGGATCGGGGTACCAGCCAGCCGGTGCCGCGTCGTTCTCTGCCATGGCGAGAGTCTATTGAGAGAGCTGTCATTCTCGTCGTCCAGACAGCCCCGGCCGCTGGTCCCGTGCTACTTCCTGATCCGACAAAGAGTCGGCGAGTACATTGAGGAGCGCCAAGGGACTCGACCGGTCGCTACGCCATCCGGCCCACTCCACGAGACTCGTTTTCGACGCCGGCGTCTAGCGTCCGCCATCCGCCAGCGCGGGCGCACTGGTCACGTAGGTCCCTCGCGAAGCCACGGATTCCCGTCGCCCACCACGAGCAGCACCGCGCTCAGCCTCCCCCAGACTGGGGTTCGCAACGAGGCTGAGCCCGATGGAACGCTGGGATGTTCCCGTAACACAGCAACGAGACCCCGCACCACGATGAGCGACGCACCGAGCATCCCCGCCGACTGGTACCCCGACCCGAACAACGCCGCACAGCTGCGCTACTGGGACGGGCACGCTTGGACGGACCACTATGCACCTGCAGTTGCGCCCCCAACGTCGCCCACCGGCCCGGCCGCGAACGTCAACCTCCCTGCACCCACGTCGGCCGCGACCGTTCAATTCGCGCCTCCGACCGCGACAGTTGCGCCCAGTCCGGGCACCCCGGCTCCTTCCCCGAGAGGAGCCTCTGGGTTCGCAGGATGGTGGGCTCGTCTCGGCGGACCCGCGAAGGTCTTCCTCATCATCGCTGCCGTCATCGTCGGCCTGCTCTTCGTCACCGGGATCGGGAACGCATTCCGCGGCCCGGATCAAGGAGCACCCGTCGTCGTCACCGTGACCGCGTCACCCGAGCCAGAACCCGAAACTGAGCCGGAGCCGTCCGCGGAAGCCGTACCGGCGCCGGAACCCGAGGTCATCGACGTGCCGACCTTCCAGACGCAGGCGAACGGCCACCTGGACGACATGAGCAAAGACCTGGACGACATGGTCGTCACAATCGACGAGGGCGGCTTCTTCCGCCTGCTGTCCAACTCGGTCGAGCTCAGCTTCAACGTCGGACAGCTCGAAGCCCTCGACATCCCGCCGTCGGTCGCCGCACCGTACGCGGAAAGCGTCGCCGGGCTCTCCGCCTCGATCGATTCCATGAACGACCCGATCGCCAACGAGGACAACGCCACACTGCTCGTCATCATCGACACCATGCGCACACAGATCCAAGGCATGCATGACCTCGTGAACTCCGCCACCTGACCTGCCCGATGAACGACAGAAGGCACCACCGAACGGTGGGGCCTTCTGTCGGCCCAAGCGCAACTGAGCCACACGGATTCTCTGATTGGTGCCGCTTCCTCGGGCGTACAGGCGTGAGCGTCGGCGAGCAGCCTTGGGACCGTCGACGTGGGGCAAAGCCCCCGAAAGCGCCCGGACATCCCTCGCATCCGACATGCCCTAACCCCTTTCCACTGATCTAAGCCCAGTCGATTGGGGTCGCCCGCGGCTGGCGAGTTCGCTCGCATTTCTGCCCCCGAAGTGGTGTCGAAAACTGGCCGAAACGGGGCACAACGACTGGAATGCTGGACTGAAGGAGCAGTCTCCGTTTCAGGCCGGCCGGCTCAACACAGCAGGGTGGACGCCACGCCGCCCAAAGCAACGGCGCTTTCGCCTCCAATGGGGCGCCCCCGAGGACATACCCTCGCTCGGTCCTCCCGACGATAGCCCCGCCGGCACTCCTAATAGGAGACAAGCTCGACCTAGAGCCGACCCAAAGCCCCTAACCCGACCCGACTCGACCCGAACGAGGAGTGCGATGAGCGTCCCCATGCCCCCTGCTAACTGGTACCCCGATCCCGAGAACTCGAAGCTGCTCCGCTACTGGGATGGCACCGCGTGGACCGAGCACCGAAGCGAAGCTCCTACCCCGGCCCAGATTCCCCTTCCTGCCCAGACTCTGGCTCCTGCCCCCGACGCTGGGCCTGTCGGCCCCAGTCTGGCCGGTCGGATGTTCGGCCCGTTCCGGCGCTGGTTCGGACGCCTCAGCATCGGCGGCAAGATCTCGTTCATCGGTCTCGCACTGCTCACGCTGATCATGTTCGCCAGCGGTGGCTTCGGCGGTGGCCTCATCGGCATCGGGATGATCGCACTGGTCACTGGTGTCTACGCGTTCTGGACCAAACGCCGTTCATGGGCCGGCATCGCGGGCCGGAAAGCTGCGGCGGGCGTCGTCGCAGTCGGCCTGCTCGTCTCGTTCGCCGGCACTACCGCCGCCGCCGTTACCGCGCCTGAGGCTGTGCCTGCCGCGGAGCAGAGCACGCTGCCATCAGCCGAGCCCGAGGCTTCGCCCACACCCAAGCCCACGCCGATCCCGACCCCCACCCCGACTGGTGAACCCGATGCGCCGGAGCAGACCGGCACGTTCAACGGCAGCGCCGCCGTCGGCATTGCCGACAGCTCTGCAACGCAAGGCACCGCCCTTGGGCTCCTCGAGACGCTACAGGTCAAGGGTCGGGCGCCGAAGACCGGCTACGACCGCGCGGCCAAGTTCGGCACCGCATGGTTGGATGTCGACCGCAACGGCTGCGACACCCGGAACGACATCCTCGCCCGCGATCTCGAGCCCGAGGTAAAGTCCGGCTCCTGCAAGGTCACCTCCGGCACGCTGGCCGACCCGTACACGGGCAAGACCATCGACTTCGTGCGCGGGCAATCCACTTCGCTCGACGTGCAGATCGACCACGTCGTCGCTCTCATGAACTCCTGGGAGACCGGCGCTCAGCAGCTCACCCAGGAGCAGCGCGTCAGCCTTGCGAATGACCCGCTCAACCTGATGGCCGTCGACGGACCGGCCAACAATCAGAAAGGCGCCGGAGACGCCGCCACCTGGCTGCCCCCGAAGAAGGACTTCCGCTGCGCCTACGTCGCCCGCCAGGTCTCTGTGAAGGCCACCTACAACCTGTGGGTCACGCAGGCCGAGCACGACGCCATCGCGAAGATCCTCGGCGCTTGCCCCGACGAACCCGCACTCACATCGGCGTTCACCCCGGTAGCGCCGCCCGCGCCAGCGCCGGCACCCGAACCAGCGCCAGCGCCCGCACCAGCACCAGAGCCCGCGCCGGCTCCGGCACCCGAACCTGCGCCCGCTCCGGCACCGGCACCGGCACCGGCACCGGCACCGGCACCGGCACCGGCACCGTACTACCAGAACTGCGACGCGGTCCGCGCTGCTGGCGCTGCGCCGATTCACCCGGGCGACCCCGGGTGGCAGTCGAAGTTCGACCGCGACGGTGACGGCATCGGCTGCGATACCTGAGCCGAGATTTCAGAGCACCGTTCCCGACGCAGGCGCGGTTCCGTGGGCCGTGCTGGCGTCGGGAACGGTGTCATCCCGGCTCCCCCCGAAGCTAGTCGGAACTCTTCCAGGTCGGCCAAGGCGTGGGTCTGCAACCGTGTGCGGCGATTCGTACAGGCGTGTCTGAGGTGGTGGCTAAAGTCGATCCAATGCCAAGCACCCGAGCTGAAGCGGCGTACCAACGCGCCCTCGCGACTTTCCGAGACCCCACGCTCGACCTTCTGCATGGCCGCTTCGCACCGTTCGTCGTCGCGGTCCTCTCTCTGGTCTTTGCTACCGATCGTCCCTTTGTCGCGGTTGCCGACGCACACGCGGAGATTGGCGAGGCCCTCGACGAGCTTCGGGCGGCCGGATACGACGAGGATGATCGCCGGCTTCCGGTGGGCAGCGCGCGTGAGATCTGCCGCCAGTGGGTTCGGGGCGGGTGGCTCGCTCCACAGCTCGAGGGCGAGGTCGAGGTGTATCGCCTGACCGCGCACGCGGTGGGTGCGCTCGAGATCGCCGGTCGTACCGGTGGTGGGCGGGCTCGCGTCTCACGGTCGCGGGTTCGCACCTTGCTCGAGGCTGTCGACCGGTTGGCAATGGATGCCGAGTCCGACCCCGCCGCGCGGCTCGAGCGGCTTCTCAATGAGCGAGCTGCTCTCGATGCCGAGATCGAACGTCTGCAGCGTGATGGCGCTGCCCCGATCGACGACGAGCAACTTCTTGAGGAAGCCGAGAACGTACTCCACCTCTCGCGTGAGTTGCCGGCCGACTTCTCCCGTGTGGCGGAGTCGATCAAGGCGATGCAGCGCGATGTGGTCGCCGAGTTGCGGCGCGACGAGCGCCCCACGGGTGATGTGCTGCGCGAGTACTTGCAGCGCGGCAAGCATGTGATGCAGTCGACGCCTGAAGGCCGCGCGTTCGAGGGAGCTCTGCGGCTGCTCGGTGATCCTGAACGCATCGATCGACTGACCGGGCAGTTGGCAACCCTGCTCGCTCAGCCGTTCTCTCATCTGATGGCGCCGGCGCAGCGTGCAGACCTCGACGCGATCGGCAGGCAGGTCGAGCAGGGCGTCGCGGACGTACTCACCGCGCAGCGGCGAGCCTCCCAGATCATCACTGCGCAGGTCCGCACTCACGACCCGATTCGCGACCGCCAAGTGGATGACCTGCTTCGCGGTGTCATGTCCGGAATGCACGCCTGGATGCGCGTCTCCCGATCGAGCGAGCGCGTCGAGCCGTTGCACACCTTGCCGGTCGCGGATGTGGGTCATCTTCGCCAGTCGCTCAGCGATCTCCGCCCACCCGGGTCACCTGACCCTCTGTCAACGCCGGTCGATGCAGAGTTCGTGGACGCCGATACCCGGGCCTGGGGCGGACCTCACTACGCCGAGCTCGAGGACTACACCGCGACACTCGGCGAGCAGTTCGACCTCGCGACCGCATTCGACGGCATCGAGGACGCGAACCGGCGCCCGGTCGATCTCCTCGGCCTGCTTGAAATCGCGCATCGCGCCGGCATGACGGAAGGCGAAGACGTCTCCGTCGTTGAGGCGCTGCGTCCGGACGGCACGCGGCGACGCTTCGCCTTCGGCTCTGTCACTGTCCAGCCTCAGAAGGAACCCGAGAATGACTGACCTCGCACCCACCACTGAATTCGATCGTCGCGAGTTCGAAGATGAACTGGACCCGAGGGACGACGTGGATGCGACGGCCGATGCGGCCTTCATCGCACCCGTGGCGATGGAGAACGACGCGGATGAGCTCTTCGCGGGTGACCGCGGCGTCCTTGATCCCGAGGTGCGCCGCGTGCTCGTCCGGCTCCTGCAGCGGCGATTCCTACTCGCCGACCGCAGTCGCGCGGAGTGGGCGGTGCTGCTCGAGAACCAGCAGATGATCGAATCCAGGCTGCACGACCTGTTCGTGCGCCTCGTCGTCGATCACGATCGCGGTGTTGCCTACAAGGAGCAGTTGCGTTCCGACGAACTGGAGATCCCCATCCTGCTCCGTGATGAGGCGTACTCCCGTGCCGAGACGCTCGTGTTGGTCCACTTGCGAACCGTCTACCAGCGTGAGACGACGGCAGGCGAAGGTTCGGCACGCGTCGACATCGAAGAGATCGAACAGACTGCCCTGACGTATTTCACCGCAGCCGATGGCGACACCGCCCGCCGCCAGAAGACGATTCGCGGCGCAGTCAACCGTCTTCGACAGGACGGGATCCTCGACGAGGAGTCAGAGGGCCGTTACCGCATCAGCCCGCTCGTGGAGATCGTGCTCAGTTCTCCGCGCTTGAACGAACTGAAGGACTGGCTCGAAGTGCGAACCCGAGCGGGCGCGGCCGAAGCGCTCGACCTCGACGCCGAAGAATCAGACGAGGCCGCCCCCGACGACTTCGAGGCTGACGATACGGAGGCCGTCCGATGACGATGCTCGACACGCTTTTTGGGCTCATCCCGGCCGCCTCTCGCGGGCAGCAGTGGGTCGCCGGCGACCTGCAACTGGTGAACTGGGGCGGATACGACGGCCACCACCGCGTGCGCTTCTCCCCCACTGCGACCCTCCTCTGCGGCGGCTCCGGCTCGGGCAAATCCACACTCATGGATGCCTACGTCGCGCTCATGATGCCGCACACCACGCCTTTCAACGGCGCGTCAAACGGTGCCGTGATCGGTCGCCCCCGGGGTCAGGACCAGCGCAACATCCTCTCGTACGGGCGAGGCAAGACTGACGAGACCCGCACCGACGAAGGCACGAAACTCACCGTGCTCCGCGGCGACGGCGTCGACACGTGGACCGCAATCTCCATGACCTGGCTCGACCACGACGGTTCGCAATTCACCGCGGTCCGCGCCTGGTACATCCCCGCGAACGCCCGCGTCCTTGAAGACACGGTCCGCGTCCGCGCGACCGTCAGCGGCTCAATCGATCTGAGCGACCTCGAAAGAGCAGCGCAGCACCGACTCACGGACGCATCAGTGAAGGCGACGGGCCTCGACACCTTGCCGACCGATCGCGAGTTCTCGGCACGCCTGCACAACGTGCTCGGCATCGGCGCGGCGGGTGCCGGCGCGAAAGCGATGAGCCTGCTCGCCCGCATTCAGGCGGGCCAGCAGATCACCACGGTCGACGACCTCTACAAGCGAATGGTCCTCGAGGAGCCGGCAACGCTTGCCGCGGCCGACGACGTGGTCACCCATTTCGACAGTCTCGAAGGCACCCGCACGCGCATGCTCACCGCCCAGCAGCAGGTACGCGCGCTCGAACCGATCCGGACCGCTCGCGAACGCATTGAAGCGGCCGCTGACAGACTCCGAGTGCTGGACGAAGTTGGTCGGTTCACCGACCCGGATTCGCTCGCGTCGCTGTGGCGGGCGTCGAAGCGCCTGGAACTCCTCCGCGACCTCGAAACCGAACTGCGATCGAAAACGCATGACGCCGCAGCGAGATCGAGCGAGGCCGCGGCGTTGGCTGATGCTGCCGAGGCCGAGTACGAGGGCTTGCTCGAAGTGCGCCGGGCCGCCGGAGGCGACCGCCTCGAAACCGCGAAGCGCGAACTCCGGGGACTGACGCCGAGACTCGAAGGCGCAGCACGCGAGCGCCGAAAGCTCGACGCCGCGCTCGAAATACTGAACGACGCGATCACGACGGCGGAGGAATTCCACAACCTGTCCGCCCGCGCGGTCAAAGAGCTCGCCGACCCAGAAGCCAAGCAGACCGCGCGCACGAAGTATGCAACGGCACTGAACGCCCTCAAGACCGCGAAGGCGGCGGTCGACTCCCTCGAAACCGAAGAGCAACAGATCAAGGGCCGCCAAGACAACATCCCCGAGCCGCTTCGCGCCGCACGCGACCTCCTCGCGCACACCGCCGGCCTCGAACCGAGCGAAGTTCCGTTCGTCGGAGAACTCATCGAGGTACGCACCGAGTTCGAACCATGGCGCGAGGCATTCAACCTCGCGCTCGGCGGCTTCGCGACGACCCTGCTGATCGATACCGCGCATCTCCCGTCGTTTCGGGCGGCGATCAACACCGTGTCGATCAGAGAACGCCTTCGTTTCGAGGGCGTTCACACCGGACTTCGACCGCGAAACGCCGCCGACCCGCACACGCTGCCCGGCCGGCTCGACTACAAGCCGTCGCCCTTCACTGGGTGGCTCGTGGACGGACTCGAGAAACGGTTCGGTTTCGTCTGCGTGGACTCGCCCGATCAGCTCAGCGCCCACCGGATGGCGCTGACGATCTCCGGCCAGATCTCCCAGGGAGCTCGCGGCGCGCACGGCGGACACGGGCGTGCCAATGTCCTCGGGTTCTCGACACAGCGACGGCTCGGCGAGCTCGCGGTCCTGCTCCGCGACGCGCGCACCGCCCACGTGACGGCTACTGCCGAGGCTGAAAGCGCCGAGGCCGAGCTCGATGCTGTCGACGCACGGCTCGCCGCCTTCGGCACCCTTCGGGATCTCTCCTGGGAACAGGTCGACGTCGCCTCCATCGTGTCCGAGTGCGAGCGATGGGAGTCAGTCATCCTCGAGGTCACCGCCGAAAACCCTGATCTCGCGCGCATCCAGACTCAGATCGATCAGAAGCGCGCACAGACCGCCGCACTGCGTGAACAGATCGGCCAGATCAAGGCCGAGAAGAAACGCCTCGCCGAAACCTGGACCGACACCACCGACGAAGTCGACGCGGCACAGAGCGTCATCGACGCGGCCGAGTCCGCATCACGCGCACTCACCACGGAACAGGCGACGTACCTGGACGGCAAGATCACGGCGCCGGGCCAAGAGGACACGTCCACGAAGGCAGATGTGCTCGCTCGCTTCGACGCCGAGCTCGACTCGGCCGCGCGACGGTTCGGCGACGATCAGCGCGAAGCGCAACAGGCCCTCGTCGAGCAGCGCGAACGAGTCCGGCACACGATGACTTCGTTCCTAGACCGCTGGCCGAATCCGAATCTGCTCGCCGACGCCGATCGGTCGCTGGCCGATTTCGAGCGGGTCCTCCTCGACCTCGAGACGAGCGGGCTCCACGAGCTCGAGACCGAATGGCGCGACAGCCTGCTGAAGCTCTCGGGCAACGATCTGACCAACCTCGACTCGACACTCAGTCGGGCCCTTCGAGAAATTCGCGATCGCATCACGCCGATCAATCAGATCATGCAGGACCTCCCCTTCTACGACGACGAACACCGGCTGCAGATCACCCTGCGCGAGAACCAATCAGAGGTCCGACGCCGCTTCCGACGGGACCTCCGCGAGGTCCGCGCCCAGATCGAGGCGGCCACAAGCGAAGAGGATCGCGAGCGCATCTACCGCCGGATGTCCCGGCTGATCGAACGGCTCCGCCGGAACGCACCAGAGTTCGCCGAGGTCGTCGATGTGCGAAACCACGTACGGGTCAGCGCCGAACGCATCCACGCGCAGACGAAGCAGCATGTCGCGCTCTACGACCACATCGGCGAGAAGTCAGGCGGCGAATCGCAGGAACTTATCGCGTTCATCGTCGGCGCCGCTCTCCGCTACCAGCTCGGCGACGCAGGCTCGGAGCGACCCCGCTACGCGCCCGTCTTCCTCGACGAAGCACTGATCAAGGCCGACGCGCACTTCACCAAACGCGCCATCGGCGCGTGGCGCGGCCTCGGCTTCCAACTCATCATCGGTGCTCCCAACGACAAGTACAGCGCGATCGAACCGCACGTCGACGTCGAATACGACATCCTCAAAGACACCCTCGGGCGCTCCTGGGCCAAGCCGAAAATCGCCCTACCCCAGGCGCACGCATGAGCCCACGACTCGTCTGGCCAGACGACGCAGCAAACAAGCTGAGGGCCCACCTGACGGATACCTGGGCCAGCCGGCTCTGCGCAGAAGTGACGCACGCCGCTGAGGAACCGAAGGAGATCAGCCTGAGGCCCGGAGTCATCCGATCGCACGACGTCGCGGGCCTCGGACACGGCGCCTGGAATGACTGGCGCCAGGCCTGGAGTCGCGTCGAGCTCGACCATTCGGGCGCCGACGTCGAGCTTCGCGCGGTGACCGTCGCAGGTGTCCCCCAGGAGGCGCCGTTCCGCTTGAGGGTTCGATCGCTGCAGGCTGCGACGCAAGTGCTCGAACGCCTCGGCGGTGCGCCGTTCGGCGTCGACATCGACCGCGCCCGCAGCATCGGGCGTCGACTGAGCACCGTAGGAGCCGCCCTCACCGCGAACGCCCTGGCGCGGACTGCTCGACTCGACGACACCGACGTCGAGGTAGTCATCAGCGCCATCACCTGGCTTGACGAGCAACCCGATCTAAGCGAATGGACGACACGGCAACTTCCGATCCCCGAGATGCACACGAAGTGGCTCGACGCACATCGAGGCCTCCTCCGAGACCTGCTCGGCCGCGATATCTACGGAGAAACCCGCCCGCGTCTTGCCGTCGCCCACCTCACCTACGTCGACCCCGACTACCTCGCAACCGAACAACGACGCCACGACGCCTGGACCACCGGCGACACCCATCAACCCGCTTACGCCCCTCAGACCGTGCTCATCGTCGAGAACCGTGACTGCCGGCTCTGGTTCCCGGACGCCCCGGGCACCATCGTCGTCGAAGGCGGTGGCAAGGCGGCATCGTCGCTGCTCGCAGGCGTCGCATGGATCCGAGCGGCCGCGAGGGTCTACTACTGGGGTGACATGGACGCTGACGGCTACGCCATCCTCGATCACCTTCGGGCAGCCTTCGCAACCTCGGGAATCCGACTCGAGTCGATCCTTATGGACTCCACTGCCCTCACGCGATTCGCACATCTCGGCGTCAACCGCGACAAGCACGGCGCCGCCCTCAAACCGTCCAGCATCCGCCTAGGTAATCTCACCGCTGCCGAGAACGACGCCTACGCAGCCATTGCAACCACGGGCAACGTGGCCTTCCGCCGGATCGAACAGGAACGCATCTCGATCACAGAAGCGCTCCACGAGCTGGCCGTCGCCGGCTGACGCGATCGCAGACCGGCTTCGTTCATAAGGAACCCAATCAGCAACCGAGCGCCTCAGCGTGGTGGCAGCCGCCGAATAAACGTTGGATAAACGTGAACGCACCCGATCCGGTGAAAATGCTCCTGAAAAACCGCAGATCAGGAGGCAAATCCGCACGGCCGGCACTTGATGCGTGAACTTCTGGACTTGGGTTCAAGTCCGACGAAAAACCCCTGATCAAACCGATATACGGCAGCTTGGATACGCTCGCTCCGCAAACATGCCGGGCTCGGAAATGAATGAGAAATGCCTGATCAGAAGCAATATCTATCGAGTAGGGCGGACGGGACTTGAACCCGTGACCGATGGATTATGAGTCCACTGCTCTAACCGGCTGAGCTACCGCCCCGTGAGCGAACTCAGTCGGGAAGTATGACCGGGATCGACTCGGTGACCGGATCGGTCACGCGCTCACCACGATACAGACTCTCGAACGTGTCGAGCGTGCGCGTGATGTCGTGCGCCTTGATGAACTTGAGCGACGACGCCTTCATCGCGTTGTACTCGTCGGGCGAGGCCTCGAGCACGTCGCGCAGCTTGTCGGCCAGGTCCTGCGGGTTGCTCGGCTCGAAGAGGTGGCCGTTCTGGCCGTCGTGCACGAGGTGCGGCAGCGCCATGGCGTTGGCGGCGACGACGGGCAGTGCCGAGGCCATGGCCTCCATGGTCACGATGCTCTGCAGTTCGGCGATCGAGGGCATCGCGAGCACGGATGCGCGGTGGTAGGCCTCGCGGAGCTCCTCGTCGGTGACGTAGCCGGTGAAGGTCACGCGGTCGGCGATGCCGAGTTCGACGGCGAGGTTCTCGAGGTTGCGCTTCTGGTCGCCGCCGCCGACGATCTCGACCTTGGCGTCGAGTTCGGCGGGCAGCAGGGTGAGGGCGCGCAGCAGCACGTCGATCTGCTTCTCGCCGGTGACGCGGCCGACGAAGAGGATGCGGTTCTCGGTGCGCGGCTCCCAGTTCGGGGAGTACTTGTGCGCGTCGATGCCGCAGGAGATGGCGTGCACGTTCTCGAGCCCGGTGTGCTTCTCGAGGAACTGCGCGGCCTTGAGCGTCGGCGTCGTCACCGATTCGGCGCGACCGAACGTGCGGCCGGCGGCCTTCCAGGCGAGCCCGACGGCCCAGTCCTGCCATGCCTTGGGCAGCAGCGTGAACTCGAGCATGTTCTCGGGCATGAAGTGATTCGTGCCGATGATGCGGATGCCGCGCTTCTCGGCCTCGATCGAGAGCCCACGGCCGACGATGATGTGCGACTGGAAGTGCACGACGTCGGGCTTGACCGCATCGATGATGCGGGCGCTGTTCTGGCGGATGCGCCACGGCAGCGCGAAGCGGAGCCAGTCGTGGGGGTACCAGCGCCAGCTGTGGAGGCGGTGCGCGGTGATCTCCTGACCCTCGTGCACTTCGGGCCACGATCCGCTCTTGCGGCTCGCGGCGGGTGCGACGACGTGCACCTCGTGGCCGCGCTCGACGAGGCCTGCGGCCAGGCGTTCAGCGAAGCGCGCGGCGCCGTTGACGTTGGGCGCGAAGGTATCGGCACCGATCAGGATCCTGAGCGGGCGTTCCGGCTCTGCGCGGTCAGCGGCATTGGGGGATGTCGCACCGGGAGTGTCAGACACGTGGAGATGTTCCTCACAATTCTGGGGCGGCCGATTCGGCCGATCTCGCCACAGCGCAGGGATGTTGGCGGGCGATGAGTTCGAAGATAGTCTACGCAGTCCGCTTCTGGGACGGCTTCGCTGGCATGTCGTCGGAGCGTCAGAGCCGGGTCTGCGGGTGGTTGCGTGCGAGCAGGAACACGCCCCAGACGGCGATGGCGCCGGCGATGGCGAACGTCACGTTGGCCCAGAGGGCGGCCTGCGACGCCTCGCCGAGCACGACGATGCCGATCAGCACGGCGACGATCGGGTCGACGACGGTCAGACCCGCGATGACGAGGTCGGGCGGGCCCGAGGCGTACGCGTTCTGCACGAAGTACGCGCCGAGCGCGGTAGCGGCGAGCAGTCCGATGACGCAGGTGAGGGTGAGCCACTCGAACTCGCCCTGCTGCACGCGGCCGATGACGACCTTCGCAAGTGTGGCCACGAAACCGTAGAGCACGCCGGCCATGAGCACGTAGAAGGTGGCGCGGATGCGGCTGCGGAAGAACCAGAACGCGAGGCCCGCGGCGACGAGCACGCAGGCGAGCAGCGTCAGGATCGTGATGAGCTGCCGGTCGGTGACGGGCTTGTCGACCGCCGTGAACGCCGCGACGCCGACGAAGAGGAACACGCCGCCGACGCACATGACGATCGCGGTGATCGACTTCGAGTTGAGCTTGACCTTGTTGATCCGCGAGTTCAGGATCGACGTGATCACGAGGGCGATGGCGCCGAGCGGCTGCACCACGATGATCGGGGCGAACGTGAGGCTCGCGAGCTGGAAGACGATCGCGAGTCCGAGCATGACGGTGCCGATGACCCACGAGGGCCGTGCGAGCAGCAGCCAGAGCTGACCGAGGTTCAGACCCTTGCCCAGTGCGTCTGCGGTGTGGGCTTCGACCTTGGTGACCCCGCGGTGCTGGAACTGCGCTCCGAGGGAGAGGAACACCGCCCCGACGAGCGCCAGGGGGATGCCGATGAACTGCTTCGGGTCGAGGGCGATCTGATCGGTCAGGTCGCTGAGGTTCGGATCCACGGAACGACCCTACCCTCCCGGCGTCGATATCCTTGGCGAATGGCCGTGCTTCCCATTCGCATCACCGGTGACCCGGTGCTCCACTCCCCCGCGCTCCCCGTCGAGACGATCGACGACGACATCCGCGAGCTCGTGCGCGACCTCTACGAGACGATGGATGCCGCGCCGGGCGTGGGCCTCGCGGCACCGCAGGTCGGGGTGCCGTTGCGCGTCTTCACGTTCACGTGGACCGACGAGGCCGAGCAGTCCTGGCGCGGCGTGGCGATCAACCCCGAGCTGTGGATCTCCCCGCTCGAGCCCGGCCACCCCGATCCCGACCTCGAGTCCGAGGGCTGCCTCTCGTTCCCGGGCGAACGGTTCCCGCTGCGCCGCGCCGAGCGGGCCGTGCTGCGTGCGACCGACCTCGACGGAAACCCGTTCGAGATCGAGGCCGAGGGCTGGCTCGCCCGCATCTTCCAGCACGAGTTCGACCACCTCGACGGCACGCTCTACACCGATCGCCTCACCGACAAGGAGCAGCGCATCGTCGCAAAGATCTGCCGCAAGGTCGGCTGGGGCGAGCCCGGCGTCTCGTGGATGCCGGGGGTCGACGACCTCGAGGGCTGATCCCGGTGCCGGATGTCTCGTGCCGGATGTCGCGCGGCGGCGCCCGTCGAGACGGCGCCCGTCGAGACGACGCCCGCGCGCGGCATCCGCACTGCCGACCGTTCAGGTGAAGGCGCGGATGCCGGCGGCCACTGCCGCGGCGACGATGACGACGATCACGAACGGCACCCGCAGCGCGTAGAGCGCGGCCGCCACGATCAGGGCCGGCACGCGCGCATCGAGCACGATCGCCTGCCCGGCGCCGAGGGTCTGCACGGCGATGAGCGCTGCGAGCAGCGCCACCGTGAGCAGGTCGGCGATGCGCGCCGGGCGTTCGCGTTCGAGGAACCCGGCCGGCACGACGTAGCCGCCGACCTTCAGCGCGAGCGTCGCGGCCGAGGCGATGAGGATCACGTGCCACATGGTCATGGGGTGGCCCGCTTCCGGTCGAAGAGGTCGAACCAGCCGACGACGAGGGCGACGAGCGCCGCGACGAGCACGGGCAGTCCGGGCATCAGCACGGGCGTCGCGATCGTCGCGACGACGGCGGCGCCGACGGCGACCGCGCCGGCCTGCACGCGCTTCAGTCGCGG
This sequence comes from Agromyces allii, assembly GCF_009749385.1. GTDB lineage: Bacteria > Actinomycetota > Actinomycetes > Actinomycetales > Microbacteriaceae > Agromyces > Agromyces allii. Next base: position 9,758 of record NZ_WBIN01000021.1, on the reverse strand, counting down.
CCAGAGCAGCCCGAGGAATGCGGCGGCGGCCGCGGCATCCAGCCCCCAGGCCCTCGTGTCGCCGAGCGCATCGCCGATGAGGGCGCCGACGAGGGTCGTGATGTTCCAGCCGACGAACACGATCGCGCCGGTGAGCCAGAACCCGAGCCGCGCGCTGCGGTCCTCCGTCTGCGCGAGCGCGACGGCGGTGGACTCGTCGATCGTGATCCACGCGGCGGCGACCCGGGTGACGGGCCCGCGACGGTCGACGAGCGGTTTCATGCGCATGCCGTAGACGACGTTGCGCACCCCCAGCAGTGCTGCCGCCGCGATGGCGGGCCCGGCGGCTGCGGCACCGCCGCCGGCGAGCACGCCGATCAGCGCGAACTGCGACCCGCCCGTGAACATCACGAGGCTGAGGAACATCGTCTGCCAGACGTCGAGTCCGGATGCCACCGACAGCGCCCCGAACGAGATGCCGTACGCGGCGGTCGCGAGCCCGACCGAGAGCGAGTCGCGGATCACGGCCGAGCGCGCGGCATCCGACCTCGTGCCGGCGGCCGGGTCTGCAGCATCGGGCAGGTCGCGCGCATCGGGAACCGCCGGTACCTCGGAGGCGTCGCCGGGGGCGCGTTCGTCGTGCACGTTCGCCTCCCGAAGCGCCAGTTCCGGTCGACCCGCTCGACCGGTGCGGCATCGCCGACCGCACGCCGCAACGACACCTCGCAAAAGCCTAGGCCAGGTCGGCGCGGCCCCGAGCAGGCCGCCCGTAGGCTGCTGGCATGACCCACCGCGTGTTCTCGTACGGCACCCTCCGCCAGGCCGACGTGCAGTCGGCCCTCTACGGGCGGGCGGTTCCGACCGTCGCCGACACGCTGCCGGGCTTCCGCCTCGATTGGGTGGAGATCACGGATGCCGCGGTCATCGCGACCAGCGGATCCGACCGTCATCCGATCCTCCGCCCCGGAGCGGCGCACGACGCCGTCGAGGGCGCATCCCTCGAGCTGACCGACGACGAGCTCGCGGCGACCGACGCCTACGAGGTCGACGACTACGTGCGCACGCCGGTCGTGCTCGCATCAGGGCTCGACGCATGGGCGTACCTCGCGGCGGACGAGACCTGACGCCTGCCCGAACGAAGGCCCCCGACGAAGGCCTCCGAACATGAAGAAGGCCCCGCGTTCCGGAGAACGCGGGGCCTGTCTGGCTCCCCCACTTGGACTCGAACCAAGAACCTATCGGTTAACAGCCGATTGCTCTGCCAATTGAGCTATGGAGGATCATTTCTGCGTCATGCAGCGGATTTACTCTAGCAAGAAGAGCGCGTCTGACCAATTCGAGCGACCCTCGACAATGCGCAGGTCGTGTCGCCGCAACGGACTCCCCGACCAGACGTGATTTCAGCGTACGCGCCGCACCTGAGTGCACGCTGGTCCCGCGACGCATCGGCCTCCGACCCGCGATGACGTCGGCTCGAACGACGGGCGGTCAGTACCCGGCGTGCAGGTCGATGCGCCCGATCCAGGCGCCGCGTCCGAGGAACGCCGCGGTGTTCGCCTCGACGCGCTCGGCGAACATGGGCACGGTCATCGCCTCGGTGTCGGCCACGTGCGGCGTCACGAGGGCGTTCTCGAGCGCCCAGAGCGGATGCTGCGGCGGCAGCGGTTCGGGATCGGTCACGTCGAGGCCCGCTCCCCCGAGGCGCCCGCTCGCGAGTTCGGCGACGAGCGCATCGGTTTCGACGAGCCCGCCGCGCGCGACGTTGACGAGGAACGCGCCGTCGGGCAGCAGCGCGAGCTCGCCTGCACCGATCATGCCGCGGGTGCGGTCGGTCAGGGCGGCGGCCAGGAACACGAGTTCGGCGTCGCCGAGCACCTCGTGCAGTGCGTCATCGGTCACGGTGCGGTCTGCGCCGGCGATCGGCGCCGCGCGCCGACGGACGACGGTCGCGTGTACGCCGAACGGGGCGAGCAGGCGCAGGAGTTCCTCGGTGATGCCGCCGCCGCCCACGATCACGACGCGCATGCCGAACAGGCTGCGGCCACGTTCGTCGGCCTGCCACTCCACCGCCCGGGCGCGACGCGGCACCTCGCGCAGCACGGCCAGCGCGAGCATCAGCGCGTGCTCGGCGACCGGTCGCGCGTACGACCCCTTCGCACTCGTCCACACGCGCCCGTCGTCACGGGAGCGGGCGAGCGTGTCGGCGAACGCGTCGACGCCGGCCCATGGCAACTGCACCCATGAGACCCGCGGATGCCGCGTCAGCACGTCGTCGAGCTCGCCCGCCCCCGAGGCGGCGACCCACACGACCCCGCGCGTGGCGTCGCCGAGCGGCACGACCTCGCCGCCCGCGCGACGCACCGCGGCGACCACCGACGGGTCGGCGTGCGGGAGCACGGACACCCCGCCGACGCTCGGCGCGGTGCCACCGGCATCCGTCGTCACGCCCCGAGACCGCCGTCGAGGTCGTCGATGATCGCGTGGCCGTCGTCGAGCGCGCCGGCGAGGGCGGCGACGTACGGGTGGCTCGGGTCGTGGAAGACCTCGTCGATCGTGCCGAGCGCGGCGAGGTTGCCGCGGTCGAGCACGGCGATGCGATCGGCCGTCTTGCGGAGCACCGGCAGGTCGTGGCTGATGAGCAGCGCCGAGAACCGCTGGCGTTCGCGGAGCTCGCCGATGAGCTGGGCGACCGCGTCGCGCACCGTGAGGTCGATGCCGGCCGTCGGCTCGTCGGCGATGAGCACCGACGGACCGAGCACGAGCGCCCGCGCGAGCGCCACGCGCTGGCGCTGGCCGCCGCTCAGCTCGTAGGGGTACTTCTCGAGGTAGCCGAGCGGCAGTCGCACGCTGTCGAGCATCGTCGCGACCCGGGTCTCGAGGGCTCGCCGGTTGTACCGACGATCGCGCTCGAGGATGGGTTCGGCGATGATCTCGGCGACACTGCGATCGGCGGTGAGCCGCGAGCCCGCGTCTTGCGCGAGATAGCCGACGTGGAACTGGAGCTCGGGCAGCCGACGCTTCGACAGCCCGCGAAGACGGTGGCCCAGAACGGAGACCTCGCCGCCCGTGATGACCGGCCGCGAGTCCGACGACCGCGGGTCGAACGCCACGCCCGAGAGCACCTTGGCGAGCGTGCTCTTGCCGCTGCCGGCGCTGCCGAGGAGGCCGACGACCTCGCCCGGCATGATCGTGAGGCTGAGCCCGTGCAGCGCGACGTGCGCCGGGCTCGGCCCCTTCGCCGGGTACTCGAGCGAGAGATCGCTCACGACGATCGGGATGCCGTGTTCGGCGGGCGCCATCAGTCGGACTCCCGCAGACGCCGGAGCTGCTCGCGGCGCTCGGCCTGCGCGATGGGGTCGGGCACGGGCAACGACGCGAGCAGCCGCTGCGTGTACGCCTGCTGCGGAGCACCCAGCACCTCGCTGCCCGTGCCCTCTTCGACGAGCTTGCCGTGGTAGAGCACCGCGATGCGGTCGGCCAGGATGTCGACCACGGCGAGGTCGTGGCTGATGAACAGCGAGGCGAAGCCGAACTCGCGCTGCAGCTCGGCGAAGAGCTCGAGCACGCGCGCCTGCACCGAGACGTCGAGCGCGGAGGTCGGCTCGTCGGCGATGAGCAGCTCGGGCTCGAGGGCGAGCGACCTGGCCAGGCTGGCGCGCTGGCGCTGCCCGCCCGACAGCTCGTGCGGGTACCGGTCGCCGTACGACTTCGGCAGCTGCACCGCCTCGAGCAGCTCGTCGACGCGCGCCCTGGCACCGCGTGCGTCGCGGGCCCGCCCGTGGATGATGAGCGGCTCGGCGACGCACTCGGCGATCGTGAGCAGCGGGTTGAAGCTCGAGGCGGGGTCTTGGAAGACGAAGCCGATGCGGCTGCGCAGCGGCCTGAAGTCGCGCTCGCGGATGCCGTTCATCTCGGCGCCGAGCACGCGGAGCGACCCGCCGGTGACCTTCGTGAGGCCCGCGATCGCACGACCGATGGTCGTCTTGCCCGACCCGGACTCGCCGACGAGGCCGACGACCTCTCCCGGACGGATGGCCAGGTCGACGCCGCTCACCGCACGGAACCCCGTGCTGCCGAACCGGCCCGGGTACTCGATCACGAGGCCCTTCGCCTCGACGACCGGAACCTGCTCGGCCCAGCTCTCGGGGCGAGCGGCCGCTCGCGCCTCGGCGCGCACCGTGCCGTGGCCCACGAACGGCACGGCCGCGAGCAGGGCCTTCGTGTACTCCTGCTGCGGGTTCGCGAAGAGCTCCTCGACCGGCGCCTGCTCGATGAGGTTGCCCTGGTACATCACGGCGACGCGGTCGGCGAGGTCGGCGACGACGCCCATGTTGTGCGTGATGAGCACGATCGCCGCACCGAACTCGTCGCGGCACCGGCGCAGCAGGTCGAGGATCTCGGCCTGCACCGTGACATCCAGCGCCGTCGTGGGTTCATCGGCGACGATGAGCCCCGGCTCGAGCACCAGGGCCATGGCGATGACGATGCGCTGCTTCTGCCCGCCGGAGAACTGGTGCGGGAAGTGGTCGATGCGCTGTTCGGGATCGGGGATGCCGACCCGGCCCAGGATCTCGACGGCCTTGGCCCTGGCCTCGGCCTTCGAGATCTCGCCGTGGGCGCGAAGCCCCTCGATGATCTGCCAGCCCACCGTGTAGACCGGGTTCAGGGCCGTCGATGGCTCTTGGAAGACCATCGCCACGTCGGTGCCGCGCACGTCGCGGAGCCGCTGCTTCGACAGCGAGATGACGTCGTTCTCGTGCGTGCCGGCCCGGTTGGCGAGCACGACCGCGCCGCTCGTCGTGGCCGTCTCGGGGAGGAGCCCGAGGATCGTCTTGGCCGTCACGGTCTTGCCGCTGCCCGACTCGCCCACGATCGCGAGCACCTCGCCGCGCTGCACCGAGAGCGACACGTCGTCGACGGCCTTGACCGCGCCCGCGTCGGTCGCGAAGGAGACGCCGAGATTCTTGATTTCGACCACCGTGCTCACGGCTTGACCTCGATTCCGTGCTCGTCGAACGTCTCCCCGTCTTCGAGGCCCGCCAGACCTCCGGGCCCCGCCACCAGCGTGCCGCCGGGGACGACCGAGGTCTCGGCCACCTGGCCTGCGGCCTTCGCCACGCGTCGACGGCCGCGCAGGCGCGGATCGGCGAGGTCGTTCAGGCTCTCGCCGACGAGGGTGATGCCGAGCACGGTGAACACGATCGCGAGACCGGGGAAGAGCGCGGTCCACCAGATGCCGCTCGTGACGTCGGACTGCGCCTTGTTGAGGTCGTAGCCCCACTCGGCCGCAGCCGTCGGCTCGATGCCGAACCCGAGGAAGCCGAGTGCGGCCATGGTGAGGATCGCCTCGGAGGAGTTCAGCGTGATGATCAGCGGCAGCGTGCGCGTGGCGTTGCGGAGCACGTGCTTGAACACGACGCGCGTGTTCGATGCGCCGAGCACCTTCGCGGACTCGACGTACGCCTCGGCCTTGATGCGCACCGTCTCGGCGCGGATCACGCGGAAGTACTGCGGAATGAACACGACCGTGATCGAGCCTGCCGCGGCGAGCACGCCGCCCCACAGGTCGGACTGACCGCCCGAGATCACGATCGAGAGCACGATCGCGAGCAGCAACGACGGGAACGCGTAGATCGCATCGCACACGACCACGAGCACGCGGTCGAGCCATCCGCCGAAGTAGCCGGAGTAGAGGCCCAGCGCGACGCCGATGAAGATCGAGAGCAGCACGGCGACGACGATGACGATGATCGCGGTCTGCGTGCCCCAGATCACGCGCGAGAGCACGTCGTAGCCGCCGACGGTGGTGCCGAACGGGTGCTCGATCGACGGCGGCTGCTGCGTGCCGAAGGCGACGCCGTCGACCTTGCGCTGCGCGAACCCGTAGGGCGCGAGCAGCGGCGCGAGGAACGACGTCAGGATGAACACGCCCATCATGACGAGACCGGCGACGAGCATGCCGCGCTGGAGGCCGACGCTCTGCCGGACCTGGTGCACGACCGGCAGTCGGTCGCGCAGTCGCCGCTTCGGGGCGGCGGAGACGGTGGTGGATGCCGCGGTCATCTCAGAACCTCACCCTCGGGTCGATGAACGCGGCGATGATGTCCACGATGAAGTTGGTCAGGGCGACGATGATCGCGAGCAGCACCACGATGCCCTGCACGGCCACGAAGTCGCGGGACTCGAGGAACTCGGCCAGGGCGAAGCCGAGGCCCTTCCACTCGAACGTCGTCTCGGTCAGCACGGCGCCCGCAAGCAGCAGCGCGATCTGCAGGCCGATGACGGTGATGATCGGGATGAGGGCCGGACGGTACGCGTGCTTGCGCAGCAGACGGGATTCGGCCACACCGCGCGAGCGCGCGGCATCCACGTAGTCGGTGGAGAGCGTGCCGATCACATTGGTGCGCACGAGACGGAGGAAGATGCCCGCCGTCAGCAGCCCGAGCGCGATGCCCGGAAGCACCACATGCGAGAGCACGTCGCCCAGCACGGCCGGGTTGCCGGTCATGATCGCGTCGATCGTGTAGAACCCGGTCTTGTTCGGCAGCGCCTGCATCTGCAGCTCGGCGCCGACACTGGCGCGACCTGCCACCGGCAGCCACTTGAGCCACACCGCGAAGACGAGCTTCAGCAGGAGGCCGGCGAAGAAGATCGGCACTGCGTACCAGAAGATCGCGAGCACCCGGAAGAACGCGTCGGGCGCCTTGTCGCGGTAGTAGGCGGCCGCGAGACCCAACGGGATGCCGACCGCGAACGCGATGATGAGCGAGTAGAAGACGAGCTCGAAGGTCGCGGGGCCGTACGTCAGGAGCACGTCGATGACCGGCCGGTTCGTCGTGAGCGTCGATCCGAAGTCGAAGACCGCGATGCGGCTGAGGTACTCGAGGTACTGGATCAGCAGCGGCCGATCGTAGCCGGCGGCGGCGCGCAACTCTGCGAGCGCCTCGGGGCTCAGACGTCCGCCCTGCGCCGCCGTGATCGGGTCGCCGGTCGTGCGCATGAGGAAGAACACGAGCGTGACGAGGATGAAGATCGTCGGGAAGATCAGGAGGAATCTCACCAGCAGGTACCTGGCGAAACCACCGCCCTGCGATTTGGTCGCCGGGCGGGCCGATGCGGGCCCCTCCGCCGTGGAAAGGGTGTCAACAGTGCTCATGGGTTCCTCAGGGGTACAGGGGAACGGGGACGACCCGCTGGTGCGAGTCGTCCCCGTCGTCGAGCTTCAACCGAGCCTAGACGGTCGGATCAGCCCTTCGAAAGCGCCGCGTAGCGGAACTTGAACGACGCGTCGAGGGTGTCTTCGGTGCCCTGGACATCTGCGCCGGTGACGGCGACCTGAGCGCCCTGCATGTACGGGATCGTGGACAGGTCGGCCGCGACCTTGTCCTGGATCTCGCCGATGAGCGCTTCACGCTCTGCCGGGTCGACCGTGACGGCCTGCTCGAGGATCAGGTCGTTCACCTCGGGGTTGTCGTAGTGGTTGGCGAGGAAGTTCTCCGTGAGGAAGAACGGCGTCAGGTAGTTGTCGGCGTCGGAGTAGTCGGGGAACCAACCGAGCTGGTAGGCCGGGTAGAGGTCCGCCGTGCGGTCCTTCGAGTACTGGACCCACTCGGTGGACTGCAGGTCGACCGTGAACAGGCCGCTCTCCTCGAGGTTCTCCTTGATGATCGCGTACTCGTCGCTCGACGACGGTCCGTAGCGCTCGGCCACGTACTGGATCGAGATCGGCAGCGGCGTGGTGACACCGGCCTCCTTGAGGCGCGAAGCCGCCTTGTCGGCGTCGGGAGCACCGTTGCCGTCGCCGTAGAGGCCCTTGAGCGCCTCGTTCGCGCCGGTCAGGCCCTCGGGAACGTAGGAGTAGAGCGGCGTGAACGTGCCCTTGTAGACGTCTTCCGAGATCGCGTCGCGGTCGATGAGGTCGGCGATCGCCTGGCGGACGGCCAGGGCCTTGGCCGGGTCGGCCTCGGGGGTCGTCGCACCGAACGGCATGGTGTTGAAGTTGAAGACGAGGTAGCGGATCTCGCCACCGGGGCCGTCGACGACCTTCACCTTGTCGTTGCTGCGGAGGTCCTCGATGTCGGTCGCGCTGAGCGTGCGGTTCGCGACGTCGATGTTGCCTTCCTGAACGTCGAGCTTCAGGTTCGAGGCGTCCGTGTAGTACTTCACGTTGACCGTGTCGGTCTTCGCGGCACCCAGGAGGCCGTCGTAGTCGGCGTTGGCCTTGTACGAGATCAGGTTGTTGAAGTCGTAGCTCGTGATGACGTACTGACCGGCGAAGGCGTTGCCCTTGACGATGTCGTCGTCGGCGGTGACCGCATCGGCCGAGAAGACGTCTTCGTCGACGATCGGGCCGACCGGGCTCGACAGGATCTGCGGGAAGATCTGGTCGTTCTCGCTGAGCAGGTGGAACACGACGGTCGTGTCGTCGACGACCTCGGTGGACTCGAGGTTGTAGAGCAGCGACGACGGGCCGTTCTCGTCGGCGATCGCGGTCTGACGGTCGAACGTGAACTTCACGTCGGAGGCCGTGAGGTCGTTGCCGTTGGCGAACTTCAGACCCGGCTTGAGCTTGACCGTGTATTCGGTCGGCGCCGTGAACTCGGCCGACTCGGCGATGTCGGGCTCGACGTCGGGGCTGCCGTACGGCGAGTTCATGAGGAACGGGTACACCTGGTTCATCACGGCGAACGAGCCGTTGTCGTACGAGCCGGCGGGGTCGAGCGAGGTGATCTGCTCGGTCGTGCCGATGGTCAGCGTTCCGCCGGCCGTGTCGCCGCCGCTGGATGCGGTGCAACCGGCGAGTGCGAGCGCAGCGACCGAGACGCCGGCGACCGCGAGGAGCGATCGGCGTCGGTTCGTGGATGCGGATGACATATCCGTCTACCTCTTCCTGTCAGGAAACGCGGGCGCGGATGAACCGCGTCGCGTGTGCGTATTCCCCATGAGTAGCACACGGCATGGCGAACGCCGCAGGGTCTTCGATCAGGAAGCGCGAATGTTTATCGATCTGCAACGTCACCGTGATCGAGTGGTTGTTCCGACGGCAGAACCGGGACGTCGGATGCCGCGGCGCGGCGATCGGCGACGGCGCCGTCGGGCGAGCCCGGCGGGTCGGCTTCGGCGGGTCGGCGCCGCTCGGTCGGCGCCGTTCAGGAAGCGCCGTTCAGGAAGCGCCGCTGGGTCGGGCGTCGCTCAGTCGCCGCGGAGCGCCCGGCGCTCGCGCTCGAGCTCGACGAGGCCGCGCTGCAGTGCCGCGTAGGTCTCGGTGTCGCCGCGATCGGTGCGCTGGAGACGCCCGAGCAGCTCGGACTTCTGGCGCAGCAGCTCCCGGTCGACGAGCGCGCTCACGACGCTCTGCACGTAGACGCTCAGCTCGGCGTTGCCGCGCTGCGGCACCGGGGCCACGGCCAGCTGGTGCACGATGCCGGCGAACGGCGCGGGCACCTCGTCGACGACGCGGTCGACCTTCACGGCGGTCTCGCCCGACGCCAGCACCGAGGCGATGCCGTCGCGCACGACGGCGAGCGACGCGTTCGTGAACCGGCAGTCGATCGCGTGCCGCAGCAGGTCTTCGCCGACCTCGGTCGGGAACTGCAGCATGGCCTGCAGCGCGTCTCGCTCGAGCCGGGTGGCCGGGTCGTTCGGAAGGTCGACGATCGAGAACGGCCGCTCAGGGGCATCCGTCGCCTGCGCCGTCGTTCCGGGCGCGGCCCGGACGCTCCCCTGCTGCCCGCCGCCGGCCCCGCCGTCGCGCGCGCCGCCGTCGCGGCCGGAACCCC
>NZ_WBIN01000020.1 GCF_009749385.1 Agromyces allii | reverse complement strand
CTAAGACTCGCAGCGCCGATGGTACTGCAGGGGGGACCCTGTGGGAGAGTAGGACACCGCCGGACAACCATTACCGAAGAGCCGCCCACCACGTGGGCGGCTCTTCGCATTTAACACACCACTCACCTCTCCGGAGGTGTGCAGAAGGGCCGCCCCGATGGGGCGGCCCTTCGTGCGTTCACGGGTGGTGCTGCCGTCGAGTGGTCAGCTGCGCGGCTCGAGACGCACGATCACGGCCTTCGAGACGGGGGTGTTCGATTCCTCGGCCGCGCTCTCGAGCGGCACGAGCACGTTCGCCTCGGGGTAGTAGGCGGCCGCGCATCCGCGTGCGGTGGGGTACGACACGACACGCTGGTTCGCGAGCACGCGATCGGGCTGTCCGGGCCACTCGCTCACCACGTCGACCCGGGCTCCGTCGTCCAGGCCGAGCTCGACCAGGTCGTCGGGGTGCACGAACACCACGTCGCGTCCGCGCTTGATGCCGCGATAGCGGTCGTTGAGGCTGTAGATCGTGGTGTTGAACTGGTCGTGCGACCGGAGGGTCTGCAGGATCAGCCGGCCGGCCGGGCGCTCGATGTGCTCGAGCTCGTTCACCGTGATCATGGCCTTGCCGGCGACCGTGTCGAAGCGGCGCTCGTCGCGCGGTCCGTTCGGCAGGATGAAGCCGCCCTTGCGGCGGACGTCCACGTTGAACGTCGAGAAGCCGGGCACCACGCGCGCGATGCGGTCGCGGATCCGGTCGTAGTCGGCCTCGAACTCCCTCCAGGGGATGCCGTGGCGGGCGCCGAGCGTCGCATCCGCGAGTCGACACACGATCGCGATCTCGGAGAGCAGTCCATCGGCGACGGGCGGGATCGCTCCGTGGCTCGCGTGCACCGCGCAGACGCTGTCCTCGACGGACACGAACTGCGGCACGCCGCCCTGCAGGTCGATCTCGGTTCGTCCGAGGGTGGGCAGGATCAGCGCCTCCTCCCCCGTCACGACGTGCGATCGGTTGAGCTTCGTCGAGACCTGCACGGTGAGCTTCGCGCCGCGCATCGCGGCTTCGGCGACGGCGGTGTCCGAGATGGCGCCGACGAAGTTGCCGCCCAGCGCGATGAACACGTCGATGTCGCCGTCGCGGAGTCCGTGCACCGTCTGCAGGGCATCCGCGCCGTGCTTGCGCGGCACCGGGAAGGCGAACTCCCGCTCGAGCGCCGAGAGGAAGCTCTCGGGCATGCGTTCCCAGATGCCCATCGTGCGGTCGCCCTGCACATTGCTGTGTCCGCGGATCGGCGAGGCGCCGGCGCCGGGCTTGCCGATGTTGCCGCGCAGCAGCAGGAGGTTGACGATCTCCTTGATCGTCGCGACGCCCTTCTTCTGCTGGGTGAGCCCCATGGCCCACGTGATGATGACGCGGTCGGCGGCGAGGTACTCCGCTGCGAGGGCGTCGACGTCTTCGACGGGGAGGCCGGTGGCGGCCGCGACCGCGGCTTCGTCGAGATCCGCGAGGTGCTCGCGCAGCGCGTCGAGTCCGACGGTGTGCTCCGCGAGGAACGCGTGGTCGAGCACGGTTCCGGGGGCCGCCGCCTCGGCGTCGAGCACGCGCTTGGACACGGCCTGGAGGAGCGCCATGTCGCCTCCGGCGCGGATCTGCAGGAAGCGGTCGGCGATGACCGTGCCTTTGCCGATGAGTCCGCGCACCTTCTGCGGATTCTTGTAGCGCACGAGTCCGGCCTCTGGCAGGACGTTCACCGAGATGACGCGCCCGCCGTTGCGCTTCGTCTCCTCGAGCGCGCTCAGCATGCGGGGATGGTTCGTGCCGGGGTTCTGGCCCATGACGATCACGAGGTCGGCCTTGCCGAAGTCGTCGTAGGCGATCGTCGACTTGCCGATGCCGATCGTCGCCCCGAGCGCGGTGCCCGTGGACTCGTGGCACATGTTCGAGCAGTCGGGCAGGTTGTTCGTTCCGAGCGCCCGCACGAAGAGCTGGTAGAGGAACGCGGCTTCGTTCGACGCACGGCCGCTCGTGTAGAAGGCGGCCCGGTCGGGCGAGTCGAGGGCGTCGAGGTGTTGCGCGACGAGGTCGAACGCGGCATCCCACGAGATGGGTTCGTAGTGATCCGAACCGGCCGGCTTGTAGACCGGCTCGGTGAGGCGCCCCTGCTGACCGAGCCAGTACTCGCCGCGATCGAGCAGGGACGTGAGGGAGTTCTCGGCCCAGAACGAGCGCGGCACCGTGATCGGCGTCGCCTCCCAGGTCGTGGCCTTCATGCCGTTCTCGCAGAACTCGAGCACGTTGCGGTGGCCGGGATCGGGCCACGCGCAGCTCATGCAGTCGAAGCCGTCCTTCTGGTTGATCGCCAGGGCGAGTCGGGCCGTGCGGGAGAGACCCATCTGCTTCAGGGCGGGCTCCATGGAGTGCAGGATGCCGGGAGCGCCGACCGCCCAGGACTTGTTCTGGCCGACCTCGAGCTGGGGATAGAGATCGGGAGCGACGTCGATCGTCGGATCGGTGGCCACGTCAGCCCGCCGTCAGATGGTCGGTCGTGGATGCAACGGCGGTCGCGGCATCCGGCTCATGGCGCTCGATGATGCGACCGTCACCCGAATAGACGACCATCGAGTCGCCGCGCATGAAGCCGACGAGCGTGATGCCGGCCTGCTGCGCGTGCTCGACCGCGAGCGACGACGGCGCGGAGACCGCGGCGAGGATCGGGATGCCGGCCATCGACGCCTTCTGCGTGAGTTCGAAGCTCGCGCGCCCCGACACCTGCAGCACCATGCCGCGCAGCGGGAGCAGCCCCTCGCGTGCGGCCCAGCCGATGACCTTGTCGACGGCGTTGTGCCGCCCGATGTCTTCTCGGAGCACGATCATCTCGCCGGTGCGGCCGTCGAAGAGGGCGGCCGCGTGCAGGCCGCCGGTCTTCTCGAAGATCTCCTGCCCGGCGCGCAGCCGGTCGGGGAAGCGCGCGAGCAGCCCGGCGTCGACACGCAGGTCGGCGTCGTCGACCGGATGCGCGGTGCGCGTGTGCACGGCCTCGATGCTCGCCTTGCCGCAGACGCCGCACGAGCTCGACACGTACGTGTTGCGCTGTGCAGTGGCATCGGGCCGGGGTACGCCGGCGGCGAGCGTGAGGTCGAGGACGTTGTAGGTGTTCTCGCCGTCGGCTCCGGCGCAGTGGATCGCGCCGGCGATCTGGTCGCCCCGTGAGATCACGCCCTCGGAGACGAGGAAGCCGACCGCGAGGTCGACGTCGTGGCCCGGCGTGCGCATCGTGACCGCGAGGGGTTCGCGCCCGACGCGGATCTCGAGCGGTTCCTCGACCGCGAGGAGGTCGTCTCGGCGACTCGTGCGGCCGCCGACCGTGATTCTGGTGACCCGCGTCCGTGCGGTGATCCTGCCCATACCCTCTTGCCTATCACGGCCGTCGATGCACGCGATGCGATCTGAGGCGAATCGTTCGGTTCGCGGTGCGTGAACACGGGTGTCCGCGGCATCCGCCCTGTGGTGGGATGACGGCATGGACCTGCTCATCCTCGGCGGTACGCAATGGCTCGGACGCTCGCTCGCGACGGAGGCGGTGGCCCGGGGGCACCGCGTGGTGTGCCTCGCGCGCGGGGAGTCGGGCGGGGTCGCCGAGGGTGCCGAACTCGTGCGGGCCGATCGTTCGGCGCCCGATGCGTACGCCGACGTGGCCGGACGCACCTGGGATGCGGCGATCGATGTCACTCGTCAACCCGGTCACGCTCGCGCGGCGGCCGTCGCGCTCACGGATGCGGTCGGGCATCTGACCTTCATCTCGTCGGGCAACGTCTACGCCGCGCAGAACGAACCCGGCGCCGACGAGCGCGCCGCACTGCTGCCTCCGCTCGAGGCCGACGAGTCGACGCCCGAAACGTACGGGGAGGCGAAGTCGGCGATCGAGCGCGCGTACGGCGAGGCGTTCGCTGCGCGGTTCCTGGCGATCAGGCCCGGACTCATCGCCGGCCCGGGCGACGCTTCCGGTCGCAGCGGGTACTGGGTCGCGCGGGCCGCGCGCGCGGCCCGCGACGGAGGCCCGGTGCTCGTGCCCGACGTGCTCGACGATGCGGCTCAGGCGATCCACGTCGAGGACCTCGTGCGGTTCGTGCTCGACCAGGCGGAGCGCGGCACGTCGGGTGCGTTCAACGCGGTCGGCGACCGGGGTACGTTCGGCGAGCTGCTCGAGGCTGCAACCACCGTAGCCGGTTACGGAGGTGAGGTCGTCGCGGCGTCGCCGCAGTGGCTGGCCGATCAGGGCGTCGCGGAGTGGTCCGGGCCCGAATCGCTGCCGCTGTGGATCCGCGACCCCGAGTGGCGCGCGTTCCAGGACCGGTCGAACGCGGCGGCGAAGGCTGCGGGGCTCGCACTTCGCCCGCTCGAACAGCTGCTCGAGGAGACGCTCGCGTGGGAACGCGCACAAGGGCTCGATCGCGAGCGCAGGGCCGGGCTCTCGGCTGGGCGGGAGCGGGAGCTGCTCGCGGCGTTGCGGGGCTGAGGGCGGTGCGCCGGCGCTGGTCTCGAGACGCTTCGCTCCTCGACCGGCGTGGGGAGCGCTTCGCTCCGCGACCGGCGTGGGGGGCGCTTCGCTCCTCGACCGGCACGTCGTCCGGGATCGCAGACGAGAAGCGGGGCGGATGCCGCGACGGCAGGCCCGCGCGCTCGGTAGCGTGCTGGCATGTCCTCGTTGTCGCACGACCCGAGCTGGCCGCGCGCCGGCGCCTGGCCCGCCCTCGATGAGACGGGCGCCGCGGCATCCGTGGACCTGGCGATCCTGGGGGTCCCGGCCTGGCGAACGTCGCTGTCGGCGACGAACGCGCACGCGACGCCCGCCGCGATCCGCGACGCGCTGCGGCGGTACAGCCCGGCGCTGATGCCAGATCGCGCCTTGGGCAGAGGGGTGCTCGAGCTTGACGGCTCGGGCGAGGGCGGACTCGCGATCGCCGATGCCGGCGACATCCACGAGCCCGACGGGCCCGACGGGGAGGCGCGCACCCGGGCGACCGTCGCCTCCGCGCTGGAACGATCCGCAACGCTCATGGCGCTCGGCGGCGACAACTCGGTGACGGTCGCGACGGCGCTCGGCGCGTGGGGCGACGACCTCGGGCGGGCGGGCCTCGTCACGATCGACGCCCACTACGACCTGCGCGACGGGGTTTCGAACGGATCCCCGGTGCGCCGGCTCGTCGAGGTCGGTCTCGATCCGACGCGCATCGTGCAGATCGGCATCGCCGACTTCGCGAACTCC
This sequence comes from Agromyces allii, assembly GCF_009749385.1. Lineage (GTDB taxonomy): Bacteria > Actinomycetota > Actinomycetes > Actinomycetales > Microbacteriaceae > Agromyces > Agromyces allii. The sequence continues at coordinate 33,023 of NZ_WBIN01000020.1, read as the reverse complement.
GCCGCCTATGCACGGCGCGCCCGGGACCTCGGCATCACGGTGATCCACCGCGACGAGCTGCACCACCGTTCGCCGAGCGACGTCATAGCCGAGGCGCTCGCCATCGCCGGAGCCGCCGGCGGACCCGTGCACCTCGACGTCGACGTCGACGTGTGCGACCGTTCGGTCGCTCCGGCCTGCCCCGCCTCGGTTCCGGGCGGTCTCGCGGCGTGGGAGCTGCGCGCGCTCGTGCGGGCGGCGGCATCCGACCCGCTGGTGCGCAGCGCCGACCTCGTCGAGATCGATGCGACGACCGATGCCGCCGACCAGCGCACCGTTCGGCTCGCCGCGCTGTGCGTGCTCGAGTTCGCCGCGGGACTCTCGTCGCGACAGCGCCGAACGGCCGACTGAGCGGCCTGCAGCGCGGCCGGCTGAGCGGCTGGCTGAGCGGCCGGCTGAGAGACCTGTCGGGCTGCCGCCGAACGCATCGGCCGCGGTCGGTGGCCGGCATCGGTGCGCGGTGGCAGACTCGGCGCATGAAGACGCTCATGCTCGTGCGCCACGCGAAGTCCGACTGGGGCCAGCCCGGGCTCGCCGATCACGACCGCCCGCTGAACGACCGCGGGCTGCGCGACGCTCCCGCCATGGGCGTTCGGCTGCGCGAGCGCGGGGCGATCCCCGATGCGATCGTGTCGAGCACCGCGCTGCGGGCGCAGACCACGGCGAAGCTCATCGCGACCGAGCTCGGCCTCGACGCGGCATCCGTCGAACTCGACGACCGACTGTACGGGTCATCGCCCCAGACGATCCTGCGCGTCGTCGGCGAACTCGACGACGAGGTCGTGCGGGCCATGATCGTGGCGCACAACCCCGGCATGGCCGACCTCGCGTACGACCTCACCGAGTCGATCGGCGAGATGCCCACGTGCGCGGTGCTCGAGCTCGACTTCGACATCGACGAGTGGGTCGAGGTCGAGTTCCAGGCGCCGGTCGCGACGCGGTTCGACACGCCGCGGTAGGCGACCTCAGTCGTCGGATGCCGCGAGCAGGCGCCGCACGTACGGCGTCGCCGGGTCTGCGCGAATCGCCTCGAGCGTGCCTCGCTGGGTGACCCGCCCGTGCTCGAGCACGAGCACGGAGTCCGCGAGCCGGGCCGCATCGGCCGGACTGTGCGTGACGAGCACGGTCGCGCCGCCGAAGTCGCGCACGTGCGTCGCGAGCTCGGCGCGCATCTCCGCGCGCACCTCGACGTCGAGGGCCGACATCGGTTCGTCGAGCAGGAGCACGTCGGGCTCGGCCGCGAGCGCACGGGCGAGAGCTGCGCGCTGGCGCTGCCCGCCGGAGAGCTCCGAGGGCAGTCGATCGGCGAGGGCCACGAGGTCGTAGCGTTCGAGCCAGGGCTGGGCCGCCGCGCGGGCGGCTGCGCGCGAGCCCCGCATGCGGGCCGCGAACGCGACGTTGTCGCGCACGTTCAGATGCGGGAAGAGCACGTAGTCCTGGAACACCATGCCGACCCGACGCTGTTCGGACGGGAGGCCGTCGACGCGTCGCGAGCCGATCGCGATCTCGCCCGAGTCGAGCGGCACGAGTCCGGCGATCGCGGAGAGCAGGCTCGACTTGCCCGCGCCGTTCGGCCCGATGATCGCGAGCGGGAATCCGGGCTGCACCTCGAATGCCGCGGCGATGCGCGTCTCGCCGAAGCTGAGCGAGACGTCGACGCTGAGGCCCGGACGGTCGGGCGCGCCGGCCGCCCCCGGTCGGGCGCGCCCCCCGGCCCGCGCAGGCCCGCCGGAACGGTCGCCGTGGTCGGGGCGGCCGTCCGCGGCATCCGAAGCTCGAGGATCGATGTTCACGCGGTCGCCCCCGGAAGCCATCGGTCGCGAAGGGTCAGCAGCACGAGCACCGAGACGGCGAGCAGCAGCAGCGCGAGCGCCACGGCCTCGTCGGGGTCGGTCTGCATGGCGAGGTAGCTCGCGATCGGGAGCGTGCGCGTGGTGCCGGGCAGCGAACCCGCGAAGGTGATGGTCGCGCCGAACTCGCCGAGCGCACGCGTGAAGCAGAGCACGCCGCCGGCGGCGACTCCGGGTGCCACGAGGGGCAGCGTCACGTGGCGGAACACCTGCCAGCGGGAGGCCCCGAGCGTGGCTGCGGCGAGTTCGGTGCGCCGGTCGGAGGAGCGCAGCGCCCCCTCGACCGCGAACACGAGGAACGGCAGCGCGACGAACACCTGCGCGATGACCACGGCCCCCGTCGTGAACGGGATCGTGATGCCGAACGTCTCGTCGAGCCAGTGCCCGATGAGGCCGCGACGGCCGAGGAGCATGAGCAGTGCGATGCCGCCGACGACGGGCGGGAGCACCAGCGGGACCGTCACGGCCGCGCGCAGCAGCCGGCGGGGAACCGTGGGCCAGGCCTCGGCGTGTGCGATGAGCGCGGCGAGCGGGATGCCGAGCACGAGGCAGATCGCCGTCGCGACGATCGCCGTGGTGAACGAGAGCACGAGCGCGTCGAGCACGGCGCTGCTCGCGAGCAGTTCGGGGAGGTCGGCCCATGGTGCGCGCACCACGAGCGCGACGAGCGGCAGCACGAGCACCGCGAGCGCTACGACGGCGATCGCGGTGACCGGCCAGGCGAGGCGCCCGGTGCTGCGTGCTGCCGCCCGAGCCACTACGGGGTGCCGAAGCCGTACGCGTCGAGCGTCTCGCGACCGGCGTCGCCCGTGACGAAGGCGACGAACGCCGCGGCGGCCGCGATCTGCGCGTCGGAGGCGTCGGAGGACGGGTCGGTGATCGCGGCGATCGGATAGCGATTCACGACGTCGGCCGCAGCAGGCACCTTGATGCCCTCGACGTCGTCGCCGGCCGCCTGCACGTCGGTGCGGTAGACGAGCGCCGCGTCGACCTCGCCGAGCGAGACCTTGGTGAGCACGGCCTTCACGTCGGACTCGAGCGTGTCGGGCGCCGGCGTGATGCCTTCGTTCGCGAGCAGCTTCGCGGAGGCCGCGCCGCACGGCACCGACTCGTCGCAGAGCGCGATGCGCAAGTCGGGGTTCGCGAGGTCGTCGAGCCCGGTCACGCCCGCCGGGTTGCCGGCCGGCACCACGAGTTCGAGCGTGTTCGTGGCGAAGACCACGGGATCGGTCGCGAGCCCGGCGTCGACGACCTGCTGCATGGGGGCCTCGGCCGCCGAGGCGAACACGTCGGCCGGGGCGCCCTCGATGATCTGCGTCGCGAGCGCACCGCTGCCCCCGTAGCTCACGGTGATCTCGACACTCGGGTTCGCGGCCTCGAACTGCGTCGCGAGGTCGTCGAACGCCTCGGTCAGGGAGGCCGCGGCGAGCACGGTGACCTCGGCGGCTTCGAGATTCACGGTGGACTCGGTCGGCGGCGTCGACGCGTTCGGGTCCTCGTCGCCGCCGCTCGTCGCGCACCCGGCGAGGGCGAGCGCGACGAGCGCGGCAGCGGCGAGGCCGGTCGCGGCGCGGAGGGTCGTGCGGGGAGTTCGGGTCATGGCTTGGCTCCTTCTGGCAGTTCGATCGTGACGACGGTGGCCTTCGCGCTCGCCGCGGCGAGCACCCCGGGTTCGAGGCCGAGTTCGTCTGCGGCCTCGCGGCTCATGAGCGAGACGATTCGGAAGGGGCCGGCCTGCAGTTCGACCTGCGCCATGACGCCGTCGCGCTGCACTGCGGTCACGAGGCCGATGAAGTGGTTGCGGGCGGACGTGCGTGCGAGCGGGAAGGCGTCGGCGAGCGCGCTGCCGCCGGCGTGGTCGGTCATGAGCCCGACGAGTTCGGTGCCCTCGACCACCTGCATGCCGTTCGCGCCGCGCGCGAGCGTGATGCGGCCCTGGTCGGCCCAGCGGCGCACCGTGTCGTCGCTCACCCCGAGCAGGGCTGCCGCTTCGCTGATGCGGAACTGTGTCATGGTCTCTCCCGTATTCGCGGAACTTCCACGCTAGTGCATCCGCAGATCATGCACGCGGCCTCCGCATGCGGCGGTGCGCCTGCGAGAATCGGGGGATGACCAGCACGCCTGCAGCCCCCACCGAAGGCCGATCGCCGGGAACCCGTCGATGAGCGCGCGCTCGAGCGTCGAGGAGCACGCCTCGTTCGTGCGCTCGCTGCTCTCCGGGCTCGGCGCGCGACCCACCGAGCGGGTCGCCGTCGCCGACGCGCTCGGCCGCATCACGGCCTCACCCGTCGAGTCCCCCATCGCCCTGCCGCCGTTCCGCAACGCGCAGATGGACGGCTTCGCCGTGCGAGCGGCGGATGTCGCGGGCGCGACCGATGCGCCGGTGACGCTGCCCGTCGTGGGCGAGGTCGCGGCCGCGCCCGGCCTTCCGTCGCCCCTCGTGCCCGGAACCGCCGTGCGCATCATGACCGGCGCGCAGGTGCCCGATGGAGCCGACGCCGTGGTGCCCGTCGAGGACACCGAGCCGGCGGGCCAGGCGGGCGAGGCGGACGGGGCCCACGCCGTGCGCGTCCTCCGCGCTCGTGCCGCGGGGGAGTACGTGCGCGAGGCGGGCTCCGATCTCGCCGAGGGCGACGACGTGCTGCCGCCCGGCCTGAAGCTCGGCTCGCGCCATCTCGCGGCGGCCGCGGCATCCGGTCTCACCGAACTCCTCGTGCGCGAGCGGGTGCGGGTCGCCGTCGTCAGCACCGGTAGCGAGCTCGTGGCCCCGGGCTCCGCGCTCGGAGCGGGGGAGATCCCCGATGCGAACGGCGTCGCGCTCGCCGCGGCCGTTCGCGCGGCCGGTGCGGTCGTGGTGTTCGAGGCCCGCGTGCGCGACGACGTCGAGCAGCTGCGCGCCGAACTCGACGCGGCGCGCGGCGCGGGCGCCGAGCTCGTGATCACGAGCGGTGGCATCTCCCAGGGCGCCTACGAGGTCGTGCGCGAACTGCTCGAGCCGCTCGGCGCCTGGGTCGGCGCGGTCGCGATGCAGCCGGGCGGTCCGCAGGCCGCGGCCGCCTACCGCGGCATGCCCGTGATCGGGTTCCCTGGCAACCCCGTCAGCGCACAGCTCTCGTTCGAGCTCTTCGTCGCACCCACCCTGCGTGCGATCGCGGGGCTGCCCGCCGCATCCGTCGCCTCGATCCCGCTCGCGGAGCCCATCGTGTCGATCGCCGGACGCCGTCAGTTCCTGCGCGGACGGCGCGACGGCGAGGGTCGGGCGGTACTCGTGGGCGGGCCCGGGTCGCACCTCGTGGCGGGGCTCGCGGCATCCGACCTGCTGATCGTGGTGCCCGAGGAGGTCACCGAGCTCGCGGCCGGCGCCGTCGTGGAGACCATCGCGCTCTGAGTGCGCGGGCCGCCGTGGAGGGCGGCCCTACTCCTCTTCGCCTTCGCCTTCGCCGTCTTCGTCGCTGTCGTCCTCGTCGTAGGCCGCTGCCGGATCGTCGATCACCAGTTGCGCGACGAGCGCGAGCTCGGTGCTCGTCGAACGATGGATGCGATCGGCGTTCGCCCCGGCGATGGCCGCGCGCACGGCGCTGCCCTCCCAGACGAGCAGCATCACGCGGGCGGCCTCGAGCGCGGAGACGCGGAAGGTGATGCCCTTGGCCCGCCCGATGTCGGTCACGATCTGGGCGACGCTGCGCTGCATCTCGGCCTCCTGCTCGAGATACGCGGCCGCCATCTCGGGGCTTCGCAGCGCGTGGATGCGGATCTCGCTCATGAGGAGCACGCCGAGCCGGTCGTCGGCCGAGACATCCAGCACCTGATCGAGGATCTCGAAGACGTCGGTGTGGCTCGAGGCGAACGCGCCGTCGCATTCGAGCTCGGCGACGCGCGCGGTGACCGCGTCGACGCGGCCGCGGGTCACGCGACCCGCGAGCTCGAGGAACAGCTCGTCCTTCGACTCGAAGTTGGAGTAGAACGCACCGCGCGTGAACCCGGCGCGGTCGCACACGGCCTCGACGGATGCCGCGGCGAGCCCGACCTCGGCGAACACCTGCGCTGCGGCGTCGAGCAGCTTGCGCCGTGTGTTCTCGCGACTGCGCGGCGCGGTCACTGCGGACTCGACCATGGCTGCCATTCAACCCCCGTATTCACATGAAGGCCACAGGTTTGCAGGCCCTCCCCGATCTACGATACAACTACGTATCGGATACAGCGCTGTATCGAACTGTCCTGACATCCGGCTCGGAGGCGCTGCCTTGTCCACTCTGCTCTACTCGCTCGGCCGCTGGTCGTATCGCCACCCGTGGCGCGTGCTCGTCTCGTGGCTGCTCCTGCTCGTCATCGCGGGAGGCGCGTTCGCCCTCTTCGGCAAGGGCACGAGCAACAGCTTCTCGATTCCCGGCACCGAGGCGCAGGCGGGCCTCGAACAGCTGAACCGCTCGTTCCCGCAGGCCAGCGGCACGAGCGCGCAGTTCATCGTCGTCGCGCCCGACGGGTCGAGCGTCGAGGACGACGACTTCAAGACCGGCATCGAGCAGACGATCACCGACATCGAGGGCCTTGACGGCGTGCTCGCCGTGACCGACCCGTACGACGAGATGGTCACGGGCATCATCTCCGACGACGAGACGGCGGCGCTCGTGCGCCTGCAGTTCGACGGCGAGGCGACCGACGTCCCCGAATCCACCAAGACGCAGCTGCACGAGATGACCGACGAGCTCGGCGCGTCGCTGCCCGATGGCACGCAGGTCGTGCTCGGCGGCGACCTCTTCGCGCTGTCGGTGCCGGGCATCACGCTCACCGAGGGCGTGGGCCTGCTCATCGCGCTCTTCGTGCTCATCGTCACGTTCCGCTCGATCAGGATGGCCGGGCTGCCGCTCGCCTCCGCGATCATCGGCGTCGCCCTCTCGCTCTCGCTCATCATGCTCTCGACGGCGTTCGCGATCATCTCGTCGACGACCCCGCTGCTCGCGCTCATGCTCGGCCTCGCGGTCGGCATCGACTACGCGCTGTTCATCATGGCCCGACATCAGGACCAGGTGAGGGCAGGTGAAGACCCCGAGGAGTCCGCCGCCCGCGCGACCGGCACCGCCGGCTCGGCCGTCGTCTTCGCCGGCATCACGGTGCTCATCGCGCTCATCGGACTCGGCTTCGCGAACATCCCCTTCCTCACGGTCATGGGCATCGCCGCCGCGGTCTCGGTGGCCATCGCCGTGCTCGTCGCCATCACCCTCACGCCCGCGTTCCTCGGGTTCGTCAAGCGTCGCGTCGTCGGATGGAAGCGCCGCGAGCCGCGCGGCCGTCGGCGGGCGGCGCAGCAGCAGCGTGCGAAGCAGCATGGGGCGGATGTCGCAGCCGGCGGTCCGTCGGACGGTGGGTCGCACGCGGCATCCGGAGCTCCGACCGATCAGCAGGGCCAAGCTACGACCGGGACGGCCGCTCGTCGCGGATTCGCCACGCGCTGGGTCGGACTCGTGACGCGGCATCCGATCGTCACGACCGTCGCCGTGGTGCTGAGCCTCGGCATCGTCGCGATCCCGGCCGCGAGCCTCGCGCTCGCCCTGCCGAACGCCGGCATGCTGCCGAAGGACGACCCCGCCCGCGTGTCGTACGACCTCGTCGCCGAGCACTTCGGGCCCGGCTTCAACGGCCCGCTCGTGCTCACCGGAACCATCGTGACCTCGACCGACCCGCTCGGCCTCATGGAGGACCTCGGCGACGAGATCGCCACGCTGCCCGGCGTCGAGACCGTCGCCCTCTCGACCCCCAACGAGACGGCCGACACCGGCATCGTGCAGGTCATCCCGACCACCGCGCCCGACGACCCCGCCACCGCCGACCTCGTGCGCGAGCTGCGCGGACTCCACGACCACTTCCTCGACGAATACGGCATCGACCTCAAGGTCACGGGCTTCACCGCCGTCGCGATCGACATCTCCGACCGCCTCGGCGCGGCCCTCGTGCCCTTCGGCCTGTTCGTCGTGGGCCTGTCGCTCATCCTGCTCGCGATCGTGTTCCGCTCGATCTGGGTGCCGATCACCGCCGCCGCCGGCTACCTGCTCTCGGTCGTCGCAGCCTTCGGCGTCGTCGCCGCGGTCTTCGAATGGGGCTGGGGCGCCGACCTGCTGCACGTGACCAAGGTCGGACCGATCATCAGCTTCATGCCGATCGTCGCCATGGGCGTGCTGTTCGGCCTCGCCATGGACTACCAGGTGTTCCTCGTCAGCCGCATGCGCGAGGACTACGTGCACGCCCGCCGTGCCCTCGACGGGCACTCGAGCCGCCAGCCGCGCGACATCGCGCTCGGCGCCGTGCGCTCGGGCTTCACCGCCTCGGCGCGCGTCGTCACCGCCGCGGCGGTCATCATGTTCGCGGTGTTCGCCGCGTTCGTGCCGGAGGGCGACTCGTCGCTCAAGCCCATCGCGCTCGGCCTCTCAGTGGGCATCGCGATCGACGCGTTCATCGTGCGCATGACGCTCGTGCCCGCCGTCATGGCGCTGCTCGGCGACAAGGCATGGTGGCTGCCCAAGTGGCTCGACCGCCTGCTGCCGCACTTCGACATCGAGGGCGAGGCCGTCGAGCGCGAGCGCGCGCTCGCCGATTGGCCCGAGCCCGAGACCACCGCGGCGATCGTGGCCAGCGACCTCTCGCTCGTCGAGCGCGACGTCACCGTCTTCGAGGGCGTGGGTCTGCGCGTCGAGCCCGGCGGCGCGCTCATCGTCACCGCGTCCGACGAGATCGCCGCGCGCGCCATGCTGCTGACCCTCGCCGGACGCATCGACTCGACCGGCGGACGCCTGCGCGTCGCCGGCCACCTGCTGCCCGGGCGCTCGGCGTGGGTGCGCGCGCACGTGGGCGTCGCGCTGCTCGCCGAGGCCGAGGATCCCGTCGTCGAGCTGCGCAGGGCCCTGCGCGGTCGTGCCCGCATCGTCGTCATCGACGGCGTCGACCACGTCACCGACGCGGCGACCCGCGATCGGCTCGCCTCCCTGCTCTGGGACGCCTCGCTCGAGGCATCCGTCACCGTCGTGGTCTCGACCGGCGACGCGGCGAACGCACTCCCGCTGCTCGCCGCCGCCGGCCACCCCGACGCCCCCGCCATCGAACTCGCGGCGCCCCTCGCGCCCGCCTCCGCACACTCGACCACCGAGGTGAACGCATGACCCTCCCCATCGAACGCGCGCGCTCCAAGCGGCCCGTCACCTGGCTCACGATCATCGGCGTGCTGATGCTGCCCGTCGTGATCGGCGGCATCCTCGTCGCCGCGCTCTACAACCCGACCGAACGCCTCGGCGAACTCAACGCGGCGATCGTGAACAACGACGAACCGGTCACGATCGACGACCAGCTCGTGCCGCTCGGCCGTCAGCTGACCGCCGGCCTCGTCGAGGGAACGGGCGAGGACGACGCGAACCTCACCTGGACCCTCTCGAACACCGAGGACGCGAAGGCCGGCCTCGCCGACGGCACGTACGCCGCCGTCATCACGATCCCCGAGAACTTCTCGGCGGCCGCGACCTCGACCGCCCCCGGCGGAACGCCCGAGCGAGCGACGATCAAGGTCTCGACGCCGCCCGACAGCCTCGTCGTCGACGACGCGATCACCGCGCAGGTCGCGCAGACCGCGACCTCGGTGCTCGGCGAGCAGCTCTCGACCACGTACCTCGAGAACGTGTTCGTCGGGTTCACCGACCTCGGCACGCAGCTCGGCACGGCCGCCGACGGCGCCGCGAAGCTCGCCGACGGCGCGCAGAGCGCAGCCGACGGCGCGGCCGCGCTGCCGGGCGGGGCGACCCAGCTCGCGACCGGCGCGACCGGCATCGCGACCGGCGCCGGCGAACTCGGCAGCGGTCTCGACACCATCGCCGGCGGCACGGGCGCGTCGGCCTCTGGCGCGGGCGCGCTCGCAGGCGCGATCCGCGAAGTGGCGGGCGGCGTGAACAATCCGAAACTCGTCAAGGCAGCCGACGATGCGGCCTCGAACGCCGAAGATGCAGCGAAGGGTTCGCTGACTGTGGCCACGAATGTCGGCGTCCTCGCACAATCGCTCGGCGCGCTGGCTGCTCAATGCGACCCGGTGAGCAGCGGCAAGCAGTTCTGCGACGACCTCGCCGTTGCTGCGTCGACCGCTGCCACGACCGCGCCGATCGCCGGATCGACGGCGGAGAGCGCGGCGATCGCGAGCGGAAACGCCACACCGACTGCGGCGGGCGTCACCGCCCTCACCTCCGGCACGAGCGCCGGCCTCACCGAGATCGCCGCCAAGACCGACGAGCTCGCGGCCGGCCTGACCCAGCTCTCCGCAGGCACCACGCAGTCGGCCGACGGCGCCCGCGCGCTCGGCGACGGCGCGACGCAGCTGAGCTCGGGCGCCGACCAGCTCGCCACCGGGGCAGGCACGCTCGCGACCGGCGTGCAGTCGCTCGCCGACGGCACCGGTGAACTCGCGACGGGCCTCCGCACGGCGTCCGAAGCCGTGCCGTCGTACACCGACTCCGAGGCGCAGAGCCTCGCCTCGGTCGTGGCCGACCCGGTCGCAGCCGACGGTGCGGGCAGCTCGCTGTTCGGGGCATCCGCGATTCCGCTGCTCGCGACCCTCGCACTCTGGTTCGGCGGCCTCGCGACCTTCGTCGTGCTGCAGGCCGTGTCGCGTCGCGCGCTGACCTCGCGGGCCCCCTCGGCGATGCTCGCCCTGCGCGGGTTCGCCCCGGCCGCAGCGCTCGGTGCGCTGCAGGGCGTGCTCGTTGCGGGCGTCGTGCAGCTCGCCGCGTCGTACGACGTGGGCGAGTGGCTCGTGTTCGCCTCGCTCTGCGTCGCCGCGGGCGTCGCCTTCGCCGCCGTCAACCAGGGGCTCATCGCCGCGTTCGGCGGCGCTGGTCGCTGGGTCTCGGCGCTCATCGGGGTGCTCGCCGTGGCGACGGGGGTCGTCTCGACCGTGCCCGGCGTCCTTGCCGATTTCGCGGCCCTGCTGCCCACGGCACCCGCCTACAACGGCATGGTCTCGGCGCTGACCTCGACGGCCGGCGTCGGCGCGGCCTTCGTCGGGCTCGCGGTCTGGGCCGTGCTCTCGTTCGGCGTGACGACGATCGCCGTCGCGAGGCGGCGTACGACGTCGGTCCGCGCACTCGTGCGCGCAGCTCCGGTCGCGGCCTGACCCACGCGGATCCGAAGCCCGGATCCGCGCACCGACCGACGGGTCGCGAACGCTGCATCGGCGTTCGCGGCCCGTCGGTCGTTCTCCTGCACGCGCTAGCGTGAGGGTATGAACCCGCTCACGCATCTCGACGACGACGGCCGGGCCCGCATGGTCGACGTCGGCGGCAAGCCCGTCACGCGGCGGGTCGCGATCGCAGAGGGGCGGCTCGACACGACCGCCGAGGTGGTCGCGCTCGTGCAGGGCGACGCGCTGAAGAAGGCCGACGTGCTGCCCACGGCGCGCATCGCCGGCATCCAGGCCGCGAAGCGCACGAGCGAGCTGATTCCGCTCGCCCACATCGTGCCGCTCGACGCGGTGTCGATCGACTTCGGGTTCGAGGCGTCCGCGGTCACGATCCGCGCGACCGTTTCGACGACCGCGCGCACGGGCATCGAGATGGAGGCCCTCACGGCGGTCGCGGTCGCGGCGCTCACCCTGCACGACATGGTCAAGGCCGTCGATCCGGCCGCGCAGACCGGCGGCATCCGGCTGGTCGAGAAGCGCGGCGGCAAGCGCGGCGTCTGGCGAGCGGATGCCGCGGGCGAGCCGACCGTCGGCGATGCACCCTCCGACGGTTCGGCCGTGTCGCAGGGCGACGAGGCGGATGCCGCGGGCGGCCGTCGGGCGATCGTGCTCGTGGCGTCGACCAGGGCCGCTGCCGGGGAGGCGCCCGATACGACGGGCCCCGCGATCGTCGAGTGGCTGCGTGCGCGCGGATACGGCGTTCCGGCGCCCGTCGTGGTGGCCGACGCCGACATCGCCGACGCCGTGCGCGGCGCGGTCGCGGGTTCGCCCACCGTGCTCATCACCACGGGAGGCACCGGGGTGAACCCCGGCGACCGCACGCCCGAGGCCACGCTGGCCGTGCTCGACCAGGAGCTGCCCGGGGTCGCCGAGGCGATCCGTGCAGCGGGTCGCGCGGCGACTCCGATGGCCGCGCTCAGCCGGGCGCGCGCAGGCATCGCCGGGCGCACGATCGTGGTGAACCTGCCCGGATCGCGCGGCGGCGTCGCCGACGGGCTCGCGGTGCTCGCCGATCTGCTGCCGCACCTCGTCGACCAGATCGCGGGCGGCGACCACGCGCCGCGTGCCGACGCCGCACCTCGGCCGGTCCCGCACCCCGCACCCCATCCCACGCCGCACCCGGCCCCGCACTCGATCGTGCCGCCCACGGCCACCGTGCATGCCGAAGGAGCCCGCGATGCCTGAGACCGATTCGACCGCGCCCGAGGTCTTCGCCCGCATCGGCACCGATCCGCTCGACCGGGCCGAGATCGAGGCCTTCGTGCGTTCGGCCGAGAACGGCGCGCTCGTCACCTTCGAGGGCGTGATCCGAGACCACGACCACGGTGAATCGGTCACCGCGCTCGACTACGAGGCGCACCCGGCGGCGGAGGAGTTCCTGCGCGAGACGCTCGCGCAGGTCGCGGTCGAGACCGGCCTGCGGGTCGCCGCCGCCCACCGCATCGGTGCGCTCACGGTCGGAGACGTCGCGCTCGTGGCCTCCGTCGCCGCACCGCATCGGGCCGAGGCGTTCGCCGCGTGCGCGCTGCTCGTCGACCGCATCAAGGAGCACACGCCCATCTGGAAGCGGCAGCACCTCGACGGCGGCACGACCGAGTGGGTCAACCTCTGAGCCGAGGCTCGAGGGCGGTGTGGCGTGCGGGCGCCGGCCTCGAGACGCTTCGCTCCTCGACCGGCGGGTTCGGTGTGCGGCGGACGCTGCTCAGAGCGGGGTCGACTCGGCGCGGAGCCGCTTCAGGAACTCGGGGTCGGAGAACGCGGCTGCGGTCGCCGAGGTGACCTCGACGCGTGTCGCCAGGATCTCGCGCGCCACACCGGCGAGCACGTCCACTGCGTCGCCGCCCATCATGATGTCTGTCTCTGCGAGGATCTCGACGAGGTCGACGTCCTCTCCTGCTGCGAACGGCCCGATGAGCCGAACATCGGATGCCCCGTGGGCTTCGAACGCCCGGAGCAGCTCGTCGCGCCGCAGAATGAGACGCTGACGGACGGGCAGATCCAGAAAGGGTCGTCGTTCGCGAGAGGCGGGCAATCGAGGTGCCGCGTACGCTGCCACCGCCTCGGCGAGAATCCGCTTCTTGGTCGTGCCCAGCAGGTAAGCGAGGTCGCTCACCAATCGGCCGGTCTCCGCATCGGCTTTCAGGGAGTGGTCGGTCATCTCCGGGTCGGCTCCTCGGGTAGGCGGGGGTTCGTTCGAGAACACGGTGCCGGAGTGCCGGAGTGCCGGAGTGCCGGGTGTTCTGAAGGGGATGCTGCCGCGCGGGGCCGAGCGCGATGAACGGTGCGAGACGGTGGTGCGGCCGGCGAGCGAAGGTTCGTCCTGTGGAGGAGGCGACGGGCGCCGGCCTCGAGATGCTTCGCTCCTCGACCGGTGGGTGGCGACCGCGGGGGTGGCGACGGGTCAGCGCCGGGCCTTGGCGGCCTTCTTCGCGTCCTGAGGGGTGGCGACGGGCTCCCAGCCGCGGCGGGTGGGGCGGTTCGAGCGGCCGGCGTCGCGCGAGCGGTAGACGATGTACGGGCGGAAGAAGTATCCGACCGGTGCCGAGAACACGTGCACGAGGCGCGTGAACGGCCAGAGTGCGAACAGGGCCGTTGCGCAGAGCACGTGCAGTTGGAATGCGAGCGGCACGCCCGCCATGAGCTCGGGCTCCGGCTGGAGGAAGATGAGGCTCCGCAGCCACGGCGAGACCGTGCCCCGGTACTCGTAGCCCGGGCCGAGCACCTGGTACATGACGGTCGCGACCGTGCCGAAGAGGATCGTCGCGCCGAGGAAGACGTACATCGTCTTGTCCATGCGCGTCGTCGCGAGGAACACCGGGCCGATGCTGCGACGCCGGTAGATCAGGATGATGAGCCCGGCGATCGTGAGCAGCGCGGCCGCCGACCCGAGCACGGTCGCACCGATGTGGTAGATGTGCTCGTCGACGCCGATCGCCTCCAGCCACTCGGCCGGGATGAGGAGCCCGACGACGTGGCCGGCGAGCACGAACAGGATGCCGAGGTGGAACATCGGTGAGCCCCAGCGCAGCAGGCGGTTCTCGTAGGTCTGGCTCGACCGCGTCGTCCAGCCGAACTTGTCGTAGCGATAGCGCCAGATGTGGCCGAGCACGAACACCGCGAATGCGGCGTACGGGAACGCGACCCACAGCAGCACGTCGAGCGGACTCATCAGCGCATCTCCTCGCTCGGGCGGCCGACCGGGATGAACGGCGGCAGCTCCACCGGTCCGCCGATGCCGACGGTCTCGGCGGGCGGCCCCTCGTTGATGAGGCGCAGCACGCGCTCGCGCGTGGCCTCGTCGATCTCGGCGAGCGACATGCCCACCACTTCCATGAGCCGTGCGTACGGGCTGCCGACCGACAGCAGGGCAGCCCGCAGCACCTCGATGCCCTCGCGGTGCGCCGACAGCAGCCGGTCGGCGATCGGCGAATCGCTGCGCGCCGCGAACTCGAGCACCGCGGGCAGGTAGTCGGGGAGCTCGTCGGAGGCGAGCTCCCACCCGGCCTCCCGGTACGCCTCGATGAACGCCACGAGCGCCCCTCCGCGCTTGCGGGTGTCGCCGGCCTGGTAGTACGTCAGGTACATGCAGCACTTGCGCTTGAGGTCGAACGTCGCCACGTAGCGGCGTTCGCGCTCGGCGGGCTCGGTGAGCGCCGTCACGTCGATGTAGGTCACGAGGGCGTCGCGCACGGGCGCGGGCAGGGTGAGCGCCTCGGCCCGCAGCACCGGCAGCTTCTCGTCGAGACCCGCATCGGGGTAGTCGAGCAGCAGCGACACGATCATCTGCGTGCGTGCGCGGTCGGCGCGCGACATCCGCACCGCCTTGGCGGGTTCCGGAGCGTTGCGCACCCGGATCTGCGGGGCGAGGATGCTGCTCATTCGGAGCTCTTCGGCGGGAACATGCCGGTGGGCGGGGTGCCGTTGCCGTCCCAGTTGAGCAGGTTGACCCTGCCGGGGGTCGACGGCCTGTCGGCCGTCTGGCGGTTCTTCAGCACGTGGAAGTTCTCGACCGCGACCGGCACCGGCTGGCCGCTCGACGAACCGAACGGACCAGCGCCGCCCATGCCCGGGCCGCCCTCGTAGTCGAGCGAGCACGCGATCTCCTCGAGTTCGCGCGCCTGCTCGACGTGCGCCGTCGGGATCACGTACCGGTCGTCGTACTTCGCGATCGCGAGGAGGCGGTACATCTCCTCGATCTTCGCGCCGGTCATGTCGACGGCTTCGGCGATGTGCTCGTTGCGCGTCTCGGAGAGGTTCACGTCGCGCATGTACGAGCGCATGGCCGCGAGCCGCTTGAGCGACCGCGCGACCGGGTCGACGTCGCCCGCCGTGAACAGCCCGGCGAGGTACTCCATGGGGATGCGGAGCTTGTCGATCGCGGCGAAGAGGTTGCGCACGTCCTCGCCGTCGGCGCCCGAGTCGGCGACCACGTCGACGACCGGCGAGAGCGGCGGGATGTACCAGACCATGGGCATCGTGCGGTACTCGGGGTGCAGCGGCAGCGCGACCCGGTACTCCTGGATGAGCTTGTGGATCGGGCTGCGCTGGGCTGCGTCGATCCAGTCCTCTGGGATGCCCTCGGCGCGCGCCGCGGCGATGACCGCCGGGTCGTGCGGGTCGAGGAAGACGTCGCGCTGCGCCTCGAGCAGGTCGTGCTCGTTCTCGACCGAGGCGGCCGCGGCCACCCGGTCGGCGTCGTAGAGGACGAGTCCGAGGTAGCGCAGGCGCCCGACGCAGGTCTCGGAGCAGACGGTCGGCAGGCCGACCTCGAGGCGCGGGTAGCAGAGCGTGCACTTCTCGGCCTTGCCGGTCTTGTGGTTGAAGTAGACCTTCTTGTACGGGCAGCCCGAGACGCACATGCGCCAGCCGCGGCACGCGTCCTGATCGACGAGCACGATGCCGTCCTCGACGCGCTTGTACATCGCGCCCGACGGGCAGGACGCCACGCACGACGGGTTCAGGCAGTGCTCGCAGATGCGCGGCAGGTAGAACATGAAGGTCTGCTCGAACTCCATGGCCACGTGCTCGCTCATGTGCTGCAGGATCGGGTCGGCCGACGCCGTCTCCTGCGAGCCGCCGAGGTTGTCGTCCCAGTTCGCCGACCACTTGATCGCCATGTCGTCGCCCGTGAGCAGGCTCTTGGGCTTGGCCACCGGGATGTTCGCGCTCGCCGGGGAGTTCAGCAGCATGTCGTACTCGTACGTCCACGGCTCGTAGTAGTCCTGGATCTCGGGCAGCTTCGGGTTCGAGAAGATGTGCGCGATCTTCGAGAACCGCCCGCCCGCCTTGAGCTTCAGCCGGCCGCGCTTCGTGCGCTCCCAGCCGCCCTTCCACTTCTCCTGGTCCTCGTAGCCGCGCGGGTAGCCGATGCCGGGCCTGGTCTCGACGTTGTTGAACCACACGTACTCGACGCCGGTGCGGTTGGTCCACGCCTGCTTGCAGGTGACGCTGCAGGTGTGGCATCCGATGCACTTGTCGAGGTTCATGACCATCGACATCTGAGCCATGACCTTCATCAGTACTCGACCTCCTGGGCGCGTCGGCGGATGACCGTGACTTCGTCTCGCTGGTTGCCCGTCGGGCCGAGGTAGTTGAACGCGAACGCGAGCTGCGCGTAGCCGCCGATCAGGTGGCTCGGCTTCAGCAGGATGCGCGTCAGCGAGTTGTGGATGCCGCCGCGCTGGCCGCTCGTCTCGGTGCGCGGCACGTCGACCGTTCGATCCTTCGCGTGGTACATGTACACCGTGCCCTCCGGCATGCGGTGCGACACGATCGCCCGGGCGACCACGACGCCGTTGCGGTTGTACGACTCGATCCACTCGTTGTCGCGGACGCCGATCTTGTCGGCGTCCTGCGGGCTCATCCAGATCGTCGGCCCGCCCCGCGAGAGCGAGAGCATGAAGAGGTTGTCCTGGTACTCGGAGTGGATCGACCACTTCGAGTGCGGGGTCAGGTAGCGCACCGCGACCTCGGCATGACCGGATGCCGCGGGGTCGCCGGTCGGCGCCCTCGACCCGGGCACGGGGTCGGCGAAGAGTCGGTGCAGGTCGAGTGGCGGCCGGTAGACGGGCAGCTGCTCGCCGAGCTCGGTCATCCAGTCGTGGTCGAGGAAGAAGTGCATGCGCCCGGTGAGGGTGTGCCACGGCTTGAGATGCTCGACGTTGATCGAGAAGGCCGTGTAGCGGCGTCCGCCGTGCTCGGAGCCCGACCATTCGGGGCTCGTGATGACCGAGACGGGCCTGGCCTGCACGTCGGCGAACGAGATGTGCGAGCCCTCGTGGTCCTCGGCGAGCTGGGCGATGCGCTGGCCCGTGTGCTGCTCGAGCTTGCGGAAGCCCTGCACCGCGAGTCGGCCGTTCGTGGTGCCCGAGAGCGCGAGGATCATCTCGCAGACCTTCACGTCGGTGTCGAGGCGCGTCATGCCGGCGGTCGGCCCGTCGGCGACGGTGCCGTTGCGACGCGCGAGGTCGGCGAGCTCGGGCGTCGGGTCGTAGGTGATGCCCTTCGTCGTCATGCCGACCTTGGCCGTGAGCGGGCCGAGCGCTCCGAGGCGCGCGGCGATCGCGGGGTAGTCGCGCTCGACCACGATGAGCTTCGGCATCGTGACGCCCGGCACGAGCGGGGCCCCGTCGACGACCGTGCCGTGCGGCGTGGCCATCGCGTCGGGGGTGTCGTGCTGCAGCGGCGCCGCCACGAGGTCGCGGCGCACGCCGAGGTGCACGGCCGCGAGCTCGCTGAAGCGCTTGGCGATGGTGTGGAACAGGTCGAAGTCGGTGCGCGTCTGCCACGGCGGGTCGATCGCCGGGCTGAACGAGTGCACGAACGGGTGCATATCGGTCGACGAGAGGTCGTGCTTCTCGTACCAGGTCGCGGCCGGCAGCACGATGTCGGAGAACAGCGTCGTGCTCGTCATGCGGAAGTCGGCGGTCACGAGCAGGTCGAGCTTGCCGCGCGGGGCCTCGTCGCGCCAGGTCATCGACTCGGGACGCCGCCCGGGTTCTGACTCGCTCGCGCGCACGGCCGAGTCGGTGCCGAGCAGGTGCTTCAGGAAGTACTCGTTGCCCTTGCCGGAGGAGCCGAGGATGTTCGCACGCCAGACCGTGACGATCCGCGGGAAGTTCGCCGGGTCGTCGGGGTCCTCGCAGGCGAACTTCAGCGACCCGTCGTTCAGGGAGTCGATGACGTGCTGCGCGGGCTCCTTGCCCGCGGCATCCGCCTCGTCGACGAGGTCGAGCGGGTTGCGGTCGAACGTCGGGTAGCTCGGCATCCACCCGCGCTTGGCGGACTCGACGAGGCAGTCGGCCGTGGTGCGGCCCGCGAACAGCCCGGAGCCGAGCGGCGAGGCGAGCGCGTCGGCGGGCATGCCGTCGTAGCGCCACTGGTCGGTCGCGAGGTACCAGAACGCCGTGCCGATCATCGCACGCGGCGGGCGCACCCAGTCCGCGGCTCCGCCGTACTGGTTGTAGCCGGTGACCGGTCGCACCTTCTCCTGCCCGACGTAGTGCGCCCAGCCACCGCCGTTGACGCCCTGGCAGCCGGTCATCGTCGTCAGTGCGAGGAACGTGCGGTAGATCGTGTCGGAGTGGAACCAGTGGTTCGTGCCCGCGCCCATGAGGATCATCGAGCGGCCGCCGCTCTGCTCGGCGTTGTCGGCGAACTCGCGGCCGATGCGCGCGGCCTGCGCGGCGGGCACCGAGGTGATCTCCTCCTGCCATGCGGGGGTTCCGGGCGAGGACGCGTCGTCGTAGCCGGTCGGCCACTCGCCCGGCAGTCCGTCGCGGCCCACGCCGTACTGCGCGAGCAGCAGGTCGAACACGGTCGTGACCGTGCGGCCCGCGACGGTCGTCACCGGAACGCCGCGACGGATGCCGCCCGCCCCGCCCTGGTGCTCGGCGCCGGGTTCGGGCGCGAGGTCGAAGCGCGGCAGCGAGACCTCGGCCGCGGCGCCCGCCCAGGTCGGCAGGTCGGCGATCGAGAGGGCCGGGTCGACCTCTCCGAGGTCGAGGTTCCACGAGCCCATGTCGGATGCCGCGTATCGGTGCCCGATCGAGCCGTTCGGCACGACGGGGGTGCCGTCCGCGTCGAGCAGGACGGTCTTGAAGTTCGCGTGCTCGGCCGCGGCATCCGCCCCGCCGAGGTCGGAGGCGGTGAGGAACTTGCCCGGGACGAGCCCCGCCTCATGCGGCTCGAGCGTCACGAGGTACGGCGCGTCTGCGTAGCGCTTGAGGTAGTCGGCGAATCGCTCGGTGCGCCGGTCGACGAGGAACTCCTTGAGGATCACGTGCCCCATCGCCATCGCGAGGGCCGCGTCGGTGCCGGGGTGCGGTGCGAGCCACTCGTCGGCGAACTTCGTGTTGTCGGCGTAGTCGGGCGAGACCGTGATGACCTTCTGCCCGCGGTAGCGCGCCTCGGTCATGAAGTGCGCGTCGGGTGTGCGCGTGACCGGCACGTTCGAGCCCCACATCATGAGGTACGTCGAGTTCCACCAGTCGGCCGACTCGGGCACGTCGGTCTGGTCGCCGAAGACCTGCGGGCTCGCGACCGGCAGGTCGGCGTACCAGTCGTAGAACGAGAGCATCGTGCCGCCGATGAGGTTCATGAACCGCGCGCCCGCGCCGTGCGAGACCATCGACATGGCCGGGATCGGCGAGAACCCGGCGATGCGGTCGGGGCCGTACGTCTTGATCGTGTGCACGTGGGCGGCGGCGACGATCTCGGCGGCCTCGTCCCACGTGGTGCGCACGAGCCCGCCCTTGCCGCGTGCCCGCTTGTAGATCGCGGATGTCTCTGGGTCGCCCACGATCTCGGCCCACGCGAGCACCGGGTCGCCCGTGCGCGCCTTGGCCTGGCGGTACGCCGCGGCCAGCACGTCGCGGATGTACGGGTATCGGACCCGCGTCGGCGAGTACGTGTACCAGCTGAAGGCGGCGCCCCTGGGGCATCCGCGGGGCTCGTACTCGGGGGAGTCGGGGCCGACGCTCGGATAGTCGGTCTGCTGGGTCTCCCAGGTGATGATGCCGTCCTTGACGTAGACCTTCCACGAGCAGGAGCCCGTGCAGTTAACGCCGTGCGTCGAGCGCACCACCTTGTCGTGCGACCAGCGGTCGCGGTAGAAGACGTCGCCCTGGCGACCGCCCTCGAGGGTCACCGTGCGCTGGTCGGCCGAGAAGGTGCCGGGCCGCAGGAATCGCCCCATCGAGAGCAACGTGGACGCGAGAGGGCCGTCGGTCGCGGGCTCCGTGCGATTCGCGGTGTCGGTCATCTCTGCCTTCCCTCGAACAAGTTCGGGTGCAGTGGTGACGAGTTCGTCCGCGCCCCCACACGTCCTACGGCCATTGTGCTGAATCTCGGCCCGGATGGGAAGGAACATGCTCGCCCGCGCGCGTCGCGGCGGCCGGCGCATCGGCGGGAATCACGCGTCGAGATGCGTGCGCCGACGTCGGTCGGCCGGTACTGTCGGCCTGAGGAAGTGTCACGATTTCCGATCGGCTGGAGGGGCAGCATGAGCACATCGTCGACGCAGACGGAGGGCAGGGCGAGGGCCGACGGCACGAGCTTGCGGGGGCAGCTCGGGCAGGTGCTGCTCGCGACGATCGCCTCGACCGTCGGGTTCTGGGCGTGGATGCTCATCGCCCCGTTGCAGAAGACCTACGCCGACGAGATGGGCCTCGACGAGGGCCAGATCTCGTTGATGCTCGCGACCCCGGTGCTCGTCGGCGCGCTCGGCCGCATCGTCGTCGGCGCGCTCACCGACCGCTTCGGCGGTCGCAGGATGTTCGTCGCCGTGCTGCTGCTCTCAGCCCCGGCCGTGCTGCTCGTCGCGCTCGCCGGAGAGATCAAGAGCTTCCCGCTGCTGCTCGTCGCGGGCTTCTACCTCGGCGTCGCCGGCACGATCTTCGCGGTCGGCGTGCCGTTCGCGAGCGCCTGGTACGAGCCGAAGCGTCGCGGCTTCGCGAACGGCGTGTTCGGCATGGGCATGATCGGCACGGCGGTGTCGGCCTTCTTCACCCCGCGCCTCGCGGAGTCGATCGGCTACCTGCCCACGCACTTCCTGGTCGCCGGGATCATGGTCGCGATGGCCGTGATCGTGTGGTTCTTCCTGCGCGACTCGCCGGCGTGGGAGTCGAGCCGGCAGCCGCTCATCCCGAAGGTCAAGGGCGCCCTGAAGCTCCGCATCACGTGGGAGATGGCCTTCCTCTACGGCATCGTGTTCGGCGGCTTCGTCGCCTTCTCGACCTTCCTGCCGAAGTACCTCACGACGATCTACCCCGACGACGTCGACCCCGTGGGGGCCGGCAGCCGCACCGCGCTGTTCGCCGTCGCGGCGGTCGTCGCCCGCCCGCTCGGCGGCGCGCTGTCGGACCGCGTCGGGCCCAAGGTCATCTCGCTCATCTCGCTCGCGGGCATCGTGTCGCTCGCGTACATCGTGGGCCAGCAGCCGCCCGAGGGCATCCTCACGGGCATCACCTTCATCCTCATGGCCGCGGCGATGGGCCTCGGCATGGGCGCGGTGTTCGCCTGGATCGGGCCGTCGACCCCGAAGGACAAGGTCGGTGCGGTCACCGGCGTCGTGGCGGCCGCCGGCGGTCTCGGCGGCTACTTCCCGCCGCTCATCATGGGGGCGACGTACAACGCCGAGACGAACTCGTATGCGCTGGGCCTCTGGCTGCTCGTGATCGTCGGCGCGGTCGCACTCGTCGTCGCGGGCATGCTGAAGGATGCGAGGCCGGGCGCGAAGGTCTGAGCGTCGAGCCGGTCGGGCGTCAGCCGTCGGCGCGGGCGCCGATGCGCTCGGCGATCTCGCTCGCGGTGCTCGTCGACGTGCCGCGTCCGACCGCGAGGCCGATCATGAACGCGGTGACGGGCCCCGCCGGGCGGGCGACGCCGTGCGCCACGCGACGCGTGAGGTCGAGGATGTCGTTGACGGGCACGTCTGCGGGGTCGAGCCCGAGGTCGGCGGCGATCTCGGCGACCCACGCGTCGAGATCGGCGGGCGTCAGTCGGCTCGAGGTGTTCGGTTCGTCGGTGCTCATGTCGTGCTCCTCGCTTCGGGTGCCGGTGATTCGGATGTGCGGATGTCGGCGCGCTCGCGAGCGCGGTCGAGATCCGGCCAGGTGTCGACGTCTTCGGCGGTGCCGTCGTCGGCGATCTCGCCGAGCTCGAGCGAGGCGACGAGGTGGCGCATCGCGGCGCCGTCGGGCTCGCGGTCGAGCTCGGCGAAGGCGCGATCGAGCGCACGGCGGGCGTAGATCGCGGTGAGCCACTGCGTGCGGCCGTCGGCGTCGACGAGGCAGACGCCGTCGGGGGCGCCGGCGCGGTGCGCGAGCAGGCGCTCGGCCGCGGCCGGGGCCTGCGGAAGGTCGCAGGCGAGCACGAGCACGTCGGCGTCGGCGTCGGGATCGGGGTCAGGGTCGTGCGGGGTCCGCTGGTCTCGTGACGCTTCGCTCCTCGACCGGTTGAGCCCGTCGAGCGCCGCGAGAGCCCCGAGGGCTGCGGCGATCGCGGCGACCGGACCGCCGAACGGCGGGTCCTCCCGCACGACGAGGCACCCGGGTGCGGTCAGCGACGAGGGGCCGACCACGACGATGCTCCGAGCTCCGGCGCGGCGCGCGGCGTCGATCGCGAGGTCGAGCAGGGTGCGTCCGCCGACCGTCTGCTCGGGCTTGCTCGCGCCGCCCAGGCGTGTGGCCCGCCCCCCGGCGAGGAGCACGGCGTCGAGGGGGCGCCTCGCGGTATCCGTCGTCGCGTGATCGTCGGGCGCGGTCGTCACGGGGTCACCAGCACGTCGACGGGGTCGCCCGCCTCGACGCGCGAGACGTGCTCGGGCACGATCGCGAATCCGGATGCCGCGGCGAGGCCCCCCGAGAGGTGCGAGCCCGTGCCGCCGCGCGTCGCGGGCCGCACGGCGTCGCCCTCCGCGTCGCCGCCGTCGCCCTCGCCCGGCTCGACGAATGCGACGGGCATGAGCTGGAGGCGCCCTGCGGGCGAGTCCCAGCCGAGCGCCGCGGTCGCGCGCACCCTGCGTCGCTGCACGTCGCGGCGCCCCTGCAGCGCGAGCAGCGCGGGGCGCACGAACACCTCGAACGACACGGCGACGGCGACCGGGTTGCCGGGCAGGCCGAATACGGGCGTGCCGTCGGCGAGGCGTCCGAAGGCCTGCGGCGACCCGGGCTGCATGGCCACGCGCACGAAGTCGACCGTGCCGAGTCCGGCGAGCACGCGCCGCACGATGTCGTAGGCGCCGACGCTCACGCCGCCCGTGAACACGACGGCGTCGGCCGGTTCGCGCTCGGCGAGCCAGGCGAGCAGCCGCGCCTCGTCGTCGGGCATGCGCACGACCTCGACGACGTCGCAACCGGCCTCGCGCACGAGCGAGGCGAGCAGCAGCGAGTTCGAGTCGGGGATGCGACCCGGATGCAACGCCTCGCCGGGTTCGGTGAGCTCGCTGCCCGTCGCGACGACCGAGACGCGCGGCCGGCGAACGACCTCGAGGGTGCCGTGGCCGGCCGTGGCGGCGGCCGCGACCTGGCGCGGGCCGAGCAGGGTGCCGGCGTCGAGCAGGCGGTCGCCGATCTCGAGGTCTTCGCCGGCACGGCGGATGTGGCGGCCGAGGTCGGGTGCGTCGAAGACCTGCACGAGATGCTCGGGGCCCGTGGTGCCGCCGTCGGTGCGCTCCACGGGCACCACGGTGTCGGCGCCGGCGGGCACGGGCGCTCCGGTCATGATGCGGGCGGCCTCGCCCTGGCCGAGCGGCGGCGCATCGTGCGCGTCGGGCGAGCCGGCCGCGTGATCGGCGACCACGCGCAGCGCGACGGGAGCCTCGCGCGTCGCCGACGCGACATCCGCCCACCGCACGGCGAAGCCGTCCATGGCCGAGTTGTCGAAGGGCGGCGAGGCCACCACGGCGTCGACGGATGCCGCGAGCACGCGCCCCGCGGCATCCGCGAGTCGCACGGTCTCGATGCGGGCGGCGGGCTGCGCGCCGGCGTCGGCTCGAACCGCGGCGAGCACTCGCTCGAGGTGCTGCGCCACCGGGATCAGGGTGGCCGTCTCGTGGAACGCGGCCCGCGTGCTCGGCATGCGTCTACGCTATCGCCGACCTCGGGTCGCGCGACGACCGGTGACAGGCGGGCGCTGCGTCGGTATCGTCGGGCGGGGGAGCCGAGCAGCACCAGTCGCAGTCGAGCGGAAGGAAGTGCGGATGTCGTTCATCACACGAGGATTCGGCGGCAGGTCGCGTGAACGCGACGACCGGCTGCCGCCCGGGCAGACGCTCGTGCACGACTTCCCTGTGCTCTCGGCCGGGCCGACCCCCGAGGTCGACACGGCCGAGTGGGAGCTGCGCATCGTCACCGAAGGCGCCACGCACCGCTGGAACTGGGACGAGTTCAACGCCCTGCCGCACGAGGACGTGAACACCGACATCCACTGCGTGACGCACTGGTCGAAGCTCGGCACGAGCTGGCGCGGCGTCTCGCTCGACACGCTCTTCGAGAACGTCGAGTCGCAGTTCGACTTCGTCATGGCGCACAGCTACGGCGGCTACACGACCAATGTGCCGCTCGACGAGCTGCTCGACGGCCAGGCGTGGGTCGTCACCGAGTTCGACGGCGAGCCGCTCGACCCCGAGCACGGCGGCCCGGCGCGCCTCATCGTGCCGCACCTGTACTTCTGGAAGAGCGCGAAGTGGGTGCGCTCGCTCGTCATGATGCCGCGCGACGACCCCGGATTCTGGGAGCAGAACGGCTACCACATCCACGGGGACCCGTGGCAGGAGGAGCGGTACTGGTGATCGGCCGCCCCAGCGTTCCACGATCGGGCTGGCACCCGGCGACGGTCGTCGCGAACACGCCCGAGACCACGACGGCGGCGAGACTCGAGCTCGACGTCGACGGGTGGCCGGGCAACGCCGCCGGGCAGCACCTCGACGTGCGGCTGACCGCGCCCGACGGGTACACGGCGACCCGCTCGTACTCGATCGCCTCGGCCGGCCCGGCCACCGGCGACACCACACGGGTCGTGCTCGCGGTCGACCGCGTGCCCGACGGCGAGGTGTCCCCGTTCCTCGTCGACGTCGCGCGCGCGGGCGACCGGTTCGAGGTGCACGGGCCGCTCGGCGCGTTCTTCGTGTGGCAGCCGGCCGCGGCGGGGGTCGCGGCTTCCGCGGGCGATGGCGAGGCGGATGCCGCAGGCGGGCCGGATGCCGCTGGCGGTCCGGATGCCGCGGGCGGGCCGGTCGCCGCGGCGACCCGGCCCGTGCAGCTCATCGCCGGCGGCTCCGGCGTCGTGCCGTTCGTCGCCATGGCGCAGGCGCATGCCGATGCCGCTGATGCGACGCCGTTCCGCCTGCTGTACTCGGTGCGAACGCCCGCCGACGTGTTCTTCGCCCCGGAGTTCGAGCGACTGGCCGCGGCATCCGCCCCGTTCCGGCTCGACCTCGTCTACACGCGCGAGGCGCCGGCGGGCTGGCCGACACCGCCCGCCCGCATCACCAGGGAGGCGCTCGCCGAGGCGGTGCTCCCGACATCCGATGCCCCGCTCGTCTACGTGTGCGGCTCGACCGGATTCGTCGAACGCGTCGCCTCGTGGCTCATCGAACTCGGGCACGACGCCCGGGCCATTCGCACCGAACGCTTCGGAGGCACCTGATGCAGCATCTCGACGGAAACGCGCTCGCCGGAGCGCTCGCCGAATTCTTCTCGTTCGACGTGACCACGGCGATCGCCAGGTGCAACGGCTGCGGCGCGGTCGACGAGTTCGCTCGGGCCATCGTGTTCACGAGCCCGGCCGGCACGGTCGTGCGGTGCAACTCGTGCGACCACGTGCTCGCGACGCTCGTCGAGTCGGGGGATCGCGCCTGGCTCGGCTTCAGCGGCGTGAGCGCGATCGAGGTACGCCGGGGCTGACCGGCTGGGTCTGGCCGTCTGGCGGCTGGCTCGGGCGTCGGGCGCGTCGCTCAGGCGACGAGCTCTCCCGCAGCCCACACGCGACGCACGAGCGGCACGCCCGGCCGGTAGGCGAGGTGCACGTGGCTCGGGGCGTCGAGCTCGACGAGGTCGGCGCGGGCGCCCGGGCGGATCGCCCCGACATCCGTTCGCCGCAGGGCCAGCGCGCCGCCCGCGGTCGACGCCCAGAGCGCCT
Organism: Agromyces allii; assembly: GCF_009749385.1. Taxonomy (GTDB): domain Bacteria; phylum Actinomycetota; class Actinomycetes; order Actinomycetales; family Microbacteriaceae; genus Agromyces; species Agromyces allii. Next base: position 6,785 of record NZ_WBIN01000020.1, on the reverse strand, counting down.
CGGCGGGCGTCAGGCCCATGTCGCGCACGGCGACGGCGATGCAGAACGGCAGCGAGCTCGTGAAGCTCGATCCGGGGTTGCAGTCGCTCGCGAGGGCGACCGTGACGCCGGCGTCGATGAGGCGCCGCGCATCGGGATACGGCTGCCGCGTCGAGAACTCGACGCCCGGCAGCAGGGTGGCGACGGTGTCGGATGCCGCGAGCGCCGCGACATCCGCATCGTCGAGGTAGGTGCAGTGGTCGACGGATGCCGCGCCGAGCTCGACCGCGAGACGGACCCCGCCGCCGGGGCCGAGCTGGTTGCCGTGCACGCGGATGCCGAGGCCGGCCGCCGCGCCCGCCTCCAACACGCGCCGCGACTGCTCGGGCGTGAAGGCGCCGCGCTCGCAGAAGGCGTCGACCCAGCGCGCGTGCGGCGCGCAGGCGTCGAGCATCTCCCCGACGACGAGGTCGACGTAGGCGTCGGCCGCACGGGCGGCGGCTTCGGGGGTGCCGGCGCCGTCGGCTGCGGCGAAGCGCGGGTCCTCGCGGAACTCGAACGGCACGACATGCGCCCCGAGGAACGTCACCTCGTCGGTGACCTCCCGCGCGAGGCGCACGAGCCGCTCCTCGTCGGCGACGCTCAGGCCGTAGCCCGACTTGATCTCGAACGTCGTCGTGCCCTGCACGTGCAGCTCAGTCACGAACACCGCGAGCCTGGCCCGCAGCTCGTCGTCGGTCGCGGCGCGCGTCGCCGCGACGGTCGAGCGGATGCCGCCGGCCTCGTAGGCGCGGCCCGCCATGCGCGCCGCGAACTCGTCGGCCCGGTCGCCGCCGAACACGAGATGCGTGTGGCTGTCCACGAAGCCCGGGATCACGGCGCGACCGCCCGCGTCGACGACCGCGTCGACGACGGCGTTCGGGAGGAGATCGGCGCGAGCGGAGGATCCCTCGGCGCGCTGCGTCCTCCCGAGCGGGCGTTCTCCTCCGCTCGGGCTCTCGGGACGCGTCGTGCCCGAGACATCCGCCCGCTCGGAGGCATCCCGCGACCCGTCGATCTTCGCTCCCTGGGCGAGGCCTGACGGGCGGAATTCGACGGATGGATGGGCGCTCGACGCGTCGGCCGCGCGGCCGACCCACGTCACGACCCCGTCCTCGACGAGCACCGCGGCGTCGCGCACGATGCCGAGCGGCCCGTCCTCGCGGCCGGGCGCGGGGTCGTTCGTGACGAGCTCGCCGATGTTCGTGATGAGCGTGCGCATGTGATCCCCGATCTCAGGATGGTCGAGACGTGGGGGGGGGGGGGGGGGGGGCCCCCCGCCCCCCCCCCCCCCCCCCCACGTCTCGGCGTGGGGCGGACGGCGGAGCTCGCGCCTACTCCTGCATGGGCACGCGCAGGCCGCGTTCGGCGGCGACCTCGCGTGCGCGCTCGTACCCCGCGTCGACGTGGCGCATGACGCCCGTGCCCGGGTCGTTCACGAGCACGCGGGCGATCTTCTCGGCCGCGAGGTCGGTGCCGTCGGCCACGATCACCTGGCCCGCGTGGATCGAGCGGCCGATGCCGACGCCGCCGCCGTGGTGCAGCGACACCCAGGTCGCGCCCGAGGCGGTGTTCAGCAGCGCGTTCAGCAGCGGCCAGTCGGCGATCGCGTCGGAGCCGTCGGCCATGGCCTCGGTCTCGCGGTAGGGGCTCGCGACCGAACCCGAGTCGAGGTGGTCGCGGCCGATCACGACGGGAGCGCTCAGCTCGCCCGACGCGACCATCTCGTTGAACTTCAGGCCCGCGAGGTGGCGCTCCTGGTAGCCGAGCCAGCAGATGCGCGCCGGCAGCCCCTCGAAGTGCACCTTCTCACCGGCCTGCGTGATCCAGCGGCGCAGGTGCTCGTCTTCGGGGAACAGCTCGAGGACGGCCTTGTCGGTCGCCGCGATGTCGGCCGGGTCGCCCGACAGTGCGGCCCAGCGGAACGGCCCCTTGCCCTCGGCGAAGAGCGGGCGGATGTAGGCCGGCACGAATCCCGGGAATGCGAACGCGCGGTCGTACCCGCCGAGCTCGGCCTCCCGGCGGATCGAGTTGCCGTAGTCGAAGACCTCGGCACCGGCATCCTGGAACTCGACCATCGCCTGCACCTGCTTCGCCATCGACGCGCGGGCGCGATCGGTGAACGCCTCGGGGTCGGATGCCGCGAGCTCGTGCCATTCGTCGACCCCGACGCCCTCGGGCAGGTAGCTCAGCGGGTCGTGGGCGCTCGTCTGGTCGGTGACGATGTCGATCGGCACGCCGCGGCGGAGCAGTTCGGGGAAGACGGATGCCGCGTTGCCGACGAGTCCGACGCTGAGGGGCGTGCGCGCGGCCTTCGCAGCGAGCACGCGCCCGATCGCGTCGTCGAGGTCGGCCGAGACCTCGTCGAGGTAGCCGTGCTCGACGCGGCGCGCGAGGCGGGTCTCGTCGACGTCGACGATCAGCACCGCGCCCTCGTTCATGGTCACGGCGAGCGGCTGCGCGCCGCCCATGCCGCCGCAGCCGCCGGTCAGGGTGAGCGTGCCCGCGAGGGTGCCGTCGAAGCGGGCCCGTGCGATCGCGCCGAACGTCTCGTAGGTGCCCTGCAGGATGCCCTGGGTGCCGATGTAGATCCACGAGCCGGCCGTCATCTGGCCGTACATCGTGAGGCCCTGCTGCTCGAGCCTGCGGAACTCGGGCCACGTCGCCCAGTCGCCCACGAGGTTCGAGTTGGCGATGAGCACCCGCGGCGCCCACTCGTGCGTGCGGAAGACGCCGACCGGCTTGCCGGACTGCACGAGCAGCGTCTCGTCGGCCTCGAGGCCCTCGAGCGTGCGCACGATCGCGTCGAACGCCTCCCAGTTGCGGGCGGCCTTGCCCGTGCCGCCGTAGACGACGAGATCGTCGGGTCGCTCGGCGACCTCGGGGTCGAGGTTGTTCATGAGCATGCGCAGCGGCGCCTCGGTCTGCCAGCTCTTCGCGGTGAGCGTGGTGCCTCGGGCGGCGCGGACGGGACGGGGGCCGTGGGCGGCGGCGGTGGTGGCGGATGCGGCGGCGGTGCCTGCGGGGCCGGGCTGCTCGATGGTCGGTGCGTCGGTCATGTCATCGATGCTCGCGCACGCGATCTGGAGCGACAACGGATGCCGCGTGGCGGGAGTCCGGGATCCCAGACGCGGTGGTCGAGTCGCTCCGCGGGTCTCGAGACGCTCGCTCCTTCGTCGCGTGCTCCTCGACCGGCGGATTTCTCGCGTGAAGCGGGGCGTCAGCCGACGACGATGCCGCGGGCCGCCATGAACGGACGGGCGTCGACGGCCACACCGTCGAGGCGCACCTCGAAGTGCAGGTGGCATCCGGTGGACGCACCAGTGCTGCCGACCATGCCGATCAACTGGCCGGCGGTCACCGACTCGCCGGCGCTCACGAGGATGCCGCCGTCGACGAGGTGCGCGTAGCCGGTGGAGACGCCGGATCCGTGGTCGAGCAGGATCCAGTTGCCGTAACTGCCGTTCGCCCTGGCTTCGACGACCACGCCGCTCGTCGCGGCGTAGACCGGGGAGTTGCAGGATGCCGCGACATCCGTGCCGCGGTGGAACTCGTTGACGCCGGCGACCGGCTTGTTCGGGCGCGGCCCGTACCCGTCGGTCATGCGCCCGGCGACCGGCTGCGACCAGCCCTGCGCGCTCAGCTGCCCGGAGTCGGCGGGAAGCGTGTTGATGAGGGCCACGCTCTCGGCCGCGGCCTTCGCGCGGAGCCCGTCGAGTGACGTGCGCGCGTCGGCGAGCACGATCTCCGCGTCGTGGACGTCGCCTTCGCGCTGTTCGACGTTCGTGCCGTCGGCCGCGGCCCACGCCTCTTCGGCCTTCAGCTCGGCGGCGTCGGCCTCTTCGTCGCGGGCGGCCGCGATGCGTTCGAGCTCGGCGGAGTCGCCGGCCAGCTTCGAGACGCGGTCCATGCCGGCGAGGCCGGCGAGCAGGTCTTTGCCGGAGCCGAACACGGCGTCGAGCGACGAGACCGTGCTGCCGTCGCCGTTCGCGGCGGCGAAGTACGCCCGGCCCGCGGCGTCGGCTTCGGCCCGGACGAGGGCGGCGTCGTCGTCGGCCTGACGAGCGAGCGACCGGGCGATCTCCCGCGTCGACTTCGCGTCGGCGAGAGACGACTCCGCCTTGCGGAGCGTGGTCATCGCGCGATCGATCGAGGTGCGTGCGGCGAGGAGCGAGGTGACGTCGCGGTTGGCCCCGGTCGACACCCGCACGAACGGCCCGTCGCCGCTGAAGACCATCGCCGCAGCGATCGCGGCAGGCGTCGGCGCCGCGGGAGCCGGGGCTGCCGGCGTCTTGCCGGGTGCGGGAGTCTCGGTCGGCTTGGGGGTCGCGGTCGGCGGTGTGGTCGGCGTCGGCTTCGGAGTGGGCGTGGGGGTCGGCGTCGGCGTGGGGGTCGGCGTCGGCGTCGGAGTCGGCGTGGGCTCGGGAGTCGGCTCGGGCGTGGGCTCCGGAGTCGGCTCGGGCGTGGGCTCCGGAGTCGGCTCAGGCGTCGGCTCGGGAGTGGGCGTGGGCGTGCTCTCGGGCTCGTCGGCGGTGTCGGTCGCCGCGATCGTGGGCGGCAGCTCTTCTGCGTACGACGGGCTGGCGCCGAACACGGCGAAGAGGCCCGTGAGTGCGATCGCCGAGACCGCGGTCGCTACGCGTCGACCTCGCACGGTCGGCGTGCGAGGCGAGTCCGGCTGAGAGCGATGCGGCGTCATTGGTTCCGTTCGGGTGGCCGGCGAGACGCCGACTCCGTTCAGTCTGGCACCGGGCTCGGGGTCGCACAACCGTTGAAACGCCGCCTGTGACCTGTTAAGGGGGTGGTTCGACGGGCTCTGCGCGACGGTGCCCCGGCCCCGCGCGAATCGCGCGAGGAAGCCCGGCTCGAGCGGTCATCCGTTGATCATCTGCCGGCCATCTCTTCGTTGTGCATCGGGGGCCGCGCGGTAACCCGTCGACCGGATCCTGCTCAGCGAGCGGCCACGACGGAGCCGCCGTTCGAGACGAGGGCAACGTGACCGAGGACCAGGTCGCGCACGGCGAAGGTGCGCGCGGCCGCGTGACGTTCACGGCGTTCAGCTCGGCCGACGACCCGATGCTCATCGCGTGGGGGCGGTTCCGTTCCCAGCTCGCGGGCGCCGGCGACCAGATCGGTCCGGGCATCAAGGCCAGCGCGGCGCGCACCGTCGCCACGGCGACTGCCCCGCATCGCCCCGCGGCCGCGGCGGCGGCCGAAGAGCGGCACGGGCGAGGCGACGCGCAGGCGTCCGGCCTCTGGCGGCTCCTCGCGAGCAACAACCGCGAGCTCGGCCGCAGCTACCTCCTGTACTCGAGCCACGCAGCCGCGCGCACCCACGTGCAGCGGCTGCAGGCGGCATCCGCCGGTCTCGAGGTCGTCATCATGGACGGGCCGGTGAACGCCTCGCACGGCTGGGTCGTGACCTGCGGCGGAACCCCCGTGATGACGTGCGGGCGGTGGTACAGCTCCACCTCGACGAGCATCGCGTCGGCCATGGGCGCCCTCGCCGCGCTGCACCGGGCCGTGCTGTCGGAGGACGTCGATCGCACCGCTCCGTCGAGGCGCTTCAGCCGCCGGGTGCCGATGAAGTCGCAGGTCGACGCCTGGTGACGGTGCGGGGCGCGGCGAGGCCGAGCGGCGGATGAACGCGCGGTCTGGACTCGTCTCGGGTCGGTACCGACTCGGCGAGCTGCTCGGGTCGGGGGGCTCGGCGTCGGCGTTCGCCGCCGTCGACGTGGAGACCGGCGAGCGGGTGGCCCTGAAGGTCCTGCACCCGCACCTGTCGGAGGCGCCGGCGGCGCGCGACGCGTTCCTGGCCGAGGCGCGGCGGATGCAGTCGCTGCGCCATCCGAACATCGCGGGCGTGCTCGACGTCGGCGTGCACGACGGCTCGGGCGATCCGATCGCCTGGATCGCCCTCGAGCTCGCCGGCGGCATGAGTCTCTCCGAGCACGTCGAGCGGCACGGACCCCTTCCGGTGGCCGAGGCGCTCAGCGTGGCCGACGGCGTGCTGCGCGCGCTCGAGGCCGCGCACGCCGACGGGCTCATCCACCGCGACGTCTCGCCCGCGAACGTCATGGTCGCCGTCGACGCCCACGGACGGCTCGGCGCCGACGGGGTCCGGCTGCTCGACTTCGGACTCGCGGATGCCGCGGGGCGCGCCGCCGTCGGCGACGACATCCTGCGCAGCGAGACCGCGCACGACGATGCGCGCGAGCCTGGCCCTGCCGACGGCGGCCCGGCCGGCGTGATCGGCAACGTCGCGTACATGTCCCCCGAGCAGCTGCGCGGCGAACCCGTCGACGAGCGCGGCGACCTCTACCAGGTCGGCGGCCTGCTGCACTTCGCGCTCACGGGGCGTGCGCCGTTCCCGAGAACGACGCCGGGCGCGACCATGCGTGCGCATCTCGGCTCGCCGCCGCCGGTGCCCTCGGTGCTCGACTCGAGGATTCCGCGCGACGTGGACCGCATCGTCGTGCGCGCCATGCTCAAGGACCCGGCCGATCGGTTCGCGGATGCCGCGGCGATGCGTTCGGCGGTCGAGGCGGCGATCCCGGGGGCGGTGGGGGCCGCGGGGGCGGCGGGGGCCGCGGGGCTCGGGACGATGCCGGACGCTCCACCTTTCACGGCAGCGTCGCCCGACGCCGTGCGCACCCGGATGCTCGGATCCACGAGGCTGCCGACCTCGGCGTCGGCCTCGGGGTCGGCCGACACGACGGCCGTGATCGCACGAGCCGGGCGCCCGGCCGGGGCCGCCGCCGGGCGCT
>NZ_WBIN01000019.1 GCF_009749385.1 Agromyces allii | reverse complement strand
GACGCGGCCGGAGCCGAGGTCGCGGGCATCGGCGGCAGCGGCGAGGGCAGGCCGGGCGCCGGCTGACCGGGTTGCCCGGGTGCGGGCGGCGCCGTCGCGCCGACGGGCGGCGGGGCCCACTGCCCGGTGTCGACGGATCCGCCGGCGGAGACGACGCCCGAGCTCGAACGCTGCGACGGGATGAGGAACTCCTCGCCCGCCGGGCGGTCGCTCGCGAGCGAGGGCGGCTTCACGGAGCCCTGCTCGCGCGGCGAGGCGAGCAGGCGCTGCGCGTGCCGCATGGCCTTGGCGTCGAACGGGTCGAGTCCGTGACGGGCGTCGACGGCGTAGCTGCGGCCGATGCGGTCGAGCCAGCTGCGACCGCGCCGCTCGGGGTCCCAGTTGGAGGAGAGGAACATGAGCGCCGGCCCGATGGCGAGCAGCACGACCCAGCTCAGCCACAGCACGAGCGCACGCAGCGCGATGCGCCAGAAGCCGGCCTTGCCGAAGTCGACGACGCTGACCGAGCGGATGCCGAGCGCGGCCTTGCCGACGGTGACGCCGCGCAGGCCGTGCGAGATGAGCTGGATGAGCCCGAACACGGCCGTGAGCGCCTGCCCGACGGCGATGGCGATGAGCGGCCCGGAGAGACCCGCGAGATCGACCGTCGAGGCGTCTCCGCCGGCCTCGAGCACCGCGGTCGACAGCGCGACGGCACCGAAGATCGTGGGGGCGGCCAGCACGATCCAGATCGCCGCGTCGATCGTGAAGGCGGCGGAACGGCGCCCGGTCGGAGCGGGAACGAGGCCGAGCGCCGCCGCGTAGGCGGGATCGGGCCGGCCGTCGGGACCGAGCCCCGGCGTGGGCTCGTCGTCGACGTGCATCGTGATGCTCATGAGGCTCCTCGGGCGCAGGGTCAACGAGCCAGCGAACCCGATTCGGCGGGCGCTGTCCATGGGGAGTGGTCACCATGGAGGCTTCCGTCTCCCGCACAACCCTAAACGAGCCGCGGCACCCCGGTGTTCACGGTGTGAACGTCGGGGTGCCGCGGCATCCGCTCAGACGACGGGTCTCGGCCCCGCCGCGAGTTCGCGGTCGTAGGCCTCGAGCGCCAGGCGGTTGCGCTCGGTGACGGTGCGGCCTCGCGCGGCGATCCAGCCGCCGAGCCAGATCGGGATCTCGCGGGCGATGACGCCCGCGATGATCGCGAACGGGTCGAGCCAGCGTTCGCCGATGAAGCTCTGCGCCTCGGCGAAGGTGAGGGTCCAGGCCTGCACCGCCAGCAGCGAGGCGCCGATGTACGAGAAGTACACGAGCACGCCCACGAGCAGTCCGAAGACCGCGTAGGTCCACCACGGGCCGCGGTTGATGATCGCGGCGAGCAGCGCGAATCCGAGGAACAGTGCGATGGTCGGCACCCAGAACAAGGCCCAGTAGGGTCCGGCGAGGAACTTCACGAACTCGTCGGTCGCGGCCCCCTGGTCGCCGCGGCTGAGCAGCAGCAGGTAGGTGACGGCCGCGTAGATCAGCGCGAACGCGACGGCGCCGATCGCTGCGACGAGCACGCCGAATCCGCGGTTGCCCTTCGACTTCGGCGGCACGGGCGCCTGCACGTAGATCGTCTGCGGCGGCACCGGCGTCGGCGGCGTGATGAGCGGTTCGGGCGCGAGCGTCGCGGCTCCGACGGCGGTCGCCGCGGCCCCCGGCGGAATGTACGTCTCGCGGCGCACGCTGCCGGCCGTCACCGGGTCGGGCACGGGCTCGGTGAACGGCTCGGGTGTCGGCTCCGACGGGGTCACGGCTGGGGCGGCGAGGGTCTCGGGCGCCGGGTCGGGCTCGGCGGCGGATTCGTAGTCGATCTCGTACTCCGGCTCGGCGGATGTCGCGGCGCCGGCGTTCGCGCGTTCGACGGCCTCGTCGAGGCGGGCCGTGCGTGCGGCGTCGGCATCGACGGCCGTGTCGGCGGCGGGCTCGGGGGCTGAGGCGGGCTCGGGCACCGGGTCGGCGACGGGCTCGGGGGCCGGGTCGGCCGCAGCGACGGGCGCAGGCTCCACGGAGTCCGACGCCACGGGCTCGGGTGCGGGAGCGGGCTCCGGCGCCGCGAACGCCTCGGGCTCGGCAGCCGCCTCGGGCTCGACGTCGGCCGCTGCAGCGGCGGGCTCATCGACCGGGGGCTCCCCCGGGGCATCCGTCACCGCGTCGTCGACCCCGTCGAACTCGTCGATCTCATCGACCCCCGCGACCTCGTCGGCCGTCTCGGAACCCTTGCTCGCCGTCTCGTCGGCGGGCAGGGTGGCGTCGGCCTCGTCGGACGGAGTCGCACCGGTCTCGTCAGGGCCACTCGTCGTGTCGCTCATGATCGCGCTCCTTCCGGGCGCCACGCACCCGCGGTCGTTGGCTCATGCTAGCAACGAGCACCGCGCGCGCTCGGGAGCGCGCGCGGTGCTTTTCGTGGAGCGTCGACTACTCGCCGGCGGCCTGATCGGCGCCGAGATCCGACTGGGTGGAGGCGGCCTCGTCGGCGTTCACGAGCGAGAAGATGAAGCCGCCGATGCGGGCCTGGTGGCTGGCCGCGGCCGGGGCTGCGGGGGTCACGAGCGCGCCGGACTCGTCGTAGACGGGTGCGCCGGCGTTCGGGTCGACCGCCACGGTGCTGACCTCGACCTCGTTCACGAGCATGAGTCGGGCTCCCGACTGCAGCCCGTGCACGAACTCGAGGATCGCGGCGTACTCCCCCGACACCTCGACGCCGATCTGCAGCGTCGCGAAGTTCGAGGCGTCGAGCGTCGTGGAGGTCGCGGCGCCGGCCGCAGCATCCGTCGACGTGCCGGTCGTGGCCGCCGGGTCGGCACCCGCATCGGTCGCGCTGCCGTCGGTGGCCGCGTCGACGGGCACCGCGGGCGCCGCCGCGACGAACGGGGCCGCATCGCTCACCGTGATGCGCTCGATGGTGACGCCCGTGCTCGTCTGCAGCGCGTAGAGCTGGTTGATGAAGTCCGGCACGCCGGTGCCGTCGGGCACCGATGCAGAGGCCGTCTTCCATTCGGCCTCGAGCTGGTCGGCGTCGTCGGCGTCGGCCTGCAGCTGGTCGAGCACGGCCTGCTCGCGCGCGTTCTGCGCGTCGATCGACTGCTGCTGGGCGTGGAGCGCCTGCAACGACGCGAGCTGCGGCTGGATGCCGATGAACCACGCCAGCAGCAGGATCACCACCATGGCGGCGACGGATCCGATCACCCAGAGCCGGTTGCGTGAGGTCATGCTCATTCACCGTCCTTCGTGGCGTCGGTGCCATCTGCTGCAGGTTCGGATGCGGCATCCGTCGGTGGCGCGAATCGCTTCGTGAACACCGACTGGTCGACGTGCATCGTGATGCTGACCGTCCATTGGCCCTGTTCGGTCGCGGTGACCTCGCCGGGCAGCGCATCCGCGTAACCGGGCAGGGTGGCGAGGCCGTCGAGCCAGACGGGCACGTCGGGCAGGGTCGGGCTGGTCGCGGTGAACGCGATGGTCGCGACGCGCTCGCCCTGGAGCGGCGCGGTCGACTGCGCGTACGGGGTCATGGGCGTGGCCGAGTCGATGTCGGCCTGCGTGACGACGACGCCGACGGGCAGCGTCGCCTGCACGTCCTCGAGGTAGTCGCGCCAGTCGATCTCGGTCGAGGCGCCGATCTCCTGCGCCTGCGAGACGATCATGACGTTGCTGCGGAGCTCGCGGATCTCGCCGTACTCGGTCTGCTGCTGCAGCAGGTTCGTGGTGTGCGCCTGCGAGAGCGCGAGCTGCACCGAGGCCTGCACCTGCAGGGCGAACATCGCGCCGATCGCGAGGGCCGCCACGACGAACGTGCCGAGCACGCCGAACACGAGGCCGCGACGCGTGCGCTTGACGGCTCGTTCGGTGCGGATCTCCTCCGGCAGCAGGCTGGCCCTGGGCTCCGCGGCGACGATGGCCTCGCCGACGCCCCGCGCGCTCATGCCGCGCTCCCGAGTGCGAGGCCGACCGCGACGGCCATGTGTCTCGCGTCGCCGTTCAGGCCCGCGCGTTCGAGGCGGTGCCCGAGCTTCACGGCCGAGAACGCGTCGACGTGCTCGACGGGCAGGCGGGTGAGTTCGCCGAGCGCGGTCGCGAGCCCCTTGAGGTGCGCGCCTCCGCCGGTGAGCAGCACGCGCGTGACGGGTTCGTCGGCATGGCTGTTCTGGTAGTACGCGATGGTGTTGCGGATCGCCGCGAGCTGGCCGCGCACCACGTTCGCGATGACCTCGACGGCTTGGCGCCCGTCGGCGGTCTCGGCGTCGGTGAGGCGCAGCCCGAGCTCGCGCTTGATCGACTCGGCCGTCGCGGGGTCGGAGTCGAGCTCCTTCAGGATCTCGCCCGTCACGGCGTTGCCGCCCGTGTGCACGATGCGCACGAACTGCACGACGCCGTCGCGCACGACGAGGGTCGTCGTCGTCTCGGCACCGATGTCGACGACCGCGACCGTGCCCTCGACCCCGGCACGCGTCACGAGCGCCCGGGTCAGGGCGAACGGGATGAGGTCGACATCCGCCGCAGTCAGCCCCGCCGCCTGCACGGCGCGCACGTTGCCGAGCACGACGTCCTTCGGGGCTGCGATGAGCAGGCCCGTCACGACCGGCCCCTGCTCGCTCACGCCCTCGGACTTGGGATAGAAGTCGAGCACGGCGTCGCTGATCGCCATCGGCAGCACGTCGCGCGCCTCGAACTGCAGCGACTCGCGGATCTGCGCGAGCGGCGCTCGGCGCACGGTGAAGTCGCGGGCGAGCACCCGCTCGCCGCCGATGCCGAGCACGACGTGCTTCGTCGTGAAGCCGCCGCGCGTCCAGAGCGAACGCACGGCCGCCGCGACGGTGTTGAGCTCGCGCACCTCGCCACCGACGACCGCGCCCTCCGGCAGGGTCATCTCGGCGTAGTGGGTGAGCACGGGCGTCTTGCGGCCGCCGCTGTCGGCGACCTCCGCCGCGCGGATCGAGCCGTTGCCGATGTCGATGCCGGCGAGTGTTCGTGCCATCTCGGGTTCCTTCGTTCGTCGTGCTGTGCTGTGGTGCTGGTGCGGTGCTGGTGCTGGTGCTGGGTTCGTGCGGTGCTGCAGGGTCTGTTCGTGAGGGGCGGATGCCGCGGGCCGGCGTCGTCGGTCTCGGTCGGGTCCGGTCGGGTCACCCGAATCCGGCGAGGCCGAGATACCAGGCGGCGAGCGGCTGCCCGAAGACGATGCCGACCCACGCGCCGAGCAGCATCCACGGGCCGAACGGGATCGCGGTGCGCCGCCCCGCCTTGCGGGTCAGGAGGAGCGCGATGCCGGCGATGCCGCCGAGCAGGAACGCGGCGAACGCGCCGACGAAGAGCTCGGCCCAGCCGAAGTACGCGAGCACGAGGCCGAGCACGCCCGCGAGCTTCACGTCGCCCATGCCCATGCCGCCCCGCGACACGATCGCGAGCAGCAGGTAGACGGCGAAGAGCCCGACCCCGCCGATGAGCGCACGCCCGATCGCCTCGGGCTCGTCGGCCGCGAGCGAGGCGACGATCACGAGTGCGCCGAGCAGGATCGCCGCCCACATGACGATCACGTTCGGCAGGCGCTTCGTGTCGAGGTCGATGAGCGCCAGCGCGATGCTGACGCCGGCCAGCACGAGCATGATCGCCAGGTCGAGCAGCTGCACGGTGAGGGTGCCGGTCGTGGCCTGCGCACCGGCATCCGACGCCTCTGAACCCTGACCGAACGCGACCCACGCGGCGATGCACGCGAACGCGACCCCCGTGAAGAGCTCGACGAGCGGATACCGCGCCGAGATCGGCGCCGAGCAGTCGCGGCAGCGCCCCCGCAGCACGAGCCACGACAGCACCGGCACGTTGTCGCGCGGGCGGATCTCGCTGCCGCACTCGGGGCACGCGCTCGGCGGCGCCACGACCGACTTGCCCGCCGGCACCCGGTACACGACCACGTTGAGGAACGACCCGATCGCGAGCCCGAGCACGCCGACGGCCGCGACGAGCACGGCGGGCAGCGCGGTGGCGAGCGTGGCGACGGCGGGCATCAGTTCGGCGCTCCGATCGAGGTGTAGGCGGCCTTCGTGGAGGCGTACTGGGTGACGCCGTAGGTCGTCGTGGTGGGCGTCAGGAACTTCGGGGGCGCGATCGTCTTGAACTTCGCGTCGTAGTGGTAGTCCTTGATGTATCCGCCGTTCTCGACGACGATGCCGCGGAACTTCTGAGCGATCGCGCCGTTCACAGTGAGGTTTCCCCGACGGCCGCCGATCGCGTAGTTCTGTGCTTGGAAGACGTGGCCGACCGACAGGATCGCGGCGTCGATGCGGCGGTTGCCCGTGCCGTTCGGGTTGATCGCCACGTCGTCGGAACGCATCGGGTTCCACACCCACACCGAGTTCTGGCCGACGAGACCGAGCACGTCGTCGTTGGAGTCGACGTAGGTGATGTCGCCGGTCACATACACGGTCGTTGCCGCGATCGTCACGGCCCCGTCGACCTGTCCGCGCACGAAGACGTCACCACGCCGGCAGTCGTACGAGGGGGTCGTCGCACTCGAGACCGGAGACGGCGGGATCGCTTCGGTCGTCGCGGTGGAGTTGCCGTAGTAGGGGTATCCGATGCGCGGCCAGGCATTGCCGGCGGACTGCCGGAACTGCCAACCACTCGACGCGCCCGTGCCAGTGCAGGTGAAGGCTGTCGGCAGAAAGCCGGAACTCGACGGACGGTTCGGCTCGATGCCCGTGCCGGTCGCGCTCGGCACGTCTTGCACGTAGATGAGGTTGTGATCGATCACAGGGGTCGTCGCTCCCGCATACGAGTTCAGCGCGGCGATCGAGCCGCACTGCGATGGACTCTGGCTCGCGATCCCGGTGGTGTATGAGGGCTGCGTCACCTTGGTCCACGGCGAGATCACGGTCATCGTGCCGTTGGAATTGAAGGTGATCGTCGTGGGCCCCGTGTAAAGACAGCCGGGTCGCGCGACGGTCGCACTCAGGTCGACCCGCACCTCGGACTTCATCTCCGAGTTGGTCGGAGGCATCGGCTGCGAGGCGACCGATTGCGGTGGGCCCTGATCGAAGACCTGGGTTCCGCAGTCAGTCCAGTTCGGCGTTCCCGGGTCGGCCGTCGTGATCTGGCCGAACCACGACGAGTCGCAGATACGCATGCGATCGTTCGAGTGAGCGGGGCCGTACATCTTGTCGCCGCCGAGGAAGCTGATGTCCTGGCAGCCGCTCGGCCGACCACCCGGCTCCCACTCGTGCTTATAGGGCTCATTGCAGGTGCCGGAATTGAACATGGGGTCACCGAACTCGTAGTCGGTGAACCAGAGGTAGTCGATGAACCCCTTCTGCTTGATGTTCACGATGATGCTTCGCACCTGTGTGCCGACCTTGCCGGTCGAGCGAATGCGGATGACGCCGTTCCGGTCGAAGGTCGAGTTGTCGACCTCGTACCGGTAGCTCGAGCGCCCAGACGAACCCTCGACGGTCGCCCAGTTCGTGGCGGCCGTCACGTTGAAGGCCGGGTTCGCGGTCGGAGGAGCAACGACCGTGCTGCCGCTCGCGATCGTGAAGGCCGACGCCGTGTTGCCGTACTTGTAGTACGTGGCATCGTTCGCGAGTCGACTGGTGTACTCGTCTGCCCCTGCGTAGGCCGCGGCGAGCGCCGCACCCGAATCGTTGTCGGTGCCGGCCTTGCGCAGCCCCGAGAGCGACCAGCTCGCCCCGATCGCGATGAGGATGAGCAGCACGAGCGAGAGCCCCAGCACCGTGAGCAGTGCCGCACCCCGGTCGTCGTCGCGGATGCGGCCGAGCATGCCCGATCGATCGTTCATGAGGTCTCCCGGAGGCCGAGGTTGGCGAGGGCGATGCGGTTGACGATGACCACGGGGGTCGCGGTCGGCTTGTTCGGCGGCACCATGCTGATCCGCACCTCGATCGACGCGACGAGGGGCAGTTGCGCGCTGGTCAGACCCCCTACTGCGGGCACGATCTCCTCGTTCGTCGTATCGACCCCGTCGTCGGCCTTGAAGTACCTGAACACGGTGCCAGCAGGCATCGTGCCGCCCAGCAATTGCGTGGAGGCCGGGGTGGTCGCGGTCGGGTCGGTGCCCGCGAAGACCCAAGTGGTGCCCGACGCCGTCGGGTTCCAGCGCCGCTCCTGCATCTGACCGGCCGACGTGCGCTGGAACTCCACGAGCGTGGGCTTGGTCGGGCGTCCGCCGGCCTCGACCGTCGGAGGTGCGCCGATCGTCGACATCAAAACGACACGCGTGGTCGTGCCGGCGAGCAGAGCGGGCGCCGGGTCGGTCGCACCTGCGACCGGATTGGTCGTTGCGAACCGGATGACGGCGTTGAGTTCATTCGCGACGTTCGACGCGTTGCCCGTGGACGCGTGCCGGCTGCCTGCCTGATCGGTCGCCTTGACCGTCGAGATGTAGATGTTCGCGATCATCGTGAGCACGATGCCCATGAGGATGATCGCGACGAGCAGTTCGACGAGGCTGAACCCCGACTCGTCGGTCGCCAGGCGGCGACGGATACCGCGCATCACGGGGCGACCCCCCGAGGGTCGAGGGCGAGCAGACCCTGGGTCGTGCCGCTCGCGACGGGGTCCGTTCCGGGCGTCCGCCGAGTAACGCCCGTCGTGAGCACCGTCGTCGCGTTGTATGTCGTACCGGTGCTCGTCACGGCGTAGAGCTTCCAGGACCCGAACGGCAGCGCGACCCGGGTAGCCGTCGTGGTCAGGATGTTGCCGAACGAGTAGGTCAGCGATCCCGTACAGGCGGGCTGGCCCGGGATGATCTGGTCAGGCTGCCGAATGGCGACGAGATAGGTGCGAGTCGACGTCGGCCGCACGACATCGACGAGCCCCATGGGCACCGCCAGCGTCGCAGCCGTACCTCCAGGCGTCGTGCTCTGGAACACGGAACGCGAGCCGATGAGGGCGGGCGTCACCCTCGTGTCTGGAGCCCAGGACGAGGGATCGTGCACCGTGCAGGTCGCGGTGCTCGTGCCGGCGAACGCTTGGTAGCCCGTTGCATAGGGGTGGAGGGCCGTCGCGGCCGTCCCGGTGCCGAGCGCGCCCGCTGGGGCCGTGGCGCTGCTCGCTTCGGTGACCGTCGTGGCGAACGGCCACGTGCCGCTCGAGTTCGTATAGGTGGTGGTCAGCTCGGCCGGGTACTCGATCTTCACGGCCGGTACGGCAGGCGTCTGAGTCGGCAGGCGAAGCGCGTTCGAGGCGTAGCGCACCGGGAAGCTGGCCGCCTGGTCGTACTGGAACTGGAACGCCGTCGACGCACCGACGGCCACGACGCCCACGACCGAGGGCGATGCCTGCTGCGCGACATCGAGGTATCCAGACCTGCTGATGCTCACGGTGTAGCTGCCGGGGGCGGCGCCGAGGATGTACGAGCAGCCCTCGACATCCGTCGGCTCGATCGTGACCCCGGTGCCAGGCGAAGGCGAGACCGATGGCGTGACCCCCGCTTCGGGCAGCCCGTCGGCTCCCTTGACCGAAACGAGGATCGTGCCGGTCGACGGGGCGTTGATTCGTGTGGCCGGTGCGAGCAGGGTGTCGCTGCGAGCCGGGATGCCCGTCGGCCCCTTGTTCGCCCACCCGACGGTGACGTTCACCTGCTTGTAGCGGTAACTGCCCCCCGATACGTTGCACGAGAGGTCGGAACCGGTGGAGGTGACCCATGCGACCGAACGCTGGATCGTATAGGTCTCACCGTCTTGCGTGACCACCGTCGTCTCGGAGTGCACCTTGAACGGGTTGCCGACCGCACGAACCTCGTCGATCTCCTGCGAGGCGAGGTTCAGCGCGATCTGGCGCGCCTTGGCATCGCGGGTGTTCGAGAGCGTGAACGTGAGCGAGTAGGCGACACTCACGGCGACGATCGCGAACACGAGCATTGCGACGAGCACCTCGACGAGGCCGAGGCCGGCTTCATCGCCGACTTCGACCTCAGGTGCAGGGCGGGTGCGTGGGAGCACGTGGTTCCTTCGGGCTTCGGGTATGCCGTCAGTGGGTGGATCGAATGGTGCCGAGGAGCGGGGCGCCTGGTAGGGGCGCCCCGCTCCTGGACGAGTTACGGCGTGCCGGCCCCGCAGGTCGCGCCCTTCAGAACGGACGTGGCCTGGGTGATGTTGAATGTCGGCCCTCCGTCGCTGGTGCTGTCGGCCTTAATGCAGAAGGCGGTCGCACTGGTGACCCCGGTGAGATCAAGGGCACTGACGTTGCTGCTCTGTGTGTATCCGTAGGGCGCGAGTGCTGCGGCGCCCGGCGTGCCGGTCTTGCCGTCGGCGTAGTACGCGACGACGGCGATCTTCGCGTTCGTCAGGTCGGACTTAGCCGCGGCATCCTTCGCCCCGTTCTGCAGCCCGATATACACGGGGATCGCGATGGCGACGAGCACGCCGATGATGATGACGACGACGAGCAGCTCGATGAGCGTGAAGCCCTTGTCCTCATCCTTGAGGTTGCGACGGCGCTCCTCGAGCGACGCCAGGATCCGCTTGATCACGGTGCTTCCATTCTTTCGGGTTCTCACCCGGCGGGGGCCGGCTGTGAGGTGAGTCTAGGAACGCGCTCTCACGGCCGGGAAGTCCCACGATGGGTGACATTTACCCCAGATCAGACCCCCTTTCCGGGGGTCAATACGAACGCATCGACCGCATGGCGGAGCCACCCGATGAGCATCGGGTGGCTGCGGCATCCGTCACCGCATCGACGGATGCGTGTCAGCCGCCCTGCACCGCCGTGGCGATCGAGAAGATGGGCAGGTAGAGCGCGATGACCATGCCGCCGATGACCACGCCGAGCAGCGCGATCATGAGCGGCTCGATGGTCGCCGTGAGCTGCTCCGAGGCTGTCTCGACCTCCTGCTCGTAGAACTCGGCGACCTTGTCGAGCATGGGCTCGAGCGCGCCCGAGTCCTCGCCCACCGACACCATCTGCGTGACCATGGGCGGGAACACCTGCTCGGCCGCGAGCGGCGCAGAGAGTGAGCTGCCCTTGCGCACCTGCTCCCCCACGCGGTCGAGCGCCTGCTCGATGACCCAGTTGCCCGACGTCTCGCCGACGATCTTCAGCGACTGGAGAATAGGCACGCCGGCGCCGGTCATGTTCGAGAGGTTGCGCGCGAACCGCGCGATCGCGACCTTGCGCGCGAGCGGGCCGAAGACGGGCGCCCGCAGCTTCCACGGGTCGATCGTGCGACGCACCCTCGCGGTGTGCTTGTTGCGGGCCCACCAGATCCACGAGGCGAGGCCGAGCACGAGCACGACGGGCAGGATCCAGACCATCTGCTCCGAGAGCGTCACGAGCAGCTGGGTCGGCCAGGGCAGCTCGCTGCCGAGGCCCTCGAACATGTCCTTGAAGATCGGCACGATGAACACGAGCATGCCGATCACGGCGAACACGGCCATGATGAGCACGATCACGGGGTAGGTGAGCGCCGAGCGGATCGCCGCGCGGAGCTTCACCTCCTTCTCGAAGGTCTCGGCCACCGAGGCCAGCGCCCGGTCGAGGAATCCGCCGGTCTCGCCCGCGCGCATCATGCTGATCATGACCGGCGGGAACGTGTGGTCGAACGCCGCGAACGACTCCGACACCGACCCGCCGCGCTCGACCTCGTCGCGCACCTTCGTGAGCATGCGCTGGAGGTTCTTCGACGAGGTCTGCGACTCGAGCACCGAGAGCGTGCGCAGGATCGACAGGCCCGCGCCGATCATCGTGGCCATCTGGCGAGACATGATCGCGAGGTCCTTCAGCGGCACGTTCTCGTTGCCGCTGCCGCCGAACGAGATCTCGCGCTGCAGGCCGGTGCCCGGGTGCGCCTCCTCGATCGACACGGGTGCGAGCCCCATGACCGCCAGGCGCCCCGCGACGGACGACTCGCTCGAGGCATCCATTCGCCCCTTGACGAGCTTGCCGGCCGTGTCGCGACCGGTGTACGTGTACTGGGCCGTGGCCATCAGCGGGTTCCCTTCGAGTAGGCGTCGCCGAAGTCGATCTCGCCGAGGCTCTGGGCGTTCGTGCGGGTCACGTCGCCGCTGCGGCGCACGAGCTGCTCGAACGCGTCTGGGTCGTGCGCCTTCTCGAGCGCGACCCGCCGGGTGATGACGGCCGCGTCGACGAGGCCCGCGAGCGACTGGTCCATGGTCTGCATGCCGAGGTCCCGACCGCCCAGCATCGCGGATGCCACCTGGTAGGTCTTGCCCTCGCGGATCAGGTTCGCGATGGCCGGCGTCATCACCAGCACCTCGGTCGCGATCGTGCGTCCCTCGCCCGTCGCGCGGCGCACGAGCGTCTGGCAGACGATGCCCTGGAGCGTCGCCGCGAGCTGCTGGCGCACCTGCCCCTGCTGGTGCGGCGGGAACACGTCGATGATGCGGTCGATGGTCTGCGGAGCGTCCTGCGTGTGCAGCGTCGCGAACACGAGGTGGCCGGTCTCGGCCGCGGTCAGGGCCGCCGAGATCGTCTCGAGGTCGCGGAGCTCGCCGATGAGGATCACGTCGGGGTCCTGGCGCAGCGCGAACTTGAGGGCCGCCGCGAAGCTGTGCGTGTCGGGCCCGACCTCGCGCTGGTGCACGATCGACCGCTTGTGCTCGTGCAGGAACTCGATCGGGTCCTCGACCGTGATGATGTGGTCGGCGCGCGTGCGGTTGATGAGGTCGATGAGCGCCGCGAGCGTCGTCGACTTGCCCGAACCCGTCGGGCCGGTGACCAGCACCAGGCCGCGGGGCAGGGTCGCGAACTGCTCGACCGTCTTCGGCACGCCGAGCGCCGCCAGGTCCTTGATGTCGGCCGGGATCAGACGGAACGCCGCCCCCATCGAACCGCGGTGCATCGAGTAGTTCACGCGGAACCGCTGCTCGGGCGACACCGCGAACGAGAAGTCCAGCTCGAGGTCGCGTGCGAACGCCTCGGCCTGCTCGGGGGTCATCAGGCTCTTCAACGCCGTGTGCACGCGCTCGGAATCCCACGCCGGCCCGGTCGCCTGCCGAAGCCCGCCGTCGATGCGGAACGTCGGCGCAGCCCCCACCGCGAGATGCAGGTCGGAGACCGCCGGCAGCTGCACCTGGCGCAGCGCAGCGACGAGCGCCGGGTCGGCCGCAGCGAGCGCCGCCTCTTCGGCCGGAGTCAGCGGCACCACCGAAGCGGTCTGCCCGCTCGAATCCCACGTCGGCACCGCCCGGCGCCCCTCGGGGATGATCGGCACGCCGGGCTCGGCCACGGGCGCGAGGCCCTCGGGCCAGATGTGCTTCGGCTCGACGGCCGGCTGGGCGCCGGAAGGGCCGCCGGCGGCATCCGCCGACCACAGATCGACCCCCGCGTCGAGCGGCTCATCGGCCGACCAGCGCTGTTCACCTGCATTCATCGCATGCCTCTCGTGATGCTCATGTCCCGCTCCGTGCCTCGCGCCGCGCTCGCTAGATCGCGACGCGCAGCACCTCTTCGATCGAGGTGACGCCGTCGCGCACCTTCGCCCAGCCGTCGTCGCGCAGCGAGCTCATGCCGTTCCGACGCGCCATCGCGCCGATCTCGCTCGCGGCCGCCCGCGCGACGGCGAGGCGCTCGAGCTGCTCGTCGACCTCCATGACCTCGTGCAGCGCGATGCGGCCCTTGTAGCCCGTCTTCGCGCAGGCCTGGCAGCCCACGGCGCCGAAGATCTCGGGCAGGCCCTCGCCCGGTGCCAGTTCGAAGCGCAGCACCGCGAGCTCCTCGCGCGTGACCTCGAGCGGCGCCTTGCACCGTTCGCAGAGCCGACGGGCCAGCCGCTGCGCGACCACGCAGTCGACCGCGGACCCCACGAGGAACGGCTCGACGCCCATCTCGGTCAGACGCGTCACCGCGCTGGCCGCATCGTTCGTGTGCAGCGTCGAGAGCACGAGGTGGCCGGTGAGCGACGCCTCGATCGCGATCTGCGCCGTCTCACGGTCGCGGATCTCGCCCACGAGCACGATGTCGGGGTCGGAGCGCAGGATGCTGCGCAGCGCGCTCGCGAACGTCAGGCCCGCCTTGGTGTTCACCTGCACCTGGTTGATGCCGTTCATGCGGTACTCGACCGGATCCTCGACGGTGATCACGTTGACCTCCGACCGCGCCACCGCGTTCAGCGTCGCGTAGAGCGTCGTCGACTTGCCCGACCCCGTCGGACCGGTGACCAGGATCATGCCGTGCGGCTTGCGGTACGACCGCTCGAACACCGCCTGGTTCGCCGGGCTCAGCCCGAGGTCGCGCAGGTCGAGGCTCGCATGCGAGTTGTCGAGGATTCGCATGACGACCTTCTCGCCCCACACCGTCGGCAGCGTCGCCACGCGCACGTCGATCTTGCGCCCGCCCACGACCGCCGACATGCGGCCGTCCTGCGGCTTGCGGCGCTCGGCGATGTCGATGTCGGCCATGATCTTCAGGCGCGAGATCACCCCGCTCTGAATGGACTTGGGCGCGCTCTGCATCTCGTGCAGCACGCCGTCGATGCGGTACCGCACCCGCAGCGAATGCTCCTGCGGCTCGATGTGGATGTCGGACGCCGAGTCTGCGATCGCCTGCGACACCAGCACGTTGACCAGTCGCACGATCGGCGCGTCGTCGTCGGCATCGGCGACCTGGAACGTCTCGGTGAGGGATGCCTCGGCCTCGCCCTCGAGCGTCGTGGCGAGGTCGAGCAGCTCCTCGTCGGCGCGGTGGTACCGGTCGATCATGCTGAGCAGCTGCTCCCGGTCGGCGACGACCGGACTCACCGTCAGACCCGACTCGACACGCACGTCGTCGAGCGCGAAGACGTCGCCGGGCGTGGCCATCGCGAGGATGATCGTGTCGACCGTCACCGCGATCGGCAGCACCGAGTGCCGCCGGCATGTCGAAGGCCCCACGAGGTCGACGGCCTCCTGCTCGACCGGGTAGTCGAGCAGGTCGTCGATGTACGGCACGCCGGCCTGCGCGGCCCGCGCACGCTGCAACTGCCGCTCGGTGATGAGGCCCCGCGTGACGAGCGACTGCACGGCGCGCTCGTCGGAGTCGTCGACCGACGTGACCTCGTGCAGATGCTCGTAGGGGACATCGCCCTGCAGGATCAGGATCTCGCCCAGAACTGGCATGTCGCTCCGCACGGTCGGGTCGGAGCGGTCGTCGGGCCGACCACCGCACCGGGGTGAGCACCACGCATCGGGTCAACACGTGTGGGAACACAGTAGATTCGCGTGCCGCCGACCGCGGCCCCCAGAGCGGGGGGCTCCCGAACGGGTGCGGGGCACCCCCTGTCGTCGCAGCGGCGGCGGCGCGGCCAGCAGGGTCCGCGGCGACCGCCGACGTCGTCACCTCGCAAACGGCGAACGGATGCCGCGACGAGCGTCGCGGCATCCGTTCGAGTCGTGCTGTGCCGGGCGGATCCCTACGTGACGATCGCCGTCGAGGCGCTCGAGCTCGATGCCGTGGCGTATCCCGTGCGCGCGCCCGTCACCGTGACCCGCACGGTCTTGCCCGCCTGCGCGCTCGTGAGCTTGAACGTCTTCGCCGTCGCGCCTGCGATCACCGTGCCGTTCGCCGACCACCGGTACGTCAGGGTCGTGCCCGAAGTCCACGTGCCCGGGTTCGCCGTCAGCGTGCTGCCCACCTTCGCCGTGCCGCTCACCGTGGGAACGCCCTTCGTGATCACCTTCGCCGTCGCCGCGCTCGTGCGGGTCACCGTCGGATAGCCCGACAGCGTGCCCGTGGCCTTGACCGTGATCGCCTTGCCCGCCTGCGCGCTCGTGAGCTTGAACGTCTTCGCCGTCGCACCGCTGATCGCCACGGCGTCGGCGTACCACCGGTACGTCAACGCCGAGCCCGACGTCCACGTGCCCGGCGCAGCCGTCAGGGTCGCACCCACCGCGGCCGTTCCGCTGATCGTCGGCGCCGACGTGGTCGCGACCTTCGTCGCGGTCGCGGCGCTCGTGCTCGAGGCCGTCGCGAATCCGGCCAGCTTGCCGGTCACCTTCACGGCGATCGTCTTGCCCGCCTGCGCGCTCGTGGGCTTGAACGTCTTCGCCGTGGCCCCGCTGATCGCCGCGCCGTTCGCCGACCACGCATACGTGAACGTCGTGCCCGCGGTCCACGTGCCCGGGTTCGCCGTCAACGTGCTGCCGACGTTGGTCGTTCCGGTCACGGTCGCGACACCCCGGGTGATCACCTTCGCGGTCGCCGCGCTCGTCTCGGTCGCCGTCGGATACCCCGGCAGCGTACCCGTGGTCGCCACCGTGATCGCCTTGCCCGCCTGCGCGCTCGTGAGCTTGAACGTCGAAGCCGTCGCACCGCCGATCGCCGATCCGTCGGCTTTCCACTGGTACGTCAGCTTCGTGCCCGCGGTCCACGTGCCAGGCACGGCGGTCAGCGTGCTCCCGACCGCGACGGTGCCGCTGATCTTCGGGACCGGCGTGGCCGCGACCCGGCCCTCCGAGTACCCCGTGCGAGTGGCGGTGCCGTAGCCCGGCTGCGTGCCGGTCACCCACACGCTCAGGTACGTGCCCGCGAGCGCGCTCGTGATCGCGAGCGTCTTGCCCGTCGCGCCCGAGATCGCCACGCCGTCGGCGTACCACTGGTACGTGAAGACGGTGCCGGCGGTCCACGTGCCGGGCGTGGCCGTGAGGCTCGCCCCGACCTTCGGCACGCCCGTGGCGCTCGGGGTGCCGGCCGTGAGCACCCGAGCGCTTGCCGACGTGCTGGCCTTCGTCGTGGCGTAGTTCGGGGCCGTCGCGGTCACCTCGGCGGTGATCGACTTGCCCGCCTGCGCGCTCGTCAGCAGGAACTCGTCGCTCGTCGCCCCGTCGATCAGCACGCCGTCGGCGTACCAGCGGTAGGTCTTGACGGCGTCGTACGGCGAGAGCACCGTTCTCGTGTAGAGCCGGCTGCCGACGACCGCATCGCCGCCGAGCGTATGGGAGACCACCGAGACCTGCGGTCCGACGAGGAGCAGATCGATACCGGATGTCACGGCGCCGGTCGTGACCGTCACGAGCCCGTTGCGCGGGGTCCACGGCCACGTCTGCGCGTTGCCGGCCGGTGACTGCGAGATGCCCAGGGTGTATCGCCCTGACGGGAGACCACTCAGCAGGTAGGTGCCGCTCGCGTCGCTTTCGATGACGTTGGCCTGGGTCGTGACGTTCGAGCCCTCGAGCGTCACGTATGCCTTCGCACCCTTGGCGGGAACCGACGACGACCCCGACGGCACGGTGACCTTGCCGGTGATGACCCCGCCCTTGACCATGGTGGCGTTCATGTTCGCGAGCTTCGCGCCGGCCCCGAGGGCGAAGTACGTCGCGGTCTGCGGGGTGTACTTGTCGTTCCAGTACTCCGTGAGCGCCGGGTGGTAGGTGCGCGTCGCCGGGATGGAGTCCCAGAACCACAGCGTGTACGAACCCGCTGCCGCCGAGAGCGTGTACGTGCCGTCGGCGGCGAGCAGCGAGCTGGCGTAGGTCGCGCCTTGGCGCACCAACGAGACGTACACCTTCGAACCGGCGGGAGCGGTGACCTTGCCGGTGACCGTGCCGTTCGTCTCGGCCGCGAACGCCGGCGCGCTGCCGGCCCCCACGCTCGCGAACGCCAACACGAGTGCGACCACGGCGGCGACGATGCCGCGCCGTGGGCGCGCAGGACTCTTCTGCACATGCCCTCCAGGGTGATCACGGCCGGAACCGGCCGAGTGTCACTCTAGGGGGTCGGGCACCCACTGGAACGGCGATGACGTCTCGCATCCACGATCCCGGCCGAAACGCCGAACGGCCCCCGATCCGCAAGGGATCGGGGGCCGTTCGTGGTGCGATTCGCGCCTAGCTGTAGTTGCCGGGCGTGAAGTCGTCGTTCGAGAACGCGTCGAAGTCGACGAAGCTCAGGTCGCCCTCGGTGAACGCGGCGTCGTCGGTGAAGATGCGGTTGGGGTACCGCTCCGCCTTCGCCTCGTCGGTCGCCTCGACCGCGACGTTCCGGTACTTGTTCAGACCGGTTCCCGCGGGGATCAGCTTTCCGATGATCACGTTCTCCTTGAGGCCGACCAGCGGGTCGGACTTGCCCTCCATGGCGGCCTGCGTGAGCACGCGGGTCGTCTCCTGGAAGGACGCGGCCGACAGCCACGACTCGGTCGCGAGCGAAGCCTTGGTGATACCCATGACCTCCTGACGCGCCGAGGCCGTCTTCTTGCCCTCGGTGATCGTCGCGCGGTTGATCTCCTGGTACTTCGACCGGTCGACCAGCTCACCCGGAAGCAGGTCGGTGTCGCCGTGGTCGACGACGGTGACCTTGCGCAGCATCTGGC
This sequence comes from Agromyces allii, assembly GCF_009749385.1. Taxonomy (GTDB): domain Bacteria; phylum Actinomycetota; class Actinomycetes; order Actinomycetales; family Microbacteriaceae; genus Agromyces; species Agromyces allii. The sequence continues at coordinate 20,537 of NZ_WBIN01000019.1, read as the reverse complement.
GCACGATGACCTCGATGTGCTTGTCGTGGATCGGCACACCCTGCGAGCGGTAGACGCCCTGCACACCGTCGACGAGGTGCTTCTGCACCTCGCGCACGCCCTTGACCCGGAGGACCTCCTTGGGGTCGACGGCGCCGACGATCAGCTGCTGGCCGAGCTCGACGTGCTGTCCGTCTTCGACCAGGAGGGTCGAACGCTTGAGCACGTTGTACGCGATCGGCTCGTCGCCGTTGTCGGGCGTGAGGATGACCTTGCGCTGACGCTCGCTCTCGTCGATCGTGATGCGACCGGCGGCCTCGACGATGGGCGACGCACCCTTGGGGGTACGAGCCTCGAAGAGCTCCTGCACGCGGGGCAGACCCTGCGTGATGTCATCGGCCGAGGCCGAACCACCGGTGTGGAAGGTACGCATGGTGAGCTGCGTGCCGGGCTCGCCGATCGACTGGGCCGCGATGATGCCGACGGCCTCGCCGATGTCGACGAGCTTGCCGGTCGCGAGCGAACGGCCGTAGCACTTCGCGCAGACACCGACGGCCGACTCGCAGGTCAGGACGGAGCGCACCTTGATGGTGCCCACGCCTGCCGCGATGAGCTTGTCGATGAGCACGTCGCCCACGTCTTCGCCGGCCTCGGCGACGACCTCGCCCTTGTCGTTCACGGCGTCTGCCGCGAGCGAACGGGCGAACACCGAGTTCTCGACGTTGGGGTCGCGGACGAGCTCGCCCGAGGCATCCGTCGTCGCGATGGGGAGCTCGAGGCCCTTGCCGGTGCCGCAGTCCTCTTCACGGATGATGACATCCTGCGAGACGTCGACGAGTCGACGCGTGAGGTAACCCGAGTCGGCGGTACGGAGGGCCGTGTCGGCCAGACCCTTGCGGGCACCGTGCGTCGCGATGAAGTACTCCGCCACCGACAGACCCTCGCGGTACGAGGAGATGATCGGGCGGGGGATGATCTCACCCTTCGGGTTGTTCACGAGACCGCGCATACCGGCGATGTTGCGAACCTGGAGCCAGTTACCACGGGCGCCCGACGTGACCATGCGGTTGATGGTGTTGTCGGTCGGGAAGTTCTCCTGCATGGCCTTGGCGACCTCGTCGGTTGCCTTCGTCCAGATCTGGATGAGCTCCTGACGACGCTCGAGGTCGGTCGTGAGACCCTTCTCGAACTGCGACTGCACCTTCGTGGCCAGCTTCTCGTACCGCCCGACGATCTCGCCCTTGCTCGGCGGCGTCAGGATGTCGGAGAGTGCGACGGTCACGCCCGAACGGGTCGCCCAGCGGAAGCCGGCGTCCTTGATCCGGTCGAGGGTCGCGGCGACCTCGGTCTTCGGGTAGCGCTCGGCGAGGTCGTTGACGATCGCCGAGATCTGGCCCTTGCCGGCCTGCTCGTTGAAGAACGGGTAGTCCACCGGGAGCGCCTCGTTGAAGAGCGCACGACCGAGCGTGGTCTCCATGAGGTACGGCTTGCCCTCGACGAAGTTCTCGGGGGCCTCGCCCTCGGCGAAGTGCACGCCGTCGAGACGGATGCGCACCTTCGCGTTGAGGTCGAGCGCGATCTCGCCCGGCTTGTTCTGGTCGAACGCGAGGATCGCCTCGGCGATCGACGAGAACGCGCGGCCCTCGCCGGCTGCGCCGGGCTTCTCGGTCGTCAGGTGGTGCAGACCGATGATCATGTCCTGCGTGGGCAGGGTCACCGGACGACCGTCGGACGGCTTCAGGATGTTGTTCGACGCGAGCATCAGGATGCGCGCCTCGGCCTGGGCCTCGACCGACAGCGGCAGGTGCACGGCCATCTGGTCGCCGTCGAAGTCGGCGTTGAACGCCGCACACACGAGCGGGTGGAGCTGGATGGCCTTGCCCTCGACGAGCTGCGGCTCGAACGCCTGGATGCCGAGACGGTGCAGGGTGGGTGCACGGTTCAGCAGCACGGGGCGCTCGCGGATGATCTCTTCGAGGACGTCCCACACGTGCGGGTTCGAACGCTCGACCATGCGCTTGGCGGCCTTGATGTTCTGAGCGTGGCTCAGGTCGATCAGGCGCTTGATCACGAACGGCTTGAAGAGCTCGAGCGCCATCTGCTTGGGCAGACCGCACTGGTGCAGCTTCAGCTGCGGGCCGACGACGATGACCGAACGGCCCGAGTAGTCGACGCGCTTGCCGAGCAGGTTCTGGCGGAAGCGACCCTGCTTGCCCTTGAGCATGTCGCTCAGGGACTTGAGGGCGCGGTTGCCTGTACCCGTGACGGGGCGACCACGACGACCGTTGTCGAACAGCGCGTCGACGGCCTCCTGCAGCATCCGCTTCTCGTTGTTGACGATGATCTCGGGGGCACCGAGGTCGAGCAGACGACGAAGACGGTTGTTGCGGTTGATCACACGACGGTAGAGGTCGTTGAGGTCGGAGGTCGCGAAGCGGCCACCGTCGAGCTGCACCATCGGGCGGAGCTCCGGCGGGATCACCGGAACCACGTCGAGCACCATCGCGGCCGGCGAGTTGCCGGTCTGCAGGAAGGAGCTCACCACGCGCAGGCGCTTGATGGCGCGGATCTTCTTCTGACCCTTGCCCTCGGCGATCTGCAGGCGCAGGTCTTCGGCCTCGGCGGCCAGGTCGAACGCCTCGAGGCGCTTCTTGATGGCCTCAGCGCCCATGAAGGCGGTGAAGTACATGCTGTAGCGGTCCTGGAGCTCGTGGAACACGGCGTCTTCGGGCTTGAGGTCGCCGACCTTGAGGGTGCGGAAGTCCTCCCACACGCGCTCGAGGTGCGCGACCTGCTCGTCGGCCGACTTGCGGACGCCGGTCATCTCCTTGTCGGCGGCAGCCTCGGCGCGCTTGCGCACGTCGGACTTGGCACCGTCGGCCTCGAGGGCCGCGAGCTCCTCCTCCTTGCGGACCATGAGCGTCGCGATGCGGGCATCGCGCTGGTCGCCGATCGTCTTGATCTCGAGACGGATCTCGTTCTCGAGGCCGGGCATGTCGGCGTGACGACCCTCGTCGTCGACGTCGATGACCATGTAGGCCGCGAAGTAGATGACCTTCTCGAGGTCCTTCGGCGCCATGTCGAGCAGGTAGCCGAGGCGCGAGGGAACACCCTTGAAGTACCAGATGTGGGTCACGGGAGCGGCGAGCTCGATGTGGCCCATGCGCTCACGACGGACGGAGGACTTGGTGACCTCCACGCCGCAGCGCTCGCACACGATGCCCTTGAAGCGAACGCGCTTGTACTTGCCGCACGCGCACTCCCAGTCACGGCTCGGTCCGAAGATCTGCTCACCGAACAGACCGTCCTTCTCGGGCTTCAGGGTGCGGTAGTTGATGGTCTCGGGCTTCTTGACCTCACCGTAAGACCACTTGCGGATGTCGTCGGCGGTCGCCAGGCCAATGCGAAGCTCGTCAAATGTGGTTGCGTCGAGCAATTTCTCTCCTTGGAAAGTCTCTGTAGTCGTCTACTGGCCAGGCTTAGATCTCGTCGATGTTCGACGACTCGAAGCGCGCGGAGATGTTGATGCCGAGCTCTTCCGCTGCGCGGAATGCCTCGTCATCGGTGTCGCGGAGGGAGACCGCGGTGCCGTCGGCCGAGAGGACCTCGACGTTCAGGCAGAGCGACTGCATCTCCTTCATGAGCACCTTGAAGGACTCGGGGATGCCGGGCTCCTGGATGTTCTCGCCCTTGACGATCGCCTCGTACACCTTGACGCGGCCGAGGATGTCGTCGGACTTGATCGTGAGGAGCTCCTGGAGCGCGTATGCGGCGCCGTAGGCCTCGAGGGCCCACACCTCCATCTCACCGAATCGCTGACCGCCGAACTGCGCCTTACCACCGAGCGGCTGCTGGGTGATCATCGAGTACGGGCCCGTCGAACGCGCGTGGATCTTGTCGTCGACGAGGTGGTGCAGCTTCAGGATGTACATGTAGCCGACCGAGACCGGGTACGGGAAGGGCTCACCGGAGCGGCCGTCGAAGAGCTGCGTCTTGCCGCTCGAGTCGATGAGGCGGTCGCCGTCGCGGTTGGGGAGCGTCGAGTCGAGCAGACCCGCGATCTCCTCCTCGAAGGCACCGTCGAACACCGGGGTGGCGACCTTGGTGCCCGGGGCGGCCTCGTGGGCTGCCTTCGGGAGCTTCTTGGCCCACGACGGGTTGCCCTCGACCTTCCAGCCCTGCTTGGCGACCCATCCGAGGTGGGTCTCGAGCACCTGGCCGAAGTTCATTCGACCGGGGATGCCGAGCGGGTTCAGGATGACGTCGACGGGGGTTCCGTCGGCGAGGAACGGCATGTCCTCGACCGGCAGGATCTTGGAGATGACGCCCTTGTTGCCGTGACGGCCGGCGAGCTTGTCGCCCTCGGTGATCTTGCGCTTCTGGGCGATGTAGACGACCACGCGCTGGTTGACGCCCGAGCCGAGCTCGTCGTCGTTCTCAGCCGAGAACTCCTTGACCGCGATGATCGTGCCCCGCTCGCCGTGAGGCACCTTCAGGGACGTGTCGCGGACCTCGCGGCTCTTCTCGTTGAAGATCGCGCGGAGCAGTCGCTCTTCGGCCGACAGCTCGGTCTCGCCCTTCGGCGTGACCTTGCCGACGAGGATGTCGCCGGGGCGGACCTCGGCGCCGATGCGGATGATGCCGCGCTCGTCGAGATCTGCCAGCAGGTCGGGGCTGACGTTGGGGAGGTCACGCGTGATCTCCTCCTTGCCGAGCTTCGTGTCGCGGGCGTCGACCTCGTACTCCTCGATGTGGATCGAGGAGAGCACGTCGTCCTTCACCAGGTTCTGGCTGAGGATGATCGCGTCTTCGAAGTTGTGGCCCTCCCACGGCATGAACGCCACGAGGAGGTTCTTGCCGAGCGCGAGCTCGCCGTTGTCGGTCGCGGGACCGTCGGCGATGACCTCGCCGGCCTCGATGCGCTCACCCGCGGTCACGATGACGCGGTTGTTGTACGACGTGCCCTGGTTGGAGCGGTCGAACTTGCGCAGCCAGTAGGTCTGCGTGCCGCCCTCGTCGAGCTGCACGGTGACCGAGTCGGCCGAGACCTCGGTGACGACACCGGGCTTGTCGGCGGTGACCACGTCGCCGGCGTCGATGGCCGCGTAGCCCTCCATGCCGGTTCCGACGAACGGCGAGTCGCTGCGGAGCAGCGGCACAGCCTGACGCTGCATGTTGGCACCCATGAGGGCGCGGTTCGCGTCGTCGTGCTCGAGGAAGGGGATGAGGGAGGTACCGACCGACACCATCTGGCGCGGCGAGACGTCCATGTAGCCGATCTCGCCTGCGGGGATCATGTCGACCTCTCCGCCGGTCTTGCGGGCGAGCACGCGCTCCTCGGAGAAGTGTCCGTCGGACTTCAGCGGTGCGTTTGCCTGCGCGACGATGACACCGTTCTCCTCCATGGCGGTGAGGTACTCGATCTCGTCGGTGACCTTGCCGCCGACGACCTTGCGGTAGGGCGTCTCGATGAATCCGAACGAGTTGATGCGGGCGAACGACGCGAGCGAGCCGATCAGGCCGATGTTCGGGCCTTCAGGGGTCTCGATCGGGCACATGCGGCCGTAGTGCGAGGGGTGGACGTCTCGGACCTCGACGCCGGCGCGGTCGCGCGAGAGACCGCCGGGGCCGAGCGCCGAGAGGCGACGCTTGTGGGTCAGGCCCGCGAGCGGGTTGTTCTGGTCCATGAACTGCGAGAGCTGCGACGTGCCGAAGAACTCCTTGATCGCGGCGACGACGGGTCGCACGTTGATCAGGGTCTGCGGGGTGATCGCCTCGATGTCCTGCGTGGTCATGCGCTCGCGGACGACGCGCTCCATGCGGGACAGGCCGGTGCGGACCTGGTTCTGGATCAGCTCGCCGACCGCACGGATGCGACGGTTGCCGAAGTTGTCGATGTCGTCGACGTCGAGGCGCAGCTCGATCGCCTGGCCGTTGCGACGGCCGGGCAGCGTGGTGCGCTCGTCGTGCAGCGCGACCAGGTACTTGATCGTGGCGACGATGTCTTCGACGGTCAGCACCGAGTCGGTGAGGGGAGCCTCGAGGCCGAGCTTGGTGTTGATCTTGTAGCGGCCGACCTTCGCGAGGTCGTAGCGCTTCGGGTTGAAGTAGAAGTTGTCGAGGAGCGCACGCGCGGCCTCGGCGGCGACCTGCTCGCCCGGACGCAGCTTGCGGTAGATGTCCTTGAGCGCCTCTTCCTTCGTGAGGATGTTGTCCTTCTCGAGGGTGAGGGCGATGGACTCGTAGCCGGCGAACTGCTCGAGGATCTCTTCGCTCGTGAGGCCGAGGGCCTTGAGGAAGACGGTGACCGACTGCTTGCGCTTGCGGTCGATGCGCACGCCGACCTGGTCGCGCTTGTCGATCTCGAACTCGAGCCATGCACCACGGCTCGGGATGACGCGAGCCGAGTAGATGTCCTTGTCGGACGTCTTCTCGGGGGTGCGCTCGAAGTAGACACCGGGCGAACGCACGAGCTGCGAGACGACGACGCGCTCGGTGCCGTTGATCACGAAGGTGCCGCGGGCGGTCATGAGCGGGAAGTCGCCCATGAAGACCGTCTGGGTCTTGATCTCACCGGTGAGGTGGTTCATGAACTCGGCGTTCACGTAGAGCGGTGCGGAGTAGGTCTTGCCCTTCTCCTTGCACTCGTCGATCGTGTACTTCGGCGGCTCGAGCTCGGGGTTCGTGAACGAGAGCTGCATGGTCTCGCCGAGGTCCTCGATCGGGGAGATCTCCTCGAAGATCTCCTCAAGACCGGTCGCCTCGGGCAGGTCCTTGCGGCCGGCCTCGACGGCCTCCTCGACGCGTGCCTTCCACGCGTCGTTGCCGACGAGCCAGTCGAAGGACTCGGTCTGCAGAGCGAGCAGGTCGGGTACGGTGAGGGTGTCGGTGACCTTGGCGAACGAGAGACGGCTTGCACCGCGTCCGTTCTTGGGAGTGGGCGTGGTCGCGTTGCGCGCAGCAGCCAAGTGAATAACCTCCATCGGCCCCGTCGGGCCGGTTCACTGTCGGTAGCGGAGAGAATTGCCCCGAGACGCGTGCCGATGCCGGTTTGAACCCGACATGCGAAGCCGACCGCAATATGAAGGCATAGTGGGTCTGGGAGCGCAAAGGTTAACCATATACTTTGCGACCCGCCGTGTCCAGCTGATTCTTGATTTGTTCGCCGGTCTCAGGTATAACCCAGCTTCCGGATGCCGCGGCGCCCGGTGATGCACGACGAAACCCGCCGATCAGGGGGCTGATCGACGGGTTTCGAGCGCGTGCGGGCGCCGCTCACGCAGCCGCCTCTCGCACGGCTCGATGGAGGTCCGTGCTGCGGTGTTCGGGCGTCACGCCCACTCGACGCGCACGGTGTCGGGGCGGCCCGGCACGATGCTGACGTCGAGGGTGGAGCCGGGCAGGGCCCTGGCGAGGTGGAGGGGCGCGAGCTGCTCGGTGCGCGTCACGGGCAGCGGAACGCCGCCCGGCATGAGCACGTGCAGGTCGAGCTCGACGAGCGCGTTCATGCCGAACATCATCGGCAGCTGCCGGGCGTCGAGCACCGTGGCCGTGGTGCGCAGTCGTTGCGCCTCGAGGTGGGGCTCCGGGGCCGAGGGGGTGGTGGCGGCCATCATGCGGCTCGCCTGCTCCATCGAGGCCTGGGCCTGCGCCAGCTGCGCACCGACATCCATGCGACTCTGCATCTCGTGGCCCTGGCGGGTCAGCGTGGCGAGGTCCTTGAGGAAGCCCACGTCACACCGCCGAGTAGAGCTCGTTGAAGCGGCGGCCGACACCGCGGTCGGCCTGGATGCGCGCACCCCAGCCGGCTGCGGCGGCGTCCCATGAGGGGCCGTCGACGCCGAACATCGCGGCGACGGTCGGCAGCATGGCCGCGTCGTAGCCATAGGCGGCGATGCCCTTCGAGATGCGGGCGTACCGCTCGAGGTCGACGCCGGCGATCGGCTCGAGGGCGCCGGGAGCGGCCTCGGCGGTCATCGCGTACGCGGCCTGCGCGTTCATCTGCTGCTGGTACTGGGCGGACTGCGCCTGGAGGGTGTTCGCCTGGTCGATGAGGCCGGGGGCCGCCTTGACCATCTGCGCCATGTCGCCGAACTGCTTGAAGAGACCCATGATCGTGCTCCTGATCCGTGTGATTCGTGGTTCCGATGAGGTGCGGAGTGTGCGGGGCCGATCCGGCCGCGAGGGCCGCACGACCCGATGACACCGAGGTTCCCGCGCCGGGTGCACCCGCCGGATGGGCATGGCCTGCTCAACTGCCCGGCATCGCTTACTCAGGCGGCGGCGGGCATTGCTCAGGCGGGCGGGCGCACTGCCCATCGATACCCCCCTTTGCGGGGTACTGCGCCCGGCGGCCGGCAGTCGTACAGTGAACCCACCCGCGCTCCCGGCCCGGTGGCGGCGAACGACCGAAGGACGGCCATGGTCTCGATCGGCCCCGAGCTCGACGGCACGTGGCCGCTCGTGGGTCGCGACGCGCAGCTCGAGCGGGCCGTCGGGGCGTTGGCCGCCGGTCGCTCCCGGTCGGTGTTCCTCTACGGGCCGTCGGGCATCGGCAAGAGCAGCATCCAGTCGGCCGTCGCCGAACGGCTCACGGACGACGGATGGCTCGTGCTCACCGCGAGCGGCAACCCGGCGCTGTCCGCGGTGCCGTTCGCCACGTTCGCTCCGGCCATCGCTCGTGGCGTCGCGAACCCGGTGCTGCCCTCGGCGTCGGACCCGCTGCTGCTGTTCACGTCGACGAGCGCGACCATCGCCGACCTCGCGGCCGGCCGCAGGGTGCTGCTCGCGGTCGACGACCTCTCATGGGCCGACACCGTGTCGATCGCCCTGATCGCCCAGCTCGCGGCGGCGGGCGGCCTGAGCGTGATCGCGACGCTGCCCGAGGGCCAGCCCGTTCCCGACGGCATCCTGCCGATCGCGGGGGCATCCGACTCGCTGCGCCTCGACATCGCCCCGCTCGAGCTCGACGAGGTCACCGAGCTGCTGGCCACGGTGCTCGGCGCGCCCATCGCGCATCGCGACGCGGTGGGCCTGCACCGCACGTCGCACGGCAATCCGCTGTTCCTGCGCGAGCTCGTGCTCGGGGCCGCGCAATCCGGCTCGCTCGTGCTGGCCGACGGGCACTGGCAGCTCACGGGTGATCCGAGCGGCACCCCGGCGCTGCGCGACCTGATCCGCGCCCGCCTCCGCGCCCTCGGGCCCGAGGAGCGCGACGCGGTCGAACGCCTCGCGCTCTGCGAACCGCTCGGCGTCGACGAGTTCGCGCGACCGGGCGCGGCCGAGGCGCTCGCCGAGCTCGAGCAGCGCGGCCTGATCCTCGTCGACGAGTCGGGGCACGGCGTCGCGCTGACGCTCGCCCATCCGCACTACGCGGCCGCGGTGCGCGAGTCGCTCCCCCGCATCCGCGCGATCTCGCTGCTCGCCGAGCAGGCCGATCTCGTGTCGAGCCTGCCGATGACGCCCGTCGACGAGCTCCGGGTCGCGACCTGGCGCCTCGACGCCGGCCGCCCGTCCGATCCCGACCTGCTCGTGCGGTCGGCGGCCCTCGCCCAGCGCGCGCACGACCACCGCACCGCGGCCCGCCTCGTCGAGGCCGCGATCGAGGCGGGGGCGACGGATGCCGCGGCGCACCTGCTGCACGGAGAGCTGCTGTGGTCGCTCGGCCGCGGCCCGGAGGCGCTCGAGGCCCTCGCCGACGCCGAGAGCGCGGCGCGCGGCACCGAGCATCCCGAGGCGCTGCTCGCCGTGATCGCGACGAAGCGGGCCGACATCTACGGCGGCGATCCGCTCGGCAGCGAACGCGGCATCCGGCTGCTCGACGAGATCGGTCGGGCGCTGCCCGAACAGTTGCCCATGCTGCTCATCAGCAAGGCGACGCTCGTGCTGCACCTGCTCCGCGCCGAGGAGGCGCTCGCGCTCGTCGACGAGGCGTCGGCGAAACTCGGCGAGAGCCCGGTCGAACGCGCGCTCGTCTCGCTCGCGCGCTCGATGCCGCTCTCGCAGCTGCAGCGCTCGCCCGAGGCGGTCGCCGAGGCCGAGGCGGCCGTCGCGTACGCCTCAGGGGCGGGCGCGCACATCCCCAGGCGGCGAGCGCAGATCCCCTACGCCTACGCCCTCATCGAGACCGACCGGTACACCGACGCGCGCACGGTCACGATCGAGATGCTGCACGACGCGATCCGCAACGAGGACGAGCTCACCGCCCGCCATGCAGAGTTCCTCATGGGCCGCCAGTTCTGGGCCGCCGGCCGGCTCGACACCGCGGCTCGATGGTTCCGCGACACGCTGAGCGGCGCCGAGCTGCGCGGTCCCGCGTCGCTGCGCGGCCCGTCGCTCGGATTCCTCACCGTCATCGCGTGCATGCAGGGCGACCTCGAACGCGCCCGCGAGGTGCGCGCCCGGTTCGGCCCGGGCTACGACCGCGAAGACACCCTCACCGCGCTCTCCGACGCGTGGATCGCGCGCCTCGAGGGCGACACCGACGGCGCGGCGCAGATCCTGCTCACGCGCGTGGAGCAGGTGCTGCCCCGCGGCGCGAACAACGTGGCCGCGTCGTTCCTGCACACGCTCGCCCGGCTCGGCTCCCCCGCGCACGCGAAGGACGCCGCCGAACGGCTCGAGTCGCTCGGCGCGCTGACCGGCGCCCCCGAGATCGGCCTGCGGGCCGGGCACGCGCGCGCCGAGGCATCCGCCGACGCCGTGCTGCTTCGCGAGGTCGGCGCCGAGTGGGAGCGCCGCGGGGCCCTGATCTTCGCGGCCGAGGCGTTCGCGTCGGCCGGCCAGGCCGCACGGGCCGACGGCGACGGTCGCGACGCGTCGGCCGACCTGCAACGGGCCGCCGCACTCGCCGCCGCCTGCGAGGGCGCGCGCACGCCGCTGCTGACCTTCACCGACGGCAGCGAGCCGCTCACGCCCCGCGAACGCGAGATCGCGTCGCTCGCCGCGCAGGGGCTCAGCTCGAACGAGATCGCGCAGCGCCTCTTCCTCTCGCCGCGCACCGTGAACAACCACCTGCAGGCGACCTACTCGAAGCTCGGCATCCGAGGACGGCACGAACTGCAGCTGTGAAGGGGCCGCCCGTCAGTCGCCGGCGAGCTCGGCTGCCTCGACGAGCGGATGCCGGGGCTCGCCCGACGTGTCGGCGCTCACGAGGTCGGCGCTCACGAGGCCGGCGCTCACGATGTCGGCGCGGAGGTCCTCGAGGCGCGCGCCGACCACGACGACGGCCTCGTTCGCGACCCCGAGGTCGGCCAGGGTCGTCATCAGCGTGCCCACGACCCGGTCGAACGCGGCATCCGTGATCTCGAGGCCCTCGTGCGCCTCACCGGCGGTGCGTCCGCTGAAGACCTGAGGACCGCCGAACGCGGCCGAGAGGAACGCCCGCTGGTGCGCCTTGAGCCGCTCGACGTCGACGTCGGCGAACCACGGCGCGAGCTCGGGGTCGGCCGCGATGCGGTTGTAGAGCACCGTGACGGCCGTGCGCACGCCGTCGCTGCCGCCGAGCTCGTCGTAGATCGGGTGCATGCGGGGCCTCCTGTCGTCGCCGTGCGCGGCGTGCATCCCAGCATCGCGGATCGCACGCGCCGTCGGAATGAGCAATCGTTGCTCAACTCGGCACGTGGCGCGACGCGCTCACGACGGCGCGCTCCGCGGCACGGTGTCGACGCGCCCCTAGGCTGACCCCATCGACGAGGAGGTCCGTGTGAGCCCGAACGCCCCCGACCAGCAGCACCCGAGCGCTGCGCCGACCGGCGCACCGACGCGGTCCCCCGCCGCGACGGCGCTTCGGGGGTATCGCCGAACGGCGATCGTCGTGCTCGTGGCGTCGCTGTCGATCACGGCCGTCGTCGGCATCGTGACGCTCCTGAGCGGCGAGTTCGGCGAGGTGCAGGGCCGGGTGCTCGGCACGACGCTCCTCATCGCCGGCGCGAGCATCCTCGCGCTCTGCCATCTCACCGTGGTCGCACGTCCGGTCCGCCTCGTCGGCTTCATCGGACTCGGCGCCAGCGCCGTCGTGCTCGTCATCGGCCTCGTGCTCATCTGGACGCCCTGGTACGACAACGGCGGCGGATGGCCGGCCGAGCTCTGGCGGTGGTTCGGCATCACGTCGATCGTCGCGGTGAGCCTCGCGCACGCGAACCTGCTCCTCCAGCTCTCGGGCCGTCGTCGCCGAGCCGTGCGCATCGCCCTCTGGATCACGCTCGCGGCCATCGCGGTCGTCGCGGTGCTGCTCGTGATCCCGCTGCTCACCGACTGGAAGATCCCGGGCGACGACGGCGAGACCTACTGGCGGTGGTTCGGCGTCGTCGCGATCATCGACGCGCTCGGCACCGTCGTGCTGCCGGTGGTCGCCCTCCTCGTGCGCGACCAGCCGGTGCAGGCGGCGGATGCCGCGGGCCCGGCGCCCGCCGAAGGCCCCACGCGGGTCGAAGCCACGCCCGCCGTCGCCGACGGCCCGGCCGCGACATCCGACCCCGACGCCCTCGAACGGCGCATCGCCGACCTCGCGGCACGCACGGGACTCGATCGAACGGCCCTGCTCGAGGCCGCGCTCGACGCGTTCGAGACGCGCGCCGACCACGGCTGAGGCCTGCCGCCCGTACGTCCGCGCGTGGGACGATGCCTGCATGACCCGCATCGAGTTCGAGGCCGACGTCTTCAGTCCGCACGGGCTGACGCTGCTCGTCGACGGCTCGGCGCAGTCGCACCTCGACCTCGACGACCCCACGCACCTCTTCTTCGAGTACCTGCGGCGGGTCGGCCACGTGGTCGACGCGATCGCGCTGCCCGGCGCCCCGATCGCCGTGCTGCACCTCGGCGGCGGTGCGCTGACGCTCCCCCGGTACGTCGACGCGACCCGGCCGGGTTCGATCCAGATAGTCGTCGACCACGACGCCGAGCTCATCGAGGTCGTGCGGGCCAAGGCGCCGTGGCCGGCATCCGGCATCGAGGTGCGCATCGTCGACGCCGAGCTCGCCGTGCGCGATTCGGCGGCGCGGGGCGAGCACTTCGACGTCGTGGTGATCGACGTGTACACCCACCTCGACGCGCCGGCGTTCGTCGACGACCCCTCCTTCCTCGCGGCGTGCCTCGGCCTGCTGCGCGAGGGCGGCGTCGTCGTCGTCAACATCGCGGATGCCGCGGGGCTGGCGCGGCTGCGCACCTCGGCGCGCGCGTTCGCGAGGGCCGTTCCCGGCGCCGAGCTGCTCGCCGTCGGCGACGCGCACGTGCTCGACGGCGGCGAGGAGGGCAACACCGTGCTCGTCGCGACCTCCGGAACCCTGCCGGAGGCGATCGCGCTGCGGCTCGACGCCGGCGGGCCGTTCCCCGTGACCGTGCTGGCCGGCGCGAAGCTCGACTTCGCCCTCTGGGGAGCCTGCTGAGCGCAGCGAACGCCGGCGACCAGGGGGCGCACGGCGAGGGCGCGGTAGCGTGGCCTCCGTGCCAGAAGACCCCTCGCTCGAACGCCGCCTCTCGGTGAGCGGACACCTCGCACGCCTCGAGGAGTCGCGGCAGGTGCCCGGCTCCTGGACCCTCACGGTCGACGGCACCCCGCAGTCGCACGTCGAACTCGACCGGCCCGACTGGCTCGGGTTCGAGTACGTGCGGCGCATCGGCCACGCGATCGACCTCGTGCGACCCGAGGGCGAGGCCATCACGGCCGTGCACCTCGGCGGCGGCGCGCTCACCCTCCCCCGCTACGTGGCCGCGACCCGCCCCGGATCCCGGCAGCAGGTCGTCGAGCTCGAGTCCGACCTCGTCGACCTCGTGCGCGAGCACCTGCCGCTGCCGCGCGGCGCCCAGGTGCGGGTGCGCCACGGCGACGCGCGCGAGGTGCTCGCGAAGCTGCCCGCCGGCCTCGACGGCGCGGTCGACCTCGCCGTCGTCGACATCTTCTCGGGTGCGCGCACGCCCGCGCACGTCACGAGCGTCGAGTTCTACGAACTGCTCGAGCGCCGCCTCGCCCCGCACGGCATCGCGACCGCGAACGTCGCCGACGGCGCCGGGCTCGCGTTCGCCCGATCGCAGGCGGCGACCCTCTCGCAGGTGTTCGAGCACGTGGCGCTCGCGGCCGACGCGTCGATGCTCAAGGGGCGCCGCTTCGGCAACGTCGTCATGTACGCCTCGCACGCCGAACTGCCCTTCGCGGGTCTGCCGCGACGTCTCGCGAGCGATCCGGCGCCCGCCCGCCTCGTCGAGGGCGAGGAGCTGCGCCGCTTCATCGCCGGGGCTCCCGCCGTGACCGACGCGACCGCGGTGCCGTCGCCGCCGCCCGCGCGCTCGGTGTTCCTCAAGCGCTGAGGCGGGTCCGACCGCGCGGCGCCCGCCACCGGCATCCGCTCGACCGCGCTCAGGCGTCGCGCGAGCGGGGCGGATGCCGCGGCTCACGCGTGGCGGAAGCGCACCGCCTGGCCGGGCCGCACCTGCGCGAGCGCGTCGAGCGAGGCCGCAGCGACGACCGCGATCACGGGGTATCCGCCGGTGACGGGTCGGTCGGCGAGCAGGATCGTCGGCAGTCCGTCGCCCGCGACCTGCACGGATCCGGGCACGGTCGCCTCGCTCGGCAGCTCACCCGGCACGAGGCGCTCGAGCGGGGCGCCGAGCAGGCGCGCGCCGATGCGGTCGGCCTGCTCCGAGAGACGCCAGCCGCCGTCGAACAGCGCGGCGTGCGCGGCATCCGTGAACCAGTCGGTGCGGGGGCCGGGCAGCAGGCCGAGCGTGACCACGCCCTCGGGCGGCGGGAACGCGGCCTCGTGGTCGAGCAGCGGAACGGATGCCGCGGGCGGGGCCCCGATGGGCAGCACGTCGCCCGCGCGAACGGGCTCCGGTCCGAGCCCGGCGAGCGTGTCGCGCGATCGGGAGCCGAGCACGGGCGGCACGTCGAGTCCGCCGCGCACCGCGAGCACGTAGCGCACCCCCCGGGAGGCGAGGCCGAGCTCGAGCACGGAGCCCGGCAGCGCGCGGGCGGCCGTGTAGGGCGCGATGCGGCGCTCGTCGAGGCGCAGGTCGCCCCAGGCCCCTGCGACGGCGAACCAGGTCTCGGCGTCGAAGCGGGCGCGCAGCCCGCCCATCACGACCTCGAGCGCCGCAGCACCTGCCGGGTTGCCGACGAGCCGGTTCGCGAGGGCCAGCCCTCCGCGATCGAGGGCGCCGGACGACGAGACGCCGAGGTGCGCGAACCCGGGCCGGCCCAGGTCCTCGACGAGCGCGAGGGCCCCTGGGTGCTCGACGGTGAGCGTGCCGGCGGCCATCAGGCCTGCTCGAACCTGACGCGGCGGCCGGGCGCGAGCACGGCCGGATCGTTCGAGGCCGGGTCCCACAGGGTCGCGGCGGTGCGTCCGAGCAGGCGCCAGCCGCCCGGGCTCTGCCTCGGGTAGACGCCGCCGAATGCCCCGGCGACGGCCACCGACCCCGCGGGCACGCGCGGTCGAGGAGCCTCGAGCCGCGGCACCTCGAACGGCCACGCCTCGCTCACGAGGTAGCCGAAGCCGGGCGCGAAGCCGCCGAACGCGACGCGCCACTCGATGCCCGAGTGCCGGGCCACGAGCTCGTCGACCGAGACGTCGAGCACCTCGGCGGTCGCCGCCAGGTCGTCGCCGTCGTAGACCACCGGGATGCGCACGGCGTCGGCATGCGCACCCGCGACCCGGGAGCCGGCCTCGGCCGGGATGCGGCGCACCCAGGTGGCGGCGGACTCGAGCGGCATGCGCCCGGGGTCGACCGCGACGAGCAGCGTGCGCGCGGCCGGCACCAGCTCGACCACGCCGTCGGGGCGAGCGGCCTCGAGCGCGTCGTGCAGCGCCAGCACCTCGTCGAGCGAGTCGCACTCGACGAGCAGGGCCGCCTCGCCGCTCGGCAGCAGTCGGCGGGTCACGCGAACGCCTCGATCGAGACGCCCGCGCCCTCGAGGGCGGTGCGCACCGCACGGGCGATCGCGACCGAGCCCGGGGTGTCGCCGTGCAGGCAGAGCGAGTCGGGGGCGAGCTCGACCCGGCTGCCGTCGTCGGCCGCGATGCCCCCGGTCTCGACGAGCTCGAGCGCGCGGTCCGCGGCGGCCGCAGGGTCGTCGACCACGGCGCCGGGCTCGCCGCGCGGCACGAGCGAGCCGTCGGCCGCGTAGCCCCGATCCACGAAGGCCTCCCGCGCGAACCGCAGGCCCGCGGCATCCGTCGCCCGTTCGATCTCGCTCGCCGGCGGCCCGAGGACCGGCAGCGTCGGGTCGTAGGCCGCGACCGCCTCGACGAACGCGCGCGCCGCCGCCGCATCGGCCGCGAGCCGGTGGTACAGGGCACCGTGCGCCTTGACGTAGCGCACCCGGATGCCCGAGGCGCGGGCCACGCCGTCGAGCGCGCCGAGCTGCACGAGGAGCTCGGCGGCGATCTCGGCGGGGCTCGTGTCGAGCGCGCGACGGCCGAACCCGGCGAGGTCGCGGTAGCCAGGGTGCGCGCCGAGCACGACGCCCTCGCGGGCGGCCGACGCGGCGCTGCGGGCCATCGTGAGCGCGTCGCCCGCGTGGAATCCGCACGCCACGTTCGCACTCGTGACCACCCGGAACATCGCGTCGTCGTCGCCGACGCGCCAGGCTCCGAAGCTCTCGCCGAGGTCGCTGTTCAGGTCGATCGTCGGCTGCATGCGTTCCATTCTGCCGGGACGCGGCACAGACTGGGGGCGTGCGTATCGCGTCGGGTCGTCTCGTGGTCGCGGCTGCCGCGGCCGTGATCGCGGTCGCGCTCGTGTCGTGCACCGCACCCGCCGAGCGCACGGCACCCCCGTCGAGTCCTCCCGGCACGCCGACGCCGACCGCCTCGGCCACGCCCACCCCGAGCCCCTCGCCGACGCCCGTCGCCCCACCGGCCGTCATGGTGCCGACCGGGGTCGTCGAGACCATGGCCCAGGGCCTGCAGGCCCCCTGGTCGATCCTGCGGCTGCCCGACGGCGGCACGCTCGTGAGCGAACGCGACACGGCACGCATCGTCGAGGTGACAGCCGACGGCTCGCTCCGCGTCGCGGGCACCGTGCCCGACGTCGTGACGGGCGCCGAGGGCGGCCTGCTGGGCCTCGCGCACCTCGCGGGCGAGGGCGGCACCCCCGGGTACGTCTACGCCTACTTCACGGCGACGTCCGAGAACCGCATCGTGCGGATGCCGCTGAGCGGCGCTCCCGGCTCGCTCGCCGTTGGCGCTCCCGAGACCGTGCTCGGCGGCATCCCGCGCGGGGCGGCGAACCACCAGGGCGGCCGCATCGCCTTCGGACCCGACGGATTCCTCTACGCCACCGTCGGCGACGGGGGCCTGCGCGACCCCGCACAGGACCCGTCCTCGCTCGCGGGCAAGATCCTCCGCATGACCCCGGAGGGGCAGCCCGCGCCCGGCAACCCGTTCGGCTCGCTCGTCTACTCGATCGGGCACCGCAACCCCCAGGGACTCGCGTGGGACGCGACGGGCGCGATGTGGGCCGCCGAGTTCGGCCAGAACACGTGGGACGAGCTCAACCGCATCACGCCGGGCGCGAACTACGGCTGGCCGGTCGTCGAGGGGCAGGGCGGCGTCGCGGGCTACGTCGATCCCGTGCTGCAGTGGCCGACGTCCGAGGCGAGTCCGAGCGGGCTGGCGGTCGTCGGCGACACGCTCTTCCTCGCGGCCCTTCGCGGCGAACGGCTCTTGGCCGCGGCCCCCGCGTCGACCGGCGTCGCACCGCCCACCGCGTGGTTCGTCGACGAGCTCGGCCGGCTCCGCGACGTCGCCCCCGGGCCCGACGGCGAGCTCTGGGTGCTGACGAACAACACCGACGGCCGCGGCTCGCCCTCCGAAGGCGACGACCGGCTGCTGCGCGTGCGCCTCGCACCGGCCGGCTGACCCGGCGGGCCGACGACGCCGCCCGACCCACCGTCCGACTCCCCCGCAGACTCGCCGGCGGACCCGCCCGCCGTATCGGACACCCGCATCCGGGCCTGCCGCCGACGCGGCATCCGGGACTATTCTCGGTCTCATGGCGGATCTCGAGCGGGTGCGACGTTGGGCCGAGGCCCTCATCGTGCTGCACCTCGACCCGACGGTCTGGAGCTTCGGGTACGACAACGCCAAGAAGCGCGCGGGCCTCTGCAACTACACGTCGAAGCGCATCTCGGTCTCGCGCTATCTCGCGGCGCGCTACGACGACGACGAGATCCACCAGATCCTGCTGCACGAGGTGGCCCACGCGATGGCCGGGCCCCGTGCCGGGCACGGGCCGAAGTGGCGGCGCACGGCCGCCGAGATCGGCTACGTCGGCCGTCGCACGCACGACGGCGAGGTCGCCCACGAGCTCGCACCGTGGGTCGGCAGCTGCCCCGCGGGGCACGAGCACTTCCGCTACCGCGAACCCACGAGGCCGCTCAGCTGCGGCGTCTGCCACCGCGGCTTCGACCGGGCGAACCTGATCGTCTGGCACCGCCGCGAGATCACGGCCGCCGTGCGTCGACGCGCGGCGAGCGCGACCGCGGGCTGAGCCCCCGTGAGCGTTGCACGCGGCATCGCGGCCGCGCGCCGCCGACGCATGCGCCGATGGGAATACGACGACCCGTCTCACGACGCGACGCCGCCGGAACCGTGAGCGGATCGCGACATCCGACGGCCGTCCAGACCGCTAGCATTGCCGGGTGCCCGTCTCAACCGTGTCGATCCCCGTCGGACAATGGCTCGTCTCCAGCGAAGGCATTCGCTGGTGGTTCGACTCCGGTTCGTTCGCCCTCGACTTCGCCGTGACCGGCGCCCTCGGCGAGTCCGCCGCACCGAAGCTCGCGCCGGCCCCGACGGCGCACGAGCGCCTGCACGCCCCCGACGACCTGACCGAGTGGCTGCGCGAGCGCTTCCCGGTGGCCGTCGGATCGGCCCGTTCGCGCGACCTGTTCGACGCCGTCTCGCTGCGCGACGCGATCGTGCGCATGGCCCGCGCCGCCGCCCACGGCGAAGAGCTGCGCGGCGGCGACGTCGACGTCGTCAACCTCTACGCGGCCACCCCCGACATCCCGCCGTCGCTCGGCGGCGGCACCCGACAGGCCGGCCGCTCGGTGCACACCGTGCCGCAGGCGCTCGCCACCATCGCGCGCGACGCCGTCGACGTGTTCTCGCCCGAGAACGCCGGGCGCCTCCGCGAGTGCGACGGCCCCGACTGCCACATGGTCTACCTCGACACCTCGCGTGCCGCCACGCGCCGCTGGTGCTCGATGCAGCGCTGCGGCAACCGCGCCAAGGTCCGCGCCCACCGTGCGCGCAAGGCGAGCGCGAGCGGGCGCGTCACGCTCGACCAGACCGCGGCCTGACTCCGAGCCGCGGCCCCGCTCGGAGCTGCGATCGGAGCGGGCGGATGCCGCGGGCTACGCCCCGAACACCCCGCCGCGCAGCACGGGCACCACGTCGGTGACGTCGCGCTGCGTCGCCTGACGCACCTCGTCCTTGCGCCCCTCGGCTGCGAGCCCCGCGCCCGTGCCCGCAGCACCGATGAGGTGCACGGCCGCATGCTTCAGCCCCTCGAACGACGCGCACGCGACCGCGGCCTCGGGCGACGTGTGGTCGATGCCGAGTCGCACGAGCGCGTCGATCACCGCACCCGCGGTGAGCTGGTCCTCGATCGCGAAGCGGATGCCGGTGGCCGGAGCATGCGCGTCGCCCTCGCCGGCGGCGGCTCGCTCGCCCGCGGCGACGACCGCCACGAACACCCGCTCGCCGCGCGCCTCCTGCAGGGCGAGGATGCGACGGGCGACCGCCTCGCGGTTCCGGAGCGAGGCGGCGAGCACGACGACGTCGTGGCCGGCCAGTTCGCGCACGAGCTCGGCCGTCTCCGCGGACGCGGCATCCGGAGCCCCGCCCTCGGCGAGCGCGAACGTCTCGCCCCGCTCGGCGGCGAGCACGGCCTGCGTCGTGGCGAGCACCGCGTCGACGAGCACGACGACGTGCGCCCCCGACCGGATGCGCCGGGCACCGTCGACGCCCCAGTCGAACCGGACCTGGTACTTCGCCTGCCCGAGGGCGGCCGTCGAATCGCTCACCGCGACAGGCTAGCGCCGACCGGAGGCGAGCCCAGAACCGGGGCGGCGTTCATGACGCGACGCGGCGGCGCAGCGGGCTCCGCAGGGCCGCGCAGGAGGGGCCGCTCAGCGCCCCATGGCGTCGTACACGGCAAGCGCCTCGGCGTCGTTCGCGCGCGAGGTCGCACGGCGCGCAGCGTCGAGCGCGGCCACCGCGTCGGGTTCCTGCCTGGCGATGACGAGCTGCCGCTCGGCCTCGGCGAGGCGGGTGCGGGCGTCGGCGCCGACCCGTCCGCCGCCGTGCGCGATCGCGGCGTTCGCCGCCCGCAACTGGCTCTCGGCGATCGCGAGCGCTCCCCCGAGCGCGCTCCTGGCCCCGTCGATCCTGGACTGCGCGGCCCGCAACGCGGCTCGCGCCGCCTCGAGCCGGTCTCGCGCCACGCGCAGACGGTCTCGTGCGGCGAACGGGTCGGCCGCCCGCTGCGCGCGCGTGCCCAGGACCTCTGCGGCATCGGCGACGGCGGTCGCGAGCGCGGCGGCCGGTCCGGCG
>NZ_WBIN01000018.1 GCF_009749385.1 Agromyces allii | reverse complement strand
GGCTGGGTGGCCGGCTCCCGGCGGCCCTGCCGGCCCTGGCGCGCCCGGATCGTCGGATCTCGGCGCGCTCGCCGCCCCGGCGTTCGCCGTCGCCGCGCCGGTGGCACCCGTGGCACCCGCACCGACCCAGGCCGGATGGCCTGCGGGCGACTCCGCCCCGATCCTGCCGCCGTGGGCCGACCTGCACCCGCGCGGCGCGGCTCCGCTGCCGCCCATGCCGGCGGCCGCTCCTGCGGCTCCGGCGTTCCTCCCCGCCCAGCCGCCGGTTGCCGCTGCTGCGGGGCCCGCGCCGGCGCCCCTCGCAACGCCGATCGCCGACCCGATCTCTCGGATTCCCGGTCGCATCGAGCCGATCCAGGCCATGCCGGCGGCATCCGCGGCTCCGCTGGAGGCCGCACCGGCCGCCCCGGTCTCGCCGGCCCTGCCGACGCTGCCGCCGGTCGGGGCGCTCTCCGGTGGCGCGCCGTACGTCACCGCGCCGGCGGAGCCGATCACGGTCGGTGCGCCGGTCGTCGCAGCCCCGCCCGTCGCCGACCCGTTCGCCGTCGCGGCTCCGGCGCCGTTCACCGAGCCGCTCGCGCCCGGAACGGTCGTCACGGGAGACGACGACCTCGACGACGACCTGCTCGATCGCACCGTCGTCGTCGCCCGCAAGCCGGCCGTGACCTGGCACCTGGTGCCCGAGGGCGGCGAGCCCCTTCGACTCGCGGGCCGGGTCGTGCTGCTCGGCCGGAACCCGCGCGCCGCGGATCCCGGTGCGGGCGAACAGCGTCTCGTCGTGCCCGATCCGAGCCGCACGCTCTCGAAGACGCACGCCGTGCTCAGCCTCGACGGCGAGCAGTGGAGCATCACCGACCTGCACTCGACGAACGGCGTGCTCGTGCCCGACGGCTTCGGCGACGACGTGCTGCTCGACCCCGACGTGCCGACGCCCGTGCCCGACCGGTTCGTGCTCGGAACGCTGAGCGTGCGCATCGAACGTGACCCGCCGATCGCCGGGGTGCCCGGCCGATGACCGTGCATCAGGTGCAGCTCGCCGCCGCTGCCGCGACCGACGTGGGGCTCGTGCGTCGCGCGAACGAGGACTCCGCGCTCGCCCAGTGGCCCGTGTACGCCGTCGCCGACGGCATGGGCGGGTACGAGGCGGGCGATCGGGCGAGCGCCGCCGTGATCGACGCGTTCCGCGCGCACGTGGCCGGCAACGAGGTCGCGAGCATCGCCCAGGTGCGTGCCGCGCTCGCGGATGCCACGCTCGCCGTCGCCGCGGTCGCCGACACCACCGAACGCGGCGCGGGCAGCACGATCGCCGGCGTCGCCCTGGTCGACGACGAGGGCGAGCCCGCGTGGCTGGTCTTCAACGTGGGCGACTCGCGCGTCTACCGTCACCACGGCACCGAGCTCGAGCAGCTCACCGTCGACCACTCGCTCGCGCAGGAACTCGTCGACGCGGGAGAGCTCCGCCCCGAGGATCGCGAGCAGTTCGCCCAGCGCAACGTCATCACGCGTGCGATCGGCGGCCCCGACAGCACGGCCGACAGCTGGCTGCTGCCCGTCGTGAACGGCGAACGCCTGCTGATCTGCAGCGACGGGCTGACCGGCGAGGTCAGCGACGAGAGCATCAGGGCGACGCTCACCATGGGCGGCCGTGCGGAGTCCGTCGCCACCGCCCTCGTGCAGCGGGCCCGCCAGGCCGGGGGCCGCGACAACATCACGGTCGTGGTCGTCGACGTGATCTCGGGCGGCGTCGACGAGCTGTCGGATGCCACGACGGGGGTCGTCAGGGGTGCGGATGCCGCGGCATCCGATGACGACCACACCACCATTCCGGTGCGGAGCTGCTCGTGACCGCGGCGAACCCCGGCGAGGTGCTCGACGCCGGCCTCGAGGCCGACGAGACGATCGTCGTGGATCGGCGAGCCCGCATCACGGAGCCGCCCGTCGGAGACGCGCCCGAACCCGGCCGCGAGCCCGTCGACGGGGCGTTCGACGAGACGATCGTGGTGAGCCGGGTGCCGGCTCCCGTTCCGCCGGTTCCCGCCGGCCCTGCAGCCGTGACGCCGTTCGACCTCGACGAGACGATCGTCGTCGAGCGCACCGGGACCGGGCCGGTCGCGACCGGCCCCGCGGTCGACGGCCCCGCAGGGACCGTCCCCGCGGTGGCCGGCCAGGCCGCCGTCGACGACACGATCGTGCTCGAGCGCACGGTCGTGCGAGCGACGCCGCTGCCGACCGACGAGCCCGACGCGGTCATGCACGCGCCGACGCGTCGCGGTCGACGGGTGACGCCCGCCCCCGTGTCGGACGACGTGCTGAGCACGGCCGAGGTCGGTGCGGGTCCGGGGCTCCTCGAGCACTACGCCGCCCGCCCGATCGAGCCTGCCGCACCGCGACTCGCCCCGCTCTCGTATGCCGGCGGGCCGGAGCCGACCCGCGACCCGGCCCAGGCGCTGCCGTCGGTGGCGCGGAGCTCGCGGAGATCCGCGCGCGTCGTGCTCGCGGTCTTCGCCGGCTCGTGCGCGATCGCCGTCGTCGGCCTCGTGGTCGTCGTGGTGCTCGCGTTCGGCGTCTGAGAGCGGCGCGCCGAACGCTGTCAACCGAACTGGGGACAGCGGATGAGACGGCATGGGGGTACAACTGTGTTCACCCCGAGAAACATGAGGCTCGCTCGATGTTGAGTTCGTCCCGTGTTTTCACCCAGACCGTAATGGCCTGAGCACCAACCTGATTGCGCGCCGACGAGCACCTCGTGCCCACCCGGCGTGGCGTCGAGACTCGCTTACCCGAGGGTCTGCTCGTGTCCCACCTTGCCTTGCCCCGCCCTGCCCGCACGCACGCCGGGAGAATCCGACTCCTGGCCGCTGCGACCGGCGCGACCATCGCGCTCGCGCTCGTCGCCGCCGCGTTCGTCGGCGCCGCTGAGCCCGCCGCCGCGGCCTGCGCCAACCCCGTCGCGTGCGAGAACGCGAACCCGGGTGCCAGCCCATCGGAGTGGGACATCGACGGCGCCGGGTCCGACGACATCCAGGGCTTCGCGACCGACATCAGTGTCAACGCCGGCGGCAAGCTCGATCTCAAGGTCAAGACGACGGCTCGCGCCTACACGATCACGATCTACCGCACGGGCTGGTACCAAGGACTCGGCGCGCGCCGCATCGCGACCGTCACGCCGAGCGCGACGCTCCCGCAGACCCAGCCGCAGTGCATCACCGACGTCGCCACCGAACTCGTCGACTGCGGCAACTGGAAGGTCTCGGCGTCCTGGAACGTCCCGTCCACCGCGGTCTCGGGCGTCTACGTCGCGTTGCTGAGCCGCTCCGACACCGGAGGCCGCAGCCACATCACGTTCGTGGTGCGCAACGACGCCAGCCGTTCCGACATCGTCTTCCAGACCTCCGATCCCACCTGGCAGGCCTACAACGGCTACGGCGGATCGAACTTCTACACCGGAGGCGAGAACGGTCGCGCGTACAAGCTCAGCTACAACCGGCCCTTCGCGACGAGGGACGACAACAGCGGCCGCGACTTCTACTTCTCGGGCGAGTACGCCCAGGTGCGCTTCCTCGAGCGCAACGGCTACGACGTGACCTACCTCGCCGGTGTCGACAGCGACCGGAACGGCGCGCTCCTGCGCAACCACAAGGTCTTCCTCTCCGTCGGCCACGACGAGTACTGGTCGGGTGCGCAACGCGCGAACATCGAGGCCGCCCGCGACGCGGGGGTCAACCTGCAGTTCCTCGGCGGCAACGACGGGTACTGGCGCACCCGGTACGCGCCGTCCGCCGACGCGAGCGCCACGCCGTACCGGACCCTCGTCAGCTACAAGGAGACCTGGGCGAACCAGAAGATCGACCCCACGACGCAGTGGACCGGCACCTGGCGCGACCCGCGGTTCGCGCCGACATCCGCGGGTGCCAACCGACCCGAGAACGCGCTCATCGGCACGCTCTACATGGCGAACCACAACGACCTCCCCGTGACGGTCTCGGCGGCGGAGGGCAAGCTCCGCCTCTGGCGCGGCACCTCGCTCGCGAACCTCGCCACGGGAACCAGCGCCGCGCTGGCACCGCACACCATCGGCTACGAGTCCGACGAGGACCTCGACAACGGCTCGCGACCCCCTGGACTCGTCCGACTCTCGACGACGACCGGGCCGACCCCCCAGTACCTGCAGGACTACGGCAACACCGTGCTGCCGGGCACGACCACGCACCACCTCACGCTGTACCGGGCGCCGAGCGGGGCCCTCGTGTTCTCGGCCGGATCGATCCAGTGGGCGTGGGGGCTCGACCAGGAGCACGACGGAGCCGGGGCGCCGGCGGATCAGCGCATGCAGCAGGCGCAGGTCAACCTGCTCGCGGACATGCGCGCGTTCGCGACGACGCTGCAGTCCGGCCTCGTCGCCGCCACGGCGAGCACCGACACGACGGCGGCGACCGCGAGCATCTCCGCGCCGGTCGCCGGCGCCCAGATCGCCAACGGCAGCTCGGTCGTCGTCACCGGCACGGCCGCCGACGTCGGCGGGCGCGTCGCCGGCGTTGAGGTCTCCACCGACGGCGGTGCGTCGTGGCATCCGGCGAACGGCACGACCACCTGGAGCTACACGTTCGTGCAGCACGGCCGCGGCGCAGCCCAGATCCGTGCACGGGCGATCGACGACAGCGCGAACATCCCGTCGACCGCCGCCACCGTCGCGACCTCGGTCGTCGGTCCGTACTCCGTCTTCGGCGCGCAGGCGCCCACCGTCGTGGACTCCGGCGACGCCTCGGCCGTCGAACTCGGCCTGCGGTTCACGCCGACCGACGCCGGCTTCGTCTCGGGCGTGCGCTTCTACAAGGCGGCGGCCAACACGGGGGTGCACGTCGGTTCGCTGTGGTCGCCGCTCGGCGAACGGCTGGCCACCGTCACGTTCACCGGGGAGACCGCGTCGGGCTGGCAGAAGGCCACGTTCTCGCCCTCGGTGCCGGTGACGGCAGGCACCCGGTACACCGTCTCGTACACGGCACCGCGCGGACACTACTCGGTGCAGCCCGACGCGTTCTGGGCCGCGGGCATCACGAGCGAGCCGCTGCTCGTCGACGGCGGCTACGGGGTCCCGGCCGCGGCCGTCTACGGCGCGCCCGGCGAGCATCCGACGAACTCCTTCGAGTCCAGCAACTACTTTGTCGACGCCGTCTACGAATCGTCGGACTCGACGCCGCTCGCGGCCTCCAACCTCTGGCCGCTTCCGGGCTCGACGAGCGTTCCGGCATCGACCACCCTGAGCGCCAAGTTCCTGAAGGCCGTCGTCTCGGGTTCCGTCGGCTTCACCGTGACCGACCAGCTCGGCAACGCGGTCACGGGAGCCACCGCGTACGACGCCGCAGCCCGCGTCGCGACGTTCACCCCGTCGACGCCGCTGAACGGCTTCGTCGCCTACACCGTCGTGCTCAAGGCGACGCCGTCCGGCGCGAGCACCCCGCCCGCCGAGGTCTCCCGCTGGACGTTCACGACCGTGAAGCCCACGCCGGCGGCGGGCATCTGCCCGTGCCGCCTGTTCAACGACTCGACCACGCCGGGCGTGCTCGAGGTCGCCGACTCCGCGGCGGTCACGCTGGGCGTGAAGTTCACGCCCGCCGTCGACGGCACCGTGACCGGCGTCGCGTTCTACAAGGGTGCGGGCAACACCGGTCAGCACGTCGGGAGCCTCTGGTCGACCGCCGGCGACCAGCTCGCCACGGCGACCTTCGCCGGCGAGAGCACGAGCGGATGGCAGACGGTCTCGTTCGCGGCACCCGTGAGCGTGAAGGCCGGAACCCAGTACGTGGCCGCCTATCGCACCCCGGTCGGGCGGTACTCCGCCACGCTCGGCGCGTTCAACGGCAGCGGGGTCGCCTACGGACCGCTCAGCGCCGCCGCGAACGCGGGCGCCTACACCTACGGCTCCGGCTACCCGGGCAGTGCGAGCACCAGCAACTACCTCGTCGACGTGGTGTTCGAGAAGGGCGTCGATCCCATCGCGCTCGTCTCGACCACGCCGGCGGCGGGAGCGCTCGACGTCGACCGGGCGAGCACCGTCTCGGCGAAGCTCTCGATGCCCGTCGCGCCCGGATTCTCCCTGACGGTCGCGAGCGGGGGCAGCCCGGTCGCGGGGACGGCGGCGCTCTCGGACGACCGCACCACGATCACGTTCACCGCGTCGGCGCCGCTGCCGAATGCCGCGACCGTGACCGCGACGCTCACGGGCGTGCGCTCGGACGCCGGCTCGCTGCTCCCGCCGCGCACCTGGTCGTTCACGACCGCCGACTCGGGCGGAACGACCACGAGCTACTCGCTGTTCGGCAGCACGACGCCCGCGTCCACCTCGATCGACGACGGCTCCGGCGTCGAGCTCGGGATGTCCTTCTCCACGACGAGTCCGGGCAGCGTCACGGCCATCCGCTTCTACAAGGGCGCCGGCAACGGCGGAACGCACACCGGATCCCTCTGGTCGGCGAGCGGGGCACGACTCGCGGCGGTCACGTTCGCCGACGAGACGGCCACGGGCTGGCAGACCGCCCTGCTCGACACGCCGGTCGCCCTGCAGCCCGGCACGGAGTACGTCGTCTCGTACTACGCGCCGCAGGGCCACTACGCCGCGACGGGCGGCTTCTTCCAGAACGCGGCGTCCTCCGGGCCCCTGCTCGCGCCGTCGGCCGGCAACGGTCGGTACCGCTACGGCACCGGCGGTGCGGTGCCGACGTTCACCTGGAACCAGACGAACTACTTCGTCGACGTGATCTTCCGGACGGCCGTCGTCGCGCCGGTGACCGTCGTCTCGACCAGCCCCGCCGCGGGGCTCACAGATGTCGCGGTGGGGGAGCGGATATCAGCCCAGTTGTCCGCCTCTCCCACCGTGGCAGCCACCATGACCCTCACCGGTCCGAACGGCGCGGTCGCCGGACACAGCGAATGGGATGCCGCGTCGAACACCGTCTCGTTCGTGCCGGACCAGCCGCTCGCGTGGACGACGTCGTTCACCGCGGCGGTGTCGATCGGCGGGCAGAGTCCCCAGGGCGGCAGCTGGAGCTTCACGACGCGCGCCCAGCCGGTCACGACCACGTCGTTCTTCCCGGCGTCGGCCGTGCCGAACCGGACCGACTTCGACGACGCGACCCTCATCCAGCTCGGCGTGCGCTTCACCTCGACGCAGCCCGGCACCGTGAGCGGCATCCGGTTCTACAAGGTCGCCGGCGACGCGAACACGCACGTCGTGCGGCTCTGGGCCGCGGACGGCACGGCGCTCGCCTCCGCGACCTCGCTCGGGGAGACCGTCAGCGGCTGGCAGACCGTCTACTTCGCCTCGCCCGTGCAGATCGCGGCATCGATCGAGTACCGCGCCACCTATTCCACCCCGCGCGGCCGGTATGCCGCCGACCTCGGCGCGCTGGCCGAGGCGGTCGTCGCCGCACCGCTCTCGACGGTCCCCGTCGGCGGGGTCTACGTGTACGGCGCCGGGTACCCGAGCGCCGTGAGCTCGCACAACTACTGGGCGGACGTCTTGTTCACGCCCGGAGGGTGATCCGGTACGCCGGATCCAGCTTCACGGGCGGAAGGCGGAGAACATGGAACGACTGGGCATCGCCGTCATCGGCGCGGGCTACTGGGGGCCGAACCTGGTGCGCAACCTCCGGGCGAGCGACGACTGGCAGCTGCGGTACGTCTGCGATCTCGACCTCGACCGCGCCGGCCGGGTGGCCGGGCCGGCAGGCGACGTGCGCGTGACGGACTCGCTCGACGAGGTGCTCGCCGACCCGGCCGTCGACGCGGTCGCGATCGCCACGCCGGCGGCGACCCACCACGGACTCGCCCTCGCCGCGCTCGGGAGCGGTCGGCACGTGCTCGTCGAGAAGCCGCTCGCCGACAGCACCGACCACGGCGGCGCGATGATCCGCTCGGCGGCGCAGGCCGGGCTCGTGCTGATGGCCGACCACACCTACTGCTACACGCCGGCGGTGCAGAAGATCCGGGAACTCATCGAGGAGGGTGCTCTCGGGGACCTGCTCTACATCGACTCGGTGCGCATCAACCTCGGGCTCATCCAGCCCGACGTCGACGTCTTCTGGGACCTCGCCCCGCACGACCTCTCGATCATGGACTTCATCCTCCCCGGCGGCCTCAGCGCGGAAGCCGTCGCAGCCCAGGGCTCGGACCCGCTCGGCGCCGGCCGCTCCTGCGTCGGCTACCTGTCGATGCCCCTCGCCCGTGGCGCCATGGCCCACGTGCACGTCAACTGGCTGAGCCCGACCAAGATCCGCAGGATGGTGATCGGCGGAACCCGCCGCACGCTCGTCTGGGACGACCTGAACCCCCAGCAGCGCGTGAGCGTGTACGACCGGGGCGTCGATCTCGCCGCGGCATCCGACGATCCCGCCGACCGCGCCGCGGCGACCGTCTCCTACCGGCTCGGGGACACCTGGTCGCCGGCGCTGTCCGAGCGCGAGGCGCTCGCGTCGATGGTCGCCGAGTTCGCCGCGAGCATCCGCGAGGGAAGACCCGCGCGGACCGACGGGCGGGCCGCGATCCGGGTGCTGCGCGTGCTCGAGGCCGCCACGCGCAGCCTCGCGGAGGGCGGAGGCCTCTCGGCGGTCGAGCGCGACGATCTCCCGAGCGAGATGGCGGTCGCGCGATGACCGCCGTCGCCGGGGCCCGGGTGCTCGTGACGGGCGGGGCGGGCATGATCGGATCCACGATCGTCGATCGGCTGCTCGATGCCGGTGCGGCATCCGTCGACGTGCTCGACAACCTCGTGCGGGGCCGCCTCGAGAACCTCGACCACGCCATGGCCCGCGGGCCGGTCTCGGTCGTGGAGGGCGACATCCGCGATGCCGCCCTCGTCGATCGGCTCACGCGAGGCAAGGACCTCGTGTTCCACGAGGCGGCGATCAGGATCACCCAGTGCGCCGAGGAGCCGCGGCTGGCCCTCGAGGTGCTCGTCGACGGCACGTTCAACGTCGTCGAGGCCGCGGCGAGGCACGGAGTCGGCAAGCTGGTGGTCGCCTCGAGCGCGTCGGTCTACGGCATGGCGGAGGAGTTCCCGACGGGCGAACGGCACCACCACCACAACAACGACACGATCTACGGGGCGGCGAAGTCGTTCGGCGAGGGGCTGGTGCGCAGCTTCCGGGCGATGGAGGGGCTGCGGTACGTCGTGCTGCGCTACTTCAACGTGTACGGCCCGCGCATGGACGTGCACGGGTACTACACCGAGGTGCTCGTGCGGTGGATGGAGCGCATCGCCGACGAGCTCCCTCCGCTCGTGCTCGGCGACGGCGCCCAGACGATGGACTTCGTGAACGTGCACGACGTCGCCAGGGCGAACCTCCTGGCCGCCTCCGCCGATCTCGACGAGGGCGTCTACAACGTCGCGAGCGGGCGGGAGACGAGCCTGCTCGGACTCGCGAACGCCCTGCTCTCGGCCATGGGGTCCGATCTGAGCGTCGAGCACGGACCTGCTCGGGGCGTGAACGGGGTCGTGCGCCGGCTCGCCGACACCGGGGCTGCCCGCCGCGACCTGGGCTTCGAGGCGCAGGTCGACCTCGAGGCGGGGCTCCGAGAACTCGTGGACTGGTGGAGCCCGCTGCGGGCGGACATCGCCGCGTCGAGGGCGGTGCACTCATGAGCGCATCGCAGGCGACCCGGATCGACGTCATGCGTCCGTGGCTCGGCCGTGAGGAGGCCGACGCCGTGGCCGACGTGATCGCGTCGGGCTGGATCGCCCAGGGGCCGAGGGTCGCCGCGTTCGAGGCGGCCTTCGCCGAACGCATGGGCGCGCAGCATGCGGTCGCGACCTCGAGCTGCACGACCGCGCTCGACCTCGCCCTCCTCGTCGCGGGCATCGGCCCGGGCGACGACGTCGTCGTGCCGTCGTTCTCGTTCATCGCGACGGCGAACGCGGTCGTGCACGTGGGCGCGCGGCCCGTCTTCGCCGACGTCGAGGCGGTCACGGGCAACGTCAGCGCGGCGACGATCGCGGCAGCGGCGACGCCTGCCACGCGGGCGGTGATCGCGGTCGACCAGGGCGGGATGCCCGTCGACCTCGAACCGATCCGGTCGTTCTGCGACATCAGGGGCATCGTCGTCGTCGAGGATGCCGCGTGCGGGGCGGGATCCAGGTCGCGCGGCGCGCCCGTCGGCATCGCCGCCGACGTCACCGCCTGGTCGTTCCACCCCCGCAAGCTCCTCACGACCGGGGAGGGCGGCATGATCACGACGGCGCGCGGCGACTGGGCCGCGCGGGCCCGCCGCCTGCGGGAGCACGCGATGAGCATCTCGGCCGCCGAGCGCCATGCGAGCGTCCTCTCGCCGGCCGAGGAGTACCTCGAGGTGGGCTACAACCATCGGATGACCGACGTGCAGGCGGCCATCGGCCTGGTGCAGCTCGGCAGGCTCGACGAGATGGTGGCCCGTCGGCGCGAGCTCGCCCGGCACTACGCCGCCGGGCTCTCCGGGCTCGACGGCATCCGCGCGGTCGAGGACCCGCCGATGGGCGAGAGCAACTTCCAGTCCTACTGGATCGAGGTCTCCGAGCCGTTCCCGCTCGAGCGCGACGAGCTGCTCGCCGCGCTGGCCGACGCGGGGGTCTCCGCCAGGCGCGGCATCATGGCAGCCCACCGCCAACCCGCGTACGCGTTCCGCGACACCGGCGGCGCGCCGCTCGAGACGACCGAGCGGCTGACCGACCGGACGCTCATCCTCCCGCTCCACCACG
This sequence comes from Agromyces allii, assembly GCF_009749385.1. Lineage (GTDB taxonomy): Bacteria > Actinomycetota > Actinomycetes > Actinomycetales > Microbacteriaceae > Agromyces > Agromyces allii. The sequence continues at coordinate 71,039 of NZ_WBIN01000018.1, read as the reverse complement.
GGCTCGACCGCGACGACCTCGACCGCGTCGTCGCCGTGATCGCCGAGGCGGCGCGCTGATGCATCCGCTCCTCGTCATCGGCGCGAGCGGCCTCGCCCGCGAAGTGATCGCCGTCGCCCCCGAGGCGGGTCTCGACCCCGTGGGGATCGTCGACGACGACGCGTCGCGGCTGCCGTACCCGGTCGGCGGGGTGCGGGTGGTCGGCACGATCGACGACGTGCTCGCCTTCCCGGACGCGCTCCTGCTCGTCTGCATCGGCTCCGGCGCCGCCCGGGAACGGGTCGTCGCCCGGCTCGCCCGCCGCGGCATCGACCGATTGCGCTACGCGACCCTCGTCGACCCGAGTGCGCGGAACGCCGGTGCCAGTCCGATCGGCGCGGGATCGATCCTCCTCGCCGGAGCCGTCGTCACGACGGACGCCCTGATCGGGGAGCACGTCGTCGTGATGCCGAACGCGACGATCACGCACGACTGCCTCGTCGGCGACTTCGCGACGCTCACGGCCGGGGTCAGCCTGGGCGGCGGGGTCACCGTCGGACGACGCGCGACGGTGGGCATGAACGCCTCGGTGCGCCAGCACGTCTCGATCGGCTCCGACGCCACGATCGGCATGGGCGCGGCGGTGCTGCACGACGTGCCCGCCGGGGAGACCTGGGTCGGCGTGCCCGCCGCGCCCATGAGGTACGCCCGGGTCGGCGGTGCCTGATGCGGGTGCGGTGGCCCCGCTCCGGTGACGCCCGCCCCGGCGTCACCGTCGTGATCCCGTGCTACAACTACGGGCGGTACCTGGATGCCGCGACCGGCGCGGTGCTCGCGCAGCCCGACGTCGAGCCCCGCGTGATCATCGTCGACGACGCCTCCACCGACGGGTCGCTCGACACCGCCCTCCGGATCGCCGAGCGCGACGAACGCGTCACGGTCATCTCGCACACCGTGAACGCCGGGCACATCGCGACGTACAACGACGGGCTCGCCGCGGTGTCGACCGAGTTCGTGTCGCTCGTCTCGGCCGACGACCTCGTCGCGCCCGGCGCCCTCGCCCGCGCGTCGCGGCTCATGCTCGCCGAGCCGAGCGTCGGCATGGTCTACGGCAGGCCGCTCGAGTTCGGGGACGACGGCCCGCCGCCCGTTCCCGAGCGCCGCCGCGCGAACTGGACCGTCTGGCGCGGGCGGGAGTGGATCGCGATCGCCTGCTGGCGCGGGCGGAGCTTCATCCTCTCGCCCGAGGTGGTCATGCGCACCGAGGCGATGCGCGAGGTCGGCCCGTACAACCCCGCCCTCCCGCACTCCGGCGACCTCGAGTACTGGCTGCGCACCGCGGCGCGATGGGATGTCGCACGCGTGAACGGGCCGGTGCAGGCCGAGTACCGCGTGCACGACGCGAACATGCACCTCACGACGTTCGCGGGCATGGCCGAGGACCTGCGACACCGCGCCCTCGCGTTCCGCGGCCTCTCCGAACCCGGCACGTGCGACGAGCTGCCGCGGCATGCGGCCCTCGTCGCCCGCGCGGAGCGCTCGATCGCGCGGGAGGCACTGCTCCTCGCGCAGCGCGAGCTCGATCGCGGCGGCGACGTCGACGCCGCCTCCGAGTTGTTCCGGGTCGCCGGCGAGGTGCGCCGGTCGTCGCTGCGCGGGCGCCGTGGCCGTGCGGTCGTTCGGCGCCTGCGTCGGGCCCACGGCGGTGCCTCGCCCGATGCGGTCCACCGCGGCCTCGAAGCGGCCCGTCGGCAGCTCGACCGCGTGCGGTGGACCGTGTGGCGGCACCTGGGGGTGTCGTGACCGAGACGATGCAGCCCGTGCTCGCACGCCGCGTCCGCCGCGGTGCGATGTGGGGTGCGGTCAACGTCGGCGCCTCCCGGGTGCTCGGCTTCGTCTCGACGATCATCGTCGCGCGGCTCATCGCACCCGAGCACTTCGGTGCGCTCGCCGTGGCGCTCGTCGTGCAGACGATCGCGCTCAACATCGCCGAACTCGGCGCCACGGCGGCCCTCGGCCGTGGCGACCGCGACCCCGACGAGATCGCGCCGACGGTGTTCACCATCTCGATCGCGACGAGCGCGGTGCTGACCGGGGCGATGGTCGTGGGTGCACCGTGGCTCGCGGCCACGCTCGGCGACCCCGCGGCGGCCGACGTGATCCGGGTGCTCGCCCTCACCGTCGCGCTCGCCGGGGCGTGCTCGGTGCCGACGGCGATGGTGTGGCGCGACTTCCTGCAGGGGCGCCGGATCGCCGTCGACCTCGCCGGCATCGTCGTCTCGCTCGTGCTCGTCGTGCCGATGGCCGGGTGGGGGTGGGGCGCACTGGCGCTCGCCTGGTCGCGGGTCGGCGGACAGCTCGTCTCCGCGGTCGGCTACTGGATCATCACCCCTCGCCGATACGCCCCCGGCTGGAACCGGAGAGAAGCCGGAGGGGTCCTGCGTCTCGGTCTCCCGCTGGCGGCCGCGAACCTCGTCGTCTTCGCCACGTTGAACCTCGACTACGTCGTCGTCGGTCGGCTGCTCGATCCGGTCGCGCTCGGCCTCTACCTGATGGCGTTCAACCTCGCGAGCCTGCCGTCGAGCGTCGTGACGGCCGTCGTCCGCACCGTCGCCGTTCCGGCGTTCGGCCGGTTGCACGCGGCGGGCACGCTGCCCGGCGAGGCGGTGCGCGTGGCACGCGGCCTCTCCTTCGCGGCCTTCCCGCTGTCGGCCCTGCTCGTCGGCGTGGCCGGGCCGCTCATCGTGACCCTGTTCGGTGAGCGGTGGGCTCCCGCGGCCGCGGCCATGCTCGGGCTCGGGGTCTTCGGGATGGCGCGCATCCTCACCGAGCTCTTCGCCGACCTCTGCGTCGGCGCCGGTCGCACGCTCGGGCTGTTCTGGGTGCAGGTCGTCTGGCTCGCCGCCCTCGCGCCGGCACTCTGGTTCGGCGTCTCGCAGTGGGGCATCGCCGGTGCCGGGTACGCGCACGCGGCGGTCGCGTGGCTCGTCGTCGTGCCGGTCTACCTCGTGCTCGTGCAACGGGGCGTGGGCGCCTCGGCCGGGCGGATGCTTCGGGCCTGCCTCGGCCCGGCCGTGGGCGCCGTGCTGTGCGCGGCATCGGCGGCGCTCGTCGCGTCGGCGACGGGTGCGACGGATGCGCCAGTGCTCGCGGTGCTCGCAGGTGGGTCGGTCGGCCTCATCGTCTACCTCGTCGCCACGCTGCCGATCGGACTCCGCTACCTCGCGGCGTTCCGCGCGCGGGGCGGGGCCACTGCGCCGGAGGGCGCCCGAACCGAGGAGATCCCGACATGAGCGTGCCGTTCACCGATCTCGCCGCCCAGCAGCACGAGGTCGACGAGGAGGTGATGCCGAGGCTGCGCGCCGCGCTCGCGTCGGGCGCGTTCATCGGCGGGCCGGAGGTCGAGGCGTTCGAACGCGAGTACGCCGCATACGCGGGGTCCGACCACTGCGTGGGCATGGGCAACGGCACCGACGCGCTCGAGGGTGCGTTGCGCGCGATCGGCGTCGGACCCGGAGCTGAGGTGATCCTGCCGGCGAACACCTTCATCGCGACGGCCGAGGCCGTGGTCCGCGCCGGGGCGACGCCCGTGCTCGTGGACGTGGACGAACGCACGCTCCTCATCGATCCTGCCGCCGTCGAGGCCGCCGCAGGTCCGCTGACCCGTGCCGTCATCGCGGTGCACCTCTACGGACAGCTCGCCCCCGTCGAGCTCCTCACGCCGATCGCACGACGATTCGGCGCCGTCGTCGTCGAAGACGCCGCGCAGTCGCACGGCGCCCGTCGCCTCGGCGGCGTCTCCGGCAGCCTCGGGCGGATCGCGGCCACGAGCTTCTACCCGGGCAAGAACCTGGGGGCGGCGGGCGACGGCGGCGCGGTCACGACCGACGACCCGGAGCTGGCCCGACGGGTCCGCATGATCGGCTCGCACGGCAGCGAGCGCAAGTACGAGCACGAGGTGCTGGGCTTCAATTCGCGGCTCGACGCCGTGCAGGCGATCGTGCTCTCCGCCAAGCTCAAGCGGCTCGAGGACTGGAACGCCCGGCGGCGGGCCGTCGCCTCGGTCTACGACGCCCTGCTCCACGACCTCGAGGACGTCGTGCTGCCCGTCACGGCCGAGGGCAACGAGCACGTCTGGCACCTCTACGTCGTGCGCGTGCCCGACCGCGAACGCGTCGCCGCCGACCTGGCGGCCGCCGGAATCTCGACGGGCATCCACTACCCGGTTCCGCTGCACCGTTCGCCGGCGCTCGCCGGCAGCCTGATGAGGGTCTCCGACTGCCCCGTGACGGATGCCGCGGCATCCGAGATCCTCAGCCTGCCGGTCTTCCCGCACATGACCGCGCACCAGATCGTCCTGGTCGTCGAGGCGCTCCGCATGGCGTTCGGGCGACCGCTCGGAGCCGACTCTCTGGACCGGGCGCGCGCGCTCGAGGGGACGGGTCGGCCATGACCGGGCGCGTGAGTCTCGCCGAGCTCGCGACGCGCCTCCGCCGCGACGGCGTGCGCGGCGTCGGGCGACGACTCGCCTTCGAGCTCTATCGCCGTACGGGCGCGGAGCAGCTCGAATCCGCGATCGACGAGGCGGACCTCGCGGATCCGCTCGACGCCCTGAACCTGCCAGGACCGTCGGAGCATGGCCGAGCGGGAGGCCCGATCGAGGTCGGCTGGATCTGCACCGCGCCGGGGCCGGGCTCGGGCGGCCACACGACGCTCTTCCGCATGATCGCGGGAGCCGAGGCGCGCGGCATGGCCTCGACCGTGTACCTGCACGACGCGAGGGGCGGCGACCTCCGCCGTCATGAGCGGGTGATCCGAACGCACTGGCCGTGGCTGAGGGCCGAGATCAGGGATGCGGCCGAGTCGCCCGCCTTCGCCGGCATGGACGCAGTCGTCGCGAGTTCGTGGGAGACGGCGCATGTGCTCGCGACCCGCGGCACGTCGCCGATGGCGCGCCTCTACTTCGTGCAGGACTTCGAGCCGCTCTTCCACCCGCACGGATCCGTCCGTGCGCTCGCCGAGGACACGTACCGGTTCGGATTCCGGACGATCGCCCTCGGCGAGATGGTGCAGGCGGAGCTCGCGGCGATCGGCGTGCCCTCGGTGCTCGCGCCGTTCGGCAGGGACGGCGACGCCTATCGCCTCCTGTCGGGCGGCCCGCCCCGTTCGGGACTCGTCTTCTATGCGAAGCGGGGCAACGACCGTCGCGGGTACCTGCTCGGCAAGCTCGCACTGCATGCCTTCCACGGCATGCATCCCGAGCAGGAGATCCACATCGTCGGCGATCGCGTCTCCGACTGGGACATCCCCCTGACGCAGCACGGCGTGCTCGCACCCGAGCAGCTCAACGGGCTCTACAACCGGGTGCTCGGCGGGCCCGCCCTCTCGTTCACGAACATCACGCTCGTGGTCGACGAGATGCTCGCATCGGGCGCCATCCCCGTCGTGAACGACACCGTGCATTCGCGGGCGGTGCTGCGTCATCCGGATGCGGTGTGGGCGCCGTCGAGCCCGGGCCGGATCGCCCTCGCGCTCGCCGAGCTCGTCGAGCATGGCGACCGTGTCGAGCGGGCGACGCGGGCTGCGGAGTTCAGCGCACGCAACGGGGTGGGATGGGACCTCGCGGAGGACGTCGTCGCATCCGCCATCCGCGATGCGATCGACGGTGCCCGGTCGCCGTCGGCGGAGGCCGGAACGGAACGGCGGGCCTGATGGTCGGCCCTCCGACGCTCACGATCATCACGCCGAGCTACGCCCCGGACCTCGAGCTGTGCCGCGACCTGCGCGCCTCGCTCGTCCGCCACGCCGCGCCCACGACGGCTCATCGCATCATCGTGCCTCGTCGTGACCTGCACCGCTTCGCCCCGTTGGCCGAGCTCGGTGCGACGGTCGTCGACGTGGACTCGGTCATGCCGTCCCAACTGCGGAAGGCGCCGCGGATGAACATGTGGGTCAACGTCGAGTCGCCGTTCCCGCCCATCCGAGGCTGGATCGCGCAGCAGCTCGTCAAGCTCGCGGCCGCGGCGTCGGCCGAGACCGACATCGCACTGCTCGTCGACTCCGACGTCGAGTTCATCCGCGCCGTCGACGGGCTGACCTTCGCTCCATGCGGCCGGCTCCCGCTCTACCGCCTGGCCGACGCCGTCAGCGACGCCCTGCCCCGTCATCGGCTCTGGCACGACACGGCCCGTCGCCTGCTGGGGCTGGCTCCCACGACGGCCTCCCGCCTGCCCGACTACATCTGCTGGCCCTGCGCATGGGACCCGGCCATCGTGCGCGCCATGCTGCGCCGCATCGAGTACGCGACCGGTCGCTCGTGGGCGACGTCCATCGGACGCGAGCTGCACTTCTCCGAGATGATCCTCTACGGCGTCTACGTCGAGGAGATGCTCGGCACGGCGCTCAGCGGCACCGTCGACGGCATGCGGTGCAGGGTGCACCCCGACGAGATCCCGCTCGACGGCGACGGGCTCGATCAGTTCCTCTCCGAGGTCGCCGAGACGGATGTCGCGGTCATGGTCTCGGCGAAGTCGGGCACGGGGCTCGAGCAACGCCGTGCCGCGATGCGGCGCCTCACCGCTCGGCTCGGCTGACCCCGCAGCCCCCGCAGCCCCCGCAGCCCCCGCAGCCCCCGCAGCGCCGTGGGGGCCGTGGCACGGAGGCTGCCGTCAGCGCCGCGCGTGGGGCAGTTCGAGTTCGCGGGCGGCGTCGGTATCGGCGTCGATCCCGTCGTGGCCGTCCGCGGCGGAGTCCGGCTCGTCGGTCGGATCGTTCGGCGCATCCCCGGCGGAGCGCGCCGTCTTGGCGGCCCGCTTCTTCCGGGCGGGACGCTTCCCCCGACCGACTCGCTCCGCTCCGCCTCGTTCCACGGACTCCGCCGTCACGAGGCGCTGCTCGGCCTCGGAGGCCTCGAGTGCCGGCGCATCCGCGGCGTCCGTCGCAGCGGGTTCGCCCGCGGCATCCGGAGGGTCGGGTTCGTCGCCCTCCTCTTCTTCATCTTCTTCGAGCGCTGCGGCTTCTTCGAGCGCTGCGGCCGCCGCGGCCGCTCGTCGTCGAACCCGCACGGCGTCGATCGACCGGCCGAGGGACACCGCGCCGAACACGAGCACGACGCCGCCGACGAGCACGATGACGACCGCGCGGAGCCGGCTCGAGAACTGCTCCGTCGCCTCGTCGGCCTGGGCCACCATGAGCGAGGTGAACAGGAAGCGGTCGTCGGCGCCGTTCACTTTCTGGATCGTCCGGAGTTCGCGTTCGAACATCGCGCCGAGCGCCGCCGACGTGCCGACCGACTGCGTCGGCGTGGCCCCGACGCCCGTGATCTCGACGATGAAGCCGCTGCCGCCCACGCCCGGCGCGACCGAGAAGTCGCGACTCAACCCGACGTCCTCGAGGTACGCGGCAGTGGCCGGCGACTGGAGGCGGGTGATGACCACGTTCGCGACGAGGTTCGGGTCGGTCGAACGGAGGTAGGGATTGTCGCCGTTCAGCTTCGCCAGCGCGGGATCGCGTTCGATGTCCGCCTCGGTCGGGACATCCGGATTGACGAGGGCGTAGCTCGTGGTCGACTCGTAGCTGCGCGGGCCGAGCGCGTAGACGTACGCGGCGACGCCGAGGGTGATCAGCAGCGCCGGCAGGACGAACCAGCGGTACTTCCACAGCGATCGGAGGACTCCGGTGGGATCCATGGCTCAGACTCCTTCGCCATCGGGTGGGATTCGGGTCGGGTGCGTCCCGGTCGTTCGGACCGGGACGAGGTCGGGCCGGTGCTCCGACGATGCCGTCGCCTCGGCCTGCACGAGGCGCCAGACGCCGCCTGCGAGCCCGACGAGGGCGGGGTAGAGCAGGGCGAACACCGGGAACGAGAGCGAGTCGAAGGTCATCGAGCATGCCGCAGCGACGAGCGTTCCGGCGGCGACCGCACCTGCGAGGCCCTTCAGCACGGGAGCTCTCGCGGCCCTCGCCGCGAGGACGCTCGCGACCCCTGGCAGCACGAGGTAGGCGATCGTCGCGACCAGGCCCACGAGCCCGAGCGTGACGATCGCGCCCAGGTACTGGTTGTCGAGGATCTTCAGCGCATCGGGCGGCGAGTAGTTGCCGGGCCCGGCCCCGAGCAACGGGCGCGTGTCGAGCATCTGGGCGACGCGGGGGTAGTTGTTGACCCGGGTCGCGATCGACGGGTCTGAGGTGTCGGCGCCGAGCGCCGCCCCGATCGTGCCCACGAAGCCCGGCACGAAGACGAACATGGCGGCGACGACGAACGGCGAGGCCAGCAGCACCCATCGGCGGATCGACCGGGTCAGGAACGGCAGGAAGACGACGAGGGAGACCAGGAGGGCGAGGATGCCGGATCGCGAGACCGTGGTCGCCACCGCGAAGACGAGGAGTGCGGTCTGCGCCCAGTGGAACCACCGACGCCCGGACGGGTCGTTCAGCGCGCGCCAGATCGACAACGGGATGAGCATCGACGAGACCACGCCGAACTCGATCGAGTGGAAGGTCGTGCCCGCGACGCGCATGAGCGCACCGCGGATCTGGAAGGGCGTGTCCCCGCCGTTGTAGGTGAATCCGGGCATCGCCGCCTGGATCCACTCGACGGGGTTCACCCGGAACGCGAACTGCACGACGCCGACCAGGCAGCAGAAGAACGCGCCGGTGAGGAGCGCCCGCACCACCTGCATCGCGTCGGCGATGCTCCGGATGGACTCCGCGACGACGAGCACGAGCGCGGAGCTCGCCGCGAGGAGCAGCAGCCACCGGTCGGCCGAGGCGCGTGTGACCTCCGTGCTGCCGCCGGTCCATCCGGCGTACAGGGCCGCGTACGACGCGAACGAGGCGAGGAGCAGCAGCGACATCGCGAGTCGGCCGGGATGCCGAACGGGCACCGGGTCGTGCAGGCCCCACAGCCAGGAGGCCAGCCAGAAGAGCAGCAGCAGGAGGCAGAGCAGGATCGGCACGGTTCCCGACGCCCCGATCGGCTCGATGACCATCGAGGCCGGGAAGACGAAGATCGCCATGAGCGTGAACCGGATCAGCAGCGGCACGCCGCCCCGCTCGCGCGCGGCTCCGCCGCTCCGGCCGACGGGGGTCGACGTGATCGCGCGGACGTCCGGGTCAGAGGCCACAGGTGCCCCCTTCCAGCCGGTACACGTGCACCGCGTCCCCGTCGGCGAATCGATCGCTGAACCTGCCATCGACGATCGGGATGCTGCGATCCTCGCCGACGACGAGGGCCGACGTCGCGCTGCGGCATCCGATCGTGAACGAGACGTCGCCGTCGTTCGCACGCGTCGCCCCGGCGAACACGGTGAACCCGTCGTCGACGAGCTTCACGGCGGCCTCGGCACCGCCGTCGATCCGGAGCAGGCCGTCGACGAACGGGGCGTTCAACGCGGGTGCGAGGTCGAGGAGCTGCCGGTTCAGCGCCGTGACCTCCTCCCGCACCGCGTCGCCGCACGCATCCCGCAGCACGTTCTCGGTGCTGCAGAGGTCGCCGAAGCCGTGGTTGAAGTACACGACGCCGCGAGCGCCGTGGATGATGCCGCTCCACACGGCCGCGCGGATCTGCGCACCGGTCACGGAGGGACCATCGCCGAACGGCTGGCCGACCTCGACGAACTGCCACACCGGCTTCGAGCCGGCCGGCGACACGAGCGAACGCACGTGCTCGACGGTCCAGCCGTAGTTCTCGGCGACGCGGCACTCCGCATCCGGCAGGGTCTCCCCGTCGCCCGGCCCCCATCCGCCCTCGGTCGCTCCGCAGATGTTCGGGTCGGTGAACCAGTACGTGTCGGCCGACACGACGTCGGTGAACTCGAGGAAGCGCTGCGCCTCGGCATCCGACTCCCAGAATGCGACGCCCTTGCCGAAGTTCGCGACCGTCATGAGCCCGGCCGGCAGGTCGCCGGTCAGCTTCGCCATGATCGAGTACCCGCAAGCGACGTCGTCGGTGCACACCTGGCCGTCGCCCGGGTACGAACCGGTCCACGTGCCGTCGCCGGGCCCAGCCCACATGTCGACCTCGTCGGCGACGAGCACACCGGCGGCGCCGTCGAGCGGCACGCTCGGAATGGCGTGCATGCCGCTGTCGGCGATGAGCTCGAGCGAGGAGTTCGCGGTGAGCTCGACGTAGGTGTTGAGGCCCATCTCGCGGTCCGCCGTGGCATCCGACATCGAGGTCACGCTCGCGAACCACACGGCGATCGGGAAGAAGCCGTCGTCGTCGGGGAGCCCCCCGTCGAAGCGCCCGTAGTAGTCGGCACCGCCGTCGACCGCGCGCACCGTGGCGGCGGCCGAGGTCGTCGGGGCCGGCGACGCGGAGGTGCGACCGGTCGTCGCGTCAGACGGCGGGGATCGCGTCTCGGCACCCGAGGCGACGGCCACCGCGACGGCCGCGATCACGGCGACGCCGACCGTCGACAGCGCCCCGACGAGGACCGCACGCCGGCTCACGGGCCGCCCCGTCCGTCGGCAGCCGCCTTCCGGTCGCTCATCTCGACGTGCCGGAGCAGCGTGGCCGCACTCGACGCGCTCGTGAAGCTCCGGGTGACGCGGTCGTGCCCGGCAGCCCCGAGTCGCGTCGCCAGGTCGGGCCGGTCGAGCAGCCGGGCGATGTCGGCCGCGATCATCCATGGTGCGTGCGCCGTGGCGAGCAGGCCCGTCACGCCGTCCTCGACGAGCTCGGTCACGCCGCCGCCGCCCGTCACGACGACCGGCACGCCCATGGCCATGGCCTCCATGGTCGCGACGCCGAGGGGTTCGTCGTGGCTCGCGAGCGCGAACACGTCGGCCCGTTCGAGCTCGGCCCGGACACCTGCCTCCGGCACCGACCCCAGCAGTCGCACACGGCCCGACAGCCCGGAGGCCTCGATCAGTCGTTCGAGCCGATTGCGGTGGCCCGAATCGCTGTCGTCGTCACCGGCGATGACCAGTTCGACGTCGCGGCCGCCGGCGACGAGCAGCGCTGCGGCGCGGATGAGGTCGTCGTGGCCCTTGCTCGGATTGAGTCGGCCGCAGCTGAAGATCCGGGCGGTGCTGCCCGGGATCGCGGGCCGGTACGGGGTCGTGCGCGAGAACCGGGCCGGATCGATGCCCATGGGGGCGACGGCGAACTCGGCCGGGAGCGCACCGTCGAGCTCGGCCGTGATCTCGTCGCGGAGACGATTCGTGATGGCGAACCCGAAGGAGGCCCGCGCCCACTTCGCCGCCTGACCGTCGCCGTAGTCGCGGAGGGGCCCGTGGGCGGTGAGGCTGTAGTGCACCCCGGTCAGCAGGTTGGCGAAGAGCGCGACCCACGCCGAGTCCGCGCACGAGTGCACGTGGACGTGGCGCAAACCCTCCCGGCGTGCCAGCCGGGCGAGTTCGGCACCGGTGATGACGAGGCCGAGGAGCCGGGAACGGCTGACCCCGAACTCGGCATGGGCCCTGGCCGACTCCCTGAGCACCGGCCCGAGCCGGGCCTGCACGGCTGTGGAGAGGAGGAGCCACACGGCGCCGACCAGACTGATCGGCGACCCGGGGAACAGGTACCTCGCCTCGGCCGTGGCCCGTTCGGCCCAGTCGTGCGTGCCGCGCGCATGTCGCGGCTTGCGGGTCGAGATGATCCGGGGGCGGCCGCCGAGCCGGCGCAGCGCTTCGATCTCGCGCCAGAAGAAGGTGTGGGTCTGGCCGGGGAACTCGGGCACGAGGTAGCCGAACGAGACGCCGGCGACCGGCTGCTCGTCGGGCGCGGGCGCAGGCTCGGGGGCATGCGGGACCTCCGACCAGCGGTTCGCGTTCAGCACGACGGCCAGTGCGCCTGCGCTCTGCGGCCGACCGACCCTGAGCACCTCGGCGAGCACGGCGATGCTGCGGAAGGCGGCTGCGTAGGTGCGCGACCGGAACTTCCGCGCGTACCGGATGCGGTTCACGGCCGAGAGCGCGTTCAGGGCGGGGGAGCGTCCGGAGCCGCCCTCGGCGTGCGTGACCACGGCGCGGGGTTCGAACCAGACCGTGCCGCCCGCCTCGCGCAGGCGGCGGAAGTAGTCGGTCTCCTCCGAGAACAGGAAGTACCGCTCGTCCCACGGGCCGACGCGCTGCGCGAGTCCGGCGTCGAAGAGCACGGCCGCGCCGGTCGCCCAGTCGATCGGATGCGCCGTGGCGTACGCGCGCGCATCGAAGACCGTCTCCGAGAGCCACCCCGGCCTTCCCCTGAGCCTGCCGCCGAACAGCGAGTCGCCGAGGGTGCCGAGCAGGCTCGGCTCGCGTCGGATCGAGCGGGCCGTCCGGCCGTCCGCCTCCCGGATGCCGGGCACGACGGCACCGGCGCCGCTCGAGTCGAGTCGCGCGAGCAGCGCCTGCACGCAGCCCGGCTCGACGACGGCGTCGGGGTTCAGCACGAGCACGGCGCGTGCATCGCCCACCATCGGCGCGCATCGGTTGATCGCGGCGGCGTAGCCGAGGTTCGCACCGGTGCCGAAGGAGATCGCGTCGGGATGCCGGGACCTGACGTGCTCGAGGGTGCCGTCGCCCGAGGCGTTGTCCGCGACGACGACGCGGATCGCGCGCTCCGCCGCCTCGACCCGCAGCGAGTCGATCAGGGCGTCGATGCAGGAGCGGCTCTCGTAGGTCACGACGACGGCGACCACCTCGGCTGCGTCGTCCATGCCCGCGAACATCGGCGTGACGGGCGCGCGACGCGGCGAGATGTCGTCGCGCACCGGTTCCGCGACCGTCGTCGGCGTCGCGGCCGTCGTCGGCGTCGCGACCCGCATCCGCGCCGCGGCCGGCGTCGCGACCCGCGTCGAGTCGTCGCGTTCCCACACCGTGCTCGCTCGGCGACGCGACGAGGGTCGCCGGGCGGCGATGCTCAGCAGCGCGTAGACCATGGCGTCGGCGGCCGAGCGTGGGCCGCGGACGGAGGCGAGGAGCTGACGCACGGTCGACGGTGTGGTGCTCGTCGTTGTTCTGATGGCGGGCTGGCCGGCGCCCCGAGCTTGCCGGCGCAGCACCGCCATCAGGTTCCGGACGCGTTGCGGAACGCGCACCGGAACGGGGTTCGTCGGCACGATGCGCTTCTCGGAGGCCGAGAAGTGCCGGTCGACGAAGACATCGTCGGCGATCACCATGGGGAACTCGCCGAATCGTGCATGGCCCTCGGGGCCGAGCGCGAACGCGCCAGCACCCCAGAGCCCGCCACGGGTGATGGGCAGCCGATCGCGTGCGCGGTAGTACGCGCGCACCGGCGCCGAGGCCGATCCCATGACGTATCGGTACTCGGGGCGTGCGGCCATCGCCTCGCCGCACGAGACGCTGTCGAGCACCGCGAGGGCCGCATCGGCGGTGATCGCGATGTCCGCATCGAGGTAGAGCCTCGGCCAGTGGGTCGCTGCACCGTCGGCGGCGTTCATCGCCGCCGTCTTCAGCGGCTTCGGCGTCTGCAGCACGGTCACACCGGCGACGGATGCCGCGAGCGCCGCCGTGCGGTCGGAGCATCCGTTGCACGCCACGACGACCTCGACGAGTCGTTGCTCGAGCAGGGGGCGCAGCCCGTCCAGCGTGCGCAGGATCACCGCCTCCTCGTCGTGGGCCGGGATCACGATGGATCCGCGCACGGCGGGCGCCGGCATCGGCGGTGCGGGCGCGGCGGGCGCGGCGGGCGCGGGCGCCGTGCGGGGAGCGGTCGGATCGGCGATGGTCATCCGGCGGCCCTCCTCCCGGATGCGGCGCCGTCGAGCGGGCGGCTCGAGCGCCTGATGGCGAGGTAGGCGGGCGGCCCGTCGACGAGGTACCGGTGGGCGAGCCTGCGGGGTTCGAGCGCCAGGCGCCAGGCCCACTCCATGCCGTGGTCGGCGACCCAGCGGGGTGCCCGCTCCACCGTTCCGGCGAGGAAGTCGACGGCCGCCCCGAAGGCGAGCAGCACGTGGCATCCGGTCCGCCGCCCGTAGCGCTCGATCCAGACCTCCTGGCGCGGCTTGCCGAGGCAGACGAGGAGCACCGCGATCTCGTGCCCCGCGATGTCGTCGGCCAGGGCGTCGCACGCCTCCTCGTCGGCCAGTTCGGGCCGGCTCGGCGCCCAGCATCCGGCGAGGCTGAGTGCCGGATGGGTCACGGCGAGCCGCCGTTCGAGCTGCGAGTGGGTGTCGGCGCTGCCGCCGAGGACGCCGACCCTGGCGTGGTCGAGCTCGGCGCGCTCGAGCAGGGCATCGATGAGGTCGCTGCCGGCCAGGCGGGGCCATTCGACATGCGTGATGCGCCGTGCAGCAGTGGCGAGCGGGGTGCCGTCGATGAGGTTCAGCCATTCGACCGGGGCGCCGGGGCCGTCGTGCAGTGCGCGGTGATCCGGGGCCGTCGAGCCGAAATGGTGCACGTGGTCGAGGTTGACCGAGGCGACCGCGAGCGGGCGTCCGACCTCGACCCCGAATCGCGACGCTATGGTCTCGATCGCGCCCGCTCGGTCGAGGAGGTCGACGGGCACCCCGCCGAGCCGCACCTGCGTCGCCGTCCCGCTCATGGCCGCACCACCGCCGGAGACCAGGCGTGCGAGATGAACAGCTCCGGGCCCGCGGATCCGTCGGCCCGGATGGCGTACACGTCGGTGTCGCCGGGCGAATCGTCGCGTGCCCGCCCGTAGAGGAGGGTCTCGTCGTCCAGCCACTCGGGTTGATCGTCGATCGATGCGGGCTCGGGCAGGACCGTGACCCGGTCGTCCGCAGGCTCGTAGACGGCGATGGCCCAGTCGGGCCGGTCGGCGCTGCCCCGGTTCTGCTTGAACGCGAGGCGCGAGCCGTCCGGCGAGAGCGAGGGGCATTCCACACCGTCCCTCACCGCCCGCAACGTCCGTTCGTCGAGATCGCCGGCGACGAGCCACCGGTGCTCGCCCGACGCCGCCGTGGCGAAGAACCGGCGATCGTCGGCGAAGGTGACGCCCCAGACGTTCACGTCGGCCGCCGTCACCTCCGCCCCGTCGACGATGAGGGTGAAGTCCTCCAGCTCTCCGGAGTCGGTCCCGTCGCGCCGGAAGATCACCGTCGAGGTCGAGAAGTCGGTGCCCGCATAGGCGTGTCCGGCGACGAACGAGGTCGTCGCGAAGAGCTCGCCGTCGGGCGAGAGCCTGGTGCGGCTCGGGATCCCCGCGAGCGGCCTGCTGCTGGTCGGGTGGAGCGTCTCGTCGAGCACGAGGGTCTCGAAGGTCGTGGTCAGCCCGAGATCGGAGTGCAGGCACACGATCCCGTCCACGTTCGCGTCGAGGCGGTCGCAGGGCCGTGCCGAGACCTCGCGCGGGCCGCCGGGATCGTCGAGGTCGACGGCGGCGACCAGCCCGTGCAGCGCACCGCCGCCGGTCTGCCGGAAGAGCACGGTGCCCGGCCGGATCCCGGTCATGGGCGTGGACGCCGTGCCCTCCGGGATCGAGCGCGAGGCCGCGAACGCGACCGCGCCGTAGGCCGCCGCACCGCCGAGGAGGAGGACGGCGGAGATGCCGACGAACAGGCGTCGCCTCGTCAGGTCCATGCCGATGCACCGCCCTCCGACGCGCGAGGTCGCAGCAGGATCGCCGCGACCGGGATCACCACGGCCAGGGCGGATGCCGCCACGACCAGGGCGGCCGAGGAGCCGACCGCGAACCACAGCAGTCCGAACCCCGCCGCCGCGGCGAAGCGCGTCGCGGCGACCACCGTCTGCGCCGCAGCGATGCCGCTCGCCCGCGCCTCCAGGGGCACGAAGGCCGACGCGAGGGCGGCGAGGATCCCGTCGGTCGATGCGTAGAACAGCCCGAGGAGCAGGAGGCATCCCGCGCTCGCGGCCACCGCTCCGACGCCGGCGACCGGGAGCGCCGCGAGCACGTAGGCGCAGAGGAGCGCGATTTGGCCGCCGATGAACACGCGTCGACCGCCGATGCGGTCGCCGAGTCGGCCGATCGGCACGGCGAGCGCGAGATACGCGAGGTTCGTGCCGACGAACAGCAGCGGGAACCACATCGGGGCGAATCCGAGGCGATCGTGGAGGGCGAGGTAGAGGAAGCCGTCGCCGATCGTGACCAGGCCGAGCAGGCCTGCGGCGACGAGCAGTCGGATGAGTCGTGGCGCGGCCAGCAGGCGCCAGCGGAACGGCGACGGAGGGGTGCCGGTCGTCGCCTGCTCGGCTCGCGGCCGGCGGTCGGGCACGAGGGCGCCGAGCACGACGACGCCGAGGACGGCGAAGGCGAGCGAGACGACGAACACGGTGCGGTACCCGTCGGGCACGAGCAGGAGCACGACGAACGCGATGACCGGGCCCGTGGCCGCGCCCACCGTGTCGAGCATCCGGTGCACGCCGAACGAGCGGCCGAGCTCCGCGGGGTCGGAGGATGCGGCGATGAGCGCGTCGCGCGGTGCGGTGCGGATGCCCTTGCCGATCCGGTCGCCGACGACGACGGCCGTGATCGCGCCGAACCCGGTGGCGAAGAGCAGGCCGACACGGGCGATCGCGGAGAGTCCGTACCCGAGGAGTGCGACCGGCTTCGGGCGGTCGCCGCGATCCGCCGCCCACCCGGCGGCGATCCGCACGGCCGAGCTGACGCCCTGGTAGAGGCCGTCGATCACCCCGTACGCGACGATCGAGAGCCCGAGCGCCGTCGTCAGGTACAGGGGGAGCACGGCCGCCGTGGCCTCCGACGAGATGTCGGTCAGCAGGCTCACCACGCCCAGCGCGATGACGGTCGACGACACCCGGCCGGTGCGTGCGCCGGTCGTCGCGCCGTCGTCGGCGCCGCGGTCGGAGAGGGTGATGTACACGGTCAGCCCTCCTTCCCGGCCGTGAAGATGCCGATGACCGAGTAGTCGGTTCCCCCGGTCACGGAGTCCGAGACCGTCACGAGCACCGTGTCGACGCCGTTCGTGAAGGTGATCGCGGTGCTGCCGCCCACCGAAGGGGACTCGACCGGGGCGAAGGCGAGTGCGGTGAACGCGTCGACGTAGCCCGCGAGCACCTCTCGCGGCGTTGCGGGCGACTCCGCCTCGAGCGTCGCCTGCACCCGATCGCCGTCGGCCGTCACCGCGCTCGACACGATCCGGGATCCGTCGGCGAGCGGGATGAGCTCGGGGAATCCGTCGACCCGTCCGCCGAGCTCGGCGACCGGTTCCGCCGGCGGCACCACCGGTGGCGGAGGCGTGGCCTCGGTCTCGACGAGGGGTCCCCGGCCCGGGTCGTCGGCGGCATCGTCCGGAGGCGTCGTGGCTTCGCCCGCGTCATCCGGTCGCTCCGGCGTCGTCGTCGTTCCGAGCGCGCCCGTCGAGCCGGACGTGTCGGACGCGAGCGGGGGTCGGCCCGACGGCGCGACCGTGCCCGCGACGCCGGCCACGCCGACGGCGAGTGCGATCGTCGCGATCACGATGATCAGGATGCGGCGCCCAGTCATGTCATCCGTCCCGTCAATAGGCTCCGACGTGGTGCACGACGACGTGCATCGTGCGCCAGAGGAGCATCACGTCGCCGATGAGCGACCAGTTCTCGATGTAGTGGAGGTCGAGCCGGACGCTCTCCTCCCAGGTGAGATCGCTGCGCCCGCTCACCTGCCAGGGGCCGGTCAGCCCGGGCTTGAGGTAGAGCCGCCGCCGTACGTGGGCCTCGTACCCCTCGACCTCGCTCACGAGCGGCGGGCGCGGGCCGACGAGGCTCATCTCCCCGACGAGCACGTTCCAGAACTGCGGCAGCTCGTCGAGCGAGTACTTGCGCAGCACCCGCCCGACGCGCGTGATGCGCGGGTCGTCGTGCAGCTTGAAGAGCATGCCGTTGCCCTCGTCGCGGTCGAGCAGTGCGGCGAGGTCCTGCTCGGCGGTGGCCGACATCGAACGGAACTTCAGCAGCGTGAAGGTGCGGCCGCCGCGCCCGACGCGTTCCTGCCGGAAGAGCGGGGCGCCGGGGGTGTCGAGCCGCACGGCGATCGCGATGGCGACGAACAGCGGAGCGAGCACGAGGAGGGCGGCCGAGGCGCCGACGATATCGAGCGCTCGTTTCGCGACGTGCTTGCCGCCCTCGAACCGGGGGATGTCCACGTGCATGAGCGGGAGGTCGTCGATCATCTGGAAGTGGATGCGCGGCCCGGCGACCTCGATCAGACGCGTCGCGAGCACGAGATCGATGGAGGTGCCCTCGAGCTCCCAGGCGAGGCGCTTGACGAAGGCCGGCCCGACGGATGCCCCGCCGGCCACGACGATCGTCTGCACCTCGTGGCGTCGGGCGGTGCTCGCCACGGCCGCCGGCGAGGAGAGCACGGGGAGCGCGCGCTCGCCGACGGGAAGGCTCGTCCTCGAGGTGAGGCCGTCGACCGCGACGCCGACGACCGCGTACCCGGAGGGGCACCGGCTCATCTGCGCGATGACCTGCGTCACGTCGTCGACCCCTCCGACGACGATCGCGCGGGAGAGGGCCCGGCCTGCTTGACGCTGCCGGGTCAGCCATCGGCGCCAGCTCCACCGTTCGAGCAGCAGCAGGGGCACGCCGATGATCCACGTGACGAGCAGGTACGAACCGGGGGCATTCGTCCCCAGGCTGAGGAAGGCGACGGCGAGCACGCCGATCGCGACGGTGCTGGCCCCCATGACGCGCTTGTACTCCTCCGCGCCGACGGCGAAGAGCCGTTCGTCTCGGGTGTGGAGCATCGCGAGCGCGGAGATCCAGACTGCGGCGGCGACGGCGTACGGCATCGTCATCGACCAGATCGGCGCCGTGCGTTCGGTCGCGAGCAGGACCGCCTGCAGGGCTCCGACCACGGTGAGCACGATCGTCACGGCGTCGCAGACGATGAGGCGCGTGCGATAGCCCGATGCCCACGGGCGAGGGTGCGCCCCGCCGCCTCCGGCCACGAGATGCAGGTGGGTCCTCGGCCGCCGCGGCGGTGGGGGCACGGATGCGAGCTGGCGGGCGTCAACCACCGTGCTCACCGCCTGGGGGCGCGGCGGTGAGCACGGTGCATCCGGGAGCCGACCGCAGGCAGGAGCCACCGCGGAGCGGGCTGGGGGACGTGCGCGGCCGGGGGATGGGTGGGATCGCGGTCGCGACGCGCAAGAAGAGCGCAGTCACTGGAATCGCCTCGGGTGGGCGCCCTTGCGGGCGGGCGGATGTACGCGATACGGGACCGGTGGGTAGCCGGCCTCGTCAGTAGCCCAGTCGCGACGCCGGAACGTCGCGCCGTCGCACGCTGACACGTGCGACCAACAAACATATGACCCGCGGAGTCACGAAGCCCAGAAGTCGTGCCCGGAACGGGAAGTGCTCCGAAGCTACGCCGGGCCCATCGAGGCCCCCAGTCCCAGTTCGGGGGGATGGGTGCCCGACGTCATTCGGGCGCGAGCACGCCCTCGGTCTCGCGGAACAGGGCCCCGCTCGACGGGCAGCGGAACCGCCCGTCGCCGAGGGGCTCGAGCGGCACGCCGAGCGGCCCGACCCACCCGATCCGTCGCGCCGGCACCCCGGCCACGAGGCCGTAGTCGGGCACGTCGCGCGTGACGACCGCGCCGGCGGCCACGAGCGACCAGCGGCCGATCTCGATGGGCGCGACGCAGACGCTCCGAGCGCCGATGGCCGCGCCGTCATGCACGACCACGCCGACCTTGGTCCAGTCGTCGGCGCCCTTGAGCGAACCGTCGGGGTTCACCGCGCGCGGGTGCGTGTCGTTGGTGAAGACGACCGCCGGTCCGACGAAGACGCCGTCGCCGAGCACGGTCGGCTCGTACACGAGGGCGTGGTTCTGCAGCTTGCACCGCTCGCCGATGCGCACGCCCGGGCCGACATAGGCGCCGCGCCCGATCGTCGTGCCCGCGCCGATCTCGGCGTGCTCGCGAATCTGGGCGAGATGCCACACGCGTACCCCGCGTCCGAGTCGCGCCCGCGCGTCGACATCGGCGCTCGGCTCGATCGATGCGGCGTCCTCGGCCCCGGCCATGTGCCGATCGTAGCGCCGGAGCGCTGCACGGGGCTGCTCGGATCAGGAGAAGGGGCCGCCCCGATCAGGAAGGGGCCGCGCCGGTCAGGAGAACAGGAAGAGCACGAACCCGATGAGGGGCAGCGTGCCCTGCACGAGCGCCGGTCGGAGGTAGCCCCGCCCGGTGGTCGTCAGCACCGCCGCCGCGAGCGCCATGCAGGCCGTCGAGAACAGCACCAGCGCGCGGCCGGCCTCGTCGACGCCCGACCACACGAGGATCAGGCCGAGCGCCGCGCCGATGCCGAGGAACAGGTTGTAGAAGCCCTGGTTGTAGGCCATGGGCTTCGTGATGTCGGCGGCGGCCTGATCGGCGACGCCGAAGGTCTTCCACGTCTTGGGCCGGGTCCACAGCACGCTCTCGAGCAGGAAGATGTAGCCGTGCAGCAGCGCGGCGAGGGCGACGAAGACGCTGGCGATGACGAGCATGTCGCGATCGTACCGAGGGGCGGGGTCGCGGTCGCCGGGGCGCGCCCATCGGCGGCGGAGGCGCGGCGGAGGCCCCTCGGGTCCCGCCCGCGACGAGGTCGGCCGGGGCCTACGCCTCGCGCCCGATGCGCAGCTCCGTGCCGAGGAACACGCCGAGTTCGGCGACGGATGCCGCGAGCGAGCGCTCCTCGTCGGCGTCGAGCCCGCGCCACGGCACGAGGCGCACGGTCGTCGTGGCCGACGCCGTCGGCGGCGCCCACCGCCCGATCATGACGCCGCCGCTCATGAGGGCGTGGAGCGGGAACTCGGCGTGCACGACGGCGTCGCCCTCGGGGTGCAGGAACGCCCGGGGCGACGCGTAGCCCATGATGTACTCGTCGTAGGCCTGCAGCAGGTCGACGCGGGGGTCGGGCACGGCCCGGGCCGCACCGCCGCCCTCGAGCTGCGCCGCGCGCACGTGATGGGCGACCCCGTCGACATCGAGCGTCTCGATCGGGTCGCCCGCGGCATCCGCTCGCTCGATGACGGCGGTGAGCGCCCGCCGCGCATCGGTCAGCGTGAAGCCCGACCACGACGCGAAGTCGCGATCGGTCACGGGGCCGCGGGCGTCGAGGAACCGCTCGGCCAGGTCGGCGAGCGCCTCGTCGCGGGGTCTGGGGGCCGATGGCGGCACGCGCTCGTCGAAGGCCGCGTAGGTGCGCTGCTTCCCGGCGTTCGCCCCGCTGATGACGACGCGCTCGAGCTCCGCCCGCATGAGCACGTACGAGAGGGGCACGCCCGTCGCCGGCAGCGACGCGTCGGCCAGTGCGGTCGCGATGTCGGTGCGCGTGCGGTGCCCGTCGGCGACGCAGGCCGCGACGACGTCGACGGCCCGAACGGCGTCCTCGCCGTCGACGCCCGTCGAGCGGTAGTACGTGCCGTTCGCGCGGTGCACGCGCTCGGCCGAGAGCTCGAGCACCCATCGGGCGTCGTCGGGGTGCAGGAAGTGCCACGTCGGCCGCAGCACGTGCGTGCGGAGGATGCGACCCGCGTCGAGGTCGGCCGCGAGCGCCGCGGCATCCGGCCTCGCCTCGACCGGCACACGTTGCGCGAGGCCCCACTGCGCGGGCACGAACTCCTGCGCCTGCACCGCGCCGAAGCGCCGCACGACCTCGGGTGCCGAGGCGTCGAACGGATGCCGCAGCCCCTGCACGTGCAGACGCAGGTCTCGGAGCGCGGCGAGGTCCACGCCTACGACACGTCCCTCCGCCAGGTCGTCAGGCCGCCGATCAGCGTGGTGACGAGGCCGATGCCGAACAGCACGAGACCGCCCTGCCACCACTCGAGCGTCTGGGCCGAGCCGATCGCGGCCACGCTGTAGAACGAGGCGCCGACGAGCGCGTCGCTCGCCGCGCCAGGCAGGAACTTGCCGATGCTCGCGGTCACGTCGTTGAGCGAGGCCGCGAGTCGCACGATCGGCTCGACGAACTGCGTGAACGCGATCACGATGACGATGGCCGCCACCTGGTTCGTCACGAGCGAGCCGAGGCCGACGCCGATCGTGCCCCAGAGCGCCATCGCGAGCACGCCGCGGCCGATGAGCGCCCACGTGTCGGGCTGGTCGAGCGCGGTGTCGATGCCGAAGGCCGCGAGCGCACCGGCGCCCGCGCCGACCGTCGCCGCGAACGCGAGCACGCCGAGCGCCGCGCCGATGAACAGCTGCGACACGTACTTCGCCCACAGCACGGTCGCGCGATGCGGCTGCACGAGGAACGAGGGCGTCAGCGTCTTGTGCCGGAACTCGGTCGTGACCGCGAGCGCGCCGAAGAGCACCGGGAACACGTAGCCGATCGACGACGCGAAGCTGTACACGAGCACGGCGATGCCGTCGGTCGGCAGCGGCGTCGAGCTCGCGCCGGCCGCCGCTGCGGGGTTGTCGGTCGCCCAGCCGAGGAACGCGC
Organism: Agromyces allii; assembly: GCF_009749385.1. Lineage (GTDB taxonomy): Bacteria > Actinomycetota > Actinomycetes > Actinomycetales > Microbacteriaceae > Agromyces > Agromyces allii. The sequence continues at coordinate 48,755 of NZ_WBIN01000018.1, read as the reverse complement.
CGAAGCCGCCGGCCGACAGGGCCACGTACCCGACGAGCAGGAGTGTGAGCAGCCACCACATGCGCGTGGTGAAGAACTTCTGGAACTCGGAGCCGAGTGCGCGCAGCATGCCCATCACCCCTTGGCCCCGTCGGCGGCGCCGGGTTCGTCGGGCGTATCCGGTTCGGCGGGCGCGTCGGCGGCCCCGCCGGCCCCGCCGGCCTCCGAGCGAGCGGATGCCGCGTCGGACGGCTCGTCGCCGATCGCGGGCTCGTCGTGGTCGGGCACGTCGGCTGCGGCATCCGCCCCGTCGTCGTCCGACCCGTTCGTGACGCTCGGGGCCGCGACCTCACCGCTCACGAGTGCGAGGAACGACTCCTCGAGGCCCGACTTCAGGCGGTAGAGCGACTTGAGCTCGACGCCGCCGACGAAGGCCGCGTGCCCGACGAGTCCGGGGTCGGGCTCGGCCACGATGAAGCCGTTGCGCCCCTCGGTGAACTCCAGGCCGGCCTGCGTGAGCGCCGCCGAGAGCCGCGGACGATCGGGGGAGTCGGCGATGGTGCGCGGTGCCGACTCGAGCTCGAGGCTCGACAGGGTGCCGGTCTTCGCGAGGCGCCCGCGCGAGATGATGACGACGTCGTCGACGCTCTGCTGCACCTCGCTCAGCAGGTGCGAGCTCACGAGCACCGTTCGGCCGTCCTGCGCGAGCCGCTGCAGGAACATGCGGATCCACTTGATGCCCTCGGGGTCGAGCCCGTTGATCGGCTCGTCGAGCACGAACACCGACGGATCGCCGAGCAGCGTGAACGCGAGCGCGAGGCGCTGGCGCATGCCGAGCGAGTAGCCGCCGACGCGACGGTCGGCGAACTCGGTGAGTCCGACCTGCTCGAGCACGATCGGCACGCGCGAGGACGGGATGCCGGCGGCCGTCGCCGTGACCTTGAGGTGGTTGCGCGCCGTTCGGCCCGGGTGGAAGCTCGCGTCGAGCGCGGCGCCGACGGTCTCGAGCGGGCGCTTGAGCGCGTGATACGGGGTTCCGCCGAACGTGGCCGTGCCGCTCGAGGCCTTCACGAGGCCGAGCAGCACGCGCAACGTGGTCGTCTTGCCGGCGCCGTTCGGGCCGAGGAATCCCGTGACCCGACCGGGCTGCACCGTGAAGCTGAGGTCCTCCACCGCGGTGACGCTGCCGAAGTGCTTGCTGAGCCCCGAGATCTCGATGGGGATGCCGCTGTTCATGCGCTCTCCTCGTAGCCGGGGGCGAGCGGGCCGCACATGACCGCGCCCCCGCACGGCCCGGCGACCACTCGCCTCCCGCTCACCCTAGCGAGCGAGGCCCCCGCGTGGCATCCGTCACGCGGGGGATTCGCGAGATCAGGCGGCACTTCGCCGCCCCGCCGGACCTCGCCGCCCGTCCGCCGGTCGAGGAGCGAAGCGTCACGGGACCCCCGCCCCCGGGAGACCCCGCCGGTCGAGTAGGCGCGCCAGCGCCGTATCGAGACCAGCGGATGCCGCGGGCCTCAGTTCAGCGGCCGGATCCCGTCGGGCAGCACGCCGCCGAGGTAGAGGTCGGTCGCGAGGTCCTGGAGGGCGCCGAGCGCGACGCGCTGGGTGGTCGGACCGTACGAGACGCGCGCGACGCCGAGCTCCTGCAGGCGTTCGGGTGCGGGTACGCCCGGCAGGCCGATGAGCGTGACCTTGAGCTCGCCGATGCCCGACACGAGCTCGCGCACGACGTCCTCGCCGAAGATGCCGGGCACGAACACGCTCGTCGCGCCGGCATCGAGGTAGGCACGGCCGCGCTCGATCGCGTCGGCAACGTTGACCTCGAGCGTGCGCTCGCGGCCTCGGAGGAATGCGTCGGTGCGGGCATTCAGTGCGAACGGCACGCCCTCGGCGTCGGCCGCGGCGACCGACGCGCGCACGGCGGCGACCGACTCGTCGAGCGGCTTCAGCTGGTCCTCGAGGTTCGCACCGACGATGCCCTCGCCGATCGCGCGGCGGATCGTCTCTCCGGCGTCGCCGTAGCCGGCCTCGAGGTCGGCGCTCACGGGCACGTCGACGGCGCGGGCGATGCGGCCGACCATGTCGAGCATGAGCTCGACGGGGATGTGCTCGCCGTCCTCGTAGCCGAACGTCGCGGCGATCGAGTGGCTCGCGGTCGCGAGGGCCTTCGTGCCGGGCAGGGCGGCGACGGCGCGCGCCGAGACGACGTCCCAGACGTTCACCACCTGGAGGAGTTCGGGGTCGGTGTGCAGGCGGCGGAGTTCGGTGGCGCGTTCGGCGATGCTGGTCATGCCTCCAGCGTATGTTCGCCCGCGAGGCGCATCGCCGCTCGACGCCGCATTGGCCGCATGAGGTCCGGAACCCGCCGATTCCGCCGCTGGCGGTCCTCGACTGGCGGGCTCAGCCGGTCGAGGAGCGACGAAGGAGCGTATCGAGACCGGCAGCCGTCGTTCGGGCCAGGTCTCGGTACGGCGCCGGCGCGCCTCCTCGACCGGCGGGCTCAGTCGAGGGTCGCCCGAAGCCCCGCAACGAGCCGGTCGATGTCGGCGTCGTCGGTGTACGGCGCGAGGCCGACCCGCAGGCCGCCGTCGTCGCCGAGTCCGAGTCGGCGCGAGGCCTCGAGCGCGTAGAAGTTGCTGCTCGGTGCGAGCACCTGCCCCGCGGCGAGCTGCTCCGTGACGACGGATGCCTCGTGGCCGGCGAACGTGAGCAGCAGCGTCGGGGTACGGCGGGCCGCCCGAGAGTGCACGGTCACGCCGGGCAGTTCGGCGAGGGCGGCCTCGAGGCGTGCCAGCAGGCGCGACTCGTGCTCGTGGAGGGCGGCGTACGAGGCCTGCAACCGCGCGCGGCGCGAGGCCGCGGCATCCGTCACGGCATCGTCGTCTCTGTCGGGGCCGGACGCGGCGAGCCCTGCCAGCACGTCGACCGCGGCCGTGACCCCGGCGAGCAGTTCGTAGGGCAGCGTGCCGAACTCGAAGCGCTCGGGCACGACATCCGTCGCCGGAAGCAGCTTGTCGGGCGTGATCGTCTCGAGCAGCTCGGGCCGGGAGACGAGCACGCCGCAGTGCGGGCCGAGGAACTTGTACGGCGAGCACGTGAAGAAGTCCGCCCCGAGTGCGTCGAGGTCGGGCAGCTCGTGGGCGCTGAAGTGCACGCCGTCGACCCAGACCAGTGCTCCGACGGCGTGCGCGGCCGAGGCGATGGCCGCGACATCCGGCATCGTGCCGATGAGGTTCGACGCGCCCGTGACCGCGACGAGCCGCGTGCGATCGCCGAGGAGCGAGGTGACGGCCTCGACCGGGAGCTCGCCCGTCGCCGGGTCGAACTCGGCCCAGCGCACGGTCGCGCCCACGCGCTCGGCGGCCTGCACCCACGGGCGCACGTTCGAGTCGTGGTCGAGGCTCGTGACGATCACCTCGTCGCCCGGGCCCCAGCCCTTCGGCAGGTGCCGCGAGAAGTCGTACGTCAGCTGCGTGGCGCTGCGCCCCTGCACGATGCCGCGCGGGTGCGCGTTCGCGAAGTCGGCCATCGCGAGCCGGAACCCGTGCACCGCGGCCTCGGCCCGCTCCTCGGAGACGCCGATCGTGCCCCGGTTCGAGAGCGGCCCGGTGAGCACGGATGCCACGGCCTCGCCGACGGCGCGCGGCGTCTGCGTGCCGCCAGGGCCGTCGAACTGCGCCCACCCGCTCTCGAGCGACGGGAATCCGGATCTGATGCGCGCGACGTCGTAGGCCATGCCGTGAGCATAGGGGCGGGCACGGATAGCATGCACTCATGAGCGGGGAGGGGACCGCGGCTTCCGACGCATCGGTGCAGGCGCCGGCGTCGGCGGGTCCGGCACGGGCGGGCGAGAAGCGCAGGCGGCGCTTCTCGGTGAACGCCGTGCTCGACGAGTTCTTCTTCGTGTACGCCGGGCTCGCGTCGCTGTGGCTGGCCTACGTGCTCTTCAGCGAGTCGTTCACGCTCGGGTGGTGGGGCATCCTCGTGATGGTCGCGTTCTGGGTGCTGCTCGCCTACCTCGTGCTGCCGCGCCTGCACCGCGTGCTCACGACGATCTACGTGCCCGACTACTTCATGGGCCGCACACGCACGAGCGACGGGCTCTTCGGCGACCCGGTCAACCTGGCCGTGCTGGGTGACGAGAAGCGGCTGCTCCAGGCCATGCAGGATGCCGGGTGGACCCGTGCCGACGAGGTGACCGCGGCCTCGAGCTGGCGCATCATCACGTCGACGATCACCCGACGCAGCTACGACGAGGCCCCGGTCAGCCCGCTGTTCCTGTTCGGCCGCAAGCAGGACTTCGCCTTCCAGCAGGAGGTCGAGGGCAACCCGGCGAAACGGCACCACGTGCGGTTCTGGCGAACGCCCGAGGGGTGGCTGCTTCCGGGCGGCGCGCGGGTCGACTGGCTCGCGGCCGGAACGTTCGACCGCGCTGTGGGCTTCTCGATGTTCACGCTGCAGGTCACGCACAAGATCGACGCCGACACCGACGTCGAGCGGGACCACATCGTGCGCACCCTGCGAGACGCCGACACGGCCATCGGGGTCAGCGTGCTCGCCGACTTCTCCACGGGGTACCACTCGCGCAACGGCGGCGGCGACACCATCCGCACCGACGGCGACCTGCCGGTGATCGACGTGAGCGGCGTCGCGGTGACGACGTGAGCGGCCTCGAGGAGCGCAAACGGTCGTCGACCGAACCGTTCGAACGGCTCGTCGGGCGAACGGATGCCGCGCCGCCCATGAAACGCCCGGCCGCGGTGACCATGGGTGCGGTGCTCGTCGTGCTGCGAGTCGTCGGCGGCGCGATCTGGCTGATCGAGCTCGCGGTGAGCTGGCGCAGCCTCCTCGGCGAGGAGTTCGACGGTGTGGAGGTCGATGCCGAGACGGTGAACGTGCTGCTCCTCGTCGTGGTGGTGCCCGGCGCGGTCATCCTCCTCGTCGAGCTGGTGCTCGCCTGGCTCATCTTCCTCGGCGTGAACTGGGCGCGCATCGTCGTGATGCTCTTCGCAACCCTCAGCATCAGCGTGTCGTTCGTCACCTGGTGGGTCGGCGACCAGGAGCTCCACCTCGACTTCACGCTCGTGACGCTCTCGCTCGACATCCTCGTGATGCTCGCGCTGTCGAGCCGCGCGGCGCGCGCCTACGCGCGGCGTCCGAAACCCCGCACGATCAGGGGTGCCACTGGTTCGACCGAGCTCGACGGTTCCTAGTCTGGCGTGATGCCCGTGACATCCGCCCCGTCCCGAACCGTGCTCCGATCGGTGCTCGCCGTCGCCGCGGCGGTCGCGAGCGGATGCCTCGTGCTGACCCTCGCCGCGTGCGCGCCCCCGGCCGCATCAGGGCAGGCCGCCTCGACCGCGGCCCTGCCGGGCGGGTACACGGGCGACGTCGAGCTGGCCGAGCTCCTGCGCCCGAGCTTCGCGTCGGCCGGCACGGCCCCGGCTGTGGCGGCGGCCGTCATCGAGGCCGACGGCACCGTGCGCACCGCGTTCCACGGTGCCGACGACACGTCGGTGTTCGAGATCGGCTCCGTCACGAAGACGTTCACGGGCGAGCTCGTCGCCGAGGCGATCGCACGCGGAGAGGTCGAGCTCGACGACACGCTCGACGAGCATCTCGACCTTGCGGGCACGCCGGTCGGTGCGCTGACGCTCGCCGACCTCGTGACCCACAGTTCGGGCCTGCCGACGTTTCCCGATCACGACGAGGCATGGCTCGACCGCCTGCGCGCCGCCTACGAGGCGGGGGCAGACGGCATCGACGAGACGCTCGACGAGCTCCTCGACGAAGCCCGCTCGGTGCCGGCGTCGTCGATCGCCCCCGAGCGGCAGTACTCGAACCTCGGGGCCGCCCTCGTCGGGCAGGCGCTGGCGGCGGCCGCGGGCACCGACTACCGCACCCTGCTCGAGGACCGGCTGTTCGGACCGCTGGGCATGGACACCGCCAGCCTTCCGCTCGTCGATGCCGAGGTGCCGACCGGGCACCTCGCCGGTGCCGGCGAGGCGGGCGACCCCGCCGAGCCGACGACGCTCGCCGCGTACGCGCCCGCGGGCGGCATCCACGCGACCATCGGCGACCTCGTCGCGTACGCGGAAGCGGTGATCGACGGACCGCTCACCGGCAGCGCCGCCCAGCAGGCGCACGGCGAGGTCGCAGACACCGGCTACTTCTGGGGCCTGCAGCAGGTGGGCGGCCACGCCGTCGTCGAGCACGGCGGCATGACGAACGGCTTCGCGAGCATGCTCTTCGTCGACACCACGGCGGGCACCGCCTCGATCGTGCTCGTGAACCGCAACATGGGGCTCGAGGGAGTCGCCGAGACCTTGATCGCCGTCGCGGGGCGTTAGGGCGTGCCCTCGCCGGAGGTGCGGAGCCAGTGGTCGGCGACGAGCTCGGCGACGAGGAGCTCGGTGAGTGCTGCGACGGAGTCGTCGGTGTCGCCCGGGAACCTCAGCACGAGTTCGGCGCCCGGCAGCTCGCGTCCGATCGAGGCGAAGCGAGAGCCGCGCTGCGCCATCCAGTCGAGCGCCTGCGCATCCCACGTGGAGCCGGCGAACACGAGCGCGCGGTAGTCCTGCGTCTTCGTGAGGTACACGTCGACGTGCGACCAGTCGCCGGTCTCCGACGCGAAGGCGCTGCGGCGCGGCACCTCCCGGATCATCAGTGCGGACTGCTGCGCGCTCGACGCACGCTCGGCCGGGGCGAGAGACCACGTGCCCATGGGCCCGGCGAGCAGGTCGGCGAGCGGCGGCATCCAGTCGTCGGCCATGGCCAGCAGCACGGCGTTCGCGGTCGCCGCGCCGCGCACGGCTGCGGCGTCGAAGCGTTGGGCGGGAGCCGTGCCGAGCAGTTCCTCGAGCACCGCGTCGAGCACGGCGAACGTCGCGCGGAACGTGCGGCTGGCCACCCCCGAGGCCTCGACCCCGGCGAGCAGCGGCACGACGATGTCGGCGAGGCGCCCGAGCTCGGAGTCGGGCCGGTTCGTGACGGCGACGAGCCGCCCGGTGCCGCGGTAGCGCTCGACCGCGCGCAGCACCTCGACGCTGCCCCCGGTCGCCGAGACGGCGACGACGGCGAGGTCGGGTGCGGCGGGCGGCAGAAGTTCGGCGCTCGCGAGCTCGACGACCACGTTCGCGCCGACGCTGCGGTAGCGCCGGGCGACGACGTCGGCGGCGTAGCGGCTCGAGCCCATGCCGAGCACGAGCACGCGCGCGGCGCCGAGCATCGCGAGGCGTTCGAGTCCGGGCAGTCCGTCGTCGAGGGCGTCGGCGAGCCGCTCGAGCGTCGAGGGGATCAGGTCGAGGTCGGCTCGAAAGGCGGCGGTGTCCATGGGCTCTCCGGAGTCTCGTTCGTCGAAGCGTAGCGGTGCGTGATCGCGGCGTCGGGCGCGTAGCGCCACGGCGGCAGGAAGCGGTCGGCGTAGTGCAGCTCGGCGGCGAGCTGCTCGGCCTCGAAGCCGGGCAGCAGCGCGGGGTCGAAGAGGTCGGTGCGCGTCAGCTCGGCGCGGTAGGCCGCGAGCAGGTCGGCGCGTGCGCGGTCGGCCCAGCTCCACGCCCGGTCGTCGGCGCGGCGCAGACGCTTCTGCGCGACCGCGGCGACGAGGTCGAGCGAGACGAGCAGGTGGGCGACGTCGCGAGCCGCGGCATCCGCTCGCTCGCGATCGGCGGCGTCGAGCTGCGGGTCGCCGTCGAAGTCGATGACGGTGTAGCGCCGTCCGTCGGGCGCGTCGGCGTCGGGCGACACGAGCACCTGCCCGAGGTGCAGGTCGCCGTGGATGGGGAACTCGATCCCCGGCGAGGTGGCTTCGAGCGAGCGGATGTCGCGCGCGAGCGCCTCGCGGCGGTTGCGCAGCCGCACCCCGGTCGGCCCGTCGCCCGCGGCCACGGCTCGGGCCAGCGCATCGGCGGCGCGGTCGCGGCGTGCGGATGCGGCATCCGCCCCGCTGGGTGTCGATTCGGCGCCGAGCACGTCGTGGATGCGCGCGACCTTCGTGCCGAGCGTCGCAGGCCAGGTCGGGTCGGCGCTGCCCGCGGGCCCGCCGTCCGCCGCAGACCCGGCCTCTGCCTCGACCGCCGCGACCACGTCGTCGACCGCCCACGTCCAGCCGTCTTCAGCACCGGGCAGGTACTCGGTGACGATCGCGAGCGTCGACTCGCCGAGCTCGGGGTGCCGCCAGCCGACGCGGCCGTGCAGGCGGGCCACGTCGTCGGAGCCGGCCTCGGCGAGCCGTTCGAGCAGGTGGCCGGCGCGATCGGCCGCGGCCCAGCGCCCGACGATCTTCACGACGAACCGGTCGTCGACGATGACCGACGTGTTCGTCTGGTCGACGGCGATGCCTCGCTCGGGCGCATCGACGGCGAGCCCGTCGGTCGCGAGCCCGTCGAGCACGAGCGCGGCGATCGCGCGCGCCACCCCGTCGCCGGCCTGCGGGCGTCGCCCGTCGACGAGCACGCGGCCGTCGCCATCGACGGACAGCACGTGTCCGTCGACGACCGGTCGGGGGCCCTCGAACGAGTTCATTGAATTCGGATTGTAACTATTGTGCAAACTCCTCGCCAGTGTGTCCCGGCATCCATTGCGGTTTCTTCAGTGCCGGTGCAACAATCGCACAACCTTTTCAGCCCCCAAGGAGGACTCATGCCCACCACACGACGCATCGTCGCCGTCGCGGCCGGCACCATCGCCGTCGCGCTCGCCGCAACCTCGTGCTCCACCGGTGGCGGCGAGGTCGACCCGTCCGCCGACATCACCGAGCAGACCCTCACCGTCTCGATCTGGGCGGACTACTACCCCGAAGACCTCGCCGAGCAGTTCGAGGAGGCGACCGGCGTCAAGACGACGATCGTGAACCACACCACGAACGAGGACATCGTCGCCAAGCTCACCGCGAGCGCCGACTCCGGCATCGACGTGGCCTTCGTCTCGGGCCAGTACGCGCAGGCGCTCGGCGAGCAGGGCCTGCTGGCCGAGCTCGACAAGTCGCTCATCCCGAACGAGTCGAACCTCTACCCCGAGGCGCTCGAGCTCGACTACGACGAGGGCAACGTCTACTCCGAGCCGTACGCGTGGGGCACGACGGGCCTCTGCTACCGCCCCGACCTCACGGGCTACGACCCCACGTCGTGGAACGACCTGCTGAACCCGAAGCCCGAGCTCGAGGGCAAGACCACGATGCTCTCGACCGACCGCTGGCTCGCGATGCCCGCGCTCAAGGCGGCCGGCCACTCGCTGAACACGACCGACGACGGCGAGCTCGCCGAGGCGAAGGACCAGCTCCTGAAGACCAAGCCGACGCTGCTCGCCTACGACGACACGACCTTCTACTCGAAGCTCGTCTCGGGCGAGGCCGCCATGGTCGAGGCGTGGGACGGCTGGTGCAACTACGGCATCGCCGAAGACCCGACGATCAAGTTCGTCGTGCCCGACGAGGGCGCCGACCTCTGGGTCGACACCATGACGGTGCTCGAGTCGTCGAAGAACAAGGAGGCCGCGATGGCCTTCATCAACTACATCCTCGACCCGAAGGTGCAGAGCTGGGTCGCCGAGAACATCCTCTACAAGGTGCCCAACCAGGCGGCCATGGAGGCGCTCGACCCGGCCCTCATCGAGTCGTACCCCACGCTCGGCATCACGGTCGACGAGCTCTTCGACCAGGAGGTCATCGTCGACCTCGGCGAGGACTCGCTGAAGTACGTCGACCTCAACTCCGAAGTCCTGGCGACGAACTGACGCGAGCGACCCTGAGACCGTGACCTCGACGCCCCACCAGACGACCCCCGGCGTGCGCGCGAACCGCGTGCGCCGGGGGCTCGCCCCCGTTCCGTTCCTCGCACCCGGGATGCTCTTCCTCATCGTCTTCATGGCGATCCCGGTGGGGCTGCTCGCGTTCTACACCTTCTTCAAGCGGGGTCGCTTCGGCGGCCTCGTGTTCGAGTTCACGTTCGACAACTGGATCAAGCTGCTCGAGCCGCTCTACCTCGGCGTCATCGTGCAGTCGATCGGCATGGCGCTCGTCGTCACGCTGCTCGCGCTCGCCATCGGCTACCCGATGGCCTACGCGATCGCCGGGCTCTCGCCGAAGTGGCGCACGATCGCGCTCATCGCCGTGGTGCTCCCGTTCTGGACGAACTTCCTCGTGCGCACCTACGCGTGGATCCTGCTGCTGAACAACGCCGGCTGGCTGAACCAGGCCCTGCAGGGTCTCGGCCTCACCGACGAGCCGATCAGCATGCTCTACACGCCGCAGGCGATCGTCGTCGGCCTGCTCTACATGTACCTGCCGCTCATGGTGCTGCCGCTCTACGCGTCGCTGCAGCAGCTCGACCCGTCGCTCCGCGAGGCGGCCACGAACCTCGGTGCGAACCCGTGGCGCGCGTTCCGCACGGTCACCCTGCCGCTCTCACTGCCCGGCGCGCTGACGGGCTGCGTCTTCGTCTTCGTTCCGGCGATGTCGAACTTCGTCATCCCGGAGCTCATCGGCGGCGGCAAGACGGTCATGGTCGGCAACCTCGTGCGCGACCAGTTCTTCGAGGCGCGCGACTGGCCCTTCGGGGCGACGCTCGCGCTGCTGCTGACGATCATCCTCGTGCTCGTCATCGTGCTGCAGTCCGCGGTCTCGCGCCGTGTCACGGAAGGACCCCGCCGTGGCTGAACCGATCGCCCGAACGGATGTCGCGGCATCCGCGAATCCCACCACGACCGCCATGCGCGAGCTCGAGCCCTCGGCGAAGCCGCGTGCGGTGCGCAGGCCCCGCGGCATCCTCGTTCCGCTCTGGCTCGGCTACGTGTTCCTCTACCTGCCGATCCTCATCGTCGTGATCATGAGCTTCAACGACTCCGAGAACCTGTTCGTCTGGCGGGGCTTCTCGCTGCGCTGGTACCCCGAGGTGTTCGCCGACGGCGCGCTCATGCAGGGCCTCGGCAACACGCTCATCGTCGCGACGGGGGCGACCGCGATCGCGACCGTGCTCGGCACGCTGCTGGCGTACGGCATCCAGCACTACACGCGCGGCGGGTTCGTGCGGGCGTTCGCGATCGCCCCGGCGATCCTGCCCGACCTGCTCCTCGGCATCGGACTGCTGACGCTGTTCTCGCTGCTCGGCATCACGCTCGGGCTGCACTCGGTGATCCTCGCGCACGGGGTGTTCGCGACGGCGTTCGTGACCGCGATCGTGCTCGCGCGCATGGCGAGCCTCGACCCGAGCCTCGAGGAGGCCTCGCGGGACCTCGGCGCCGGGCCGGTGCGCACGTTCGTGCGGGTCACGCTGCCGCAGCTCGCGCCGGGCATCGTCGCGGGCGCGCTGCTCGCGTTCACGCTCTCGCTCGACGAGTTCGTCATCGCGTTCTTCACGACGGCGCCCACCCAGCCGACGCTGCCGATCGTCATCTACTCGATGGTGCGCTTCGGGGTGACCCCCGAGGTCAACGCCCTCGCCACCCTGCTCCTGTTCGTGAGCGTCGTGACCGTGATCGCGGCGCAGCGCCTGACCCGACTGACTGGATCCTCGAAATGACCTCTGCCCCTCTGCTCAGGGTCGACGGCGTGCGCGCCGTCTACGGCGACACGGTCGCGCTGCACGACGTCTCGCTCGACATCGGCGACAACGAGTTCTTCGCCCTGCTCGGCCCGTCGGGCTGCGGCAAGACGACGCTGCTCCGCTCGATCGCCGGCTTCGAGACGCCGGCCTCTGGCCGCATCGAGGTCGACGGCGAAGACCTGCTCCGGATGCCGGCGCACAAGCGCCCGGTGAACATGATGTTCCAGAGCTACGCACTCTTCCCGCACATGAGCGTCGAGAAGAACATCGCCTACGGACTCGAGTCCGAGGGGCTCGGCCGCGCCGAGATCGCGCGCCGCGTGGCCGAGGTCGTCGACGTCGTGGGGCTCGGCCAGCTCGCCAAGCGTCGCCCGGCGCAGCTGTCCGGCGGCCAGCGGCAGCGCGTCGCGCTCGCCCGCGCGATCGTGAAGCGCCCGCGCCTGCTGCTGCTCGACGAGCCGCTCTCGGCGCTCGACCGCCAGGTGCGGGCCTCGATGCAGCTCGAGCTGAAGCGCCTGCAGCACGAGGTGGGCCTGACGTTCGTGGTCGTCACGCACGACCAGGAGGAGGCCATGTCGATGGCCGACCGCATCGCGGTGCTCCGCGACGGCCGGCTCGAGCAGCTCGCGACCCCTCAGGAGCTCTACGCGAACCCCGCATCGCGGTTCGTCGCCTCGTTCATCGGCTCGGCGAACCTGCTCGACGGCACGACCACGGTCGGCGGCGTCGACGTGCCGGGGCTCGGCGTCGTCGAGGCGGCGCACGCCCTGCCCGTCGGCGAACCGGCGACCGCGGTCGTCCGGCCTGAAGACCTCGAGCTGACGGATGCCGCGACGACCGGCCTGCGCGGCACGGTCATCGACACGTACTTCCTGGGCGGGGCCTCCACCATCTCGGTCGAGGTGCCCGGCCTCGAGGCGCCGTTGCTCGCGACGGTGCACGGGGCGAGCCGGCTCGCGCGAGGCGACGCCGTCGGGGTGCGCTTCGGTCGCACGTCGGCGGTCGCGCGCGACGACGCCGGCGCCGCGGCATCCGCTCAGGAGGCGGTCAGCGCATGACCCGTCGCGAGCCTCGCGTTGGCCACGATCAGCTCGAGGGCTGCCGCGTGGTCGATCGTCGGGTGCTCGGCGATGATGCGGTAGCCGTACGCGTCTTCGAGTGCCACGAGGTTGCGGGCGATCACGAGCGAGGGCTGCGCGAGCGCGAAGATGCCGCGCGCGGCGCCCTGCTCGAGCACGACCTGGTACATGCCGACCTGGCGGTCGAAGAGGGTCGTCAGCAGCGACGCCATGAGCGGGTTGCGGCCGGCCGAGCCACCGAGCTCGCAGAGCAGGCGCACCTCGGTGTCGCCCGGGCCGCTCGGCAGGCCCGACTTCGCGAGCGCGAGCAGCCGCACCACCGGGTCGTCGGGCAGGCCCTCGAGCATGCGCACGCGGCCCTCGTAGAAGCGCTCCATGCCGGCGCGGTTGGCCTCGAACATGAGCTCGTCGATGTCGGGGTAGTAGTACAGCACCGCGCCGGAGGTGAGGCCCGCCTCTTCGGCCACGCGGTTCAGCCGCGCACCGTCGGGTCCGTGCGCCGCGATCGCACGCTGGGCGGCCGCGACCAGCTGGCTGCGACGTTCCTCCTGACGCTTCGGCCTGGCCATGCGGTTCCTCCCCGGGGCGGACGAATTGTCTGCATCCCCGCGCAAGTTTAGGGTGTGCAGCCCAGTTTTCACACAACTCTTGACCGACCAGATTCTTTAGAGCAACATTCAAGAAATTCACGAACGGAGACCCGATGACCGAGGAACGCCGCACCTACCTCTTCATGCCCGAGAGCGCGTACGGCCCGACGAACAACTGCATCGGAATCGGCAACGAACTGCTCAAGCGCGGTCACCGCGTCGTCTTCGCCGCCGAGCGTTCGTGGCAGGGCAAGCTCGTCGCGCTGGGCTTCGAGGAGGACCTCGTCGACCTCGCACCGGTCGCGGAGCCGGCCGAGCCCGCCGAGGGAGCCGAGGGGACCGCCGACGCCGACGCCGAGCAGGACGCCGGCTCGTTCTGGAAGGAGTACATCCAGTCCATCTCGCCCGAGTTCCGCAAGAGCACGGCCGAGCAGCTCGAGACCGTGACGCTGCCCATCTGGGAGGAGCTCGCGAACGGCGCGAAGTTCTGCGAGCCGCAGCTGAAGGCGATCATCGGGCGCGTGCGGCCCGACGTCATCATCGAGGACAACGTCATCGCGTTCCCGGCGCTCGTCACCGCGGGCGTGCCCTTCGTGCGCATCACGAGCTGCAACCCGCTCGAGGTTCCGGGCGACGGCATCGCGCCGGTCTTCTCGGGCCTCGGCAAGGACGATCGCGAGGGCTGGGCGGAGTTCCGCGCGGAGTACGAGCGCACCCACCGCCCCCTCTGGGAGTCGTACAACGCCTGGGTGCAGGAGCAGGGCGCGCCCGCGCTGCCCGACCTCGAGTTCATCCACACGGGCGACGCGAACCTCTACGTGTACCCCGAGGTGCTCGACTACACCGCCGAACGCCCGCTCGACGAGAGCTGGACCCGCCTCGACTCCTCGGTGCGCGAGACCGAGCAGGCGCCGGCCGACCTGCCCGCATCGTTCACCGACGGCAGCCGCCCGCTCGTCTACTTCAGCCTCGGCTCGCTCGGCTCGGCCGACGTCGACCTCATGAAGCGCGTCATCTCGGTGCTCGCCGACCTGCCCGTCAACGTCATCGTCTCGAAGGGGCCGCTGCACGACGAGTTCGAGCTCGCCGACAACATGTGGGGCGCCGAGTTCCTGCCGCAGACGAAGATCCTCCCGCTCGTCGACCTCGTCATCACGCACGGCGGCAACAACACCACGACCGAGGCGCTGCACTTCGGCAAGCCGATGATCCTCCTGCCCCTCTTCTGGGACCAGTACGACAACGCGCAGCGCGTGCACGAGCAGGGCTACGGCATCCGCCTCAGCACCTACGGCTTCACCGCCGAAGAACTGCAGGGCGCCGTGACCGGGCTGCTCGCCGACACCGACCTGCGCGAGCGCATCGCCGCCGTCGGCGCCGACATCCGCTCGAAGGACGGGGTCTCGGCCGCCGCCGACGCCATCGAGCGCGTGGGTGCTCGAGTCGGTGCCGGGGTCGGCACCGACGCACGGGAGCGAGTGTGACCACCACGCAGTCGGCGACGGATGCCGCGGCCGAGGCGCTGCGCGATGCATCGCCCACCGCCTACTGGCTCGACCGCGCAGCAGCCCCGCCCGGGCGCCCGCGTGTCGAGGGCCCCCTCGAGGCCGATCTCGTCATCGTCGGCGGAGGCTTCACCGGACTCTGGACCGCGTGGCAGGCGACCGAGCGCGAGCCGGGTCGATCGGTCGTGATCCTCGAGGCCGAGCGCATCGCGCACGGCGCGACGGGGCGCAACGGCGGGTTCGTCGCCGCGTCGCTCACGCACGGCCTCACCCACGGCGAGGCGATCTGGCCGAAGCAGGTCGCCGCGATGCACGAGGAGGGCGACCGCAACCTCGCCGGGCTCATCGCCGCGATCGAGGGCGCCGGCATCGACTGCGACCTGCGACGTGCCGGCAAGACCACGCTCGCGATCGAGCCGTGGCAGGTCGAGGGGCTCCGCGACGCGCAGGCCCTCGGCGCGAAGTACGGCGTCGACCTCGAACTGCTGACGCGCGACGAGGTGCAGGCCGACGTGCACTCGCCGACCTACCTCGGCGGGCTCCGCGACCGCACCGGCACCGTGCTCGTCGACCCCGCGAAGCTCGCCTGGGGCATGGCCGCCGAACTCGAGCGCCGGGGGGTGCGGGTGTTCGAGGCATCCGCCGCCACCTCGCTCGCGCGCAACGGCGTCGGGGTGCGCGTGTCGACGGCGAACGGCCGGGTCGACGCGCGCGAGGCCGTGATCGCGACCGCGGCCTACCCCGCTCCGCTCAAGCGGCTCGGGAACTACATCATGCCGCTCTACGACCACGTGCTCATGACCGAGCCGCTCACCGACGCGCAGCGCGCATCGATCGGCTGGGGCGAGGGCCAGGGGCTCACCGACGCGGGCAACCAGTTCCACTACTACCGGCCCACCGCCGACGGGCGCATCCTCTTCGGCGGATGGGACGCCGTCTACTACTTCGGCGGCAGGGTCGACGCGAGCCTGGAGCAGCGCGACAGCTCGCACGAGCTGCTCGCCCGGCACTTCTTCGAGACCTTCCCGCAGCTCGCGGGCCTGCGCTTCACGAACCGCTGGGCCGGCCCGATCGACTCGACCACGAGGTTCACGGCCGCCTACGGCACGGCGCTCGGCGGACGGGTGGCCTACGCGGTCGGGCACACGGGCCTCGGGGTCGGCGCGTCGAGGTTCTCGGCGGATGTCGCACTCGACCTGCTGGCCGGCGAACCCACGTCGCGGCTGCGGTACGACATCGTGCGCAAGCGGCCGTTCCCCGTGCCGCCCGAACCGTTCCGCAACCCCATCATCCAGTTCACCCGCCACTCGATCCTCAGCGCCGACGCGCACGAGGGCCGACGCAACCTGTGGTTGCGCACCCTCGACCGCTTCGGCCTCGGCTTCAACTCGTAGCCCGCGCCACCGATCCCGGCTCGCACCCCGACCCCGCCGACCCGGCGAACGCCCCTCGACCCAGCAACACCGTGACGCGGCATCCGTCACCTGAAAGGACGCACCTCATGACCACCGGCACCTTCATCGGCGAGTACCGCGCCGGCTCGGGCGGCGACGCCGTCATCACGAACCCGGCGACCGAGCAGGAGGTCGCGGCCTTCACGACCTCGGGCGTCGCCGACGTCGACGAGGCGGCCGCGGCCGCGCGTGCGGCGCAGCCCGAGTGGGCCGCGAAGACGCCGGGGGAGCGCTCGCTCGCGCTGCTCAAGCTCGCGGACGCGCTCGAGGCCGACGCCGAGAACCTCGCGCGCCTCGAGGTCGAGGACTCCGGCAAGCCATGGACCACCGCGTTCGACGGCGAGCTGCCCTTCGGCGTCGACAACCTGCGCTTCTTCGCCGGCGCCGCCCGCTCGCTCGACGGCACGGGCGCCGGCTCGTTCTCGAACGGCTACACGTCGATCCTCACGCGCCGCCCGGTCGGTGTCGTGGCCGGCATCACGCCGTGGAACTTCCCACTCATCATGGCGATCTGGAAGGCCGGACCCGCGCTCGCCGCGGGCAACGCCGTCATCGTGAAGCCCGCCCCCGCGACGCCGCGCACCACGCTGCGGTTCGCCGAGCTCGCACTCGAGGCCGGACTGCCCGCGGGCCTCTTCAACGTGGTGACGGGCGACGCCGAGGTCGGTCAGGCGCTCGTGACCCACAAGGAGGTCGACATGGTGAGCGTCACCGGGTCGACCCAGACCGGCAAGGCCGTCATGCGCGGCGCCGTCGAGGGCGTCAAGCGCGTGCACCTCGAGCTCGGCGGCAAGGCGCCCGTCATCGTCTTCAGAGATGCCGACCTCGGCGCCATGGCGCACGCCGTCGCGCTCGGCGCGACCTACAACACCGGCCAGGACTGCACCGCGGCGACCCGCGTCTACCTCGAGCGCTCGGTCTACGACGACGGCGTCGCCGCCCTCCGCCACGCCATCTCGCAGATCAAGGCCGGCGACCCCATGGACGCCGAGACGCACATCGGCCCGCTCATCTCGCGCGGCCACCGCGAGCGCGTCGAGGGCTTCGTCGCCCGCGCCGTGGCCGAGGGCGCCGAGGCGCTCGTCGGCGGCCACGCCATCGACCGCGTCGGCTCGTACTTCGCGCCGACCCTGCTCGTCGGGGCCGCGCAGTCGTCCGAGATCGTGCAGGGCGAGGTCTTCGGGCCCGTGCTCGTCGTGCTGCCCTTCGACGGCGAGGCCGAGGGCATCGCCCTCGCGAACGACAACGCCTACGGCCTCGCGTCGTCGGTCTGGACCTCGGATGTCTCGCGCGCACTTCGCGTGAGCCAGTCGCTCGACGTCGGGGTCACCTGGGTCAACGACCACCTGCCGATCGCCTCCGAGGCACCGCACGGCGGAGTGAAGGGGTCCGGCTTCGGCAAGGACATGTCGATGGAGCCGCTGCTCGACTACTCGGTCACCCGGCACCTCATGATCCGGCACGCGGCGCCGCCCGAGACCACGGGGTTCCGCCCGGCCTGAGCCTCCGGCACGCATCCTCGGGCGCGCGGGAGGAGTTCGCCGCGCGGGGAGGAGGAATCCACTCGGATCCTCCTCCCCAGGGGGGTCATCTCCTCCCGCGGAGATCACTTGATCTGCGAGGTCACTCGATCGGGGCCGGAACGGCGACTCGCGGCGTCGCCTCCGCGGGCAGCGGCAGGTCCTCGGCGTCGCCGGCGAAGAGCTTCTTCGCGAGCGGACGCATGGGCCGCGAGAGCATGAGCTTCACATTCACGCGGGCGAACGCCGTCATGATCCTCGTGCGCGGCAGCATGATCGCGAGGCTGCCTCCGGGGATCTGCCGCGACTTCTCGGCGTGCGGAGCGAGCTCCTCCTCGAACCGGGCGAGGGCGGCCGCGAGGGCGAGCGGGTCGCCGAGACCTGCGCCCGCGGTCGCGCCGGAGCCGCCCGCGGATGCCGCTGCGGCGGCCGCGGCATCCGCGAGCCCGACGACCTCGCGGCCGAGCAGGTACGCGCCGAGGATCGCCATCGCCGTGCCCATGCCGGTCAGTGGCGAGCCACAGGTCGCGGCGTCTCCGATGAGCGCCACGCGGCCGTTCGAGAGGCTCGGCATGTCGACGCGGGCGAGCTCGTCGAAGTAGAAGTCGTCGGCGTGCTCCATGGCGTCGAGGATGCGCGAGGCGTGCCATCCGCCGCCCGAGATCGCCGTGCGGATGAGCGCCTCCTGCGCTGCGCGGTCGCCGCGGAGTGCGGGGTCGCGGTCGGTGCGCACGTTGATGATGGCCTTCGAGGTCGACCGGTCGCCGTCGGGGCGGATGCCGAACATCGCGCCGGGCACGAGCCGCATCGCGAACCAGCCCGGCTCGATGTCGGCGGGCGTCGGCATGGTGAAGAACGCCGCGTACCCGCCGAGGTTCGTGACGAATCGGTCTTCAGGGCCGAAGGCGAGCCGCCGCGTCGCGGAGTGCACGCCGTCGGCGCCGACGACGAGGTCGTAGCGCTCGCGACAACCGGAGGCGAAGGTCGCGTCGACCCCGTCGGCGTCCTGCTCGAGGGCGGTCAGGTGGTCGCCGTAGCGCTGGTCGAGCACGGGGCTCGCGTGGTCCGGATCTGCGATGCCCGTCGCGGTTCCGGATGCCGCGGCCTCCCGCAGCGCGTCGAGCAGCACGTCGTTCAGGTCGCCGCGCGTGATCTCGATCTCGGCGATCGCCCCCTTGCCGTCGAAGTCCTCCATCGACATGCGGCCGTAGACCCGGCCGTGGCCGTCGACGTAGCTCATGCCGCGCTCGTCGAGCCGACGGCGTCGGATGCCGGGCATGAGGCCAAGGCGCTCGGCGGCCTCGCGGCTGGCGCCGCGCAGGTCGACGGCCTGGCCGCCGGGGCGGGGTGACGCTGCGCGTTCGACGATCGTGGTCGCGATGCCGGCTCGCACGAGCTGCAGGGCGAGGGCGTTGCCGGCGATGCCGCCGCCGGAGATCAGGATGCGGGGTGCGGTGCTCATGGTTCATGCCCTTCGACGTGTGCGGTCTGGAGTCGTCCGGAGTAGTACATATGTCTTACACGAATGTCTAACATCGTGTGGAACGAATGTCTAGTACATATGTCTGAGACGTTCGACTATCGTGTGGGCATGGGAAATCGCGAGGACCTCCTGGCCGGCGCACGCAAGGTGATCGAGGAGCAGGGCGTGGCCAAGGCCACCGCCCGCGACATCGCCGGCGCCGCGGGGGTCAGCCTCGCCGCGATCGGCTACCACTTCGGGTCGAAGGAGCAGCTGATCACCGAGGCGCTGCTCGACGCGCTCGGCACGGCCATCGGCGACGGCATGGGCGAGCTCATCCGCGAGGGCGCCGCAGACGCGCCGATCGACGGCTTCGCCCGCCTCTGGAACGGCATGCCGGCCGTCTTCGCCGACAACAGGGAGGCCCTGCTCGCGAGTCTCGAGAACACCCTGCGCATCGTGCGCAACCCCGTCGGACGCGAGCAGATGCAGGCCGCGGTCGAGGGGGCCTACGAGGGCATCGCCGAGGAGTTCGCCGCAGCGCACCCCGACCTCGGCGACGAGCGGGCGCGTGCCCTCTCGGAGTTCAGCTTCGCGCTCGTGCAGGGCCTCGCGATCCTCTGGCTGCTGAACCCAGAGGGCACCCCCTCGGGCGATCGGCTCGCCTCCGCGGTCCGGACCCTCGCGCCCGCCCCGCCGGTCGAGTAGCGGAGCGCATCGAGACGCGCGCGCGATGGCGCAGTCCGGCTGCCGTCCGGAACCACTGTCGGCCACGGCACCATCGGCGTAGCATGCGGCCATGCCCCCGCGGCAGGTGTCGTCCCGAGGCGCCCGGAAGGCCATCGCAGCCCTCCTCGCGGGCCTGATCGCGGTCTCGTTCAGCGCATGCGTCGCGGAGGACGCCCCGACGCCCGTCGACGCGACGCCGAACGCGACCGAGACGGCCCTCGAACGCGACGTGCGGAACGCCTTCTACAACGACTACGAGCGCGCCGCAGTCGCCGTGATCGAGGACGGCGAGGTGACGACCGTCTACCAACGCGCCGACGAGCACACCGTCTACGAGATCGGCTCGATCACGAAGGTGCTGACCGGCGAGCTCCTCGCCATCGCGATCGAGCGGGGCGAGGTCGGGCTCGACGATCCGCTCGGCGCCTATCTGCCGCTCGGCGACGCGCCCGCGGCATCCGTCACGCTCCGGTCTCTGGCGACGCATCGGAGCGGCCTGCCGTTCGAGCCGACCGGTCCCGCCTTCGCGGCCGAGTACGAGGCGGGTGGCAACCCGTACGACGCGACGCTCGACGAGTTGCTCGCCTTCGCGCGCGCCGAACCCGTCGCGCCGTCGCCGGACTTCGAGTACAGCAATCTCGGAGCTGCTCTGCTCGGCCACGCGCTGGCGGCCGCGGCAGGCACCGACTACGCCACGTTGCTCGAGGGGCGCGTCCTCGAGCCCCTCGGCATGGTCGGCACCGTGGTCGTGGAGACCCCGGAACAGGTTCCCGCCGGGCACGCCGGAGGGTACGACGTGCCAGGGGATCCGGTCGATCCGTGGTGGGGCGAGGGGTTCGCGCCGGCCGGGATGGCGCAGGCGACGCTGCCCGACCTCATCGCGCTGGCCGAGGCCGTGCTCGACGGGCCGCTCAGCGACAGCGCCGCACTGGTGCCGATCGCGCCCGGCACCAACCGCTTCGAGCAGCTCGGCTACTTCTGGTGGATCCTCGAGAAGCGCCCTCGCACCCTCACCGAGCACGCCGGAACGACCGAGGGATTCCGCAGCGATCTGCTGATCGACCGCGACGCCGGCATCGCGTCGATCGTGCTCGTCAACTCGCGGCGCGACGTCTCCCCGCTCGCGCTGCGGTACCTCGTCGAGGCCGACAACCACGGCGACTGAGGTCTTCGCGGGCGCTGGTCTCGAGCCGCTCCGCTTCTCGGCCGGCTGGCGCCTGGCTCCGCCGGTCGAGTAGCGACGAAGGAGCGTATCGAGGCCAGCGTTTCGGACGGTGGGCGCTGGTCTCGATACGGCGCCGGCGCGCCTACTCGACCGGCGAGGCCGCGGCCGCCGCGTGCACCGCGCACTCGGCGGTGTCGCACGACTCGCACACGACGAGCTGGGTGCGGCACGAGACATCCGTGCAGTTGACGGTTCTCTTGGTGGCCGAACCGCACACGGCGCACGAGCCGATGACGGCCGTGTGATCGCTGAAGTCGATCGAGCCGCGCCCGTCGAACACGTAGAGCGAGCCGTTCCAGAGGCCGTCGTCGCCGTAGCGCTCGCCGTAGCGCACGATGCCGCCCTCGAGCTGGTAGACCTCGCCGAAGCCACGGCTCGTCATGAGGCTCGAGAGCACCTCGCAGCGGATGCCGCCGGTGCAGTACGTGACGACCGGGCGGCCCTTGAGCTCGTCGTACTTTCCGGAGTCGAGCTCCTCGACGAAGTCGCGCGTCGTCTCGACGTCGGGCACGATCGCGCCCGCGAACCGGCCGATCGCGGCCTCGAGCGCGTTGCGGCCGTCGAAGAAGACGACGTCGTCGCCGCGTTCGGCCACGAGCTCGTGCAGCGCGTCGGGGCTCAGGCGCGTGCCGCCGCCGACCACGCCCTCGCCGTCGACCCGCAGCTCGCCCGGTGCGCCGAACGAGACGATCTCGTCGCGCACCTTGACGCTGAGCTTCGGGAAGTCGAGCGTCGTGCCCTGCTCGTCGAGCCCGGTGCCCTCGCTCCACTTGAAGTCGATGTGCTTGAACGCGGGATACTCGCGCGTCTTGCGCACGTAGCGCTTGAGCGCGCGCATCTCGCCGCCGAGCGTGCCGTTGATGCCGTCCTTCGAGAGCAGGATGCGCCCGCGCAGCCCGAGCGACTCGGCGAGGTCGCGCTGCCAGAGGCGCACGGCATCGGGGTCGGCGAGGGGCGCGAAGGCGTAGTAGAGGAGGATCTTGGCGAGGGCCACCCCGAGATTCTACGAGCGGATGCCGGGAGCAGGCCGAGTGCGCATCGCGCCCGGCAGGCGGCACGCCCGGCCCACGGCGACCGCCGAAGCCGATCGGGTAGCGTGTGAGCATCATGCGCCCGATGCCGCTCGAGCCCAACAGTCGCCGTGTCGCGATCGGCTCCCGCCTGCGCGCGGCGCGGCAGGCGCAGCAGCTCACGATCGAGGAGGTCGCGGGGGTCACGGGCCTCACGAAGGGCTTCCTCTCGCGGGTCGAGCGCGACATGACGTCGCCGAGCGTCTCGTCGCTCATCACGCTGTGCGACGTGCTGTCGATCTCGGTCGGCTCGCTGTTCGAGGCGCCCGACGTGCAGCTGGTCCCGGCCGGCACCGGTCCGGTCGTGAACCTCGGCGGCGTCCACACCGAGGAGCGGCTGCTCTCGGCGCGCGGCGAGTCGAAGGTGCAGGTCATCCGCTCGGTGATCCAGCCGGGCGGGCACGGCGGCGACGCGCTCTACGCCGTGGCGGCCGACGTCGACGTGCTGCACGTGCTCTCGGGGGCGATCCTCGTGCGCTTCTCCGACCAGGACTGGGAGCTCGGCGCGGGCGACAGCCTGACGTTCAACGGCCACGAGCCGCACAGTTGGCGGGCCCTCGGCGACGTCGGCGCCGAGGTCATCTGGGTGCTCGTGCCCGCGCTCTGGAGCGCCTGAGCCCGTCACGGCACCGGCCCGCCCATGAGGTGACGGCCGTCGCCCGGCCGTGACATCCGCTCACGATTCGCTTGACGCGCTCGCTCGGCGCGGCTATCTTGGCTCCAGTCGCAGATGCCTGTGGCGAAACAAAAGATTCCCAAGAAGCAACAACAAGCAACAAGGAGGTTGCGAGATGACGCAGCCGATCGGTCCCGTCGACAGCTCCAAGACGCCGCGCTACGCCGGCCCCGCGGGGTTCGCACGCCTGCCCCGCCTCGACCAGGTCGAGCACGCGGACATCGTCGTCGCGGGCGTTCCGTTCGACAGCGGCGTCTCGTACCGCTCCGGTGCGCGCTTCGGCCCGAACCACATCCGCGAGGCCTCGCGCCTGCTGCGCCCCTACAACCCCGCGCTCGACGTGTCGCCCTTCGAGGTCGCCCAGGTCGCCGACGCCGGCGACATCGCGGTGAACCCGTTCAACATCGGCGAGGCGATCGACACGATCGAGGAGGCCGCGCTCGAGCTCACCGCGAACGGCACGCGCCTCGTCACGCTCGGCGGCGACCACACGATCGCCCTCCCGCTGCTGCGCGCCGCAGCCGAGCGCCACGGCCCGGTCGCGCTGCTGCACTTCGACGCGCACCTCGACACGTGGGACACCTACTTCGGCGCCGAGTACACGCACGGCACGCCGTTCCGCCGGGCGTTCGAAGAGGGCATCATCGACACCGAGGCGCTCAGCCACGTCGGCACGCGCGGCCCGCTCTACGGCAAGAAGGACCTCGAAGACGACCGCCGCTTCGGCTTCGGCATCGTCACGAGCTCCGACGTCTACCGCCAGGGCGTCGACGAGGTCGTCGCAAAGCTCCGCGACCGCATCGGCGACCGCCCCCTCTACATCTCCATCGACGTCGACGTCATGGACCCCGCGCACGCGCCCGGCACGGGCACCCCCGAGGCCGGCGGCATCACGAGCCGCGAACTGCTCGAGATCCTGCGCGGCTTCGTCGGACTGAACCTCATCGGCGCCGACGTCGTCGAGGTCGCCCCGGCCTACGACCACGCCGAGATCACCGGCGTCGCGGCCTCCCACCTCGGCTACGACCTCGTCTCGCTCCTCGCGCTCCGGCACGAGGCAGGGCGGGCGGATGTCGCAGCCGACCTCGCCCGCGAGGCCTCCGTTGTCTGAGACGGCCGGGGCTGCCGGGGCGCCCGACGCCGCGCTCGAGCACGTCCGCAACGGCGGAGACGTGGTCGTCGAGACGCTCGAGGCGCTCGGCGTCGACCACGTCTTCGGCATTCCGGGCCAGCACGCGCTGGGCCTCTTCGACGCGATCCGTCGCAGCGACCTCGAGTTCGTCAGCTCGCGCGTCGAGAACAACTCGGCGTTCGGCGCCGACGGGTACGCGCGGGCGACCGGCGAGGTCGGCGTGCTGTTCCTCTCCACCGGGCCCGGCGCCCTCACCGCGCTCGGCGCCCTCCAGGAGGCGTACGCCACTGGCGTGCCCCTGCTCGTCATCACGAGCCAGGTGCCGCGCCGCGGGCTCGGCGGCACGCGCAAGGGCCTGCTGCACCAGCTCGACGACCAGCAGCAGAGCGCGCGCAACGTCACGAAGTCGACCGCGGTCATCCGCGAGGCCGTGCAGATCCCGTCGGCCCTCGCCGACGCGTGGGCGCTCGCGCAGGCGGCTCCGGCCGGCCCGACGTGGGTCGAGATCCCCGAAGACGTGCTGCTCGAGGCGACCGACGTGCCGCCCGTGTCGTCGGCCGTGGTGTCGATCGCCGAGCGGATGCCGCGGGCCGAGCTCGTCGACGAGGCGGCCGCGCTGCTGGCGGGCGCGCACAACCCCGTGATCCTCGCGGGCGGCGGCGTGCGGCGCTCCCAGGGCGGACGCGCGGCGCTCCGCCGCCTGGCAGAGGCGCTCGACGCCCCGGTCGTGTCGACGGTCGGCGGCAAGGGCGCGATCGCGTTCGACCACCCGCTCTCCGCGGCATCCTGGATCGAGGACCGCCACACGACCGAGCTGCTCGAGCAGGCCGACGTGCTGCTCGCCGTCGGCACCGCCATCGGCGAGGTCACGAGCAACTACTTCACGTTCGCGCCCGAGGGCCGGCTGATCCAGGTCGACGCGGAGCCGCGCGTGCTCGGCTCCAACTACCCGGGTCTCGGCATCCATGCGGATGCCGCGCTCGCACTTTCGGCGATCGCGGACCGGCTGCCCGCGCGGCCCACCCGGCCGGCTGTCTCCGGGCAGCCCTCCGCGGATGCTCCGAGCCGTGGCGCCGAGATCGCCGCCCGCCTCCGCGCCGCCGTCGAGGCACGGCTCGCCGCACAGGACCTCGCACCCGAGCTCGGACTCATGGCCGACCTTCGGACCGCGGTGCCCGCCGACGTGCACACGTTCTGGGACATGACGATCTCGGGCTACTGGGCCTGGTCGGCGTGGGATCCGCAGCAGGGCGAGTTCCACTCCGCGCAGGGATCGGGCGGACTCGGCTTCGCGTTCCCGGCAGCACTCGCTGCGGCGATCGGCTCCGGCCGGCGCACGCTCGCGGTCTCGGGCGACGGCGGCGCGATGTACTCCATCGCCGAGCTCGCCACCGCCC
The DNA here is from genome assembly GCF_009749385.1 of Agromyces allii. Lineage (GTDB taxonomy): Bacteria > Actinomycetota > Actinomycetes > Actinomycetales > Microbacteriaceae > Agromyces > Agromyces allii. Next base: position 23,394 of record NZ_WBIN01000018.1, on the reverse strand, counting down.
GCCAGCACGATGCCGACGTGACCTGGCTGATCATCGACGACGGAGGCTACGGCATCCTCCGCGAGTACATGACCGGCGCGTTCGGGCAGGCCACCGCCACCGAACTCGCCCGTCCCGACTTCGTCGCCCTCGCACGCTCCTTCGGCGTGACGGCGCACGAGTCGACCCTCGAAGACGTGGGCGAGACCGTCGCCCGCACCTTCGCAGAGCCCGGCCCCGCCGTCGTGGTCGTGCCCGCCGTGTTGCGCATGTTCGCGCCGACACACCAGCAGTAACCGTTCCCGAAACCCCTGACGCAAAGGATCCAACGATGGATATCGCGATCATCATCATCTACCTGGCAGCGATGCTGCTGTTCGGCTGGTGGGGCAAGAGCCGTACCAAGAACTCCGCCGACTTCCTCGTCGCCGGCCGCCGACTCGGCCCCGCCCTGTACACGGGCACCATGGCCGCGGTCGTGCTCGGCGGCGCCTCGACGGTGGGCGGCGTCGGCCTCGGCTACAAGTACGGCATCTCGGGCATGTGGCTGGTCGTCTCGATCGCCGTCGGCCTGTTCCTGCTCAGCATCCTGTTCGCCTCGCGCATCCAGAAGCTGAAGGTCTACACGGTCGCCCAGATGCTGAAGCTCCGCTACGGCGTGAACGCCACGAGTGCGTCGGGCATCGTCATGATGGCGTACACCCTCATGCTCTCGGTGACCTCGACGATCGCGTACGCGACGATCTTCAACGTGCTGTTCGGCACCGAGCGCACGCTCTCGGTCATCATCGGCGGCGCGATCGTGATGCTGTACTCGTCGATCGGCGGCATGTGGTCGATCACGCTCACCGACATGGTGCAGTTCGTGCTGAAGACGATCGGCGTGTTCTTCCTGCTGCTGCCGTTCGCGTGGTTCAACGCCGGCGGCTACGAGGGCATCGTCGAGCGTCTCGGCGACGCCGCCTTCGACTTCACGGCGATCGGCGTCGACACGATCATCACCTTCTTCGTCATCTACTCGTTCGGCATGCTGATCGGCCAGGACATCTGGCAGCGCGTCTTCACGGCGCGCTCGCCGAAGGTCGCGAAGTGGGGCGGCACGGCGGCTGCCGTCTACTGCCTGCTCTACGGCGTCGCCGGTGCGCTCATCGGAATGTCCGCGGCCGCGTTCCTGCCCGGCATCGAGGCGAGCGACGACGTGTACGCCGCGATCACCCAGCAGATCCTGCCGGTCGGCCTCAGCGGCATCGTGCTCGCCGCAGCCGTCGCCGCGATGATGTCGACCGCCTCGGGCGCGCTCATCGCGACCGCCACGGTCGCCCGCGCCGACGTCATGCCGCTCGTGAAGCGCCTCTTCGGTCGCAGCGAATCGGATGCCGCGGCGAAGTCGAACCCCGAGCACGACGTCCGCTCGAACCGCCTCTACGTGGTGGTGCTCGGCATCGTCGTGATCGTCGTGGCCGCGCTGCTCAACGACGTGGTCGCCGCGCTGACGGTGGCGTACGACATCCTGGTCGGCGGCCTGCTCGTGGCGATCCTCGGTGGATTCGTCTGGAAGCGCGCGACCGGCGCGGGCGCCATGTGGTCGATGGCCGTCGGCACGGTCGTGACGCTCGGCACGATGGCGATCATGGGCAACGTGCTGGCGAACGAGCCGATCTACTTCGGCCTCGGCTCGAGCCTGCTCGTCTACATCGTGGTCAGCCTGGTGACCCCGCGCACGCCGGCCTCGGTGCTCAAGATCTGGACCGACCGCCTCGCCGGCCGCTACGACGACGAGGAGGCCGAGGTCGACGCTGATGCTCGGGCCACTGCCGCCTCAGCCGAGACGGCCCCGTCGACGGATGCCGCAGCCGCCGCCTCCGCGACGCCCACCGCGTCGGCAGGCTCGCCGCTCGAGCGGACCGTCGCCCCGGCCGTGGCCGCCACGGCCGCCCGCCCCAGCACCGAGTAGCGCGGAGCGGAACGAACGAACGCCGGCGGGCGCCCGCCCGTCGGCACGCGTGGGCCGCGAGGTGGCCGTATCGGGGACCCGTGGGGGCGGGCCCGGTACGGCACCCTCGCGGCCCACGCCGTTGGCTGCCTCCGTCGTCCGTCGGTCGCCCACGTCGTCCGTCGGTCGCCCGCGCTGTCCGTCGGTCGCCCGCGCCCGGACCGTTACCCGCCCTGCGCCGGCGCGCGATCCCGAGCGGTGATCGGGCCCGGACGCGTCCCTCGCGAAACGCGGTACCGCCGCATCCGTCGCCGCCGAATATGCCGCCGCCGAACCGGCCGCATCCGAACCGGCCGCCGCCGAACCGGACACATCCGAACCGGCCGCATCCGAACCGGCCGCCGCCGAACCGGACACATCCGAACCGGCCGCATCCGAACCGGCCGCCGCCGCTCCCGCCTCCCGCTTCCGCCTTCACTGATTCACGCCGCCTGCCGACTCGTTCCCCCGATCCCGATCCTGATCCCAATCCCGATCCCGATCCCGATCCCGATCCCGATCCCGTATGCCAGTTCCGCCTCAACGATGAGGCGGAACTGGCATATCCAGGTGGAGAGGAGGTCGGCCATGTGCGGAGGCGGTCGGCGGCGTCGTCGTTCGAACGTGGCGGCGGGGGTCAGTCCGGCGCGTCGACGGCCCAGGCGTCGAGTGACGATCGACCACGGGTGCCCCGTCGGCCCTTTCCGCCGGCGCGATGGAGCCGTTCGGCTTGGGGAACGCGTGAGCCTTCCACGCGGCCGATCGGCACGTTGCGCGACTCGAAGCCGTAGCGGTGATCCCACAGCAGGAACAGCTCGCCGACCGCATCGTCGAGGCGATGGAGGAACTGCTCATCGAGTCGGTAGTGGCGCACCGTGAGATCCGGCACCACCGAGACGACCCCGGCGTCGCGCAGGATGCGCAGGTGGTGCGACACCGCCGACCGCGAGATGCCGAACTCTGCCGTCACGGCGTCGCCGAGCATTCCCGCCGGGTGCGACCCGCCGGCGAGGATCTCGATGATCCGACGGCGCACCGGCTCGGCGACGATCTCGAACGGATGCAGCATCGCCGCAGCGTATCCACGCCGGTGCGGCCGTTCGCACCCGCCCGAGCGGCCGGGCGAAGGCCTCGCCGCCGGGTCGCGGGGGAGGAGCGGTCGATGGTCCGAACGGTCGGGGCGCCGGGCGGTCGGTGCGTCGGACGGTCAGTGCTTGTTGCCCGAGAGGGCGAGCACGCCGCCGAGGCCGATCATCATCACGCCGCCCGTGGCGGAGAGGTGCGCGATGCGCTTCGGCGACCGCGCGAACCAGCCGCGGGCGGCGCTCGCCGCGAGCGCCCACACCGAGTCGCAGAGCAGCGCCAGCACGATGAACACGAGGCCGAGCTCGAACAGCTGCAGAGGGATCGATCCGGCGCCGAACGACACGAACTGCGGCAGCACCGCCACGAAGAACGCGATCGTCTTGGGGTTCGTGACGCCCACCACGAAGCCCTCGCCCAGCTGGCGCCAGTGCGAGCGCGGTGCGGCCTTGCCGTCGACGGATGCCGCGGCATCCGCTCGATGCCTGATGGCCTGGATGCCGAGATAGACGAGGTAGGCCGCACCCGCGAACTTGATGATCGTGAAGAGCACGACCGACTGGGCGACGATCGCGCCGACGCCGAGCGCCACGGCCGCGACGAGCGGCACCATGCCGAGCGCGTTGCCGACGACGCTCAGCAGTCCGCCGAGGCGGCCGAGCGCGAGCGAGCGGCCGATCACGAACAGCACGCTCGGTCCGGGGATCACGATCAGCACGACCGACGCGACGACGAACGCGCCGAGAGACTCGAGGGGGACCATCCGGCGATGCTACTCCGCCCGGCGAGCGGCGATACGGTGGCAGACGTGAGCGAGCACATCACCGCGAGCGTCGCCGACGGAGTCGGCCACGTCACGCTCAACCGTCCGCAGGCGCTCAACGCCCTGAGCTACGACATGATCGTCGCGCTCGCCGAGGTGTTCGAGGCCTGGCGGAACGACAGCGAGGTCGCGGTCGTCGTGCTCGACGGCGCCGGCGACCGGGGATTCTGCGCCGGAGGCGACATCCGCGAGCTGCACGGGTTCGCGACGAGCGGCCGCATCGCCGAGGCGCAGACGTTCTTCCGGGCCGAGTACCGGCTGAACGCCGCGATCGCCCGGTACCCGAAGCCCGTCGTCGCGATCATGGACGGCATCACGATGGGCGGCGGCGTCGGCCTCGCCGGGCACGCCTCGGTGCGCGTCGTGACCGAGCGCTCGCGCGTGGCCATGCCCGAGACGCGCATCGGCTTCACGCCCGACGTCGGCGGAACCTGGCTGCTCGCGAAGGCGCCGGGCGAGCTCGGCGTGCACCTCGCGCTCAACTCCCGCACCATGGACGCCGCAGACGCGATCCACGCCGGATTCGCCGACGCCCTCGTGCCCTCCGAGACCCTGCCGCACCTGCTGCAGGCCCTCGCCGAACGCGCCGACCCCGGCAGCCCGGCCGAGATCGTCATGCTCTTCGACGAGACGCCGGGCCCGTCGGCGCTCGCCGCCAGCCGCGACTGGGTCGACGCCTGCTATTCCGCGCCGACGGTCGCCGAGATCCTCGAGCGGTTGCGCACGTTCGCCGCCTCACCGGTCTCCGACACCTCGACGACGGATGCCGCGGCAGCCGCCCGCGCGAACGCCGCCGCGGCGGCCGACGAGCTCGAGACCCTCTCGCCGACGGCGCTCGCCGTGACCCTCGACGCCGTGCGGCGCGCCCGCACCCTGCCGCGACTCGAGGATGCGCTCGAGCAGGAGTTCCGGCTCGTCTCGTGGTTCCTGCAGCAGCCCGACCTGCACGAGGGCATCCGCGCGCAGGTCATCGACAAGGACCGCAGCCCCGCCTGGCGACCGGCGACCGCGGCGGAGCTGCCCCACGACCTGTTCTCGCGCGCCCTCGCCGAGCCGGTCGGCGAATCCGTCTTCGGCTGAATCGGCACCGCCACGTGTATGCATAAACGCTCGCATGCGGCATCCGTTGCGCTTTCGCGCCCCTGTCTGTATACATAAGAGACGACTCGGGCGAGGGGAGCGGGCGATGCGAGCCAGTGAACGCACGTACGCGACCCTGCGCGAGGAGATCCTCGACGGCACGCTCGCAGCCGGCACCGTGCTCGCCGAGGTCGAGCAGGCCGAGCGACTCGGCGTCTCCCGCACGCCCGTTCGCGAAGCGCTCGCCCGCCTCGTCTCCGACGGCCTCGTCGCCGCCCAGTCGGCGCGCGTGCTCGTCGTCGCCGAACTCTCGGGCGGCTCCGTCGTCGACCTCTACGAGCTGCGCGAAGCCCTCGAGGAGCAGGCCGCCCGCCTCGCCGCGCGCCGCGGCCTACCCGGCCGCTTCACGGCCCTCGCCGAGCGCTTCCGCGCCGCGGGTGCACTCGTCGACACCGGCGAGGCCGGCCTGGCCGAGTACTACGGCGTCATCGCCGACTTCGATCGGGCCATCGACGAGGCGGCGGGCAACGCCCACCTCAGCACCGCGCTGCGGAGCGTGCGCCTGCACTCCACGCGCATCCGGCGCATCGCCAGGCACGACCCCGACCGGCTGCGCGCCGCGGCCTCCGAGCACCTGCTCATCGTCGAGGCGATCATCGCGCGCGACCAGTCGCTGGCCGCCCACGCCACGCATGTGCACCTGCACATGAGTCTTCGCCACGCGCTCGCGTCGATCGAGGCGCGACGCGTAGCCTGAGCAACAGGCACTCCACGAAAGGGAACCGATGCTGACCCACCACCTGCGCACGCACCGCAGTGACGAGAACCTCGCACGTGAGGGCCAACTCGCATGGCAGCTCGCCGGAATCGCCGTCGACCCCGTCGAGCTCGACGACGACGTCGTGGAGATGGTCGTGAACCGCGTCATCGACAACGCCGCGGTCGCCGCGGCATCCCTCGCGCGCAGGCCCGTCGTCTCGGCGCGCAGCCAGGCGCTCGCCCACCCGGTCTCGATCGGCGGCGACGGCGCGACCGTCTTCGGTGCGGATGCCGCACGACGCACGAGCCCCGAATGGGCGGCGTGGGCCAACGGCGTCGCCGTGCGCGAACTCGACTTCCACGACACGTTCCTCGCGGCGGAGTACTCGCACCCCGGCGACAACATCCCCCCGATCGTCGCCGTCGCGCAGCACCTCGCCGCGAGCCGCGGCCTCACGGGTCGCGACGTCGTGCGCGGCATCGCCACGGGCTACGAGATCCAGATCGACCTCGCGAAGGCGATCAGCCTGCACCAGCACAAGATCGACCACGTCGCGCACCTCGGCCCGTCGGCCGCGGCCGGCATCGGCACCCTGCTCGGCCTCGACCAGGAGACGATCTTCCAGGCCATCGGCCAGGCGCTGCACACGACCACGGCCACCCGGCAGTCGCGCAAGGGCGAGATCTCGACCTGGAAGGCGCACGCCCCGGCGTTCGCGGGCAAGATGGCCGTCGAGGCGGTCGACCGCGCGATGCGCGGCGAGACCAGCCCCGTGCCGATCTACGAGGGCGAAGACGGCGTCATCGCCTGGCTCCTCGGCGGTCCGGACGCCACGTACGAGGTGCCGCTGCCCGAGCCGGGCGAGGCCAAGCGCGCGATCCTCGACTCGTACACGAAGGAGCACTCGGCCGAGTACCAGGCGCAGGCGTGGATCGACCTGGCCCGCAAGCTCCACGAGGAGTACCCGCTGATCCTCGACGACCCGTCGCGCATCGAGTCGATCACGCTGCACACGAGCCACCACACGCACTACGTCATCGGCTCCGGTGCGAACGACCCGCAGAAGTACGACCCCGACGCCTCGCGCGAGACGCTCGACCACTCGATCCCGTACATCTTCACGGTCGCCCTCCAGGACGGCACGTTCAACCACGAGACCTCGTACGACCCCGAGCGCGCGCACCGCGCCGACACCGTCGAGCTCTGGAAGAAGGTCTCGACCGTCGAAGACGCCGAGTGGACGCGTCGCTACCACTCGAACGACATCGCCGAGAAGGCGTTCGGCGGCCGCGTGGTCATCCGCCTCGCCGACGGCGGCGAGATCGTCGACGAGATCGCCGTGGCCGACGCGCACCCGCTGGGCGCCAGGCCGTTCGCGCGCGAGCAGTACGTGACGAAGTTCCGCACGCTCGCCGAGTGGGTGCTCGAGGAGGCCGAGATCGAGCGGTTCCTCGACCTCGCGCAGCGCCTGCCCGAGCTCGGGCCCGACGAGCTCGGCGGTCTCACGATCACGGCGGCGCCGGGCGCCCTCGTCGGCGTCGAGATCCCGACCGGACTGTTCTGAGGCCTCCCGTCCCGGCCGATGCCGCATCGGCAGGGACGGTCCGACCACCTGATCGGGCGGACGCACCAGCGGCACACCGCAACCGCACTCAACGAGGAGCAAGATGAGCGACCAGCAGCAGGCACCCGAGATCTTCAAGGGACTCGCCGGAGTCCCCGTCGACTACACGGCCGTGTCGAAGGTGAACCCCGACACCAACTCGCTGCTGTACCGCGGGTACCCCGTGCAGGAGCTCGCGGCATCGGCGACCTTCGAGGAGGTCGCCTACCTGCTCTGGTACGGCGAGCTGCCCGACGAGCGTCAGCTCGCCGAGTTCGAGCAGCTCGAGCGTTCGCTGCGCGGCCTCGACCACGAGATCAAGCGCATCATCGACGAGCTCCCGCTCACGGCGCATCCGATGGATGTCGTGCGCACGGCCGTGAGCGTCATCGGCGCCTCCGACCCGCAGACGCCCGACGACTCGCACGAGGCGAACCTGGCGAAGTCGATCCGCCTGTTCGCGAAGCTGCCGTCGATCGTGTCGTACGACCAGCGTCGCCGCCACGACCTCGAGTTCGTCGAGCCCCGCGAAGACCTCGGCTACTCGGCGAACTTCCTCTGGCAGAGCTTCGGCGAGCTGCCCGAGCTGCCGGTCGTCAGTGCGTTCGACGTGTCGATGATCCTCTACGCCGAGCACTCGTTCAACGCGTCGACGTTCACGGCGCGCGTCATCGCCTCGACCCTCGCCGACCTCTATTCCGCCGTCACCGGTGCGATCGGCGCGCTCAAGGGCCCACTGCACGGTGGGGCGAACGAGGCCGTGATGCACGCGTTCGAGGAGATCGGCCCCGGCGAGGGCGGCCCCGAGCGCGCCGTCGAGTGGCTCGACGCGGCGCTCGCCGAGAAGCGCAAGATCATGGGCTTCGGGCATCGCGTCTACAAGCACGGCGACTCGCGCGTGCCCACGATGCGCGACGCCCTCGAGCGCATGGTCGAGTACTACGACCGCCCCGACCTGCTCGAGCTGTACGTCGCGCTCGAGACCGCGATGGGCGAGCGCAAGAACATCAAGCCGAACCTCGACTATCCGGCCGGCCCGACGTACCACCTCATGGGCTTCGACACCGAGACCTTCACGCCGCTGTTCGTGGCGAGCCGCGTGACCGGCTGGACCGCGCACATCATGGAGCAGCTCGCCTCGAACGCGCTGATCCGCCCCCTGTCGGTCTACAACGGCGTCGACGAACGGCACGTGTCCGAAGGGCGCTGACCTCTCGGTTCCGCACAACGGCGTGCCGCGGCATCCGCTCGCGCGATGTGGCGACCCGCCAATGTTGGGGATTCGACCAAGGAACGGTCGTACAGTCGTCGACTATGCACATGTTCTTCCGCACGCTGCTGCACGTGTTGTTCCTCTCGCGCCGCAGGCCCGACCTCGCGCACGACGATGTCGCGCGCACGAACTTCATCACCCTGCCGACCGATCTCGACATCAACCGGCACATGAACAACGGCGTGTACTTCTCGATCATGGATGTCGCGCGCTTCGACATGCTCGTGCGCAACGGCGTCTGGCGCACGATGCGCGAGAAGAACTGGTACCCGGTCGTCGCGAGCGAGACGATCACGTTCCGCAAGTCGCTGCAGCTCTGGCAGCGGTTCACGATCGAGTCGCGCATCACGGGGTACGACGACAAGGCGGTCTACCTCGAGCAGCGCTATGTGCGCCCTGGCGCCGACGGCACTCCCGAGATCTACGCGCAGGGCTTCATCCGCGCGCGGTTCCTGCGCAAGACGGGCGGCATCGTTCCGGTGTCCGAGCTCATCGAGGTGTTCGGGGCCCCCGCGACCGGTGGACTCCCCGAATGGATCGAACGCTGGGGTGCGGATGTCGCGCTCCCGCCCACGCGCGCAGAGGCGCCGTCGGTCTGGCCGGCCGAGGCCGGGGGAGCGGTCGCGAGCACGGCCGAGACCGCCGCCGAACGGCGCGCCTGACGGCCGACGCCGCCACGCGGCATCCGGAGTCCGTCGGCGGAGGCGGAGCCCGAGGCTAGAGCTTCGCCTGCTTCGGGATCGTGACCTCGCGGATGATGAGCAGGATGCCCGCCGAGATCGGGATCGCGACCAGCGCGCCGAGCAGGCCGAGCAGCGTGCCGCCGGCCAGCGCCGAGATGAGCACGATCGTGCCGGGGACCTGCACGGCCTTGCCCATGACCTTGGGCGTCAGGATGTAGGCCTCGACCTGCATGTAGACGAGCATGAAGATCAGCACGATGATGCCAGCGGTGGGCGAGACGAGCAGCGAGATGATCGTCATGAGGATCGTGGTGAGCACGGTACCGATGAGCGGGATCAGCGTGACGAAGAACGCCACGACGCCGATGACGAGCGCGTAGGGCACGCCGACCACGACGAGCAGGATGGTCGAGTACACCGCGTTCATGAACGCGAGGACCACCATGCCGCTGAGGTACTTGCCGACCGAGAGCATGATGCGCTCGGCGAGGTCGCTCACCCGGGCCCGCTCCGACGCGCGGATCAGCGTGTAGCAGGCGCGCTTCGTGGCGTCGAGCGTGGCGATGAAGTAGATCGAGAGCACGAACACGAAGAAGCCGGTCGAGATCGCGGAGATGACCGAGGCGCCGAACGCGAGTGCCCCGCCGCCGACCGTGGCCCAGAAGTTCGGGTCGGTGAGGATGCCCTGCACGGCGTCGACGACGCCCGCGAGCAGGCCGTTCGTGGCGTCGTTGACGTTGTCGTACCAGCCCGACGCCTCGGCGTTCGCGACCATCTTGGGGATGTTGCTGATGAGGCTCGTCGCCTGCTCGATGACGGGCGGGAGCACGATCCAGACGATCGCGACGACGACGCCGATGAAGAGCAGCATCACGACCACGATGGCCGAGGCGCGCTTGAGCCCCCGTCGCTCGAACCAGCGGATGAGCGGATCGAGCCCGAGCGCGACGAACGCCGCGATGAAGACCGACAGGATCACGCTCTGCAGGTTGACCACCGCGACGCCGAGCAGCGCGGCGAGCATCACGCCGAGTGAGACGATGAAGCCCCAGCGCAACGGATGGTTCGCGAAGAAGGTGCCGTTGCTCTGAGCGGGCTCGCGTCGCCGCATGCGGTCTGCCGTGTTCACGGCGTCAGCCTAGGGGCGGGGTGTCCCGCCCGACCGACTGCCGCGCCGTACTCCCCGTCTACCGCGGCGGGGCGGCGGGCCAGCCGAGGTCCGCGTCGTGCGCCGGATCGAACCCGTCCTCGGGGCCGTGTCCGGGCTCGCCGCGACCGTCGGGGTCGACCACCTCGATCGATTCGGTCGTCGGCCGGGGCCGCACGGGCACCGGCAGGTCGTCGTAGTACCGGGTGAACGCGGGGAAGTACGACTCCCAGGCCGGCATGGGCGAACCGCTGCGCGCGGCGATGAGCCGGTCGAGGTAGTAGTCCCAGCCGCAGCCCCACTCCGCGACGTTCGTGCCGGGGTAGAGGCGCTGGCCGAACGTCAGGGCCGTCATGCCGCCCCGCTCGGTGAGGTTGGCGAACACGCGCATGTGCTCGGGCGAGCTGCCGTCTGCGACGAAGTGGTGCGGTGCGTCGCAGAAGAGGATGCTGACGGCCTGCCATCCCTCGTCGTCGGCGTAGTCGCCCTCGGCGTTCATGCGGAAGCGCACGGCGCCCGTCGAGGGGGAGCCCGTGTAGGTGCCGATCCACGCCTTCATCGCGTTGCGGTTCGTGAGGCTGTACCAGACGTCTTCGATCGGAGCATGGAACAGCCGATCGAACTCGATATAGAGCCCATCGCCCCTCAGCTGATAGTGGCCAGTCGGTTTCACGGTCATCATCGCCCCCGATCGTCGGTGTTTTCAGGCTAATCCCGCGAGCCCCCTACTACTAGAGTTGGCCGCATGAGTTCGAAGGCGCAGCAGAAGCAGCACGAAGAGGCGATCAACGTCACCGACGGCAAGTCCGGCCTGTGGGGCTTCCTCGCGGGCCTCATCGTCGCGGCGTTCATCGCGATCCCGCTCTCGGCGGCGTTCTCGTTCGCCACGCACCCCAACACGCAGCAGCTCTTCTCGGGCCGTCTCGACGAGGCGAGCCAGGGCGGCTACACGGCGTTCTGGTGGCTCGCCACGATCTTCCTCGCAGCGCTGCCGTTCCTCGTCGGCTACGCGGTCGCGAACCTGACGCGCAAGTCGCTCGCCATCGTCGGCGCGATCATCGCGCTGTTCATCATCGCGGCGCTGGTGCTCGGCCAGCTCTTCCTCGTCGTCTGACCGACGACCCGACTCGTCTCCGAAGGCCGATCCGCACTGCGCGGGTCGGCCTTCGTCGTGCTGCGCGGCCGAGCGGATGCCGCGGGTCGGCCTTCGTCGTGCTGCGCGTCAGTCGCGCGCGGCGTCGAACGCGTCGCGGGCGTTCGTGATGCTCGCGTGGTTCGCCGAGGCCCACTCGACGAGGCCGAGCACGGGCAGCGCGAGCGAACGCCCGAGGTCGGTCGCCGCGTACTCGACGCGCGGCGGGATCTCGGGGTAGCTCGTGCGCGACACGAGCCCGTCGCGCTCGAGGTTGCGCAGGGTCTGCGTGAGCATGCGGTGCGAGATGCCGTCGATGCTGCGCTGGAGCTCGGTGAACCGCATGGCGTGCTCGTGCAGCATCCGGATGACGAGCAGGCTCCACTTGTCGCCGACGCGCGAGAGCAGGTCGCGGACGATCCGGGCCTCGGACGTCTCGGCGTCGCAGACGGGCGGCGCATCGCACACGCCGGGGTCGGCGGGGTCGGCGAGCTCGGCGGGGTCGTCGAGACGGCGTGCCGCGGCATCCGTGATGGTCATGTCGTCCTTCGGGTCGAGCGTTCGAGCTGGTGCAGAGGTGCTGCCCGAGCGTGTCACGCGGGGGTCACGCACCTCGAGGTGCGTGACGCACGGTGAAGTGCGGGGGATCGTTCGGTTAGAGTAACCGATCGTGCGTCACGCACTCATCGTAACCGACACCTCTGGGTGAATCGAAATTGGAGAACCTCATGACCATCGCCCTCTGGATCGCCACCGGACTGCTCGCCCTCGTCTTCCTCGCCGCGGGCACCGTGAAGAGCCTCACCCCGCGCGAGAAGCTCGTCGAGAAGATGGGCTACATGGAGGACCTCTCCGACGGCCAGGCCCGCGCGGTCGGCATCCTCGAGTTCCTCGGCGCGCTCGGCCTGATCCTGCCCGCTGCGACGGGCATCCTGCCGTGGCTCACGCCCGTCGCCGCCTTCGCGCTGGCACTGACCATGGGCGTCGGCACCGCGCTGCACATCAAGCGCCGCGAGACCGCCGTTCCGAGCATCGTGCTCGGCGTCTTCGCGCTCGTCGTGGGCTTCGGCTGGGTCTTCTTCGGCTGAGGAGCCGGCGGTCTGGTCAGGCGCCGGATGCCTCGAGCACGGCCATCGCCGCGTTGTGACCGCCGATGCCGCTCACCGCACCGCCGCGCACCGCGCCCGATCCGCAGAGGAGCACGCGCGGATGCCGCGTCGCGACGCCCCATCGTTCGGCGGGCGTCGTGAGCGGCGCACCCGGCTCCGCCCACGGCCACGACAGCGGTCCGTGGAAGATGTTGCCGCCCGGCATCGCGAGGGCGTGCTCGAGGTCGAGCGTCGTCTTCACCTCGATGCACGGCCGGCCCGCGGCATCCGTCGCGATGACGTCTTCGATGGGTTCGGCCAGCACGGAGTTCAGTGATGCGAGCACCTCGGCCTTCAGCCGCTCGCGCAGGGCGTCGTTGCCGAGCCGCTCGACGAGCCGGTGCGGCGCGTGCAGCCCGAAGACGGTGAGCGTCTGCCATCCGGCCCCGACGAGCTCGGGCGCGAGGATCGACGGGTCGCTCAGCGTGTGGCAGTAGATCTCGCACGGCAGCGGTGACGGCACCTCGCCGCGCGCGGCCGTGCGGTACGCCGTCGCGAGCTGCGACTCGAGCTCGTTGATGTGGAACGTGCCCGCGAACGCCGTCTCGGGCGCGACCGACGTGTCGCGCAGGCGCGGCAGGCGGGTGAGCAGCAGGTTGACCTTCACCTGCGCGCCCTCGGGCTCGGCGAGGTGCCGCAGCCGCTCGCGCACGACGGGCGGCAGGCCGACCCGCAGGTCGGGCACGAACGGCGACTGCACCGCAGGTGCGATCGCCGAGTCGGCCAGGGCCTCGGCGAACCGCTCGGACGCGGCCGCGGCATCGGACGCGGTGTCGAGCAGGCGGTCGAGCACCGCCGGGGCGACGTTCGAGAGCACGGTCGTCGCCGTCGCCACGTGCTCGCCGCCGTCGTGCAGGTAGACCACCTGGCCGGATGGGTCGACCGAGAGCACCTCGGCGCCCGTCACGAGCTCGGCGCCGGCCTCGCGGGCAGCCCGTGCGAGCTCGCCCGTGACGGCGCCCATGCCGCCCACGGGCACGTCCCAGTCGCCGGTTCCGCCACCGATGACGTGGTACAGGAAGCACCGGTTGGCGTCGAGCGACGGGTCGTCGAGCTCGGTGAACGTGCCGATCAGGCCGTCAGTCGCGACGACGCCGCGCACGAGGTCGCTGGCGAAGCGCGCGTCGATGACCTCGCCGAGGGGGCGCTCCACGAACTCCGACCAGGCGCGGTCGTCGCCCACGAGCGCGCGCGCCTCGTCGCGCGTCGGCAGCGGCTCGGTGAGCGTCGGGAAGAGGCGTTCGGCCAGCCGCGCGGTGTCGGCGTAGAACGAACCCCAGGCCGCGGCATCCGCCTCGGCATCGACCTTCGCGAACGCGGCGACGGATGCCTCGGGCGTGGCGTCGGCGTCGACGAGCAGGCCGCGCGACGGGTCACGGGGGTCGGGCGTGTACGACGAGAAGCGCCGGCGCACGAGCCGGATGTCGAGCCCGAGGTCGTCGATGATGCGCTGCGGCAGCAGGCTCACGAGGTACGAGTAGCGCGAGAGGCGGGCGTCGACGCCGTCGAACGCCTGCGCCGAGACGGCCGCGCCGCCCAGGTGGTCGTCGCGTTCGAGGAGCAGCACGCGGCGTCCGGCTCGGGCGAGGTAGGCGGCCGCGGTGAGGCCGTTGTGGCCGCCGCCGACGATCACGACGTCGTGGTCGTGGCGGGTGCGCTCGGGGTGGGGGAGTGGCATCCCATGAGCGTATGCGACGCGATGCTTCGTCATCTGGAAAAGAAATTACTGACAAGTCAGTAAGTCTTCCCATATGCTGACGTCGCGACCGCGCCGAGGAAGGCGTCGGCCGTGCACCACCTCGCACTGACCCGGTACAACGGCGGCGCGATCTGCCGCCGGCCGACGTTCAAAGGAGAACCTTGTGATGCACCGCAACAGGGCGGACCATCCGCCCACCCGCCCCGGCCGGCTCATCGGCGCCGGCGCGACGATCGCCGCGCTGGCCCTCGCCGGCAGCGCGCTCGGAGCCGCGCCCGCCTACGCCGCCGAGCCCGACTTCGGGCCCAACGTGACGATCTTCGACGACACCTGGACGGCCGACCAGATCAGCGCGGCCCTCATGGCCGCGTCGACCGAGGAGGAGTTCAGCCTCGACCGGCACCAGTTCTTCTTCAAGCCCGGCACCTACGGCTCCGCCGCGGGCCAGAACAACCCCGCCACCGCGACCGGCATCGTGAACTCCGAGCTCGGCTACTACCAGGCCGTCGCGGGCCTCGGCGCCTCACCCGAGGACGTGCGCATCAACGGCGCGATCCACGTCGAGCCCGTGCGCGCGTGCGAGGCCAACCCGTGGGACTGCCAGCAGCCCGGCTCGCTCACGCGCTTCTGGCGCTCGATGTCGAACCTCACGTTCAACCCGATCCAGCGTGCGATCGGTGCGGATGCGAACCGACCGTTCCCGAGCGGCACCGCCGACGCGCACCAGCTGCGCTTCGCGGTCTCGCAGGCCGCACCGCTGCGCCGCATCAACATCGAGGGCAAGCTCACCCTCATGGGCCGCGTCGGCGAGTACGCCTCCGGTGGCTACCTCGCGAACTCGAAGGTCTCCGGTGAGGTCCTGAGCGGCTCGCAGCAGCAGTGGTTCACGCGCAACTCGAGCGTCGGCACCTGGAACGGCGGCGTCTGGAACATGGTGTTCTCGGGCGTCTCCGGCGCCCCGGCCACCGACTTCGCGCAGCCCGTGGGCAACGGCCTCGGCAACAAGACGAACGTCGCGCAGACGCCGATCAACCGTGAGGCGCCGTTCCTCTACCTCGACGGCTCCGACTACAAGGTGTTCGTGCCGAAGGCGAAGCAGAGCACGAGCGGCGTCGACTGGTCGACGAGTGCCGCCTCGGGCCAGTCGATCCCGATCGGCGACTTCTTCATCGCGCACGAGGGTGCGACGGCCGCGCAGCTGAACGCCGCGCTCGCCGCGGGCAAGCACCTGCTCATCACGCCGGGCGTCTACTACCTCGACGCGCCGCTCGACGTCGACCGCGCCGGCACCGTCGTGCTCGGGCTCGGCTATGCGTCG
Source organism: Agromyces allii (assembly GCF_009749385.1). GTDB lineage: Bacteria > Actinomycetota > Actinomycetes > Actinomycetales > Microbacteriaceae > Agromyces > Agromyces allii. The sequence goes on along the minus strand of NZ_WBIN01000018.1, from coordinate 7,694 downwards.
CTCGTGCCCACCGCGGGCAATGCGGCGATCGAGGTCGGCGACGTCGCCGGCGTCAAGATCGCGGGCCTCACGGTCGACGCCGGCGAGGTGCTCTCCGACGTGCTCGTGAAGGTCGGACCCGACGGCGCGAGCACGTCGGACCCCGCAGACCCGACCACGCTCAGCGACGTGTTCATCCGCGTCGGCGGTCCGTGGGCCGGCAAGGCCACGACGAGCATCGAGGTCAACAGCCCCGACACGCTCCTCGACCACATCTGGGCCTGGCGCGCCGACCACGGCGAGGGCGTCGGCTGGACCTCGAACGTCGGCGACCACGGCGTGGTCGTGAACGGCGACGACGTCACGGCGCTCGGACTCTTCGTCGAGCACTACCAGAAGAACCAGGTCATCTGGAACGGCGAACGCGGACGCACGATCTTCTTCCAGAGCGAGATCCCGTACGACGCACCCACCCAGGGCGCGTACAAGGACGGCAACCGCCTCGGATACGCGGCCTACCGGGTCGGCGACCACGTGCGGCACCACCTCGCACAGGGTCTCGGCGTGTACTCGTTCTTCGACAACCAGTACAACCAGAGCCAGGACATCTTCGTCGAGAGCGGCGTCCAGGTGCCGCAGCGGCCGGGTGTGCGCGTCGAGTCGGCGGTCTCCGTCAAGCTCAACGGCACGGGCGGCATCAAGCACATCGTCAACGACCAGGGCGATGCCGCCCAGGGCGCCGGCGGCGGCGTCTCGAAGTTCCTCGCGGTCTACGAGAGCGCGACCGACCCGAACGCGCAGAACCTGCAGGTGACCGTGCCAGAGGGTGCGCCCGGCGAGTTCGTGTGGAGCATCGACGGCACGAACGACATCGTCGACCTCGGCACGGCCGTCGAGAACGGCGACCACTTCGCCGCAGCCGGCACGATCAACCCGGTGCGCGTCACCGACACGCGCCGGGGCGCCACGCCCTGGTCGGTCTCGGCGCAGGTCGGCGACTTCGACTCGCCCGGCGGCTCGTTCGGGGGCAAGTACCTCGGCTGGGCTCCGAAGATCGTCGAAGCGGGCGGCGGTGCCGTCGCCGGCGCGGCCGTGCAGTCGGGCTTCGTGAGCGGCAACGGCCTCGCCCACTCGTCGGCCCTCGGCAGCGCGCCGGCCGGTCACGAGCGCGGATCAGCCAAGCTCGGCGCGGACCTCGATCTGCGGATCCCGGTCTCGGCCACCGACGGCACCTACCGAGCCACCCTCACGATCACCGGACTGGGTTGATCGGGCTCGGCTGATGGGTTCGGGCCGGCTCCGGCCGGCCCGAACCTCCCCGGCCGGGGCGAGCGCGTGTGCGGCGCCCGCCCCGGCCACCCTCCGTTCCACCCTCGACGACGAGGAGCACCACATGCGCACCGCGCCCGCCACCGACATCCGCTCGCCCCGATCCCGAAGGGCGGCTCGCACCGCGCTGCTCGGGCCTGCGTTGCTCGGACCCGCGTTCGCCGCGGCGTTCGTCGCCGCCCTGACGGCGGCCCTCGTGGTCGGTGCATCCGTCGCACCCGCCGCTGCCGAGGAGGCCGACGGCCCCGAGGTCACGTGGGGCGTGCGCACCGCCGACACCACGTGGGGCGACGGCCGCGAGAACTACGCGTACGAGGTCGAGGCCGGCGAGACGATCGACGACGCGCTCGTCATCGCCAACCACGACGTCGTGCCCGTCGAGCTCGACGTCTACGCCGCCGACGCGTTCACGACCTCCGACGGGCAACTGGATGTCGCGACCCGCGACGTGCGCCCCCGAGAACTCGGCGCCTGGGCCGTTCCCGCCGCCGACCGGGTGACTGTGCAGCCCGGCGAGGCGGTCGAGGTGCCCTTCACCATCACCGTGCCCGACAACGCGACCCCCGGTGACCACGCCGGCGGCATCCTGACCGCACTGGCCACGCCCGAGGCCGACGAAGGACTGACCGTCGACCGTCGACTCGGCATCCGCATCCATCTGCGCGTCGGCGGCGAACTCGCGCCCGGGCTCGCGGTCGACGACCTGCACGTCGACTACTCCGGAACCCTGAACCCGTTCGGCACGGGCGCGGCGACCGTGTCGTACACCGTGCGCAACGCGGGCAACACGCGGCTCGCTGCAACGCAGGGTGTCGCGCTGACCGGTCCGTTCGGCATGCTGCCGGTGTCCGCATCGGGCGTCGCCGACGTTCCCGAGCTGCTGCCCGGCGAGACCTGGCCCGTCGAAGTGCGGGTCGAGGGGGTCGTGCCGGCGTTCGTGCTCACGGCCGGCGTGACGCTCGACCCCGCGTCACCTGCGTCGTCAGCCGATGCCGCTCCTCCCACCCCGAAGACGGTCGAGGAGACCGCCTCGACCGCGGCCGTGCCCTGGACGCTGCTCGTGCTCGTGCTGCTCCTCGTCGCGGCGATCGTCGTCTGGGCGCGGCTCGCACGTCGGCGCCGAGCGCAGCGCAAGGTCCGCGAGGACGCGCGCGTGCAGGAGGCCGTCGACCGTGCGCTGCGCGAGCGCGAGGCGCAGGCCGGTGCCACGCCCGCACCCGCGCCCGCCGCCGAGTCGGAGCCCGAAGTCGAGCGCGCCCCCGAGACCGAGCCCGAATCCGAGCCCGCGCGGTCGTGACCCTCGTACGCCGGCCCGCACATGCAGAGGGCGAGCGGATGTCGCATCCGCTCGCCCCTGGTGCAGTGCACCCGCCGGTCAGCGGGCCTTGCGCATCGACCGCACGCCCACGAAGACGCCGATGGCGCACGTGGCGACGGCCGCGATGAGTCCGCCGAGCACGTTCGGATCGGTGAAGTCGCCGGCGAGCAGCGCGCGCTCGGCGTCGACGAGGTAGCTCAGCGGGTTCACGGCGGCGGCGACCTGCATCCAGGCCGGGCCGTCCTCGAGGGGCAGCAGCATGCCCGACAGGATCATGAGCGGGAACAGCAGCGTCTGGTGCACCATCCAGAACATCCAGTCGCGGTTGCGGCAGGCGAGGGCGAGCGCGTAGCTCAGGGCACCGAAGCCGATGCCGAAGATCGCCAGCACGCCGAGGCCCGCGATGAGCCCCGGAACGTCGATGCTGAAGCCGAACGGCACGGCGACGAGCACGACGATCGTGCCCTGGATCACGAGCGGCACGACCTCCTTGAGCGCGCGGCCGACGAGCAGCGCGCTGCGCGAGAGCGGGGCGACGAGCGTGCGCTCGTGCGATCCGGTCTGCATCTCGAACAGGAGGTTCGCGCCCGTGCTCGCGGTGCCGAACAACGCGACCATCACGAGGATGCCCGGCACGAACCACTGCAGCGTTCCCGCGACGTCGCCGCCCGAGGCGCCGACCAGCAGCGGCCCGAACAGGCCGAGGAACACGAGCGGCTGCACGAGCGAGAAGATGACGCTGAACGGGTCGCGTACGAGCGGGCGGGTCTCGCGCACGTACACCGCGGCGGTGTCGCGCACGAACCCGGTGGGGCGGGCGGTGGTGTCGGTGGTGGTCATGATCGGTCCTTTCAGAGATGGTGGGGGGTCAGGCGGCGACGGATGCCGCGTGCTCGCCCGCGCGGTCGGCATCGGCGTCGGCGGGGCCGGCGTGCGCGGCCTCCTCGCGGAGGCTCCGGCCCGTGAGGGCGAGGAACACGTCGTCGAGCGTGGGCTGCCGGTGGGTCGCGGCGACGACCCGGAGGCCGGCGTCGCCGAGCTCGCGGATCCACGTCGGCAGCGCACGGTCGCCGCCCTGCGCCGTGACGGCGACCACGTGCGGATCGCCCGCCACGACGGCGCCGCCGATGCGCGAGGCGGCTGCCGCGGCATCCGTCGACGAATCGAACGACAGGGTGACCCGGTCGCCCGCGAGCGAGGCCTTGAGCGCGTTGGCCGTGTCGTCGGCGATGACCGTGCCGTGGTCCATGACCATGACGCGCTCGGCGAGCTGGTCGGCCTCATCCAGGTAGTGCGTGGTCAGGAAGATCGTCGTGCCGGTCGCGCGCCGGAGCTCGACGATGTGCTGCCAGAGGTTCGCCCGGCTGTGCGGGTCGAGGCCGGTCGAGGGCTCGTCGAGGAACAGGAGCTCGGGGCGGTGGATGAGCCCGAGCGCGATGTCGAGCCGGCGCTTCTGGCCGCCCGAGAGCGCCTGCACGGTGCGCGTCGCGACCTGCTCGAGCTCGAGCGACTCGATGAGCTCGGCGGCCCGCGCTCTGGTCTCGCGGCGGCCCATGCCGTAGAACGCGCCCTGCGCGAGCAGTTCGTCGCGCACCCGCTGGGTGTGGCCGCCCGAGTTGCCCTGGCCGACGTAGCCGATGCGACGTCGCACGCCCGCGGCATCCGATCGGATGTCGCAGCCGGCGACGATCGCCTCGCCCGCGGTCGGCGGCAGCAGGGTCGTGAGCATGCGGAGCGTCGTCGACTTGCCGGCGCCGTTCGGGCCGAGGAATGCGACGAGCTCGCCCTCGCCGACCGAGAGGTCGAGGGGGCGGACGGCCTCGACGGTCTGCCCCTTGGCGCGGAACGTCTTCGTCAGGCCTCGTGCGGTGATCATCTGGTTCGAGGTGTTCGGCTGGTTCGTCATACCTGCACTCTCCTCGGCAATGCGGACAACTTCTGTCCGGTTTCACGAGAGAATTCAGGTATGGCCGCAACCACCTCCAGAACCCTCGAACTGCTCTCGCTGCTGCAGAGCCACCGGCACTGGACCGCCCGCGAACTGGTCGACCGGCTCGACGTCAGCGACCGCACGCTGCGCCGCGACGTCGAGCGGCTGCGAGAGCTCGGCTACGGCATCGAGTCGCTGCGGGGGAGCGCCGGCGGCTACCGTCTCGAGGCCGGCACCGGGCTGCCTCCACTGCTGCTCACCGACGACGAGGGCGTCGCGATCGCCGTCGGCCTCCGTTCGCAGGCGACCGCCGGGCTGCGCGGCGCCGAGCACACGACGCTCAGTGCGCTCGCGAAGATCGAGCAGGTGCTGCCCGCGACCCTGCGTCGCCGCATCGAGGCGTTGCAGTCGCACGCGTCCATCGGCCCTGGCGTCGGCGGCGGGCGATCGGGCGGGTCGGGCGGCTCGGGCGGTGGTGCGGGCGGCGCCGGCGCTCCGGCACCCGAGGTCGACTCCGAGCTGCTCGGCCTGCTGGCCCTCGCCTGCCGCGACTCCGAACGGCTGCGGTTCCGGTACACGGATGCCGCGGGCGAGGCGTCCGCCCGCGTGGTCGAGCCGCACCGGCTCGTGCCCGTCGCCCGCCGCTGGTACCTGCTCGCGTTCGACCGCGACCGCGACGACTGGCGCACGTTCCGCCTCGACCGCATGAGCGATCCGTTCCAGACCCGGGTGAACTTCGAGCCCCGGCCGATGACCGACGAGGAGGCGCGCTCGCGCGTCGAGAAGGCGCTGCGGTGGCGCGAGCGCACCGTGTCGATGCGGGTCGTGGCGGCGGTCCCGCGCGAGGCGCTCGTCGCGCACCTCGGCTGGTGGGGCCGCGATGTCGTCGCGATCGACGCCGAGCACTGCGCCTGGCCGATCGAGGCCGACCTCGTCGAGAACCTCGTCATGGCCCTGATGTGGATGCCGCGCGGCGTCGAGTACCGTGTCGAGGGGCCGCCAGAGGTGCACGCGTTCCTCGCCGAGCAGGCGTCGCGCTTCGCGGCCGCAGCCCCCGACGCGGCCTGAGATGGCGGATGTCGGTGGGCAGGCGTTGCATGGGCCCATGGACATCGCCTTCATCGCCGGGTTCGGCCCGATCGGCACGGCCGACTCGGCATCGCACGACTTCTGGGCCGGAGCCCTCGGCATCCCCTTCCACGAGAACGCGCCCGGGTACTTCCACACCGAAGACGTCGCGGGCGCCAAGGCCTTCGCCATCTGGCCGCTGAGCCAGGCCGCCGAGGCGACCTTCGGCACGACCGAGTGGCCCGGTGATCGTCCCCGCCCGCAGGCCTGGATCGAGTTCGACGTCGTCTCGCCCGCAGCCGTGGCCGACGCGGTCGAAGAATTGCGCGCAGCAGGGCACGAGATCCTCGTCGGTGCGCACGACGAACCGTGGGGGCAGACGACCTCGCGCCTGATGAGCCCCGAGGGGCTGCTCGTCGGCGTCAGCTACACGCCCTGGATGCACGAGCAGGCTGACCCGACAGCCGGCTGATCGGCCGGCCGCTTCGCCGGTGCGTCAGTCGGCGCGCTCAAGCGTGCCGATCTCGGACCCGTCCTGGTCGAGCACGGTCATCGTGTCGTCCGCGACGGTCGCCTGGCTCAGCCCTTCGAGCCACGTGTCGACGCCTTCGCACGCCATGCGCGTCGAGGCGACGTCGTGGAACTCGACATGGTCGGACTCGTCGACCGTCCAGGTGCCGGTCAGCCGGTTGCAGCCGTCGGTGCCGGTGAGACCGCCGCCGTCGGCGAGCACGAGCGACGGCGCGCTCGTGTCGGACGTGTCGCCCCACGTTCCGACGGGGTCGACCGAGCCGCCCCGATCGTCGCCCTCCTCGCCGAGGCATCCTGAGAGCAGGAGCACGGCCGTGATGGCGGTTGCAGTGATCGCGATCCCCCGAAGCGCATTCATGGTCGCAGGGTAGCCCGGTTCGGAGCGTCGGCGCCAGAGGCCCGACCGCCCCGCCTTCGGGGGCTGGAGCTCGCCGGTAATGTGGCGGCCATGCAGTGGGGTCGTCGGTACCTCGCGGTGCAGGCGGTCGCCGGCGCCGCATGGTGGATCGCCGTGTGGATCTCGCCCACGCTCGGCGGCCTCGATCCGGTCGCCGTGGCGATCCTCGACGTGCCGCTGTTCGTCGTCGCCTCGGCGATCGCCGCGTCCGGGGTGCGAGCTGCAGCGGTCGTGGCCACGGTCTGGACGATGCTCGTCACGATCGGGCTGGCGGGGTATGCGACGGTCACCGGCGAAGCCGGATGGGGCGTGGTCTTCATGATCGCGGCCTCCTGCGGGTCGGCCGTCGCCCTGTGCCTGGTGCTCCTCGGACGCGTGCCGACCGAGTGGATCATCGCCGGCCCGTTCGCGTTCCGGCCCGCTGGCACGCGCACCTCGCCGACCGCGCACGTCTGGGCGACCGCGGCGCAGATCGTCGTGTTCTGGGGCCTGTTCCTCTGGGTGTTCCCGGTGCTGATCGCGGCGCTCGAACAGCGGTGGGGGCTCTCGGCGACCGTCCCGTGGCTGGTCGATGCGGCCCGGCCCGTCGGCGTGGTCGTGTTCGTGCTCGCGAGCGCCCTCGGCATCTGGGCGGCGGCCACGATGTCGACGCGGGGCGACGGCACGCCCCTTCCCGCGGCGATGCCGAACCGGCTCGTCATCGCCGGGCCGTACCGCCACGTGCGCAATCCGATGGCGCTCGCGGGCATCGTGCAGGGTGCCGCGGTCGGCCTCGTGCTCGGGTCGTGGCTCGTCGTCGCGTACGCGATCGCCGGTTCGCTGCTGTGGAACTTCGCGATCCGGCCGCTCGAGGAGGCGGATCTCGAGGCGCGCTTCGGCGACGATTTCCGCAGGTACCGGGCTGCGGTGCGCTGCTGGCGCCCGCGTCTGACCGCCGTCTCGGCGGCAGAACTCGGCCGCGAGGCGAGCCCGCTGACCCGCTGACCAGCCGCGACGATCGGGCCGCGACGATCGGGTCGCGACGCCGTCGGCCCGTCGGCCCGTGGGCCCGCGGTCGCCGGCTACGGCAGCCCGTCGCCCGCGGGCGTCGCGGTCGCGGCCGCCGCACGGGCGAGCGCATCGCGACAGGCGACGACCGCGGG
>NZ_WBIN01000017.1 GCF_009749385.1 Agromyces allii | reverse complement strand
TCCTTGGTGCGGCCCGCCTTGTGGGGGGCGCGGGCGGGATCAGCCCTGAACTGTCTCCTTCCGATGTGTGGCGGGGGTGGCTCTCGCCACCCCGGCCGCCTCGACTATGCGCGAGGCTTCTCGCGCATCTCGGTGGTCTCGATCTCGTCGCCCACCTGGATGTCGTTGAACTTGCCGAGGCCGATACCGGCTTCGTAGTCCGTGCGAACCTCGGTGACGTCGTCCTTGAAACGACGCAGCGATTCGATCGCGAGGTTGTCGCCGACGACGACGCCATCGCGGATGACGCGTGCCTTGGCGTTTCGCGTGATCGTTCCCGACCGCACGATGACACCGGCGATGTTGCCGAACTTCGAGGAGCGGAACACCTCGCGGATCTCGGCGACACCCGACTGGACCTCTTCGAACTCGGGCTTGAGCATGCCCTTGAGCGAGTCCTCGATCTCGTCGATCGCGTTGTAGATGACCGAGTAGAAGCGGATGTCGACGCCCTCGCGAGCGGCGCGCTCGCGCGCCTTCGTGTCGGGACGCACGTTGAAGCCCACGATGATCGCGTTGTCGATCGTCGCGAGGTTGACATCGCTCTCGGTGATGGCACCCACACCGCGGTGGAGGATGCGCAGCTGCACCGAGTCGTCGACCTCGATCTTGAGGAGCGACTCCTCGAGCGCCTCGACGGCACCCGAGACGTCACCCTTGATGATGAGGTTGAGCGACTCGACCTTGCCCTCTTCGAGTGCACGGGTGAAGTCCTCGAGCGAGATGCGCTTGCGGGCCTTGGCCAGCTGGGCGTTGCGCTCTGCGGCTTCGCGCTTCTCGGCGATCTGACGCGCGGTGCGGTCCTCCTCGGTGACGAGGAAGGTGTCGCCGGCGCGCGGGACGCTCGAGAGGCCCTGCACCTGGACGGGACGCGACGGCGTCGCCGCGAGCACGGCGTCGCCGTTCTCGTCGGTCATCGCACGGACGCGGCCGTAGGCCGTGCCCGCGACGATCGCGTCGCCGACGCGCAGCGTTCCGGACTGGATGAGCACGGTCGCGACGGCGCCGCGGCCCTTGTCGAGCTTCGCTTCGATCGCGACACCGCGTGCGTCCTTGTTCGGGTTCGCGCGCAGGTCGAGGCCGGCATCGGCGGTGAGGAGCACTGCGTCGAGCAGGTCCTGGATGCCGATATTGTTGCGAGCCGACACGTCGACGAACATGACGTCTCCGCCGTACTCCTCGGCCACGAGGCCGAACTCGGTGAGCTGCTGGCGCACCTTGGCCGGGTTGGCGTCGTCCTTGTCGATCTTGTTGACCGCGACCACGATCGGCACGTTGGCCGACTGCGCGTGGTTCAACGCCTCGATCGTCTGGGGCATGATGCCGTCGTCGGCCGCGACCACGAGGATCGCGATGTCGGTGACCTGCGCACCACGGGCGCGCATGGCGGTGAACGCCTCGTGGCCCGGGGTGTCGATGAAGGTGATCGCGCGCTCGATGCCCTCGTGCTCGGTGTGCACCTGGTACGCACCGATGTGCTGCGTGATGCCGCCGGCCTCGCCTGCGACGACGTTGGCGTTGCGGATCGCGTCGAGGAGTCGCGTCTTACCGTGGTCGACGTGACCCATGACGGTCACGACCGGCGGACGCTGCTCGAGCACGTCGTCGCCCTCGTCTTCGAGCTCGGCATCGAGGTCGATGTCGAAGCCCTCGAGGAGCTCCTTGTCCTCGTCTTCGGGCGAGACGACCTGGATCTTGTAGCCGAGCTCGGCGCCGAGCACCTCGAAGGTGGCCTCGTCGAGCGACTCGGTCGCCGTGGCCATCTCACCGAGGTGGAACAGCACGGTCACGAGCGAACCGGGGTTCGCGTCGATCTTGTCGGCGAAGTCCGAGATCGAGGAGCCGCGACGCAGGCGGATGACGGTGTTGCCGTCGCCGCGGGGAACGCTCACGCCGCCGAGCGACGGGGCCTCCCGCATCTCGAATTCCTGACGCTTCGTGCGCTTCGACTTGCGAGCCTTGCTCTTGCCGCCACCGCGACCGAAGGCACCTGCCGTGCCACCGCCGGGGCCACGGCCACGGCCGCCGCCACCGCCTGCGGGACGGGGCGCGAAGCCGCCGCCTGCACCGGGAGCGCCGCCACCGGGGCGCTGGAAGCCACCGCCGCCCGGGCGTGCACCGGCACCGGCGCCTGCGCCGCCGGGGCGCTGGAAGCCGCCGCCGGGGCGACCGCCTGCACCGGCCGGACGCGGGGCACCCGGACGGGGCGAACCCGGACGGGGCGCCTGCGGGCGCGGGATGTTGCCGGGGCTGGGCCGCTGGCCCATGCCCTGCGCGCTCGCGAACGGGTTGTTGCCCGGACGCGGGATCGCGGGCTTCTGCCCCATGCCCTGCGAGCTGGAGAAGGGGTTGTTGCCGGGGCGCGGTGCCGGGGCACCGGGACGCGGCGCGCCGGGACGCGGAGCCGCCCCACCGGGCTTCGGCGCGGAACCGGGCTTGACGGCGTCGGACGACTCGGTCGCGGCGGCCTCGGGCGCGTCTGCGGCTGCAGCCTTCTCGGCTGCGGCCTGCGCGGCGCGCTCTTCGGCCTGGACCTGGCGCTCGGCCACGGTCAGGGGTGCATCGGCGGGCGCTGCTGCTGCGGGAGCCTCGGCCGGGGCCTCGGGTGCCGCTGCGGGCTTGGGCGCCGGCTTGGGGCCGGGCTTCGCACCGGGCTTGGCCGCGGACGGACGTGCCGGTGCGGCGGGGGCAGCGGCGGCGGGTGCGGCGTCCTTGGCCGCAGCGCCTGCTGCTTCGAGCGCGGCCTTCAGGCGGCGCGCGACGGGGGGTTCGATGGACGACGAGGGTCCCTTGACGTACTCGCCCATCTCCTTGAGCTTCTCAAGGGCGATCTTGCTGTCGACGCCGAGTTCGGATGCGATCTCGTGTACGCGTGGTTTGGCAGCCACTTCTCTCCTGTTCCGGGTCCGACCCCGGACAGGGGCAGACCATCAATGGCGGACGGGACTCATTTCGAGCCGCTCATGAGTTGTTACTCATTGGTCATCACTTGTGTTCAGCCTGTTCTCTACGTTGCCGGTGTCCACCTCGCCGCGAATGCGGAGTGCACGCCCGAAGGCGCGCTTCCGAACGGCGAGGCGGTAGCACTCGAGTGTCGGATGCAGCCACGCACCCCTGCCCGGAAGCACGGCCGAATCATCGGCCACGACTTGCGAGTTTTGGGAGACGACCCTCAGAAGCGAGGATCGCGGAGCGCGCGAACGGCATCCGATGCACGTTCTGACGGGTTCCATCCTACACCTCCGGGGCTGGGCGCCTTTCGACGCCCGGACCTGGCTCCGTGCGACCGGCTCGGCTCGGCCGGCTCAGTTCGACTCGAGGACCGAGTCGGGCTGGATGTCGATCTTCGCGCCCGTGAGCTTGGCGGCGAGGCGGGCGTTCTGCCCCTCCTTGCCGATCGCGAGCGAAAGCTGGTAGTCGGGCACGAGTGCGCGGACGGCCCGGGTGGACTCGTCGATGACGAATGCGCTCGTGACCTTCGCCGGCGAGAGCGCGCTCGCGACGAACGTCGCGAGGTCGTCGGAGTAGTCGACGATGTCGATCTTCTCTGCGCCGAGCTCTGCCGTGACGGCGCGGACGCGCTGACCCAGCTCGCCGATGGCCGCGCCCTTGGCGTTGATGCCGGGCTGGTTCGCACGCACCGCGATCTTGGTGCGGTGACCGGCCTCGCGGGCGAGCGAGACGATCTCGACGACGCCGTTCGCGATCTCGGGAACCTCGAGGGCGAAGAGCTTGCGAACGAGCGCCGGATGCGTGCGCGACACGGTGATCGAGGGGCCCTTGGCGCCCTTCGCGACACTCGTGACGTAGACGCGGATGCGCTGGCCGTGCGGGTACTCCTCGCCGGGCACCTGCTCCTCGGGGGGCAGGATCGCCTCGACGGAGCCGAGGTCGATGTGGATCATGCGGGGGTTGGGCCCCTGCTGGATCACGCCGGCGACGATGTCGCCCTCGCGGCCGCGGAACTCGCCGAGCACGGCGTCGTCGGCCAGGTCGCGCAGACGCTGGTTGATGACCTGCTTGGCGGCGAAGGCCGCGATGCGTCCGAAGTCGCTCGGGCTGTCTTCGGCCTCGCCGATGACGTTGCCCTCTTCGTCGAGTTCGGGAATGTACACCGACACGTGGCCGGTCTTTCGATCAAGCTCGGCTCGCGCACCATCGGGGTTCGCGTGGCCGTGCTGGCCGGGGTTCGTGTGCTTCAGATAGGCCATGAGAATGGCCTGTTCGATGATCTGCACCAGTTCGTCGAACGGGATCTCCTTCTCGCGCTCCATCATGCGAAGCACGCTGAGGTCGATATCCATCGCCGGCCTCCTCTATTCAGCTCTCAGTTGCCGCTCCCCACGTGCGGACGACTCTCTAGGTTAGCGGATGTCGGGGGCCCCGCGGGACGCGTTCTTGCGCGTCGGCGGCGCGAACCCGGGTCGCAGCGCCGCATCCGAGGGGGCCGCTCCGGCGCCCGTTACCCCCACCGGCGATGCCGCGCAAGGGGCCGCGATCAGGATGACACCGTCGATACGCTGTGCCGATGACCCCCGACACCCTGAAGTCGACCGCGAGCGCCGCCCAGCACTCACGCACCTTCCGCATCCTGGCCCGATCCGGCTTCGCCGTGCTCGGCCTCGTGCACATCGTGATCGGCGCGATCGCCGTCTCGGTGGCGATCGGCGCCGGCGACGGCGAGGCCGACCAGAGCGGCGCCATGGCGCAGATCTCCCGCGTTCCGTTCGGTGTGGTCGTGCTCTGGATCATCGTGCTCGGCCTCTTCGCACTCGGCGTCTGGCAGGTGGCCGAGGCCTTCCTCGAGCAGGAACCCGACGCGAAGAAGAAGTGGGGCAAGCGCGTCAAGGACGTCGGCACGGCGCTGGCCTACTTCGCGACGGGCGCCACCGGTCTCGTCTACGCCCTCGGCGGCAGCTCCGACTCCTCGGAGTCGTCGACTTCGCTGAGCGCCACGCTGCTCGCCACGCCCGGCGGTGTGTTCCTGCTCGTGCTCGTCGGCCTCGTGGTCATCGGCATCGGCGTCGGCTTCGTCGTGAGCGGGGTGCGCAGGACCTTCGAGAAGCACCTGTCTCTCCCGGCGGGGGCGGTCGGCCGCGGCATCCGCACGCTCGGCATCGTCGGGTACGTGGCCAAGGGCATCGTGCTCGGCGTGGTCGGCGTGCTGTTCGTCGTCGCCGCGTTCACGCACGATCCCGAGAAGGCGGGCGGTCTCGATGCCGCCCTGAAGAGTCTGGCCGCGCTCCCCTTCGGTCAGGTGATCCTCTGGCTCGTCGGCGCCGGGCTCATCGTCTACGGCGTCTACTGCTTCGCACGGACACGCTACGCCAAGGTCTGATCGAGGACGACTAGACGCTCGGCGGCGTGGCTGCGCCGGGCGCGGACGACAGCCCGTTGATCGCCCGGATCAGCCGGTGCAGGTCGCCGACCCGGTGCGGGTCGAGGCGGAGCACGAGCCTGGGCTTGGCGAGCGCATCGTGGTCCGAGCGCTCCGGGCCCAGGGGTCCGCTGCGCTCGATGCCTCCCGAGGCGGCGAGCCAGCCGAAGCCGGCGTTCAACGACTCGACCTCGACGTCGCTCGGCTCGGCGTTCAGGCGCAGAACGAGCCGATCGCCGACCCAGCGCAGCGAGTCGTAGTTGCGCCAGAACCCGGTGATCTCGGCGACGGCGGCGTCGGCCGAATCGGTGACGAGCACGCGGTCGAGGTCATCGGGCGCGATGAAGCCGCCGCCGCCGAGCTCGGCTCGCACGAACTCGGCGAGTGCTCGCCAGTAGCCGCCGCCGGGCGCGTCGAGCAGCACGATCGGCACGGGCTCGGCCTTGCCGGTCTGCTGGAGCGTCAACAGCTCGAAGGCCTCGTCGAGCGTGCCGAACCCGCCGGGCAGGCAGACGAACCCCTTCGACTCCTTCACCAGCATCAGCTTCCGGGTGAAGAAGTACTTCATCGTGACCCGGTTCGGTTCGGCGAGCCCCGGGTCGGGGGCCTCCTCGAACGGGAGCCTGATCGAGACGCCGAGCGACTGCTCGGGGCCGGCGCCGGATCCGGCGGCCTCCATGATCCCGGGTCCGGCCCCGGTGACGACCATCCAACCGTCGCGCGCGAGCGCCGCGGCGACCCGGTGCGCCTGTCGGTAGCCGGGGTCGTCGGGCTTGGTGCGCGCCGAACCGAACACGGTCACCTTCGGCACGTCGTCGTACGGCGCGAAGAGGCGGAACGCGTGGCGCATCTCCTCGAGCGCCGCCGCGGTGATCTTCAGATCGAGCCGGTCGGCGTCGTCGAGCCCCAGCTGCACGCCTGCGGCGAGGATCCGTGCGATCAACGCACGGTTGCGTCCCGGCGCGGATGCCTGCCGCGCGAGCTGCTCGATCATCTCCGCCTGCTGCGACGGAAGCGACTCCGGTTCGATGCCGGGCATCGTCTCGCTCATGCCGCCAGCCTCGCACATGCACGGCGGAAGCCGTGCATGTGCGAGCGGTCGGGTCGCTACGCGGTGAGCTGCGCGACCGCGTCGGCGGCCGAGAGCGTCTGACGCTCGCCGGTGCGGCGGTTCCAGAGCTCGACCTCGCCGTCGGCCGCACCGCGGCCCACGACGAGGATGCGCGGCACGCCGATGAGCTCGGCGTCGCCGAACTTCACGCCGGGCGAGACCTTGGGGCGGTCGTCGTAGAGCACGTCGAGGCGGGCTCGCTCGAGTTCGCCGGCCAGCTGCTCGGCGAGCTCGAAGGCGACCGCGTCGCGGCCGGTCGCGACGACGTGCACGTCGAACGGCGCGATCGACTCGGGCCACACGAGGCCCTTCTCGTCGTTGTTGCCCTCGGCGATGATCGCGAGGATGCGCGTGACGCCGATGCCGTAAGAGCCCATGGTCACGGTCGCGAGCTTGCCGTTCTCGTCGAGCACCTTGAGGCCGAGCACCTCGGCGTACTTGCGGCCGAGCTGGAAGACGTGTCCGATCTCCATGCCGCGGGCGAGTTCGACCGGACCGGAGCCGTCGGGGGCGGGGTCGCCGGCGCGCACGTTCGACGCCTCGACGGTGCCGTCGGCGACGAAGTCGCGCCCTGCGACGAGACCGAAGACGTGCTTCTGGTCGATGTTGGCGCCCGTGATCCACTCGGTGCCGTCGACGACGCGGGGGTCGACGAGGAAGCGGATGCCGGTGGCCGACGTCTCGCCGAGCACGGCGCCCTCGGGCGACCAGGGTCCGATGTACCCCTTGACGAGCCCCGGGTTCTTGGCGAAGTCGGCCTCGGTCGCGGGCTCGACCACGGCGGGTGCGAACGCGACCTCGACGCGCTTCATCTCGACGTCGCGGTCGCCGGGCAGGCCGACGACCACGATCTCGCGCGTGCCGTCGAGCTGGGTGAGCGCGAGCACGACGTTCTTCAGCGTGTCGGCGGCGGTCCACTCGCGTCCGTCGGGGCGGGGGTGGTTCGCGTTCGCGAGGTCGACGAGGGTCGCGATCGTCGGCGTGTTCGGGGAGTCGAACACCTCGGCCTCGGGCAGCCCCTCGATCGGGGTGGGCTCGGGGACGACGGTCGTGAACGCCTCGACGTTCGCGGCGTAGCCGCCTGCCGAACGCACGAACGTGTCCTCGCCGACGGGCGTCGGGTGCAGGAACTCCTCGCTCTTCGAGCCGCCCATGGCACCGGCATCCGCCTTGACGATGACGTACTCGAGACCGAGGCGCGTGAAGATGCGCTCGTAGGCGTCGCGCTGCGCCTGGTAGCTCGCGTCGAGGCCCTCGTCGGAGATGTCGAACGAGTAGGCGTCCTTCATGGTGAACTCGCGCCCGCGCAGGAGGCCGGCACGGGGGCGGGCCTCGTCGCGGTACTTGTCCTGGATCTGGTAGATCGACAGCGGAAGGTCTTTGTAGGAGTTGTAGAGGTCCTTCACGAGGAGGGTGAAGACCTCTTCGTGCGTGGGCGCGAGCAGGTAGTCGGCGCCCTTGCGGTCCTGGAGGCGGAAGAGGCCGTCGCCGTACTCGGTCCAGCGACCGGTCGCCTCGTAGGGC
The DNA here is from genome assembly GCF_009749385.1 of Agromyces allii. Lineage (GTDB taxonomy): Bacteria > Actinomycetota > Actinomycetes > Actinomycetales > Microbacteriaceae > Agromyces > Agromyces allii. Next base: position 79,683 of record NZ_WBIN01000017.1, on the reverse strand, counting down.
TCGCGGGGCAGCAGCGCCGGGAAGTGCACCTCGTGCGCGCCCGCGTTCGTCATCTCGTCGCGGATGATCGACTCGATCTTGGCCTTGACGCGCAGGCCGAGCGGCAGCCAGGCGAACACGCCGGGGGCCTGTCGGCGGATGTACCCCGCGCGCACGAGCAGGCGGTGGCTGGCCACCTCGGCGTCTGAGGGGTCTTCGCGGAGCGTGCGGAGGAAGTAGTTGGTGAGGCGTGTGGGCACCCGACGATTCTAGTGAGCGTCGGATGCCGCGATCGAAACCGTGTTCCGGCCGAGGCCCGCCCGGCACGCCGAAGGGCATCGGCCCGCCCTCGGGACGGGCCGATGCCCTCGACGTGGTGGAGCCGCGACGGCGCCGGGATCACTCCGCGAGGATCAGGTACAGCGCCTTGCGCGCCTCGTCGATCTTCGCGGCTGCGGCCGCACGCTGCTCGTCGGTCGCGCCATGGCGGAACTGGCCCGCGACGCCCATGAGCTTGCCGAGCGCCTGGAAGAGCTCGGTCGAGGACTCGCTCGGCTTGGGCACGGACGCCCAGGCTCCTGCGATCTCGTCCTCGTGCTCGGCGATGTAGGCGCGGCCCTCGTCGGTGAGCTGGAACTCGGTCTTGCGACCCTCGCCGACGGCGACGATGAGGTCTTCGTCGACGAGCTGCTGCAACGTCGGGTAGACCGAGCCGGGGCTCGGGCGCCAGGCGCCCTCGGTCTTCTCGGAGACGGCCTTGATGATGGCGTAGCCGTTGCTCGGGCTCTCGGCGAGCAGCGAGAGGATCGCCGCGCGCACGTCGCCCTTGGAGCGGCGTCGGCCGCCGCGGCCGCCGAAGCCGGGGCCGAAGCCCGGGCCGCCGGGGAACCCGGGGTCGCCCCAGGCGCCGGGCCCGTGGTGCGGGCGACCGAAGCCGGGGTCGTGGTGGAAGCGGCCCTCGCCGCGCTGGTGGTCGTGGTGGGACATCCGGTCGTGTCGACGGCCGAAGCCCCGGTGATCTGCTTCGATGAAGTGTTCGCGAGTCATGCGCACACATCCTTTCGTTCGTTTGGAAGATGACTCACAGAAGTTCTGTGATGCGTCAACGATATATCGTTAACGCATCGCTGTCAACCACACGCGTATCTCGGCGCCTGCCCGCGCCGTCTCCGGACCCCGCTATGGTGAGCGCGTGCAGCAAGCCGACGAGCGGAACGTCAGATGAGAGTGGCCGTCGTGGGCGGCGGCGCCGCGGGCCTTACGACCGCGTGGCTGCTCGACCGCGAGCACGACGTCACGCTCTTCGAACGCGACGACCGGCTCGGCGGCCACGCCGACACCCGCACGATCGAGATCGACGGCCGGCCGATCGACGTCGACGCGGGCTTCCAGTTCTTCTCCCCCGGGCCCGCCTACGCGACGTTCAACCGCCTGCTCGACGCGCTCGGCGTCGTGCGCGACACCTATCCGGCGACCATCACGGTCTCCGACACGCGGTCGGGTCGCGCACTCGCCATGCCACCGACCCGAGGGCGGCAGGTCGCCTGGCCATCGCTCGCCCCTGCCTCGCTCGACACGCTCCTGCGGTTCCGGAGGTTCCTCAACGCGATCCCGCCGTTCCTCGCGCGACGCGACACGACGGTCACCGTCGCCGAATACCTCGAACAGGCCGAGCTGCCCAAGTCGTTCGCCGACGAGTTCCTCGTGCCCCTGCTGCTCTCGTTCTGGTGCGTCGATCGCGAGGAGTTCCTCGGGTTCGCCGCCTGCAACGCCCTCTACTACCTCGGCGTCAACGCCGACAGCGGGCTCCGGGCACCGGTGCAGAGCGAGATCCCGGGCGGGCTGAAGGTCTACGTCGATGCGCTCGCCTCGTCGCTCGAACGCACGCAGGTGCGAACGGATGCCGCGATCACGCGTCTCTCACGAGCGGGCGAGTCGTTCCTCGTCGAGACGTCCGACGGCGTGCGTGCGGAGTTCGACCGGGTCGTCCTCGCCTGCAACGCGCGGCAGGCCGGTGAACTCGTCTCCGGCATTCCCGGGCTCGAGCGCCTGCGCGAGCAGCTCGGTCGGTTCCGCACCTTCGACACGCGCATCGCGATCCACGGCGACCGCAGGCTCATGCCGCGCGACGAGGCATCCTGGTCGGTCGTGAACGCCAGGTGGGACGGCACCCACAGTTCATTGACCGTCTGGAACCCGCGGCACGGTGCACCCGTGTTCAAGAGCTGGATCACGCACGACGACGACCTGCCCGAGCCGCTGTACGCGCTCGCCACCTACGAGCACGGCTGCATTACGCCCGAGTACTTCGACGCGCAGTCGACGCTGAAGGGACTCAACGGGCAGCAGGGCCTCTGGCTCGCCGGGCTGTACATGCACGACGTGGACTCCCATGAGAGCGCCATTCGATCGGCCGTCGCGGTCGCGTACGCGCTGGCACCGGATTCGCCTCGCCTGCACTCCCTCGTCAACCCTCGCTGACGGCACCGCGGATCTGCCCTATCGTGCTGCCATGGATCAGCGCCGAACGCCGTTCTCCGTCGAGGTCGCATCGGAGCCGTGGCGCGCCGAGGCGCGTGAGTGGATCTCGAACGTCCTCGAACCGCTCGGCAGGCAGGTGACGCGCGTCGACCAGACGCGGGTGCGCCCCTGGTCGACGCAACTCGTGGTCTCGGCCGAATCGCCCGCCGGACCGACCCGCTACTGGTTCAAGGCGACGTGCCCCGCGCAGTCGTTCGAGCCCGCGTTGCAGGCGCTGCTCGCCGACGCGCTGCCCGAATCGGTCGCCGCGCCCGTCGCCGTCGACGCCGGGCGCGGGTGGATGCTCACCGCCGACCACGGTTCGACGCTGCGCGAGGTGCGCGGCGATGCGGGTCCGACCGCGGACGACTGGTTCGCCGTGACCGCGGAGTGGACGCGCATGCAGGACGCCCTCGTCGGCCTCGGTCCCGAGATCACGGCGCTCGGCGTGCCCGACTGCTCGCCCGCGACCGTGCCCGACCGTTTCGAGCTCATGCTCGCACGGGTGCTCGGACTGCCGACAGGCCATCCGTCGGCGCCCGACGCCGAGACCGCCGCCGCGCTCGAGGCCGCCTGGCCGCACGTCGCTGATGCCACCGGGATCCTGCTCGCAAGCGGCCTGCCCGCGACGTTGCAGCACGGCGACCTGCACCCCGGCAACGTCTTCGCCGCGGCCGCCGGCGAGCACGGCAACCTGCGCGTGTTCGACTTCGGCGATGCCCAGTGGGCGCACCCCGTCGAAGCGCTGCTCATTCCCGCGGCAGTCATGGAGTACGGCTCGCTCGACGCCGCGCCCATGCTCGACGCGGCCCGTAGGGCCTGGTCCGACATCGCGCCGCTCGACGTCGACGAGTGGACGGAGCTCACCGCGGCGGCCGAGGCCACGCAGGCCGTGAATCGGGCGACGACCTGGTGGGACTGCCTCGAGGACGCGACCGACGACGAGGTCGTCGAGTGGGGCGAGGCGCCCCTGCGGCACCTCTCTCGCGTGCTTGGTCGCGACGAGCCCGACTGACGCGGGCGGGCCCGCGGCACCGGAGTGCCGCGGGCCTCTAGAGCCACCTGCGATGCCCCGGCTCAGGAAGCGGCGAGGATCGCCGCGGCGACCGCTTCGGTCGGCGCCAGGGCGTTCAGGTCGCGAGTGGTGACGAACAACAGGTTGACGCCGTCGGTCACGGCGATGCCGCGGCCGGCCTGGTCGCCCGACTCGGCGTTCACGATGCCGGCGAGCACGGCGCCGTCGACCTCGGTCGGCGTCGCCGATCCGTCGCTCAACGATTCCTCGAGGGCCCACCCGGCGCCGGGCAAGTACAGCACCGCGAGGTCCTTCGTGGGATCGCCGGTTTCGGAGCTGAGGATGCACGTGCCCCACCCGCCCGCGTCGTACGCCGCGAAGTCGACGTCCATGCCGGGACCTGCACTGGTCGTACGGTCGGCTCGGCCGGTCACCGCATCGCCGAGGACGGCGGCTGCGGCGTCGGCGATCGGTTCGCAATCCGTTCGGTGCGCCCACATTCCCGCCGGCGAGGCGATCGCAACGGGCGCCTCGCGCTCTGCCGCAGCGGACAGCCGCACCGACAGCGTGTCGATCGCCGCCTCGAGATCGAATGACGAGCCGGGGCCGGCGTTCGCCCGAGCGGACATCGCGTATCCGCCGACGACGACGGTGGCCCAGCACTCGCGCTGCATGCCGGAGCCGGAGTCGGACTCCGAACACGTGATCGGCTGAGCGGGTGCCCGATCGGCGATGGCCGCGGCGGGAACGACGGTGGCGCCGATCGAGTCACCACTCCCGACATCCCTTCCAGAACAGCGGAAGCCGCCGATCACCGAGATGGTGCGTGCCGGGCCAGTCAGGGCGGCGGGCTCGATCGGGAGCGCGGTCGCACCCACCGTGAGCGTCGCGCCGCCTGCATCGCCGAACACGGCCGCGCAGTCGCCGCCGAACGCGGCCACCGGCTTCGGCAGGACGGCGGGGGTCGTGGGCTCGGGAGACGGCGAAGCCGACGGCGTCGATGCGGGCGCCGGCGCCGGCGCAGCTTCGGCAGCGACGCAGCCGCTCAGCAGCACGACGGTGGACAGGGCGACAAGGGCCGTCACGGCGACCTTCGGGAGTCGAGACACGTCGATAACGGTAGTGCTCCGAGTCGTGCGTTCTTCGCCGTGCGGATCACGGTTCGGACACGACTGTCCGCACGCCGAACGGCCGACCGCGCAGCCGGTCGCGGACCCGCTCGCGGGCGCCCTGGACTACGGAGTCAGGACCTGCGGGCTGCCGACCGGGGCATCCGCACCCATCTCGTCGGCGATGCGGTTCGCCTCTTCGATGAGCGTCGCGACGATCTCGGACTCGGGCACGGTCTTGATGACCTCGCCCTTGACGAAGATCTGCCCCTTGCCGTTGCCGGATGCCACGCCGAGGTCGGCCTCGCGGGCCTCGCCCGGTCCGTTGACGACGCAGCCCATGACGGCGACGCGGAGCGGCACGGTCATGCCCTCGAGTCCGTCGGTCACGTCGTTCGCGAGCTTGTAGACGTCGACCTGCGCGCGGCCGCACGACGGGCACGAGACGATCTCGAGCTTGCGCTCGCGCAGGTTCAGCGACTGCAGGATCTGCAGGCCGACCTTCACCTCCTGCGCGGGCGGCGCCGAGAGCGAGACGCGGATCGTGTCGCCGATGCCCTCGCCGAGGAGGATGCCGAACGCCGTCGCGCTCTTGATGGTGCCCTGGAACTCGGGGCCGGCCTCGGTCACGCCGAGGTGCAGGGGCCAGTCGCCGCGCTCGGCGAGCAGCCGGTAGGCCTTCACCATGACGATCGGGTCGTTGTGCTTGACCGAGATCTTGAAGTCGTGGAAGTCGTGCTCCTCGAAGAGCGACGCCTCCCAGACGGCCGACTCGACGAGCGCCTCGGGCGTCGCCTTGCCGTACTTCTCGAGCAGGCGCGGGTCGAGCGAGCCGGCGTTCACGCCGATGCGCAGGCTCACGCCGGCGGCCTTCGCGGCCGCGGCGATCTCGCCCACCTTGTCGTCGAACTTGCGGATGTTGCCCGGGTTCACGCGAACCGCCGCGCAGCCCGCGTCGATCGCCTGGAACACGTAGTTCGGCTGGAAGTGGATGTCGGCGATGACCGGGATCTGGCTCTTCTTGGCGATGATCGGCAGCGCCTCGGCGTCGTCGCGGCTCGGCACGGCCACGCGCACGATGTCGCAGCCGGAGGCCGTGAGCTCGGCGATCTGCTGGAGGGTCGCGTTGATGTTCGTGGTGGGCGTGGTCGTCATCGACTGCACCGACACCTGGGCGTCGCCGCCGACGAGCACCTTGCCCACCTTGATCTGGCGGGACTTGCGTCGCGGGGCCAGGACTTCGGGGACTTTCGGCATTCCGAGATTCACAGCAGGCACGGTGCCAGTCTAGTTCCGGCTCAGGTACGCGGTGCCTCCATCGAACGGAGGCCTCAGCCGACGCTCAGGCGGTCCTGGTCGTCAGGCGCATCCGTCGGCTTCGCCATAGGGCGCCATCATGAGCCGTCGTGAGCAGCATCCCTTTCGAGGCGTGAATGTCGGGCGGCCTAGACGCAACCGGTCTCCACGACCGGAGCTCGGACGATCGCCAGCGAGCCGGCGTCGCCGCTCGGAACGAGGTCGACCACGATGCGTTCCATACGGAGCGATCCGTCGTACCAGGTGATCTCCCGCTCGACCGACTCGGTGTAGGCGTGGGCGCACTCCCCCGCGATGAGGAATGCGGGATCGGCCTGGAGCTCGGCCCATGATCGGCCGACCGACGTGCCATCGGCCGTCGCGAGTTCGATGCCGTTCGAGTCGCTCCCGGTGAGTTCGACGCTGAACGAAGGGGCTCGTGTCGGCATGAGTTTGCTGCGATCCCATCCGTCGACGTATCGGTATTCGACCAAGGTGAGCGAACCCCACGTGTGCCTCGTCGCGGGGAGGGTCTCCTGGCTGCCGTGGACCTCCTCGGTGGCGGCGGACTCGCCCATCAGCTCGTCGAGCGCGACCACGACCGATGCGGCGTCGTCTTCGTAGTAGTCGAAGGAGGTGATGACCGTGTCGTCTGCGGCGAGCACCCGCAGTGCATCGGGCGCCAGGACGATCGCCGCAGCCGTTGTCTCCGTCGGGCTCGGCGTCGGGGTCGGGGTCGGCGCAGGCGCCTCGGACACGACGGGCGACAGCGCCGTCGGCGGCTCGGCGGCAGCCGAGCACCCCGCGAGCAGGGTCGTTGCGAGTGCGAGGATCGCGGCGCTGGCAAGGGCGCGACGAATCGTCGGGAAATGGCTCATCGTCCTCCGCTTCGGGGTTCCTGACAGTATCGTGCACCGCGCGAACCCCGAGCGACCGGGCCAGCCCTGATGCGGTGGGCCGGGGCGATCGATCACTCAGGCGGACACGCCGGCGGTCACCAGTGCCACCAGCGCGTCGCGGAACGCCTCCGGGTGCTCGAGATGCGGCGAGTGGCCGCAGTTCTCGAGCTCGACCTCGGTGACCGCGCCGCCGCGTGCGCCGTACCGGTCGAGCACGGCGCGCGTCTGCGCGATCATGGGCTGCGGCGGGGCGACCGCGTCGCCCGGCCAGCCGGGGATGATGCCGGCGGCGCCGAGCTGGTTGAGGTCGAAGAACGAGGCGTCGCCGACGATCGCGTCCTGGGCGCCGTGGATCCAGAGGATCGGCGGCCTGACCTCGAGGTCGACGATGCCCGTCGTGTCGAAGACGGTCGGCGCCATGGTGTTCAGCACGCCGCGGCCGCCCGGGGCGAACCCGGGCCAGTTCTCGGAGGCCGACGCGTCGCCCGGGTAGTTGTCGACGCCGGTGACGGTCGAGAGCATCGACTCCACCCAGACGTCCTCGTGCTCCGAGACGAATCCGGCGGCGACGTAGCTCGAGCGGTACACCGTGCGCGGCGAACCCGGCTCATCGCCGCGGTCGCCGGCGGCCAGGCGGGCCACGAAGTCGGGGTTCGCTCCCCCGCCGCCCGTGCCCGCGGCATCCGCCACCAGGAGCGACCCGTCGAGCGCGGTGCCGCCGAACCCGTACGGCGACACGGGCGCGACGAGCGTGAGGCTCGCCACAAGCCCCGGCCGGTCGAGCAGGAGCTGCATGGTCACGCCGCCGCCCATGCTCCAGCCGACGAGGTGCACGGCGCCGAGGTCGAGGGCGTCGATCACCGAGGCCACGTCGTCGGAGAAGTCGCGCACGCCGCGCGAGGCGTCGACCGGCAACGTCTGGCTGTCGCCGAATCCGCGCAGGTCGACGGCGAGGGCACGGATGTCGCCGGGCAGGCCGAGCATCGTCGGCTGCCAGAACAGCGACGACGACACGTTGCCGTGCACGAACAGCACCGTCTGCCCGGCGGCGGATGCGGCATCCGCCTCGCGTTCGAGCACGTTGGCGCGCAGGCGCGGCGTGACCGCCGAGCGCGCGCGGATGCCCGGGAGGAGCGTCTCGACCATGCCGCCTACCCCACCGACGAGATGTCGAGCGGAGGCTCGGTGGCCGCGACGACCTCGTCGACCGTGACTCCGGGCGCGCACTCGACGAGCACGAGCCCGTCGGGCGTCACGTCGATGACGGCGAGATCGGTGATGATGCGATCGACGACGCCCTTGCCGGTGAGCGGCAGGGAGCAGTCGTTCACGATCTTGGGCGAGCCGTCTTTGGCGACGTGCTCCATGAGCACGATCTTGCGGCGGGCGCCGTGCACGAGGTCCATGGCGCCGCCGGGGCCCTTGACCATCTTGCCGGGGATCATCCAGTTGGCGAGGTCGCCGGAGGCCGAGACCTGCATGGCGCCGAGGATGGCCGCATCGATCTTGCCGCCGCGGATCATGCCGAAGCTCAGCGCCGAGTCGAAGTACGATGCGCCGGGCAGCACCGTGACGGTCTCCTTGCCGGCGTTGATGAGGTCGGGGTCGACGTCGGCCTCGGCCGGGTACGGTCCGACGCCGAGGATGCCGTTCTCCGACTGCAGCACGACGGTCACGCCGTCGGGCACGTAGTTGGGCACGAGCGTCGGCAGGCCGATGCCGAGGTTCACGTAGGAGCCGTCGGCGAGTTCGCGGGCGGCACGGGCCGCCATCTCGAGTCTGGTCAGTGCCATGTCAGTTCCCCTCTCGCACGGTGCGGCGTTCGATGCGCTTCTCGATGTCGGGGCCCACGACGAGCACCCGGTCGACGTAGACGCCGGGCAGGTGCACGGTGTCGGGGTCGAGCTCGCCGGGCTCGACGAGCTCCTCGACCTGCGCGATGCAGATGCGCCCCGCCATCGCGGCGAGGGGCGAGAAGTTGCGCGCCGACTTGTCGAACACGAGGTTGCCGTGCCGGTCGCCCTTGAGCGCGTGCACGAGCGCGAAGTCGGTCGTGATGGCCTCCTCGAGCACGAACTCGCGCGGTGCGCCGGCGAACTCGAAGGTCTGCACGGGCTTCACGGGGCTCGCGACCGCGATCGACCCGTCTGCCGCGTACCGGCGGGGCAGCCCGCCCTCGGCGACCTGCGTGCCCACGCCCGTCTGCGTGAAGAACGCGGCGATGCCGCTGCCGCCTGCGCGGAGCTTCTCGGCGAGCGTGCCCTGCGGCGTCAGCTCGAGCTCGAGCTCGCCCGAGAGGTACTGCCGCTCGAACTCCTTGTTCTCGCCGACGTACGACGAGGTCATCTTCGCGATGCGCTGCTCCGCGAGCAGCACGCCGAGCCCCCAGTCGTCGACGCCGCAGTTGTTGCTGACGACGCTGAGGCCGTCGACGCCCGCGTCGAGCAGGGCCTGGATCAGCACCATGGGGATGCCGCAGAGACCGAACCCGCCGACGGCGAGACTGGCTCCTGAAGGGATGTCGGAGACCGCCTCTTGAGCGGACCCGACGACTTTGTCGAGTGTCACGATGAACCTTCCTGTGTTTCCGCCGCCTCGATGCGGGCACGGATCACTGGGATCACGCTACCCGCGCCGTGGTCGGACATGACGATCGTGTAGTGGTTGACGTCGGCGATCTCGTGCACGGCGAGCTGCGGCATCCGCCCGGCCCATTCGGCGACGAGCGCCTCGGGGTACAGGGGCGCCTCGTCGAGGAGCCCGCGCGGCGCCCGGAACACGTCGACCGGCCCCGGCAGGCCGAGCAGCGCCTCGGTGTAGCCGCCCGCGCCGTCGAGCTCGACCGTGTTCACGGCGACGGCGTCTGGGTTCGCCGAACTGCGCAGCGCCGGTTCGACGCCGTCGACGTCGTACTCGACGTAGGCCTCGATCGCGTCGCTCCAGTAGGGCCCGAGGGCCGGATGCCGCCGCCAGAAGGCGACGTAGTCCGCCCGGCTGCGGAAGGTCATCGACAGCCGTTCGAGCGCAGGCCCGAGCAGCACCGCGGGCAGGTCGTCGACCGGAACGCCCTCGGGATTCGGCAGCGGCAGCCCGCCGTCGACGAGCGCGAGCCCGGCGACGCGGTCGGGGTGGCGCTCGGCGAACCGCACCGCGACGAACGCGCCCATCGAATGACCGACGACGAACGCCCGCTCGACACCCTGCGCGTCGAGGACGGCCGCGAGGTCGTCGGCGTGCTGCACGAGCCCGTACGGACCGGGCAGCGCGTTGCTGCGGCCGCGTCCGCGGAGGTCGGGGGCGATGATGCGGCGATCGTGCAGCCCGGCGGCGACCACGTCCCAGCTGCGGTGGGTGGCCGTGATGCCATGGACCGCGAGCACCGGCAGGCCCGCGGCATCCGGTCGCCATCGGCCGCCCGCGAGCAGCCCGCCGGCGACGGGCGCCTGGAACGCGGTCGTGGACAGGGTCGCGTTCACCGGGCGCTCCATCCGCCGTCCATGGTGTAGCTCGCGCCGGTGACCATGCCCGAGTCGGGGCCGGCGAGCCACAGGGCGAGGCTCGCGACCTCGGCGGGTTCGACGAGGCGCTTGACCGCCGATTCGGTGAGCATGATCTTCGCGACGACCTCGCTCTCGGGGATCTCGTGCAGGCGCGCCTGGTCGGCGATCTGCTTCTCGACGAGCGGGGTGCGCACGTACCCCGGATTGATGCAGTTCGAGGTGACGCCGTGCGGGCCGCCCTCGAGCGCGGTGACCTTCGACAGGCCCTCCAGTCCGTGCTTGGCGGCGACGTACGCCGACTTGAACGGCGAGGCGCGCAGGCCGTGGACGCTCGAGACGTTGATGACGCGACCGAAGCCGCGCTCGTACATGCCCGGGAGTGCGGCGCGGATGAGCAGGAACGGCGACTCGAGCATGAGCCGGAGGATCAGCGCGAACCGCTCGGGTTCGAACTCCTCGATCGGGCGCACGTGCTGGATGCCCGCGTTGTTCACGAGGATGTCGGCCTCGAGGCTGAGGGTCGCGAGCGCGGCCGTGTCGCCGAGGTCGACCTGCCACGCCTCGCCGCCGACCTCGTCGGCAACGCGCTGTGCGGCTTCGCCGTTCAGGTCGGCGATCACGACCTGCGCGCCCGCGGCGGCGAAGGCGCGCACGCACGCCTCGCCGATGCCGCTCGCACCGCCGGTCACGACGGCCCTCCGTCCGGTCAGGTCGGTCACGATTCCCCCCTCTCCGGCGCATCGTCGCGACCGGCTGCGTCGTCGTTCGAGGGAGCGACCACCGGGTCGCCCGCGAGATCGGGCCGCCCGAGCGCTCCCCCGATGAACCGCATCATCTCGTCGAGCACATGCGGCGGAACCTCGCGGGTGCCGCTCGCGGTCGGATCGGCGTCGTCGCCAGGCTCGGCGTCGGGGTCGCCCCAGAGCACCCAGCGCATGCCGATCATCTCGCCGATGCCCATGAGCGCCCAGGCCGCGACCGTCGGATCGATGTCGCCGATCTCGCCGTCGGCCGCCGCCTCGCGGAGCCCGTCGATGTAGCCCTCGACGATGCGGCTGTAGTGCAGGCGCAGGGCGTCGGGCGAGACGAGCTCGGCCTCGCGGACCACGCGGTAGAGCGCCGGATGCGCGGCCGTGAACTTGAAGAACGCGGCGAAGCCCGCACGCTCGGCCTCGAGGCGGCTCGAGGCGCCGCGCGCCCCCTCGCTCATCGCGTGGCGCACCCGCTGGTTCAGGTCCTCGACGAGCTCGTTGAAGACGTCGAGCTTGGTCGCGAAGTACAGGTAGAAGGTGCCCTGCCCCACGCCGGCGCGGTCGGTGATGCGCGAGACGGATGCCTCGTGGTAGCCGTGCTCGGCGAACACGACCTCGGCGGCGGCCAGCAGCTTGCGACGCGTCTGCTCGCCGCGGGCGGTTCTGGGCTTGGCGCTCATCGGGCGACCTCCTCGGTCGGATCGGTGCGTGCTGGGGTGCGGGCTGGTGCGAGGGCGGCGGCACGAGCGGCCTCGGCGTCGGCCCCGGCGTCGGCGTCGGCCTCGGCGTCGGCGTCGGCGTCGGCGTCGGCCTCGGCAGCGCCGCGCTCCGCGAGCGTGCGGCGCAGCACCTTTCCCGCGGTCGAGCGCGGGAGCTCGTCGATGAGGTGCACTGCGCGCGGCACCTTGTAGCGCGCGAGCGAGGCGGAGGCGAACGAGATGAGCTCGGCGGCATCCGTCACCCGACCGCGCTGGAGCACGACCCAGGCGACCCCGGATTCGCCCCAGCGTTCGTCGGGAACCCCGACGACGGCGACGTCGGCCACTGCCGGGTGGCCCATGAGCACGGCCTCGACCTCGGCGGGTGCGACGCCCTCGCCGCCCGAGATGTAGATGTCCTTGATGCGGTCGACGACGGTGTAGTAGCCGTCGGCGTCGCGGCGCACGAGGTCGCCCGTGCGGAGCCAGCCGTCGACGAGCGCGGCCTCGGTCGCGGCGGCGTCCTCGTGGTAGCCGGCGAACACCGAGGGGCCGTGCACGAGCAGCTCGCCCTCGGCCTCGCCGTCGAGGTGCTCGCCCGTGACGGGGTCGGCCACGGCGACGTCGACATGCGGGTACGGGCGGCCCGAGGACCCGGCGTGCGTGCGTGCGTCCTCGTCGGGCAGGCAGAGCACGTTCGGCGAGGCCTCGGTGAGTCCGTAGCCCTGCGTGAGCGCGACGCCCCGCGCGTGCCAGGCCCGCAGCAGCGCGGGGGCCATGGGCGCTCCCCCGACGATCGCATGCGCGAGGCTCGAGAGGTCGGTGCCGTCGAAGTCGGGATGCTGGGCCAGGAACAGGTAGTTGGCCGGCACGCCCATCATGGTCGTGATGCGCCGTTCCTGGATGAGGTGCAGCACGCGGCCTGGGTCGAACGTGCGCTCGAGCACGACGGTGGCGCCGGTCCACCAGGCGAGCAGCGGCTGGATGTTCCACCCGCCCACGTGGTACTGCGGGAGCACCGCGAGCACCGTGTCGGCCGCCCGGATCTCGGCGATGCGCGAGAACGACAGGTTGGTCCAGAAGCAGTTCAGGTGCGTGAGCACGGCGCCCTTGGCGCGCGCCGTCGTGCCCGACGTGAAGATGATGAGCAGCGCGTCGTCGTCGGCGACGTCGCGGCGCAGGGCGGCGGCCGCCCGCGCCTCGATCGCCTCGCGTCCCGCGGGCAGGGCGGGAGCCGGCACCTCGGCCTCGACGCCGTGCGCGCCGAGCGGTGCGTTCGGGATGCGGCGCACGAGCCGCCCGAGCGTCGCCTTCGCGAGCGACTCGAACTCGCTCTCGACGAGGAGCAGTGCGGGGCCGGCGATCTCGAGCTGCTCGGCGATCTCGCGCGGAGCGAGCCGCCAGGAGAGCGGCACGAGCACGAGTCCGGCCTTCGCGCAGGCGAAGAACAGCACGACGTGGTCGGCGCTGTTGCCCGTGATCGTGGCGATGCGGTCGCCGATCGCGTAGCCGGCGTCTCGGAAGGCTCCGGCGAGGCGTTCGGCCCTGGCGTCGAGCTCGCGGTACGTGAGCGCCACGCCCCGGTCGTCGATCGCGACGCGTTCGGGCGTCGCGCGGGCGCGGTCCCCGGTCCAGCGCCCGAGGGTGTGCAGGCCGTCAGGCATCGGTGGCCTCCTCAGCTTCGACCGGGTGCTGCGTGCGTCCTGAGCGGATGCGTTGCGGGATCCCCGCGATCCCCCCGGGCAGGAACAGCACCACGAGGATGAACAGCGTTCCCAGAATGAACAACGGCTCGGAGAGCGGCACTCGGAGCACGGCTGGCAGCCCGGCGATGAAGTCGGAGCCCGCGAGCGCCGTGAGCCGCTGGTCGAGCAGTGTGTAGACGATACCGCCGACGATCGCGCCCCACCGGTACCCCACCCCGCCGAGCACGACGATCACGAGCAGGGTCAGGGTGAAGTCCGCGGTCGCGACGCGGGGCGAGGCACCCGACTGCAGCAGCAGGTAGCCCATGCCCGCGACGGCGGCGAGCACCGAGGCGACGATGAAGATGAGCAGCTTGACGGTGTACGGACGGATGCCGATGACGCGCACGCGCAGCTCGTTCTCGCGGGTCGCCTCGGCGACGTGGCCTGCGCGGCTCTTCTCGACCCACAGCACGACGAGGTAGACGAAGACGAGCACCCCGAGCGCGACCCAGTAGAGGTTGCGGGTGTTCAGCACGCCGACGAGCGCGCCGGGCACGTTCGCGATGTCGAGCGAGAGCCCCTCGTCGCCGCCCGTCGCACCGCCCGGGTTGCGGCGGATGATGACCGATCCCGCCTGCGCGAACGCGAGCGTGACCATCGCGAACGAGATGCCCGTGACGCGCAGGGCGAGCGCGCCGACCGTGGCCGCGAGCACGAGGCCGAACGCCAGGCTCACGAGGATCGACACGACGAAGACGAGCTCGCTCGGCCAGGCGACCGGGGCGAACGCCTCGAGCGTCATGCCGAGCCCGTACGCGCCCGCCGCGAAGAACAGCGCATGCCCGAACGAGAGCAGGCCGGCCAGGCCGAACATCATGCGGTAGCTGAGCGAGAGCGCCGCGATGAGCATCGCGTAGGCGAGCAGTTGCAGCGTGCCCGGCGTGTACGTCGGGCCCGGCAGCACGCCCGGGATGTCGATCGCGAGCAGTGGCAGCACCGCGAGCAGCACCACCAGCGCGAGGCCGCCGATGAGCGTCCGCTTCATACGAGGGGCGGATGCCGCGGCGCGGCCCTTCGCCCCCGCCGCCGCGCGTGCGGTGGGCGCCGTGGTGGAGGCGGATGCCGCGGCATCCGTCGTCGGCGTGTCGGTGTCGGTGTCGGGCGAGTGCATCATGCGACCTTCCCCATGAGTCCGCGCGGGCGGACGAGCAGGACCGCGGCGAGCGCGACCACGACCACGAGGTCGCCGGTGCCGCCGAGGTAGAAGTTGGCGAACTGCTGCAGCACGGCGACGAGCACCGAGGCGATCGCCGCCCCCGTGAGCGAGCCGAGTCCGCCGATCACCGTCACGATGAACGCGAAGATGAGCAGCGTCGAGCCGAGGTGCGCCGAGACGTATCCGTAGTAGACCGAGGCGAGCACCCCGCCGAGGCCGGCCGCCGCGCCGCCGATGGCGAACACGAGCGTGAACGAGCGGCGCACGTCGATGCCGAGGGCGGTGACCATCGACCGGTTCTCGACGCCGGCGCGGATGATGAGCCCGTAGCGGGTGCGGCGGAGGAAGAGCACGATGCCGCCGAGCACGAGCAGTGCGCACGCGATGAGCAGGAACCGGTCGTTCGGGATCTTCGCCCCGAGGATCTCGGTGGTCTGGCCGAGCCAGTCGGGCTTCTCGGTGTAGATCGGGTCGGTGCCCCAGATGCCCTCGAAGAGCGCGACGGTCGCGAGCGAGAGGCCGACGGTCACGAGCGCCTGCTCGATGTGGCGCTCGTAGAGCCGTCGGATGAGCAGGTACTCGGTGAGCGCCGCGACGATCGCGCCGACCGCGATGCCGACGAGCGCCGAGATCGCGAGCCCCCACCAGGTGCCGTCGGAGACGCGGCGGCCGACCTCCCAGCCGAGGAAGGCCGAGATCGTGAGGAACGATCCGTGCGCGAAGTTCAGCACGCCCATGAGCCCGTAGATGAGCGAGAGGCCGCTCGCGACGAGGAAGTAGAGGGCGCCGAGCCCGAGTCCGGTGATGACGAGCAGGAGCAGGGTGCTCATCGGGTCTCCTCCAGGGTGCCGGTGTTCTCGACGGCGTCGGCGGCGTCGTGGACGCCGAGGTAGCGGCGGATGCGGTCCTCGTCGTCGAGGAGCTCGGTCGCGGCGCCGGTGAAGACCACGCGGCCGCCCGAGAGCACCACGACGCGGTCGGCGAGCTTGCGGATGACGTGCAGGTTCTGCTCGACGAGCAGGATCGGCACGGTCTTCGCGGCCGCGGCGAGCGCGGCGGCGACCTCGTCGACGAGCTTCGGCGCGAGGCCCTTCGTGGGTTCGTCGACGAGCAGGATGCGGTTCTCGTTCACGAGGGCCCTGGCGAGCGACACCATCTGCTGCTGACCGCCCGAGAGGGTGCCGGCGCGCTGGGCGCGACGCTGCACGAGGTCGGGGAAGAGCTGCTCGACGAGCTCGCGGCGCGGCCTGGCGTCGCGTTCGGCGAGCCGGAGGTTCTCGGCGACGGTGAGGGCGCCGAAGACCTCGCGGTCCTCGGGAACGTAGCCCACGCCGCGCTGCACGATGCGGTGCGTCGGCAGGCGGTCGATGCGGGTTCCGGCGAGGCGCACCTCGCCGGTGCGATCGATGAGGCCGAGGATCGACTTGATGGTCGAGGTCTTGCCCACGCCGTTGCGGCCGAGGAGGGCGGTGACGCCGGTCGCCGGTACCTCGAACGAGACGTCCTCGACGACCTGCTGGCCGGCGATGCGCCCGGCGAGGCGGTCGACGACGAGGATCGGCTCGCTCACACCGCCTCCCCGAGGTAGGCGGACTGCACGAGGGGGTTCGCCATGACGGCCTCCGGGGTGTCTGCGGCGAGGAGCTCGCCGTGATGCATGACCGCGACGCGGTCGACGAGACCGAGCACCACGTCCATGTGGTGCTCGACCATGAGCACGGTGCGGCCGCCGCGGTGCAGGCCGCGGATCACCTCGGTGATCGCGGGCACGTCGCCCGAGGCGACGCCGGCCATGGGTTCGTCGAGGAGCACGACCTTGGGGTTCATCGCGATGAGCATCGCGATCTCCACCTTGCGCTTCTCGCCGTGCGCGAGACCCGACGCCTCGGCGTCGGCCCGGTCGGCGAGCCCGACCTCGGCGAGCGCGGCGAAGGCGGCTTCGGTGGCCGCATCGGTGCGGCGCGGCATCCGGAGCACGGATGTCGCGCCGCCGGCGTGCGCCTGGGCCGCGAGCCGCACGTTCTCGAGCACCGAGAGCGCGGGGAACAGGCTCGAGGTCTGGAACGTGCGGCCCAGGCCGGCTGCGGCCCTGCGGTGGATCGGCTCGCCGGTGACGTCGCGGCCGTCGAGCGCGACGACGCCCTCGGTCGGCTTCATCACGCCCGAGATGACGTTGAACAGGGTCGTCTTGCCGGCGCCGTTCGGGCCGATGACGCCGAGCATCTCGCCGGTGCGGACCTCGAGCGAGACGTCGTGCAGGATGCGGGCTCCGCCGATGCGGAGTCCTACGTGCTCGAGCGCGAGCATCGGATGGTCGGTCATGGCTGCCTCACGTGGGGTCGGGGCGGAACGCGGTCGGGGCGGAACGGATGTCGGCGCGGAACGAAGCGGAGCGAGCGGTGGCCTCGGGCGGCCGCCGAAGGGTGCGGCGGCCGCCCGAGGGCGCAGTCACTCGCCGGCGACCGGCGGGGCGACCGTCTCAGCGTCGATCGTGTCGACGAGTTCGGGCGCCCAGCTGTCGCCCGCCTTCACGAGCTTCGCCTGGAACATCGGCTGGATCACGGCGTGGTCCTCGGCGCGAACCGTGATCTCGCCCTTGACGGAGTCGAAGGTCCAGCCTTCGAGGGCCTCGATCATGCCGTCGACCGTGTCTCCGCCCTCGCGCACGGCTTGCACGATCATCTGCGCGGCGACGAAGCCGTCGGGCGAGAAGAGGTCGGGCTCGGCACCCGCGGCCTCGAGGTGCTCGATCATCGCGGCCTCGACGTCGGTGCCCGCGGCTCCGCCGAAGTAGTGGTTCAGGAACGAGATGTCGGAGGACGCGTCGCCGTAGGCGCCGTACGTCGCGACGTCACCGAGGCCGGTGACCACGGGGACCGCCTCGAACACGCCCTGCTGCGAGAGCGCGGTCCACATCGCGCCCGACGAGGCTCCGGCCCATGCCACGAAGACGAGGTCAGGTGCCGCGCCGATGAGCTGCTGCGCGAACGGGGTGAACTCGGTCGCGTCCTCGGCGACGAGCACGCCCTCGACCGTGGCGCCCTGACCGCCGAGCACGGCCTGCACGCCGGCGAGGTTGCCCTGGCCGAACGCGTTGTCCTGGGCGAACACGACGACCTTCTTGCCCTCGGGGTCGCCGATGAAGGTGCCGGCGGTGGCGACGTCCTGGTAGGTCTGGCGGCCGGAGCGGAAGGTGTAGTCGTTGACGCCCGTGATCGCGTCTGCGGCGGCCGGACCCGAGATGTAGAGGATCTTGTTCTGCTCGGCCTGCTCGGCGAGTGCGAGCGCGATGCCCGAGGCGGCCGTGCCGGCGAGGATCTGATAGCCCTGGCCGATGAAGTCCTTGGCCTTGGAGACGGCGGTGTCGGGGTTGCCCTGGTCGTCGCCCCACTCGATGTCGAGCTCGCGGCCGTCGACGGTGCCGGTGCCGTCGGTCGCGTAGTCGAGGCCGGCCTCGAAGCCCGCGGTGTAGGCGGCGCCGTAGGCGGCGAGCGGCCCGGTCTGGCTGGTCAGCATGGCGACCTTCACCGGCTCGCCCGGATCGGTGGAGCCGGCGTCGCCGCCGGCCTGTGCGGTCGGGGCGCATCCGACCAGTGCAATGGTCGCGGCGGCGATGACGGCCGTCGCGAGGTACTTCTTCGTAACCCGCATGGGAGTGCCTCTCAACAGTGAACGGCTGGGACTGGTGCGAGAACCTGACAGGTGGTTCAGGTCTCAGGAAAGTACAATATGCTCGAAGACGAACCCGCGCAACCCGAACGAAGGAGTTCACCGAATGCCCACCACCGATGTCGTCATCATCGCCGGAGCCCGCACGCCGTTCGGCCGCATGAGCGGCAACCTCGGCACCCGCTCGGCGGTCGAGCTCGGAGCCGTCGCCGTCCGCGGCGCGCTCGCGAAGGCCGGCGTCTCCCCCGACGACGTCGACCAGGTCATCCTCGGCCAGGTGCTCCAGGCCGGCGCCGGGCAGAACCCCGCCAAGCAGACCGCCATCGCCGCCGGCATCCCGTGGCGCGTGCCCGCCGTCACGATCAACAAGGTGTGCCTCTCGGGCCTCGTCGCGATCACCGACGCAGCGCGCCTGATCCGGCTCGGCGAGGCGTCCGTCGTCGTCGCCGGCGGCCAGGAGTCGATGACGCAGGCGCCGCTCGTGCTCCCCGGCTCGCGCAAGGGCTGGGCCTACGGCAGCGTCGAGATGCTCGACCACGCCGCGCACGACGGCCTCACCGACGCGTTCGACCGAGAGTCGATGGGCGCCTCGACCGAGCGCTTCAACGGCCGCTACGGCCTGACCCGCGAAGCGCAGGACGAGATCGCCGCGGCCTCCCACCGACGCGCGGGCGAAGCCGCCGCGCAGGGCCTCCTCGACGACGAGATCGTGCCCGTCGAGGTGCCGCAGCGCAAGGGCGACCCCGTCGTCGTCACCGCCGACGAGGGCGTGCGCCCCGACTCCACCGCCGAGGTGCTCGGCCGCCTCCGCCCGGCCTTCGCCGAGGGCGGCACGATCACGGCGGGCAACTCCTCGCCGATCTCCGACGGCGCGGCCGCGGTCGTCGTCGCGAGCCGCGACTGGGCCGAGTCCCGCGGGCTCCCCTGGCTCGCGCTCATCGGCGCCTCCGGTCAGGTCGCCGGCCCCGACAACTCGCTGCACTCCCAGCCCTCGAACGCGATCGCCGCCGCCCTCGAACGCGAGGGCCTCGCCGCATCCGACCTCGACCTCGTCGAGATCAACGAGGCGTTCGCCGCGGTCTCGCTGCAGTCGATGCGCGACCTCGACCTCGACGCCGACACGGTCAACGTGCACGGCGGCGCCATCGCGCTCGGCCACCCCATCGGCGCCTCCGGCGCACGCCTCGCACTGCACGCCGCACTCGAGCTCTCGCGCCGCGGCGGCGGTCGCGCGGCCGTCGCGCTCTGCGGCGGCGGCGGCCAGGGCGAGGCGCTC
Source organism: Agromyces allii (assembly GCF_009749385.1). Taxonomy (GTDB): domain Bacteria; phylum Actinomycetota; class Actinomycetes; order Actinomycetales; family Microbacteriaceae; genus Agromyces; species Agromyces allii. The sequence goes on along the minus strand of NZ_WBIN01000017.1, from coordinate 60,066 downwards.
CTGCTCTCGCGCTGACGTCGATCGCGCACCACCCCGACGGGCGGATGCCGCAGCACCCCGACCCCGCGACGGGCGGATGCCGCGGCATCCGCCCGTCGTCGCGTCGAGTCATGCCACGATAACGGCATGAGTGAGACCGCCCAGCCGCCGCTGCACCACCGACTGCGCCGCATGGTCGGACGCGACCCCGGCGAGACGCACCGCGCCGCGACCCCGCTCGAACTGCTCTACGACCTCACGTTCGTCGTGGCGTTCAGCCAGGCGGGCAGCCAGGCCGCGCACCTGCTCGAGATCGGGCACTTCGGAACGGCCGCGATCGCCTTCGCCTTCGCGGTATTCGCGATCTGCTGGGCATGGATCAACTACTCGTGGCTCGCCTCCGCCTACGACAACGACGGCGTCTTCGTGCGCGTCGCGACGATGGTGCAGATGCTCGGCGTGCTCGTGCTGGCCCTCGGGCTGCCCGACTTCTTCCATTCGATCGACGAGGGCCAGCATGTCGACAACGCGGTCGTGATCGCCGGGTACGTCGTCATGCGGATCTCGACGATCGCGCTCTGGCTGCGCATCGCGCACGACGACCCGTCGGCACGGCGCACGGCGCACGGCTACGCGCTCGGGCTCGGGGTGATCCAGGTGGCCTGGATCGCGATGATCTTCGTCGACCCGCCGCTGGTGATCGCGCTCGGACTCATGTTCGTGCTCGGCGTCTGCGAGATGATCGTGCCGCCGATCGCCGAGCGACGCGGGGGCGAGACGCCGTGGCATCCGCACCACATCGCCGAACGGTACAGCCTGCTCGTCATCATCACGCTCGGCGAGATCGTGCTCGGCACGATCCTCGCGATCTCGGCGGTCGTCCAGGAGCAGCGATGGTCGACCGAGGCGGCCGGCGTCGCCCTCGGCGGCACGCTGCTCGTGTTCGGCCTCTGGTGGAGCTACTTCACGGTGCCGTCCGGCCGGCTGCTCGCCGCATTCCGATCCCGGTCGTACGTGTGGGGCTACGGCCACCTGATCGTGTTCGGGTCGCTCGCGGCCACCGGAGCCGGGCTGCACGTGGCCGCGAACGTGATCGCCGGCGATGCGCACATCGGCGACGTCGAGGCGCTCCTGACGATCACCGTGCCGGTCGCGGTGTTCCTCGCGATGCTGTTCCTGCTCTACGCCTATCTGCTTCGACGGTTCGACCCGTTCCACCTCGTCGTCTTCGCCGGGAGCCTCGCGGTGCTCGCGGTCGCCGTGCTGGCCGTGTCCGGCGGGGCGAGCCTGCCGGCGGGCATCCTGATCACGGCGTTCTCGCCGGTCGTCGTGGTGGTCGCGTTCGAGACGATCGGGCACCGGCACCAGGCGGAGGCACTGCGCGAGGTGCTCCCCGAGTGACCCGACGGACAGAGGGGCGGATGCCGCGGCATCCGCCCCTCGTCTGCAGCCGCTCAGGCGGCCTGCCGTGCGCGACCGCTCGCCCGGGCTAGGCGCCCGGACGGTTCGCGCGCAGCACCTCGAGGCGGGCGCGGTACTCGGTCTCGTCGATGTCGCCGTTCGCGAAGCGCTGGCCGAGGGTCTGCTCGGCGCTCGCGGTGCGGGCCCACGGCGGGCCGTAGCCCTCAGGGCCGCCGTTGGCCCAGTACCGGCGACGGCCGCGGCTCACGCCGAAGATGATGAGGCCGACGACGAGCAACCAGAACAGCGGGATGAGGAAGAAGACCCAGCCGAAGCCGGCCGCCCAGGGTCCGGCGTGGGCGACCACGGTTGCGGTGGCGAGGGTGGTGAGCATGGTGTGATCCCTTGATCGTGGCCTGCTGGTCAGGCCGTCGATCCGAGTCTCGTCACCCGCGGCCTCGGGCGAATCCGACCACGGGAGGCACTTCGACTGCTCCCGCGGGAGCACGTGCGAGCGCCGCGCTACTGCCAGCCCGGCGCGACGAGCCCCGACTCGTACGCCGTGACGACGAGGTGCACCCGGTCGCGCGCGTGCAGCTTGGCCATGATGCGCGACACGTGCGTCTTCGCCGTGAGCGGCGAGAGCACGAGCTCGGCGGCGATCTCGTCGTTCGTGAGGCCGAGTCCGACGAGGCGCAGCACCTCGCGCTCGCGCTCGGTGAGCCCGGCGAGGCGCTCGCGCTGGGCGTCGGGTGCGTCGCGGAGCCCCGTCGCCATGCGCTCGAGCAGGCGCTTCGTGACCCCGGGCGAGAGCAGCGCGTCGCCGCTCGCGACGACGCGCACGGCGCGGATCAGGTCGACCGGCTCGGTGTCCTTCACGAGGAACCCGCTGGCGCCCGCGCGCACGGCCCGCGCGACGTACTCGTCGAGCTCGAACGTCGTCACGATCACGACGTGCACACCGGCGAGCGCGGGGTCGGCGGCGATCTGCTCGGTCGCCCAGAGCCCGTCGCCGTCCGGCATGCGGATGTCCATGAGCACGACGTCGACCGGATGGCGCCGCACGACCTCGAGCAGTTCGGCGCCGGTCGACGCCTCGCCGACCACCTCGATGCCCTCCTCGGCCTCGAGCAGCGCCCGGAAGCCGGCGCGCACGAGCAGCTGGTCGTCGGCCAGGGCGACGCGGATCACGGCGTCGCCTTCCACGGCAGCCGAGCCTCGACGCGAGTGCCCGGCGCTCTGCCCGCAGCGCCTGCACCGCCTGCACCGCCTGCACCGCCCGTTCCGCCTGAACCGCCCGCGCCGCCCGCGTCGGCGGGCACCGGCCCGACCGCGACCGACCCGCCCAGCAGCACGGCGCGCTCGCGCATGCCGAGGATCCCGCTGCCCTCGCCGGACGCCGCGGGCACGCCGCTGCCGTCATCGTCGATCGTGAGGCGCAGCACGTCGCCGACACGGTCGATTGTCACGACCGCGTGCGTGGCCTGCGCGTGCCGCACGATGTTCGTGAGCGCCTCCTGGGCGATGCGGTACGCCGCGAACTGCACGGCGCGGCCGGGGGCGTCGCCGTCGAGGCGATCGATGAGGGTCGCCTCGAACTCGGCCGTCGTGACGCCCGCGAGCAGGCGCGGGAGCTCGGCGAGCTCGGCCTGCGGCGAGAGCGGCGCGTCGGCGTCGCTGCGGATCGCGCCGAGCACGCTGCGCACCTCCTCGAGCGCGGTCTTGGAGGTGTCCTTGATGTTCGCGAGCGCGGTGCGGGCCTGCTCGGCATCGCGGTCCATGAGGTGCAGGCCGACGCTGGCCTGCACGTTGATCTGCGAGAGCGCGTGCCCGATGACGTCGTGCAGTTCGCGGGCGATGCGCACGCGTTCGCGCTCCTCGGCGGTCTGGCGTCGGCGCACCGCGTCGGCGCGGTAGCGGCGCAGGCGCTCGTCGCGCGTGCGCACGAAGGCGCCGATGCCGAAGCAGGCCGCGAGCGCGAGGGTCGTGAAGGCCACGCGCACCGGATGCCACGGCTCGCCCCAGGCCGAGACGAGCACGACGGCGGCGATCCACCCGACGACGACCGACGAGACCGCCCAGACCACGGCGCCGCGGACGACGGCGAGGACGATCGCGAACGCCAGCGCGATGTAGGGCGGCCCCGCGACGGGCACGAGCACGACGTCGGCGAGCGCCATGGCCGTGACGACGGCGACCGTGACCCCGGGCAGGCGTCGTGCCATGAGCAGCACGAGCGGGCCGGCGGCCGCGAGCAGCACCTGCAGCACCCCGAGCCCCCAGCCCGTCTGCGTGCCGATCGCGATGCCGATGGCGGCGGGCACCTGCACGAGCAGGCTGAACACGACCGGCGCGAGCAGCCGGAACCTTGCGGAGGGGCGGAAGCGCCGATCACCCGGATCGCCGCCCTGGCCGCCGGCCCACGGCGGCGGACCGCCCCACGTGTGCGGCCCGGCCCATTCGGCGGAGCCCGACGTCGGGCCGCCCCGATCTGATCGGGCATCCCACGGCGGAACGGGCATCTTCTGATCGTATCGATCGGATGCCGCGCCGGCGTCCTCCGCCCGGAGGCTCACCGGCTGCTCCCGTGGGAGTACCGGGTGGCCGTCGGTTCGACGACGGCGGCGGAGACGGAGCGCGGCATGACGATCAGAACAGCTGCACCGGCTTCACCAGGTCGGCGTAGATGAGCAGCGCGCTCATCGCGCCGAGCACGACGACGACGGCGAGCGTCACCGGCATGAGCTTGGCCATGTCGACCGGGCCAGGGTCGGGGCGGCCGAAGAGCTTCGCGAAGCCTCGACGGATCGCCTCCCAGAGCGCGCCCGCGATGTGACCGCCGTCGAGCGGCAGGAGCGGAATCAGGTTGAACACGAAGAGCGCGATGTTGAGCGATCCGAGGATGCCGATGAGTCCGGCGGCCTTGTCGCTCAGGGCGAGCTGGTCGGTCGCGGCGACCTCGCCGGCGACCCGGCCGACGCCGACGACGCTGATGGGGCCGTTCGGGTCGCGCTCGTCGGGTCCGAACGCGGCGTTGGCCACGTCGACCATGCGCTGAGGCAGGTTCACGATGATGCCGGCGACGCCGGCGATGTTCTCGCCGACGGTCGGCAGCACGGCGGTCGCGGGCTGCTGCACGCGTGCGGCGGTGGGGCCGATGCCGACGAAGCCGACCTCGGTCGTGACGGGCGTGCCGGTCTCGTCTTCGACGACCTGACCGTTCTCGTCAGTGACGTAGCGCTCGGTGAGCGCCGGCGTCATGGTGAGGGTCTGCTCGGCGCCGTCGCGCGTGACCACGACGGCGAGCGGGTCGCCGGGGTGCGAGCGGATGATCGCGGTGGACTGCTCCCACGAGGTGATCGCCTCGCCGTCGATCGAGACGATGACGTCGCCGGGCTTGATGCCGGCCTCGGCGCCGGGCGCCGCCGGGTCGTCGGCCGCGCACGTCTGCCGCTCGCTCGTCGCGGGCAGCACACACTCGCTGACCGAGGCGACCGTGGTCGTGGTCTGCGGCACGCCGAAGCCCATGAGCAGCACGCCGAACAGCAGCACCGCGAGCACCAGGTTCATGAACGGACCGCCGAACATGATGATGATGCGCTTCCAGACGGGCAGCAGGTAGAAGGCGCGCGCCTCGTCGCCCGGGGTGATGGACTCCTGGCTGGCGTCGCGCGCGTCCTGCGCGAGTCCCTTGAAGAACCCGGTGGAGTCGGCGTGCACCTGGCCGCCCTTGGCGGGCGGGAACATGCCGATCATCGAGATGTAGCCGCCGAGCGGCACGGCCTTGACGCCGTACTCGGTCTCGCCGCGTCGACGCGACCAGACGGTCGGCCCGAAGCCGATCATGTACTGCGTGACCTTGACCTTGAAGAGCTTGGCCGGAACGAGGTGCCCGATCTCGTGCAGCGCGATCGAGACGGCGAGGCCGAGAGCGACGACGACCACGCCGAGGATGAACGGCAGCACGGAATCCATCCGATGAGCGTACTGCCAGACCCCGGGTGTCGCCTGACGCTCCGCTGTGAGCGCGCTATGGCCCGCGCAGGGGCTTCAGCGCGGTGATCGGATGCCGCGGCTCAGGCCTTCGCGATGCGCGCGTTCGCCGCGGCCCGCGCGGCCCGCTCCGACTCGGCGAGGGAGGCCAGCGTGAGTTCGCGTTCGGGCGACTCGTGCGCCTCGACGACGGCCTGCACGGTGTCGACGATGTCGAGGAACCCGATGCGTCCGGCGTGGAACGCGGCGACGGCCTCCTCGTTGGCGGCGTTGAACACGGCCGGGTAGTCGCCGCCGGCGCGGCCGACCTGCTTCGCGAGCGCGATCGCGGGGAACGCCGAATGATCGAGCGGCTCGAACGTCCACGACGAGGCGACGGTCCAGTCGAGCGGTCGTCCGACGGCGGCGACCCGGTTCGGCCAGTCGAGGCCGAGCGAGATGGGCAGCCGCATGTCGGGCGGCGAGGCCTGCGCGATCGTCGACCCGTCGACGAACTCGACCATCGAGTGCACGATCGACTGCGGGTGCACGGTCACGTCGATGCGGTCGTAGGGCACGTCGAAGAGCAGGTGCGCCTCGATGACCTCGAGCCCCTTGTTCACGAGGGTCGCGGAGTTCGTCGTGACGACGAGCCCCATGTCCCAGGTCGGGTGCGCGAGCGCCTCCGCAGGGGTGACATCGACGAGCGACTCGCGGCTGCGTCCGCGGAACGGCCCGCCCGACGCCGTCAGCACGAGCCGGCGCACCTCGTCCTCGGTGCCCGAGCGGAGCGCCTGCGCGATCGCGGAGTGCTCGGAGTCGACGGGCACGATCTGCCCGGGCGCGGCGCGGCGCGTGACGAGGTCGCCGCCGACGATGAGCGACTCCTTGTTCGCGAGCGCGAGGGTCGTGCCGCGTTCGAGCGTGGCGAGGGTCGGACCGAGGCCGACCGATCCGGTGATGCCGTTCAGCACGACGTCGGCGTCGACATCCCGAACCAGCTGCACGGCCTCGTCGATGCCGACGGCGGTGTTCTCGACGCCGAACTCGGCGGCCTGCGCCTCGAGCGTCGCGCGGTTCGAGCCGACCGCGAGGCCGACGACCTCGAACCGGCGCGGATTCGCGCGGATCACGTCGAGGGCCTGGGTGCCGATGGAACCGGTGGAGCCGAGGATGATGACTGAACGCACGTCACCACTGTAGGCCGCGCGATGCCCCGCTCGCGTGGGGCGGGCCGTGCGCGAGCGACCCGGCGCCCTGCGCGAGCCCGCGTCAGCCGATGACGGCGACGGATGCCGCGCGCGGCCCGCGCACGGGCAGGTCGTGGAAGACGACCTGGCGCCAGAACGACCCGAACTCGGGCACGCTCCGCTCGATGCGCCCGAGCCCGCCGTCGTCGCCGGGGAACGAGAGCGCGAGCCGAGACGGCTCGATGAACTCGGTGTGCCCGATCGCGCGCAGCAGCGCGGTCTTGCGCGCCCAGAGCGTCGCGCGAACGAAGGCGCCCCGCTCGGCGCCGAGCCCCGTCAGCGCTGCGCGTTCGAGCGGGTGGAAGGCCGCCTCGTCGATGCGGCCGCCCGGGTCGGTCGCGGCCGGTTCGACGGCGACCCCGAGCGGATGCCGCGTGCCGGCCGCGGCGACGATCGTGTCGCCGTCGATCGCGACATCCGCGAACCAGGGAGCGCCCGACACCGTGAGCGGATACACGACGGAGACCCGTCCGTGCCGCGCTCCGCACTCGGCGCACGAGTGCACGAGCTCGACGTCGTCGGCGGGCACCGAGGCCGATCGCGCGAGGAGCCCGCGCAGCACGAGGTCGACGCCGGGCGGGCGCCGGGCGCTGGCCAGCACGAGCGCGCGTGCGCCCGTCTCCCCGAGCTCGATGAGCTCGCCCTCGGCGGTCACGTCCACGCCACCATCATCCCGCACCGGGACCGATGAGCCCCATATACCCATCGCGGAATGACGTGCCGCCTAAGGTCTTAGGGTGACAGAGCACGACGAAGTCCAGAGCCCCGAGGTCGCCGAACCCGTTCGGCAGGGGCCCGCCTACCGGATCTTCCGCGGAATCCTGCGGCCGCTGGCGCTGCTCGTCTACCGTCCGAAGATCACCGGCACCGAGCACGTGCCCGCCACCGGCCGGGTCATCCTCGCGAGCAACCACCTGTCGTTCATCGACAGCGTGGTGATCCCCCTCGCCTCGCCGCGGCCCGTGCAGTTCCTCGCGAAGAACGACTACTTCACCGGCAAGGGCTTCCGAGGCTGGGTCTCGCGCACCTTCTTCACGGCCATCGGCGCCGTCGGCGTCGAACGCGGCGCCGGTGCCGACGCGCAGGCCGCGCTCGACGCGGGTCGCGGCATCCTGGAGCACGACAACGCCTTCGCGATCTACCCCGAGGGCACGCGTTCGCTCGACGGGCGCCTTTACCGCGGACGCACCGGCGTCGCCTGGCTCGCCCTGCAGACCGGCGCCCTCGTCGTGCCCGTCGGCCTCATCGGCACCCAGGAGATCCAGCCGGTCGGCGCGAAGCTGCCCCGCGTGCGCCCCGTCACCGTGCGGTTCGGCGCGCCCCTCGACCTCTCGTCGCACGGCCCCGCGACCTCGGGCCGCGCCCGGCGCACGGCCACCGACGAGATCATGGCCGCCATCCACGCGCTCTCCGAGCAGGAGCTCGCCGGCGTCTACAACGAGAAGCCGCCCGAGGGCACGCTCGCGAAGCTCGCCGACCGCATCGTGCCGCGCGAGCGGCGCTGAGGCGATTCCCAGCGCCGTCGACGTGCCGACCGGTAGGGTCGAGCCGATGAGCTCCCTCGGCCGATTCGCACGCCTGACCGCGGCGGTCGCGGCGATCCTGCTGCTCGCGTCGTGCGCCCCCGCCGACACCGCACCGCTCCGGGTCGACCGCACGCTGCCCGAGCCGCCGACGACCGAGTTCGACCCGTCGCTCATCGTGAGCGACGACGCGTTCTACGACAGCAGCGCGCTCGGCGAGCGGCAGATCCAGGCGTTCCTCGAGGGCGTCTCGTGTCGTGCGGACGAGGGCATCCCGTGCCTGGCCGAGTACACCGAGACGACCACCACCCAGCCCGCGGTCGGCGGCTCGCACTGCGGCGAGTACCGCGGCGGCGTCGACGAGCCGGCGAGCCGCATCATCGCGAAGACGGCGGTCGCGTGCGGCATCAGCCCGAAGACCCTGCTCGTGCTGCTGCAGAAGGAGCAGTCGCTGCTCACCAGGCCCACGGCCTCGGGCTACGAGCGCGCCACGGGTTACGCCTGCCCCGACACGGCCGACTGCGATCAGAAGTACTTCGGCTTCTTCAACCAGGTGTACAACGCCGCGTGGCAGTTCCGGCAGTACACCGAGCACCCCGAGCGCCGGTACATGATCGGTGCGACCGACATCGGCTACAACCCCGACGCCGCATGCGGCGCATCGACGGTCGACATCCGCAACCAGGCCACGGCCAACCTCTACAACTACACGCCGTACCAGCCGAACCCCGCGACCCTCGCCGACCCCGCCGGCGGCGACGCGTGCGGCGCCTACGGCAACCTCAACTTCTGGGTCCTCTGGAACCGCTGGTTCGGCGACCCGACGCTCGAGCGGTTCCCGGCGTTCTTCTCGCCGTGCACGCGGCTCGTCGGCGGGCACGCCTGCCCTCTCGAGCCGACGCTGCCGGCGGTCGCCGTCACCCCCTGAGCTCCGGATGCCGGGTCGCCGTCAGCCGGCGACGACCGCGATCGCCTCGTGGTGCACCGGGAAGGCGACGGATGCCGCGATGAAGCACTTCGCGGCCGCCTCGGCGTGGATCTCGTCCGCGAGCGCCAGCATCGCGGCATCCGCCACCGTGACGCGCGGACGCAGCGTGGCCTCGCGGAACGCGCCGCCGCCCCGGCCGTCTTCGACGAGCACGCCGGTCGCGGCATCGGTGTAGCCCGTCACGACCACGCCGTGCAGGGTCGCGACGTGCAGGTACGAGAGCATGTGGCATTGGCTGAGCGCCGCGAGCAGGAGCTCCTCGGGGTTCCAGCGTTCGGCGTCGCCGTGGAAGGTGCGGTCGCTCGACCCCTCGAGCTCGTGCGCCTTGCCCGCGGCGCGCACCACGTGGTCGCGGCCGTAGGCGCGGTAGCCGGTCGTGCCGGTGCCGCGCGCACCGGTCCACTCGACCTCGATCGCGTACGCGTGCTCGCCCAGCCTCACGGATGCCGCCTCCCCGTCGCGCCGGTCGTCGCGACCCGATCCACGCTAGCCGACCACGCCTCGGCGCTAGTCTGGAAGACATAATGACTGACACGCAGACACCCGCAGAGACCACGGCCGCCCCCGTCTACACGGTGCCGCAGGAGCGCCGCATCGTGACGGCGATCCCCGGCCCCAAGTCGCAGGCGCTGCACGAGCGACGCGCGGCCGTCGTGTCGGCCGGCGTCTCGTCGGCGCTGCCCGTCTACATCGAACGTGCCAGCGGCGCCGTGCTCGTCGACGTCGACGGCAACCAGTTCCTCGACTTCGGCGCCGGCATCGGCGTGACCACCATCGGCCACACCGAGGAGAACGTGGTGCGCGCCGCCGCCTCGCAGCTGCAGGACGTGATCCACACGCTCTTCACCATCACCCCCTACGAGGAGTACGTGCGCGTCGCCGAGCTCCTCGCCGAGCACACCCCCGGCACGCACGCCAAGCGCACCGTGCTCGTGAACTCCGGCGCCGAGGCCGTCGAGAACGGCGTCAAGATCGCCCGCAAGTTCACCGGCCGCCGCGCCGTCGCCGTGCTCGATCACGCGTACCACGGCCGCACGAACCTCACCATGGCCATGAACTTCAAGGCGCACCCCTACGCGACCGGCTTCGGCCCGTTCGCCGGCGACGTCTACCACGCGCCCAACTCCTACCCCTACCGCGACGGCCTCTCCGGTGCGGATGCCGCGGCACGCACGATCTCGTACCTCGAGAAGGCCGTCGGGGCGAGCGACCTCGCCTGCCTCGTCGTCGAGCCCATCCAGGGCGAGGGCGGCTTCATCGTGCCCGCCGAGGGGTTCCTCACGACACTGCAGACCTGGTGCACCGAGCACGGCGTCGTCATGATCGCCGACGAGATCCAGTCGGGCATGGCCCGCACCGGCACCTGGTTCGCGAGCGAGCACTTCGGCTGGATCCCCGACCTCGTGCTCTCGGCCAAGGGCATCGCGGGCGGCCTTCCGCTCGCGGGCGTGACCGGCCGCGCCGAGATCATGGACGCCGCCCACGCCGGCGGCCTCGGCGGCACGTTCGGCGGCAACCCCGTCGCCTGCGCCGCAGCCGTCGCGGTCTTCGAGTCGATCGAGGCGAACGACCTCCTCGGCGAGGCCGCCCGCATCGAGGCGACCCTCACGGCGGGCCTCGAGCGGCTGCGCGCGCGCTACGACCTCATCGGCGACATCCGGGGCATCGGCGCGATGATCGCGATCGAACTGGTGCAGCCCGGCACGCGCGACACCACGAAGGCGCCGAACGCCGAGGCCGTCACCGCGCTCGTCGCGTACGCCGCCCAGCACGGCGTGCTGCTGCTCAACGCCGGCACCTTCGGCAACGTGCTCCGGTTCCTCCCGAGTCTCGCGGTGACCGATGCCCTCATCGACGACGCCCTCCGCGTGCTCGACGACGGCTTCGCGGCACTCGGATGACCGGCACCTTCTCCTCAGCAGACGCCGTCGAACTCGCCGTGGTCGAACGCAATGGTTTCACCGAGTCCAGGCACGCCGGCTCCGCCGTCGTGCTCTCCCCCGAGGGCGAGCTGCTGCGCGCCCTCGGCGACGTGGCATCGCCCGTCCTCCCCCGCTCCGCCCTGAAGCCGTTCATCGCGGTCGCCGTCATGTCCTCCGGCGTGACCCTCCGCGGTGAAGACGCGGCCATCGCGACCGCGAGCCACTCGGGCACGGCCGCGCACGTGGCGCTCGTGCGCGGGCTCCTCGCCCGTGCGTCGCTGCCCGAATCCGCACTCGGCTGCCCGCCGGCCGTGCCGACCGATCGCACCGCGTACGAAGACCTCGTGCGCGCCGGCGGTCAGCGCGAGCGGGTGTACATGACCTGCTCGGGCAAGCACGCCGCGATGCTCCTCGCGTGCGTCGCCAACGGCTGGCCGATCGAGGGCTACCTCGACCCCGCGCATCCGCTGCAGCGCCGCATCCTCGACGTGCTCGAACGCCTCACGGGCGAGCGGGCCACGGCGACGGCGATCGACGGCTGCGGTGCCCCGGTGCACGCGATCAGCCTCACGGGGCTCGCCCGCGGCATCCAGAAGGTCACGACCGCGGCCTCGTCGTCGCCGTTCGCGCTGTTCCGCGAGGGCGCTGCGCTCACCGAGGCCGTCCGCGAAAACCCCTGGGCGATCGCGGGCCCCGGCCAGCCCGACACCGTCGCCATCGAACGCGTCGGCGTGTTCGCGAAGTTCGGCGCCGAGGGCGTCATGGTCATGACCGCCCCCGACGGCACCACGACCGCCCTGAAGGTGCTCGACGGCTCGTCGCGCGCCTCGACGATCATCGGACTGCGCCTGCTCGCGAGCACGGGCGCGATCGACGATTCCGCGGTCGACCGGGTCGCCACCGAACTCGACCTCTGGGTCATGGGCGGCGAGCGTCGCGTCGGCGAGGTTCGCGCCACCATCTGACCTCGAACGACGGATGCCGCGCCGGAACGTGTCCGGCGCGGCATCCGCGTGTTCGCTCGGTTCGGGTCAGCCGAGCTTCGCGAGCCGTTTCGCGCGCGCCGCACGGGACACCTGTGCGCCGATCACGAGCACGAGCGCGAAGAGGAACACCGCCGAGGCGATGACGTTGGCCTCGGCGGGGATGCCGCGCGACGCCGAGATGTACACGTACTTCGGGAACGTCGAGACGGAGCCCGAGTTGAAGTTCGTGATGATGAAGTCGTCGAAGCTCAGCGCGAACGAAAGCAGCGCGGCCGCCACGATGCCGGGCGTCAGCAGCGGGAACGTGACCCGCCAGAAGACCTGCGCGGGCGACCCGTAGAGGTCGCGCCCCGCCTCCTCGAGCGCCGGGTCGAGGCTCGCGACGCGCGCCTTGACGGTCACCACGACGAAGCTGATGCAGAACATCGTGTGCGCCAGGATGATCGTCGTCATGTCCTTCGGCACGCCGACGGCGAGGAACTGCGCGGCCAGGCCGGCGCCGAGCACGACCTCGGGGGTCGCCATCGGCAGGAAGAGCAGCAGGCTGATGACCGAGCGCGCCCGGAACCGGTAGCGCACGAGCGCGATCGCGATCATGGTGCCGAGCGTCGTGGCGATGATCGTCGCGACGACGCCGATGATGACGCTGTTCGCGAAGGCCTCGCACACCGCGCCGCCCTCGACGTTGCAGACGTTCAGCCATTTGTCGAAGGTGAACCCGCGCCAGGCGATGTTCGACTTCACCGAGTCGTTGAACGAGAACACGAACGTGTAGACGATGGGGATCAGCAGGAACACGAACGCGAGGATCGTGTACGTGGGCAGCAGCCACGAGCCGAGTCCGATGCGCCCCTGGCGCGTCGGCCCGTTCGATCGTCGACCGCGTGCCGACAGTTCGCTCTGCTCGCTCTCGGCGAGCCCGCCGAGCACGGCGGCGGCCTGGACTTCTCCGCTCACAGCAGGTCCTCCGTTCCGGAACGCTTGACGTAGACGCCGACGAGCACGAGGATCGCCGCCATCAGGATGATCGAGAGCGCCGCGGCCGCCGGGTAGTTCAGCAGCACGAGGAAGTTCGCCTCGATCACGTTGCCCATCATCTGCGTGTCGGGGCCGCCGAGGAAGTCGCGGCTCGCGTTGACGTAGTCGCCCGCCGCCGGGATGAACGTGAGCAGCGTGCCCGCGACGATGCCGGGCATCGAGAGCGGGACGGTGATCTTGCGGAACACCGTGAACGGGTTCGCGTACAGGTCGCTGCCCGCCTCGAGGTAGCGCAGGTCGAGGCGTTCGAGCGCGGTGTACAGCGGCAGGGTCATGAACGGGATGAAGTTGTACGTCAGACCGAAGATCACCGCGAACGGCGTGCCCGTGAAGTGCGCGTCGGGCCCGAGGAGCGAAAGCGCCTTCAGCGACGTGATCACGAACGACTCGTCGGAGAGGATCTGCTTCCATGCGAGCGTGCGCAGCAGGAAGCTGATGAAGAACGGGGCGATGACGAGCACGAGCATGAGGCTCTGCAGCAGCGGCCACCGTCGCGCCTTCACGCCGATGAAGTACGCCAGCGGATAGCTGAACAGCAGCGCGAACACCGTCGCCGCCAGCGCGTAACCGAACGAACGCAGGATGTGCGGCCAGTAGGCCGTCATCACGTCGACGTAGTTCTGCCAGTTGAACGCGTACTGGTACTGCCCGATGTCGCCGTACTCGAGCGGCGCCTGCAACGAGGTCAGCAGCAGGGAGACGAGCGGCGTCAGGAAGAACAGGACCAGGTACAGGATGCCGGGCAGCAGCAGGAAGAGCGCGATGCGGCTCGACTTGCGTGGCGCCTGGGGCTGGGCCTCCGCGGTCGCGAACGCGGCGAAGGCCATGCTCAGCCCTCCCCGAGCTCGGCGACCAGGTCGTCGCGGCGCTGCGCGGCGATCGAGGTCGTCGAGTCGTCGGCCGCGAACCGCTCGACCTCGACCGCGCCGTCGTCGAGGCCGAAGCCGTGCTCGACGAGCCAGCTCGCCCAGACCTCGGCGCCGACGCCGACGCTCGGACCCGATCCGGTGTTCTGGGCGAACACGAGGATCGTGCCGTGACCGGGCACGTCGACGAGGTACTGGGTGCTCACTCCCGAGAACGAGACGTCGAGCACGCGGCCGGGACCGAGCACGTTGCGCTCGGACGACGGCACGGGGGCCTCGACGTGCAGCGAGACCTTCTCGGGGCGGACGCCGACCGTGACCGCCCCGTTGTGGCGGTGCGCCCTGGCCTTCGGAACCACGAGACGTGCTCCGCCGGCGTCGACCGCGATCGCGGTGTCGGTCGAGCCGGCGACCTCGCCGGAGAAGAGGTTCGACTGGCCGAGGAAGTTCGCGACGAACGCGGTCTTCGGCAGGTCGTACAGCTCGGCGGGAGCCCCCATCTGCTCGATGGCGCCCTTGTTCATGACGGCCACGGTGTCGGCCATGGTCATGGCCTCCTCCTGGTCGTGCGTGACGTGGAGGAAGGTGAGGCCGACCTCTTCCTGGATCGTCTTCAGCTCGAGCTGCATCTGGCGGCGGAGCTTGAGGTCGAGCGCGCCGAGCGGTTCGTCGAGCAGCAGCAGGGCGGGGCGGTTCACGATCGCGCGCGCGAGCGCGACGCGCTGCTGCTGGCCGCCCGACAACTGCTGCGGCCGACGCTGCGCGAGGTGGTCGAGCTCGACCAGCCGGAGCGCCTCGTGCGCCTTGCCGAGCGGGTCGCCGATGCGACGTCGCTTGAGCCCGAACGCGACGTTCTCGATGATGCTCATGTGCGGGAACAGTGCGTAGCTCTGGAACACCGTGTTGACGGGCCGCTCGTGCGACCTCGTCGAGGTCACGTCCTTGCCGCCGATGAGGATGCGGCCCTGCGTGGGCTCCTCCAGCCCGGCGACGAGTCGGAGCGTCGTGGTCTTGCCGCATCCCGACGGCCCGAGGAGCGCGAAGAAGGAACCCGCGGGAATCGTGAGGTCGAGGTTCTCGATCGCCGTGAACCCGGGGAACCGCTTCTGGATGCCGACGAGCTCGAGGTCTGCGCCCCGCTCGGCGAATTCGCGTACAGCCATGCTCTCGTCCTCGCTCAGGCGCCGAGCAGGATGCTCTGGAACTGGGCCTGGTACTTCTGCTCCTCGGCTCCGGAGAGCGAGCGGAAGATGTGGGCCTTCGAGAGCGTCTCCTCGTTGGGGAAGATGAGCTGGTTCTCGGCGAGCTCGGGGTCGATCGCCGCGGCCGCCTCCTTCGCACCGACGACGGGCGTGATGTAGTTCACCCATGCGGCGACCTCGGCCGCGACCTCGGGCTCGTAGTAGTAGTTCATGAGCGTCTCGGCGTTGGTCTTGCGCGTGGAGCCGATCGGCACGAGGAAGTTGTCGTTCCAGAGCGTGCCGCCCGCGTCGGGGATCGCGAACTCCCACTTGTCGCCGGCCTCGGCGTTGATGACCGTGATGTCGCCCGACCAGCAGATCGCGGCGAGGGTGTCGCCGCTCTTCAGGTCTTCGAGGTACGCGTTGCCCTTGATGTTGCGGACCTGGCCGCTCTCGACCTGCTCGGTGAGCACGTCGATCGCGGCGTCGAACTCGGCGTCGCCCCAGTCGCCGGCGATGTCGACGCCGTTCTGCAGCATGATCAGGCCCATCGTGTCGCGCATCTCGGAGAGCACGCCGACCCGGCCCTTGAGCTCGGACGACCAGAGGTCCTCGACGGAGGCGAGCCCGTCGGGGAAGGCCTCCTTGTTCCAGCAGATGCCGGCGAAGCCGCCCTGCCACGGCAGCGAGAACGCGCGGCCCTTGTCGAAGTCGGGGTCGCGCAGCGCCGGGCTGAGGTTCGCGATGTTCGGGATGTTCGCGTGGTCGAGCTCCTGCGTGTAGCCGAACCGGATCCAACGGGCGACCATCCAGTCGGTGAGGCACACCGTGTCGGCCCCGATGTCCTGGCCGAGCGCGAGCTGGTCCTTGACCTTGCCGTAGTACGTGTTGTTGTCGTCGACGGCGACCTCGTAGTTGACCTTGATGCCGGTCTGCTCCTCGAAGGCCTGCAGCGTCGGGTAGTTGCCCGAGTCGTCTTCGTCGATGTAGGCAGCCCAGTTCGCCCAGTTGAGCGACTTGTCGGTCGCCGACCCGTCTGCGGCCGCGGTCGGCTTCACCGCCGCTCCACCGGTCGAGCACGCGGCGAGCGCGAGCGCGGACGCACCGGCGCCTGCACCGGCGAGCATCGTGCGCCGGCTCATCTGGGAAGCACGGGCGCGGGCGATCAACGAACGGATCATCGGATCCTGGGGAAGGGGCCGAGCGTTCACGGGTGCTCCATTCGGGTTCAGCGACGTTGCCAAGGGGTTCGTCGATAGTGCCACACTGGGGGGTCCAATTCACGTATCGATGTCAGAATCGTTAATTTCTGGGAACAGAACGTGCGGATTCAGTGCCCGCTGACGTGATATGCGATGTTTTCCGTCGTCGGCCACCGTCGCCGGAGAGCGGATCCACCGGGTCGAACCGCCCAGCATTCGCCGCCGCCGTCACCCAGGAGCGGCGGGAGCGCGATCGGCCCTGTACGCCCGGCGGACGCGGGCGCGAGCGCCCGGAACTCACGCAGTCCGCCGCGGACGAGGATCGTGGCCGTATCGCGGGCTCGCGCCGCCAGCGCGTAGGACGCCGCCCAGGCGTCGGCGTCGCCGACGACGAGCAGCGGCTCGCGCCCGAGCCCGGCGAGCACCTCGCGCTCGCCTCCCGGCACGAGCCGGACGGGCACCCGCCCGGTCGCCCGCAGCAGATCGAGGTCGCGCTGCGCCGCCGACGAGACCAGGGCGACGAACCCCTCGTCGAGTGCGACCTCCGGCGGCGGACCGGGGGCGACCAGCTCGCGGAGCGGCGGCACGTCGATCACCTGCAGTCGACGCGAACGCCATTGGCCCGAGCCGGGCGGAGCGTCGCGTTGCCAGAGGTCGCCGACGCCCCCGGCGTGCGAGAGCTCCGCCTTGGACGGGTGCCGCAGGTGCACGAACTCGCCGAAGAGCTCGCGCAGGCCGCCGCCCAGCCGATGTCCGAGCGCGGCGCCGGCCGCGACCGCGAACCCGAGACGGCGCCCGTCGGCGAGGAGCTCGGCCAGCATCGCGGTCGCCGCGTGACGGTACTCCTCGGGCCACGGCGCGAATCGGGTGTCGAGGTCGTCGACCACCAGGAGCCGGTGCGCGAGAGATCCGCCGCGGGCTGCAGTGACGAGGTCGGCGAGCAATTGCCAGTCCGTCGGCGCGCCCCGGCCGAGTCGGAGCACCGCCGAGGCGCCCGCCTGCGCACGGACCCCGGCCTCGATCGCGGCGAGCGCCGTCGATCGCCCGGCGCCGGGTGATCCGAGCACGAGCAGGTTCCCGTCGACCGCCGGCGTCCACGAGGCCGGACTCCGACGCTGCAGGTCAGGCTCGTCGACGATGCCGAACACCACGGGCGACGGCCCGCCGGACGAATCGGCCCGCCGGGCCGAGGAGCCCGGCGAGCCATGCGAGCCGGGCGAGGCCGGCGCATCCGATGCGGGGACTCCGAGCGCCGCCTCGAGGTCGGCACGCGCGAGCCGGGTCGGCAGCGGGTCGAGCCACGGTCGTCGAACCGGCGGCGACGCCGCGAACCGCCGTCGAACCTCATCGACGGCCTCCGCATCGACGAGCACGGATTGGAACGGCACGCGCACCCCGTCGCCGCGATCCGCGATGCCTCGGCCCGGCCGATCTGCGGGGATGCCCGCCGCCGCGTCGCTGCCGACCACGGCAAGGCTGTCGGCCCGGGTCATCACCCGCAGCGACACCCGGATCGGCGCGTTCGCCGTGATCTGCTCGCCGAGCACGCCGTTGGGGCGCTGCGAGGCGAGCACGAGATGCACGCCGAGGGATCTCCCGCGCGCGGCGATGTCGGCGACGACCGAGCCGAGGCCGCGGAACCGCTGGATCATCGCCTGGAACTCGTCGATCACGACCACCAGGCGGCCGAGCGGCACGTCGTCGGCCAGGTCGCCGATGTCGCGCACACCCGCGCCCCTGAGCACGCGTTCGCGGTGGCGGAGCTCGGCCGCCAGGCTCAGAACCGCCCGCTCCGCCTCGGCGTCGTCGAGATCGGTGACGATGCCGGCGACGTGCGGCAGTCCGGCGATCGGCTCGAACGCCGACCCGCCCTTGAAGTCGACGAGGAGGAACCCGACGCGTTCCGGCGGATGCGCGGCGGCCATCTGCAGGATCCAGGCGAGGAGGAACTCGCTCTTGCCGCTTCCCGTCGTGCCGGCGACGATCGCGTGCGGACCGTCGGCGACGAGGTCGACCTCGAGCGCTCCCCCGGCGACCAGTCCGACGGCGGCCCGGAGCGTCGATCTCCGCAGGCCGGCCGCGGCCGGCGCCGGAAGATCGCGCACGCGCACGATCTCGGGCAGCACCGACGCTCGCGGACCGAGACCCGCGCGCTCGGCGTAGGCGGAGGAGCGCTCGGCCCAGGCGCAGGACTCCTCAGCGCCGAGGAGGTCGGGGGCGAGCGCCGTCCCGGCCACGGCGCCGTGCTGCAGGAGGGTCGCGGTGCGCGGTCCGTCGATGCGCACCACGAACGCGAGCCCAGGGGGCAGCTGCTCCTGGTCGGTCGCGAGCGCGACGACGCCACCGGCGGCGGCCGGCGCCTCGGACGGGCCGGGCACGGCACCGGGCACGACCGGAAGGGTCAGGTCCCGGAGGACGAGCGTCGCTGCGGAGCCCTCGTGCGGAAACCGGGCGACCCAGCGCCAGACCTCGGTGTCGGGTGCATCGAACGCGACGGCGTCGGGCCGGGCCAGGTTCGCGGTCTGCACGAGCACGGCCCTGGCCGCCGCACGGACGAGGGGCGTCGGACCCGCGAACCCGACTCCGCCGGCGAGGTCGACGACGACCGGGGCGCCCTCGAGCCGCCGGGCGTGATCGAGCGCCGCGCGATCGAGGTCGTCGGAGGGCGAGCCGTCGATGCGGAGCACGCTCTCGACCGTCGCCGCACCGAGCACGACCGGAGCGAGCCCGCGCGCTCGCCATTCCGGCGGCTCGTCGCGCGACACGAGCCGACCCGACGACGGATGCCGGAGCCACGCCGTCTCGGCCTCCTCTCGGTGACGCACCGCGACCTCGGCGCGAAGTCTCGCGAACGCGGCGATGCGCTCCGCGTTCGCGCGGCGCACCGAGCGACGCGCCTGGCGACGACCGTCGAGCACCGTGGCCACCGCGAGCACCGGGCCGAGCACCGCGAACGCGAGCGAGATCATCGACTGCGTGATCGACCAGAGGACGACGGCGCCGACCACCGGCGCGAGCGCGGCGAGGAACGGGAACCCCGGCGGAGTCGGTTCGGGCACGACGGCGGGCAGGGCGAGCGGCAACCGCGTGCCGTCGGGCGGGGCGAACAGTCGGGTCGGCATCCGGTCAGTCGATCATCGACGGGCTCACGCGCGATCCGCCGACCGCGGAGGGGGCACGCCCGCGGCATCCGCACCCCTGTGGAGGACCGGTCTCCCAGGCCCTCAGGAGACGGTGAAGGACTGCTCCGCGAGTTCGACGACCGTGCCGGACGAGACGAGATACCGGCGCCCCGGCTCGCACCGGATCACGTCGTCGGCGCGGCGGACGGTCGTGCCGTTGGCCGAGAACCGGTCGGCGACCCAGAGCGTGCCGTCGTGCGTGCCGAACTCGAGGTGCGTCTTGGAGACCGACCGGCTCGGATCGTCGATGGTCACGAGATGATCGAACGACTCGCCCGGCTGGGCGAGCGGACGGCGGCCGACGAGCCCGGTGCCGAAGACGACCCGCACCTCGCCCGTTCCGAACCGCAGCACGAATCGCGGGCGCTCGAGCGGCTCGGAGTTCTCGGAAGCCCCGGGCGCACCGGGATCCGCCTGCGTCGCCACCGAGCCGTCGTCGGCCGGCACGTCACCGGCGCCGGCCTCGACGCCGCCGCGCCCGGTCGAGGCGTCTGCCGCGGCATCCGTCACGTCGACCTGCAGGCCGACCGGCACGCTCACGACCCCGCTGCGCCGGAACCCTGGGCCGAGCGACGTCGTGTCGCCCGGGCGCGGGTCGGGGCGGCGACGCGACTCGGGCGTCGCGCTCGTCGAACTGCCGCAGTGTCCGCAGAACATCGCCCCGTCGGGCAGTGCCGCGCCGCAGATGCGACATCTCATCGTCGACCCCCTCTCCGGCTGACAGCGTACCCGCCGAGGGAGGTGAGCGAGATCGCCGCCCGCAGGCGCTCGCGTCGAGTGCGCGGTGCCGCGAGCCGCCGCTGCAGTTCGTCGACCGACCTCCACACGCGCTCGTCGTCGCCGTCCTGCGGCCCGCCGGGCGCGAACACCGCACGGTCGACGACCGACGCGAGCACGAGCGGGGCGAGCCCGCCGACCGTCACCGCCTGCTCGGCCCTCGTCGAGTTGGCCCTGATCGGATAGCCGTAGTCGGCGGCCGTGTCGGCGAACTCCTGCCACCCGCCCTCGATGCGATCAACGGGAGACTCGGCGAGGCGACGCACGCGTCGACGGCGGATCTTCGCGACGATGACCGCGAGGAACGGGCTCGCGATCAGGGCGAGCACGAGCACGCTGAGCCCCACGATCGTCGCCACCGTCGTGAGCACGCCGAGCCAGCGCCCGAGATCGTCCTGCGGTCGCTCGTCGGTGCCGTCGGCGGGCGAGTCGTTCTCGTCGACCTGCGTGCGCTCGGGCGGCGGCGGCAACGCCGACTCGGGCCTCGACACGATCTCGGGCTGGTCGGGCTCGCGCTCGGGGATGTCCCGCGGATCGGGGTTCGGGTCGAGCGCGATCCACGCTCCGTCGGCGCGCTGCACCTCGATCCACGCCTGCAGGTCGTCGCGCCGGAGCACCGTGGTCGTCGCCGTCGCATCGGCGACGGCGTCGCCCGCCGCGGCGCCACCCGATGCGGTCTCGCCCGATGCGGTCTCGCCGGCGGCCGGCTCGGGCACCGTGTAGCCAACGACGACCCGCGCGGGGAAGCCGATCCTCCGCGCCATCAGCGCGGCCGCGACGGCGTACTGCTCGCCGTCGCCGACCATCGGCTGATCGGTCGCGAGCTGGGCGATCCGGTCGAGCGCGTGCCCCGAGCGGCTCGGGACGGAGTCGGAGGTCGTTCCGTGACTCACGTACCCGATGGCGTGGAAGCCCTGGATGACCGCCGCGAGCCGCTGGCCGGGGGCCTCCGACACCGGAGCCCACGCGTCGAGGAGTTCCTCGAGCTCGGGCGGCGGTTCGGGCGCGGCCGGGACGACGCTGGTTCCGGGCTGCATCTCGGCGAGCTCCGAGGGGTCGAGCATCGCGATCGACCAGGCAGTGTACGCGTCACCGCGAGCGAGGCCGGTCGCGACGGCCCCCGTGCCGGTCGTGTCGTTGTACACGAATCCGTCGGCGAGCGTCTCCGCCCTCGGGCCGCCGAAGTCGATGCGCTCCAGTTGGCCGACGCCGGGCACCCATACGTCGTCGTATGCGGCGACCTCGACGGAGATGCGCACGGGCTCGCCCTCCACGCCCGTCTGGTCGAGTCGGTACGGGAGCCGCGTGAAGCTGCCGGACACCGAGGTGCCGTCGGCGCCGCCGACCGAGTAGACGATGCCGTCGTACGTGTCGAGCGTGGCCACGGCGAGGCCCGTTCCGGGCGGCAGGCCCCGAACCTCGAGCATCACGTCGTCGGCCGCGAGCGGGTCGAACGCGGCCCGGAACGAGGCCAGCGGGCTCTCGTGGGCGCGCGGCTCGAACGGCTGCTGGACCTCGGAGCGCACGACCGTCCGGGCGGACACCGGCGTGAGGAACGCCGCGGCGCTCGCCCCCACGAGCGCGACGGCGAGGACCGCGGATGCCCCGAGCAGGCGCCGGGCGTCGCCGAGCGCCCGCTCGACCGCCGACCGTCCGCCGAGCGCCTGGCGGTCGAGGATCGCGACGTTCACCAGCCACGCCACGGTCGCGACGAGGAACCACAGGCCGGCCGCGATCGCGAACGCGTCGTGCACGACGCCGAGCAGGATGCCCGCGGCCATGAGGAGCGCCGACGGCAGCACGGCCACGACCGGATGCCGCGTGCGGAAGGCGATCGTGACCGCCGCCGCCGAGGCGAGCAGCGTCAGCAGGAACGGCGGAACGAGCAGCGCCTGATAGGAGCCGACGGGAACGGCGATCGTCACGAGCTGCTTCCAGGACAACGCGGTCGCGGCGATCAGGTCGAGCACGCCCTGCGGAGTCGGGAGCACGCCGGCGTACGCACGCGACGGAACGGCCGCGGGGACGCCGAGCAGGAGGAAGGCGGCGACGAGCGCGACGAGCACCTTCCAGGACGGCCATGCCCGCCACGCGCCGAGGAGGCCGACGCCCATGCCCGCGACGACGGCGACGGCCGCGGCGACGAGGAACTCCGTGCTCTCGTACACCGGCCACCACGGGATGAGCGCCGCGGCCAGCAACAGCACGAGCAGCGCGATCGAGATCGCCGTCGACCAGGCCGATCGACCGACCCCGCTCGCCGAGCCGATGCCGGCGCGGACCCGGGCCGCGGTGCCGGCCGCCGCCCCGACGTCGCCCCGCTGCCGCGCGCTCATGCGACCGACGCCGTTCGGGCGAGCATGGCGCGCAGGTCCTCCAGGTACCCGATGCCGAAGACGGTGAGCCCGGCGACCGTGCGTGCCGACGCGTCGCCCTCGGGCGAGCACTGCACGCCGATCGCATCCACGCCCATCGGCAGTCGGGACGCCGCTGCGCGGAGCGGCGCCGTGCCGCGAGCCGTGCCGGTCACCAGGAAGGCGAGCGAGACGCCGGGCAGCGCCTCGGCCGCGGCGGGCGCGACATCCGTGATCATCGCCGCTCGCTCGTCGCGCTCGATCGTGCACAACGAGTCGAGCAGGCGGTCGCGGCTCACGGTCGGAAGCTCGCGAACGATGCCGATGGGACCGCGCGCCGACGTGCGTCTCGCACTGCCGGCGTGGTGGGCACCCGTGCCGGGAGCCCTCGTCGTGGCGTGCGCCGAGCCCGGCCCCGACACGACGAACGACACGGTGCGCGCGTCGCGGATCGCCCTCGCCCCGACGGAGGCCGCAGCGCTCACCGCGAGTTCGAACTCGGCATCGTCGCGGTACGCCGAGGGGTCGAGATCGAGCACCACGAGGAGTCGGCTGCGTCGCGTCTCCTCGAACTGCCGCACCATGAACGTGCCGGTCTTCGCACTGCTCTTCCAGTGGATGAATCGCCGATCGTCGCCGGGAAGGTACTCCCTGAGCGCATGGAAGGCGATGTCGCTCGCGGTCAGGTCGCGCGTCGGCGAGCCCTCGAGGTCTCGGATGAAGCCGGAGCTGAGGGCGGCGATGGCCACCGTACGAGGGTGCACGTGCAGCTCGGCGACCTCGGACCAGACGATCTCGCGTCGCATGAGCCCGAGCGGATCGGCCCGGACGGTTCGCGCCGGGCCGACGGCGACGACGCCTCGGCGCTCGGTCGGCACGCGGAAGGAGCGGTCGAACGCCGCGCCGCGCGCGAGCCCCGGCAGGACCCACTCCATGATCTCCCGCCCGACCGGCACCTCGAGCTTGACGCCGCCCCACCTGCGTCGCCCGGGGTTCTCGGCGACGAGTCGGGCCTCGGCGGGTTCGCCGACGACGACGCGAGGGGTGGGCAACGAGAGCCCGATGGTCGACGCACCGCGACCGAGCAGCCAGACGGATGCCGCGCACGCGACGATCGCAAGACCCCACCCGAGTGCGATGAACTCGCGCCAGCCGAACGCGGCACCCACCACGAACGCCGCGGCCGAGCCGAGGATCACGGACCAGCCGCGGGCCGTCACGACGGACGCGACCACGCGACGCCACTCGTCGAGCCTGCCGAGAGCGCCCCCGACCGCGCGCACGAGATGCGCGATCACCGCCGCGAGCACGCCCTCCCGACGGGCGTCCTCCGGCATCGAGGTGCGGGTCTCGGCGAGGCTCACACTGCTTGCCTCGACGAGGGCGGTGGGGTCTCGATGAGCACCTGGGCGATGAGGTTCGATGCCGTGACGCCGTCGAACTCGGCCTCGGCGTCGAGGATCAGTCGGTGCGCGAGCACCGGCTCGGCGAGCGCCTTCACGTCGTCGGGCACCACGTAGTGGCGACCGCGGCCCGCGGCATGCGTCTTCGCGGCGCGGATGAGCGCCAGCGCGCCGCGCACGCTCACGCCGAGGCGCACCTCCCGCGTGGTCCTCGTCGCGTCGACGAGGCGGGACACGTAGTCGTGAATCGTCGGGTCGACGTGCACCGTGCGTGCGGAGGCCGCCATCTGCACGATCTCGGCGGCGTGGAGCTGCGGTTCGACCTGCACGTCGTGCGCGCGCTGGTCGGCGCCCTCGAGGATCCGGATCGTCGACGCGTGATCGGGGTAGCCGATCGACGTGCGCATGAGGAACCGGTCGAGCTGCGCTTCGGGCAGGCGGTAGGTGCCGGCCTGCTCCACGGGGTTCTGCGTCGCGATGACCATGAACGGATGCCCCACCGGGTGGGTCTGCCCGTCGACGGTGACCTGCCCCTCCTCCATGACCTCGAGGAGCGCCGACTGCGTCTTCGGGCTCGCCCGGTTGATCTCGTCGGCGAGCACGATGTTGGCGAAGACCGGCCCGGGGTGGAACTCGAACGCCCCGCTGCGCTGGTCGTACACGGTGACCCCCGTGATGTCGCCGGGCAGGAGGTCGGGCGTGAACTGCACCCGGTTGCTCGTGCCGTGCACCGACTGCGCCATCGCCCTGGCGAGCGAGGTCTTGCCCGTTCCGGGCACGTCGTCGAGCAGCAGGTGCCCCTCGGACAGGAAGGCGGTGAAGGCGAGTCGCACGACCCGGTTCTTGCCGAGCAGCACGGTCTCGACCGCACCGACCAGTCGGTCGAGGTTCGAGGCGAAGCGCGCGGCCTCGTCGGGCGTCATCGTCATACGGGCTCCATCGTGCGTCACGGGTTCTGATACCTCACTCTCACGCCGGCGACCTCAACATCCAACCAGACGCGGTCGCCGGGCCGGGCTCCCGGGACTCGACAGCTCGTCGCACGCTGCGCGACCACCCCCGCCTCGTCGCCGTCGAGCCCGCATCGGAAGTTCGCGGGGATCCCCGAGTTGTCGGGCTCGGAGTCCCACGTCCAGGTCGCCGCATCGGGGTCCCACGTGCGGGAGGGCAGCGCGAAGGTCAGCGACGGCGAGGCGTCGGCCGGAAGAATCTCCGACCACGGGCCGCAGCTCCCCCACGGAGAGCAGGCCCGCAGCTGGAAGCGCGCGGTCTCGCCGAATGGGCGGCCGAGCACCGCCCGGAGCCACCCCGTGCCGGCGAAGTCCTTCGGTGCGCCGAGCTGGGCCCCGTCGGCGTCGACCGCGACGATCTGGAGCCGCTTGCCCGGCTCGACCTTCGAGATGTACCGGTCCCAGGCATCCTGCGTCATCCAGTCCATGCCGCTCTGCACCGAGGCGATCGGCCCCGGCGGCTGCCGCACGACGATCGTGCCGACCCCCGTGCTCACGCACGCCGAACGGTTGAAGCCCCAGACCACGAAGGAGTAGCTCGCCGCTTCGGTGGTCGTCCCCGAGAACTGCACGCTCGAGGCATCCGGTCCGGTCCTCACCATGTCAAGCACCGCGCCGCCGCGCGACGGCGAGACGACGACTCCCGGGGCGGGCGAGGTGACCGAGCAGCTCTGCGGGCCGGATGGCGGCGAGGTCTCGCCCTCGGCGAGCCGCTGCACGAAGTAGCCGCCGATCGCGTCGCCGTTGCCGTCGAACGGGCTCCAGGTCACGGTCACCGTTCCGGCGAGCGCGTCGCCGGCCACGCTGATGTCGCCCGGAACCGGCGGACCGAACGGCGTGCCGGAGCCCGTGGCCTCGGCCCAGACGGCCATCGCCGGGTAGGCCTCGTTCCTCGCGCTCACGGAGAACTCGACGAGGCTGCCGTTCTCGAGCGTGCGCGAGTCGACCTCGCAGCGCGAACTGGTGCACACCGACGCCGCGTCGACCTCGATCGGAACGCCCCCGACGACCACGACGTACGAGTGCACCGCGCTTCCGGTGCCGGCCGAGACCGGCGCCCAGCCGAGGCGGAGGCGGCCGTCGAGCGGCGCGGCTCCGAGCGCGGTCGGGGCCGGCGGCACGACGTCCGACCAGATCGGCCCGGGGGCGTCGACCGGGTCGGAGAGCCCGATGCCGTTGCGCGCCTGCACGCGCAGCACCACGGCGTCGGCACGGCCGTTGCCGAGGGTCGGAACACGACAGGTCGTCACCGCGCACTCGCTCGTCGCGACCGCCTCGGACGAGCTCGGGTCGATGAGGCTGATGCGGTAGCCGACGATCGGCGAGTTGTTGAAGGCGCCCGCACCGAACACGAGGTCGAGGCTGCGGTCGCCGAAGCCGGTCACCCTGGGCGCCGTGACGGGGTCGGGGCGGTCCTGCACCGAGACCGTCACGGTGCCCCACGCGAAGCGGTCGGGATCACCGGTCGCGTCGGAGACCTGGTACTGCAGCGTGGTGTTCACGGGTTCCGCGTCGTCGGCGACCCGCACGAGCAGGGTCGACCCGTCTTCATCGCGAGTGATCGAGACCCCGGCGGGCAGCGAGTCGAGTCCGCGGAGGTCCTCGACCCGGAGCGGCGAATCCGGGAACGGGTTCGTGCCGACGTCGTTCGCGAGCACGTCGACGCTGGTCGTCGCACCGCGCCGCACGACGGCCGAATCGGCCACCGGCCGCGCGAGGGGCCTCGTGGACGGCACGACCTGGAGGTCGATGCGCCCCGGAACCCCCTGCCCCGACGCATCGGTGACGTCGACCGCGACCGAGGCCCGCGTGCCCGCGGCCTTCGACGCCGCCGGGGTGACGGTCAGCTGGTCGCCGTCGAGCTCGAATCCGAACCCCTCGGGCGGCGGATCGACGATCCGGTACCGCAGCTCGTCGTTCTGGTCGGCGTACGGGTAGGTCGTCAGCCTGGTGAGGTCGATCGTCTTCGCCTTGCCCTGCTCGAAGTCGATCGAGCCGCCCGAGAACACCGGCGGCTGATTCGACGTCGGATTCACCTGGATCGGGATCACGATCGTGCCGGTGCGGCCGGTCGGATCCGATCCGGACTCGCCGTCGGTGACCGTGAAGGAGATCGATGCGGGTCCGAAGTACCCCTCCTCGCTCCGGAACCGCAGGGTGCGCTCGTCGACCCACGGGTCGCTGCCGTCGCCGTGCGCGGTACGCACCGTCGCGGCATCCGTGATGCGCACGGGACGACCGGATGCCGCGATCACGAAGTCCTCGATGTCGAGCTCGACGCTCTGCCCGCTGCGCACGGCGACCGAGGGCGCATCACGCCGGAGCTGCGGGATCGCGTCGTCGCGCCCCGGCACGCGGATGAACGCGTACGAGACCACCTCCGGGTCGTCGGGGTGCGTCAACGAGAACGGGATGATCCGCCGACGATCCTCCACCTCGACGCGGATGCGACCGTCGCGCAGCACCTCCGCGCCGGTCTGGAACCCGTCGACGAGCCGTACCTCGAGGTCGGACACGTCGGCGTCGGCGAGGAACGCGTCGGCCAGCACGTCGACGTCCACCCGCTGCCGGTCGAGGATGTCGGTGAGGTTCAGGACCACGTCGTCGACCTCGGGCCTGGCGAACGGCGCATCCTCGCTCGCGACGACCGTGAGGAAGGTGGAGGCGGTGCCGAGCCGATCGTTCCCGATCGTGTACTGGAAGCTGAAGGAGCCCTCCACGTCGGGCACCACGACGTCGATGCGATCGCCCACGATCTGCGCGGGGGCACCGTCCTGCTGTGCGGTGACGCCGGTCAGCTCGAGCACGCCGCCGTCGGGGTCGTTGTCGTTCTCGAGCACGCGCACCGAGACCGTGCGGCCGGGCCGCACGACCACGCTGTCCTCGACGGCGACCGGGTTCCTGGCGCCCTCAGGGCGCGCGGCGATGCCCACGCGCACCGTGCCGGTCGCCCGCTCGCCGAGCGCGTCGACGACGGAGTACGTGAACGTGTCGGTGCCGGCCGAGTAGTCGCCGGCCTCGTAGTCGAGCCAGTCGGGCCCGGTCTCGACGACGGTGCCGAGTTCGGGGTTGGACTCCTGGCCGACGAGCAGCACCGAGTCGCCGTCGGGGTCCGTGCCGCCGAGCGGGACGGCGATGCGGACCTTGTCTCCGGCGAGGGCCCGCGCGGTGATCTCGGGCGGAACCGGGGCGGCGTTCGTCTCGGGGTCGGCCGCCCGCACCGAGAGGTGCACCGTCGCGCTCGCGGTCTGCCCCGGCGTGCGGACGAGGTACGTCGCCTCGTACTCGCCTGGCGTCTCGGGGGCGAGGTATCGCAGGCGATCGCCGCTGACGAACAGCAGCCCGTCGGTGGGCTCGACCACGAGCTCGGGATCGATGGTGAGCGGGAGTCCGTCGGGGTGCTCGTCGTTCGCGAGCACGGGCACGTCGATGACGTCGCCGGTGCGCACCGAGGCCGTGTCGGGATTCGCGACGGGCGGCTGCGAGACGGTCGGCGGCGGAACCTCCACCACCGTGACGGCGCCCTCCGCATCGCCGAGTCCGTTGCTGACGCGGTACCCGAACGTGAGCGATCCGAGCGGCAGCGGACCGAGGAGCTGCACGCGGAGGATGCGGTGGTCGATGACCGCCACCCGCATCTCGGGGGCGTCGGCGCCGAGCAGGTCGGTGAGCACGAGCACCCCGCCCGTCGGGTCGATGTCGGTCGCGAGCACGTCGACGTCCATCGGCTGGCCCACCCGGAGGAACGCGGTGTGCGGCACCGTGACCGGTGTCGTGTCCCGGTCGGATCCGGCCTGGACCTCGACGCGGATGAGCCCGGTGACGGGGTTCGCGGTCTCGTCGGTGACGACGTACTCGAGATAGTGGGTGCGCTCGGCCGAGCTCTTGAAGCGGAACGTCCCGCCGTCGTAGTCGGGCGTGATCAGGGTGTCCTGCTTCGCCGGGACGCTCGTGAGCACGATGTGCCCCGTGCCCCCGTGCACGTGGCGGAGCGGATCGATGCGCACCTCCTCGCCGGCCGTCGCGAGCACGACGAACGACTCCGCGATGAGCGGGACGGTCCCCGGCTCCCGCACGTCCACCTGGAGGGAGCCCGCGCCCTCGTCGCGCCCGTCGTAGGCGATGAGCGGCACACGGCGCGTGGCACCCTGCCCGCCGTGCTCGTCGTACACCACGGACCCGTCGGCGGTGAAGGACACCGAATCGCCATCGGGGGCGGTGGCCCGGAGCAGGAAGAACGGGTCGCCGTCGGGGTCGACCCAGTCGCCCAGCACCGCCGCGGTCGATCGGGCTCCGACCGCGACCGTCGTGGTGCGATCGCGAACCTGTTCGGGGGCCCCGTTCTCGTCGTCGGTGCGCACCTGCACGTTGACCGACGCCTTCGCGCGTCCGCCGCGACCGTCGTCGACCTCGTAGCCGAACGTGAATCCCTCGGTGACGCTCGGATCCAACGTGACCTGCACCTGCTGACGGTCGGCGACGAGGTCGAGGCGCACGCCCGCCGGAGGCGCGACGTCCAGCGCTCCGATCACGAGCACGTCGCCGTTCGGGTCGTAGTCGTTCAGGAGCACGGGAAGCACCGAGGCGCGCCCGGGGCGAGCGCCGAACGTGTCGTCGACGGCGATGGGATCCGCTTGGCTTCGCTCGAGCTCGGCGGGCTTGTCGGCGTCGGGTCGCTCGACCTTCTCGTCGTCGGTCTCGGTCGCGAGCAGTTCGGCCCAGTTGTCGATGACGCGGTAGTCGGTCGCCGCCGCCCAGCTGCGACCGGAGGAACGGTCGTTCAGCACCAGCGAGCGCCCGTTCGCGAAGAATGCGGGGTCGGCGCCGGCCGGCATGTCGAGCGTGAAGGGCTCGGGCGCCTCGCCGTCGCACGACCGCCAGGCCGAGCCGTTGGACCACGCGGCGTTGAGGCACTCGCCGTGCCGGACCGGCGCGGTCGGGGTCTCACCGGGGCGGTCCACCTCGGCTGCGCGGACGGCGCGATCGGAGAGTCCGACCGTGACGAGGCCCGTGCGCGACGCGACGGCCACGACCTCGCCGTCGACGGAGGGCTCCTGCAGGTGCGGATCGTCGGCCGCACCCATCACGTCGGCGAGCGGGACGGCGCCGTCGGCGAGGTGCAGCACCATGGTGCGCTCGTCGAGCACCGCCCATCGGCCGCCGACCGAGGTCACCTGGAACGTCGATTCGGGGTCGGCCACGTCGGTCTGCCACTGCTCGACGACGGACTCCGACTCGTCGACGTCGACCCGCCGCACGATGCCGGTGGAGGGGGTGAAGGCGAACAGCCGTCCGTCGGGCGCGACGGAGACGACGCTCCCCGCACCGAACGTCAGGGTCGGGTCGGAGTCGACCTGCAGGTCGACGATCTGGTCGGACGGCATGGTCCAGACGTCGCCGCCGGCGGCGACGACGACCTTGGACTCCGTGATCGCGACGCTGCTATCGGGCGGCACGACGACGGTCTCGGCCACGGTCGAGGTCGTCGGGTCGATGACGGCGACCGTCGCCCGGTCGGGGTCGAAGGCGAGCACCGTCTGACCGCGCTGCGCGATCCTGAGCGTCGACCCTCCGGTCTCGACGATCGAGTTCAGCTCATGGACTGCGGTGTTCGCCCGGCCGACGGATTCGAGGTCGTCGTTGGCGACCCACACGGCCGCATCGCCGAGGTCGATGCGCTCGGCCGAGTACCCTCCCGATGCCGCGGCGACGCCCACGATGACGGCGACGACGGCTGCGCCGACGGCCGCCGTCGCAACGGCGGATCGGTGTCTGGAGACGACCGAGCGCAGCCTCATCAGCCCTCCGCGTCGATGTCGACGCAGCGTTCCTCGCTCGGCCGACCGGTCTTGCCGTCGCGGGTGACGGTCACCTCGGCGCAGACGTGGTCGCCGTCGGCGCCGACCACGTCGGCACGCGCCTCGCGCTGCACCGGCCTGGCCGCGCCGTCGACGGTCACCAGGTAGGCATCGCCGCTCTGCAGGCCGGGGTCGTCCCAGGTGAACGTCACGACGACGCCGTCGGTGACGGCGCGCACGCCGGTGACCACCGGGATTGGGGACGTCGCGGAGGCGACGAGGTACGCTCCCCCGATCGCGATCCCGACGAGCAGGACGGCGACCGCCGAGATCGCCCAGAGCGCCCGTCGCGGGGCGCGGGGCGACGGCGGGTGCGGCCCGGTCGATCCGGACCGGGTCTCCGACCGCAGCGTGGTCGCGCCGGTCCGGTCCGCGGATCGCCTCGTGCGACGGGCTCGACGGTCCGACGCACCCGGCACGCCCGCCCCGGCCGGGGCCGAGAGGATCCGCGTGCGCTCATCGAGGTCGACGCCGACGGCGAGCGCCCAGTCCTCGGTGACGACCTCGAGCGGCGTCTGCGGCAACGCGAGCTCCTCCTCGACGGCCTGCAGGTCGCGCACGAACTCGAGGGCGCTCGACTGCCGGTCGGCGGGTCGCTTCGACATCGCTCGCGCCAGCACCCGTTCGAGCGATTCGGGCACGTCGTCACGACCCGTCCGGGGCGGCTTCGCGGCACGGATGCGGGCCGAGACGCGCCCGACGGCGTTGTCGCCGCCCTGCTGCTCGAACGGACTGCGGCCCGCGAGCAGCGAGTACACGGTCGCGCCGAGCGACCACACCTCGCTCGCGACGGTGCCCGCGTCGTCGACGAGGACCTCGGGCGCCGACCACGGCACCGACAGGCCCACCGCGTCGGTCGAGGAGATCGCTCCGAGTCTCGCGGCGATGCCGAAGTCCGAGAGCACCGGGTGCCCGTAGGCGGTCGTGAGGATGTTCGACGGCTTGATGTCGCGGTGCAGCACTCCGTTGCGGTGCGCGGTCTCGACGGCACTCGCGATGCGCACGCCGATCGAGAGCACCTCGGCCAGCGGCAGGGCCGTGTTGCGGTAGCGCTGGCCGAGGGTCGCCGGACAGAACTCCATGACGAGGTACGGCCGGCCGTCGGCCGCGACGCTCGCCTGGTAGACCGTCAGGATCGACGGATGCGACGAGAGCTGGGCCATGACATCGGCCTCGGACTGGAACATCTGCCGAGCTGCGTCGTCGACGACCTCGGCGAGCAGCACCTTGACCGCGACGAGGCGCCGGGGCATGTTCTGCTCGTAGAGGAACACGTCGGCGAATCCGCCCGATCCGAGCACGCGGATGAACGAGAACCCCGGGAGGTTCGGCGCGGTGGAAGGCAGTCGTCTCGACACGATCCTCCCTGACCTCGGTGCCTGGTCCGGGTGCCGTCGCGGCTGATGCCGGCGGCATCCGGTCTGCTCATTCTAAGTCGGCCCGACCCGCGTTCGAGGGCCGCTCCGAAGGCCGGTGCCCGGGCCCGTGAGGTCGACGGCTCAGGATGCCGCGGGCGAATCGAGGGCGCCGTCGGCCGCCGCCTGTTCGGGCGAACGCTCGGGGCGGGTCACGTCGAGCACGTCGACGACGAGGACGGTGACGTTGTCGCGCCCGCCGTTGCCGAGCGCCGCGTCGAGCAGGTGCTCGGTGACGCGTTCGGCCGATCGGTCGGCCGTCATGAAGTGCCGGATGCCGTAGGAGGTGAGCTCCTTCGTGAGCCCGTCGGAGCAGATCAGCAGTCGCATGCCGGGCTCGACGGCGATCGCACGGTAGTCGGGGATGGGCGACTCGTGGAAGCCGACGGCACGCGTGATGACGTTGGAGTGCGGATGCGTGTCGGCCTCGTCGCGCGTGATCTGCCCCGCGTCGACGAGCTCCTGCACGATCGAATGGTCGACGGTCAGCTGCTCGAGCATGCCGCCGACGAGTCGGTAGACCCGCGAGTCGCCGATGTTGAACACGATCCAGGCCGGCTCGTCGGAGATGAGGCCGAGGGCGACGCCCGTCACGGTCGTGCCGCTGCCCTCGTCGGTGACACCGGTGCCGCGATGCATGTCCTGCACCGCGAGCCGCAGGGACTGGTCGATGTCGGAGGTGCCCATCACGATCTTGCCGCCGTGCTCGGCGAGGCGGGTCACGACGGCCGCGCTGGCGAAGTCGCCGGCGGCGTGGCCGCCCATGCCGTCGGCGACGGCGAAGATCGGCGCCTGCGCGACGAAGCTGTCTTCATTGACCTGTCGACGGTGCCCGACGTCGGTGCCCGCGGCCCACGAGAGCGTGATCTTCGTGCCGTCGGGCAGCACGACCGGATGGCGGGAGTTGCCGTTTCCGATCTGTGTCACGAGTGGGGCCTGTCGGTTCGGGTCGGACGAGGAGCTTCGTCGCTGGCTGGGAGGACCTCGATGATCGTATCGTCTCCGAGGTCGAGGGTGCTGCCCGGCACGACCACGATCGACTCGCCGGCGCGCATCCGCCGCACACCCGTCGCGGTGCGGAGCACGGTTCCGTTGGTCGAGCGCAGGTCGGTCGCGACGAGGCGCTCGCCCTCGACGCGGAGCTCGAGGTGGGTTCCGGAGACCACTCCCGTCGGCGAGCGCACCGGCACGAGTTCGGGCGCGGTCGTCGCGGCGGCGGGTGCGCGCGGCGCGAGCGGACGACGGCCGACCAGGATCGGCACCGTCACCGTGCGCGCCCCGTCGCCGTCGATGCGGACCCGCGGCGGCGGCCCCGGCGAGAAGGCGCTCGTCGCGTCGCCGGTCTCGAGGACGTCGTCGGCCTCGCCGCGCGGGTCGGCCGCCGACGCGAGCGTGGCGTCGAACGCACCCCCGCGGGCGGCACCCCCGAGGGACGCATCCCCGCGAGACCCACCGCCACGAGACGCATCGCCCGCCGGCGCCCATTCGATGTCGGTCGCTCGAAGGCTCGCCCGGGCCGGCGCCAGGGCGCCCACGGCCGTGCCCTGGTTGTGCAGCGGAGCTCCGACATCCGTGATGCGGACACCGCTGACATCGCGGAACTCCGCCAGATGCCATGGGCGGATGCCTCGGGCATCGAAGCGTCGCGACCCTCCGGGCGAGTCGACGTCGACGACCGCCTCGCCGCGGACGACGGCCGTGACACCGGCGGAGCCGTCGGCCGGCCACCACACCACGGCGAACCCGCGATCCACCTCGCCCCCGGCATCCGGTGCACCCGGGATCTCCTGGACGAGCCGTTCGATGCCCACCATCGCGTCGGCCGTGAGCGCGGCGAGCGCGGCGAGCGCCCGTTCGTCGGCGGGGGCCGCGAGCGCGGCGATGAACCGATCGCCGATCACGACGTCCCAGTCCATCGCCCCGACGCGAGACGCACTCGTCACGGTTCCGGCGACCATGTGCCCAGTCTGCACCAGTCCGAGTCGCCCCGACGGCGACCGCCCGCCGTGCTCTCGGCGTCGAAGGCCCCCGGCCGGTGCCACCGCGACCGCCGTAGCCACGGCGCGATGCGCGGGAACTCGTGCGGCGGCGCGCTGCCCGCCCATCGGATCTCGTCGTGAAGCGGGAGCGATCTGGTGGGAATTCGTTGCGTATCGAATGGATTTCAACGGAATCCCTTGCCGAAGGCGTTCCGCGCTGACACAATCGGTCGCATGACGAACACGGCACGAACGGCTGCGACGCGGCCCGTGCATCTCGACGACGTCTCCAAGGCGATCATCGAACAGCTCCAGGCCGACGGACGCCGCTCCTACGCCGACATCGGCAAGGCCGTCGGATTGTCGGAGGCCGCCGTGCGCCAGCGCGTGCAGCGCCTCACCGAATCCGGTGTGATGCAGATCGTGGCGGTGACCGATCCGATGCAGCTCGGGTTCACCCGCCAGGCGATGATCGGCATCCGGGCATCGGGCGACACCAGGGAGCTGGCGGCGAGCCTCGCCGAACTGGCGGAGATCGACTACGTCGTGCTCACCGCCGGCAGCTTCGACGTGCTGGCCGAGGTGGTCTGCGAGAACGACGACGAGCTCATCACGTTGCTCAACTCGCGCATCCGGAACCTGCCAGGAGTGCGTTCGACCGAGACGTTCGTCTACCTCAAACTCCAGAAGCAGTTCTACAACTGGGGCACTCGCTAGAAGGGATCGACCATGACCGATCGGGTACGGGACAACGCCACGCTGCAGCAGATGGCGAACGACCACCTCTGGATGCACTTCGCCAGGCAGTCGACGCTGCACTCCTCCGGGGTGCCGATCATCACGCGCGGCGAGGGCCACCACGTGTTCGACATCGAGGGCCGCAAGTACTTCGACGGCCTCGCCGGCCTGTTCACGGTGAACGCCGGACACGGGCGCAGGCGCCTCGCCGAGGTCGCCGCCCGTCAGGCCGAGGAACTCGCATTCTTCCCGATCTGGTCGTACGCGCACCCCGCCGCCATCGAGCTCGCCGACCGTCTCGCGACCAATGCACCGGGCGACCTGAACCGCGTGTTCTTCTCGACCGGCGGCGGCGAGGCGGTCGAGACCGCCTTCAAGCTCGCCAAGTACTACTGGAAGCTGCAGGGCCGACCCACCAAGCACAAGGTCATCTCCCGCTCGGTCGCCTACCACGGCACCCCGCAGGGCGCACTGGCCATCACGGGCATCCCGGCCATCAAGGAGATGTTCGAGCCGGTCACCCCCGGCGGCTTCCGCGTGCCGAACACGAACTTCTACCGTGCGGCCGAGATGGGCGCCCCCGCCGAGGACCTCGAGGCCTTCGGCATCTGGGCGGCGAACCGCATCGAGGAGCAGATCCTCTTCGAGGGCCCCGAGACCGTCGCCGCGGTCTTCCTCGAGCCCGTGCAGAACTCGGGCGGCTGCTTCCCGCCTCCCCCCGGCTACTTCCAGCGGGTGCGTGAGATCTGCGACCAGTACGACGTGCTGCTCGTCTCCGACGAGGTCATCTGCGCCTTCGGCCGCATCGGCCACATGTTCGCGTGCGACGCGTACGGCTACGTTCCCGACATGATCACGTGCGCCAAGGCCATGACCTCGGGCTACGCCCCGATCGGCGCGACGATCATCTCCGAGAAGCTGTACGAGCCCTTCTCCACCGGCGAGACGTCGTTCTACCACGGCTACACGTTCGGCGGTCACCCGGTCTCCGCGGCCGTCGCGCTCGAGAACCTCGACATCTTCGAGGAGGAGGGCCTGAACGAGCGCGTTCGCGAGAACTCGCCGCTCTTCCGCGCCGAGCTCGAGAAGCTGCTCGACCTGCCCATCGTCGGCGACGTGCGCGGCGACGGGTACTTCTTCGGCATCGAGCTGGTCAAGGACAAGGGCACCAAGGAGACCTTCAACGACGACGAGGCCGAGCGACTGCTCCGCGGCTTCCTCTCGAAGGCGCTCTTCGACGCCGGCCTGTACTGCCGCGCCGACGACCGTGGCGACCCCGTCATCCAGCTCGCGCCGCCGCTCACCATCGGCCCGGCCGAGTTCCAGGAGATCGAGCAGATCCTCCGCGGGGTGCTGACCGAAGCCGCAACGAAGATCTGATGCCGCGACCCATGCATGCCGCCACGGACTCGTCCGTGGCGGCATACCGGTCGACGGGCTTCTGGTTCGACTCGCTCGTCGAGGCCGGACTCGACGATCTCCGCCCCCGGCCCGCGCTCACCTCCGACGCCCGTTTCGACGTGTGCCTCATCGGCGGCGGGCTCACCGCACTCTGGACGGCGCACTCGCTGCTCGCCCAGGACCCGACGCTCCGCATCGCGATCCTCGAACGCGAGATCGCCGGGTACGGCGCGTCCGGACGCAACGGCGGCTGGTGCTCCGCGTTGTTCCCGCGCACGGCCGGAGCGATCGAGCGCCACGACGGGCTCGAGGCTGCGGTCGCGATGCGACGCGCGATGCTCGACACCGTCGCCGAGGTCGGCGCGGTCACGCGACGGGAGGAGATCGACTGCGACTTCGTGCAGGGCGGCACCCTCGTCTTCGCACGTGATGCCGTGCAGCAGCGGGCCGCCGCCGCCGACGTCGCCGAGGCCGCGCAGTACGGGGTCGACCGCACCGCACTCCTCGACGAGCACGAGGTCGCATCGCGCTTCGGCGTGACCGGCATCGGCGAGACCCGACCGACGGCGACGTTCGACCCCGACTGCGCCCGAGTGCATCCCGGCAAGCTCGTGCGCGGACTCGCGCGCGTCGTCGAGGCATCCGGCGTCTCGATCTTCGAACGCACCGAGGTGCTCGACTGGGCCGCGGGCCGGGTGCGCTTCCGCGCCGTCGACAGCGGTTTCGAGGGCACCGTCTCCGCCCGGCGCGTGATCGTCGCGCTCGAGGGGTTCGGCTCGCAGCTGCCGCGCGTCCGGCGTCGCATCCTGCCGCTGTATTCGCTCATGATCGCGACCGAACCGCTCTCCGACGAGGTGTGGAACGAGATCGGCATCGAGCACGGGCAGACCTTCAGCGACTACCGGCACCTGCTGATCTACGGGCAGCGCACGGCCGACAACCGGTTCGCGTTCGGCGGCCGTGGAGCCAACTACCACTGGGGCAGCGCGGTCGATCCGTCGTTCGAGCGCGTCGACAGCGTGTTCGAGCATCTGCACCGCACGCTGAAGTCCCTGTTCCCCGCGGTCGGCGACGCCGCGGTCACCCATCGCTGGGGCGGGCCGCTCGGCGTCGCGCGCGACTGGAACGCGACGGCGAGCTACAACCCCCGCACCGGCGTCGGGTTCGCCGGGGGCTACGTCGGCGACGGGCTGTCGACCACGAACCTGGCGGGCCGCACGCTCGCCGATCTCGTGTTCGAGCGCGACACCGAGCTGACCCGGCTGCCGTGGGCGAACCACCGCTCGCCCCTCTGGGAGCCCGAGCCGTTGCGATTCGTCGGCGCGAACCTCGGCGTGATCGGCATGCAGGTCGCCGACCTCGAGGAGCGGGCGACGGGCCGCCCCTCGCTCGTCGCCAAGGCCGTCGGCCGCCTCACTGGCCACTGACGACCGGCTACAGGCCGCTGACGGCTCCGTGGTGTTCGTCCGTCCGGTCCGGGCGGACGAACACCCATTCGGGCAGAGCTCCGGATCCGATGTACTCGGCGAGCAGGCTCGACATCGAGTGCCCCGGCTCGCATGTGAGCGCGGAGTCGAGGAACGCGCCCGCGTCCGATCCGCGCCCCTGAGTCCAGGCGAGCCAGCCCGCGATGCAGAGGGATCCGCTGCGTTCGGCCGCCGGAGCATGCGCGATGGCGTCGCGCAGTGCCGCGAGGCCGCGTTCGACGCGCGCCGGATCGGGCCGCAGCATCGAACGGCCCATGATGAGCCGAGCGAGCACGTCGTCGACGCCCTCGTGCTCGGCGTCGTCGAAGGCTTCGGCACGCCTCGCCCTCCGGGTCTTGCCGGCCCGCCCGGTCTGCCCGACCTGCCGGCCCCCGCCCCCGGCCTGCCGGCCCCCGTCCTCCGCCTCGTCCTCGACGTCGCCGGTGTCGCCCGGCACGTGCGAGACCTCGTGCGCGAGTTCGCCGACCATGCGCCCGAACGCGATCTGCAGCATCATGGCGTCGCGGAAGGGAGGCCGCGAGGCGAGGTGCAGGAACCATGCGAGTCGCCGCGCGTCGACCGGCCGCCGTCGTGCTCTGCCGACGAGCGTCTCGACGAGCTCCACGGGATCGGCGTCGCGCCCGAGCCCCGACATGGCGCTCTCGATGCTCGGCAGGTCGCGGAACTCCTCCAGCGCCCTCGCGACCGCCTCAACACGGTCGGCACTCGCCGACGGCAGCATCGCGCCGCCACCGGCGCCCGTCGGGATGCGGTCCCGATGGGGCACGTCGCCGAGCGCAGCGCTCGACTCGACCATGGCCAGCGGACGCCCCGTGGCGGGCGCGTCCTGGTCGAGCAGGGAACTCCATCCGTCGGAGGCCTGACAGAGCGCGTCACGCACGAGGAACCCGGCCTGCCCGGCGCGATCGGCGACGAGTTCGAGGAGCGCTCGCTGCGGCATCCCACCACCGTCGGCGAATCGGTCGTCTGTGTAGACCACCGGAACGATCGCATCGACCTCGGCGATACGGCAGATGGTTCCGATCACCGCGGAGACCAGTCGGTCGTGCTCGGCTTCGGTCGCGGGCAGGTCGTGCCGGAGCACGCCGACCGATCGGTTGCCGGCGAAGACGATGCAGAGGAGCGATCGCTCGGGCAGGAACCCGGCCAGAGCGGGGACGAGGGCGAGGAAGTCGTGCGCCGAGGCGGCGCGGATGATGGCGGTCATGCGGCGAGCATCGAGCACCGGAACGGCACGGTGTCGACGACGACGCCGCTCACGAGTCTGCTGCGAAGAGACGCAGCATGTTGAGGAGCACTGGTCCTCCCGTCCTCCACAGCTCGGTGAACGCGACCCGTTCCGCCATGTCCGATTCCCGCGAGTCGATGTCGGATGCCGCGGCTACGCTCGGAACATGACCGATCAGTTCCTTGCACGGCTCGACAGCCCCATCGGGCGACTCGAGCTCCTCGCAGACGACGACGCCGTCACCTCGCTCTCCATCGAACGCGACGGTGCGCTCCCCCACGACGCCGAGCCCGAACACCGCAACGCCGTGCTCGACGCCGCCCTCACGCAGCTCCGCGAGTACTTCGCGGGCGAGCGCACCGACTTCGACGTGCCGGTGCGGCTGCACGGCACGGCCTTCCAGCTCGCAGTATGGAACCGGCTCCAGCAGTTGCAGTGGGGCGACGCCACGTCGTACGGCGCCTTGGCCGCCGCCGTCGGCAAGCCCGGGTCCGCGCGAGCGATCGGCGGTGCCGTCGGGGCGAACCCCGTGCCGATCCTCGTCGGCTGTCACCGGGTGCTCGCGTCCGACGGCCGCATCACCGGGTACTCGGCGGGCGAGGGCGTGCCGACCAAGCTCTGGCTCCTCGGCCACGAGCACATCGGCTTCGCCGCGTGAGCGTCATCCCCCGACCGGAGCTCGTCCAGGGCGACGACGGCCTCGTTCGATGCGGGTGGAGCGGCACCGATCCCGAGTACCGCCGGTATCACGACGACGAGTGGGGCACGCAGCAGCACGACCCCGTGCGCCTGTTCGAGAAGGTCTGCCTCGAGGGGTTCCAGGCCGGACTCTCGTGGATCACGATCCTGCGCCGTCGCCCGGCGTTCCGCGAGGTGTTCCACGACTTCGACGTCGAACAGGTCGCCGCGATGGGCGAACCCGATGTCCAGCGCCTCCTCGGCGACGAGCGCATCATCCGGCACCGCGGCAAGATCGAGGCCACGATCCAGAACGCTCGTGCGACGCTCGAGCTCGACCAGCCGATCGATCAGCTCATCTGGCGATTCGCGCCGCCCTCACGCGCTTCGGCACCGTCCACGTTCGCCGAGGTCCCAGCGGTGACGCCGGAGTCGACGGCGCTCAGCAAGGAGCTGCGCGCGCGAGGGTTCCGCTTCGTCGGTCCCACGACGATGTATGCGCTGATGCAGGCGGCCGGGCTCGTCGACGACCACCTGGGAGGGTGCTTCCGATCGCCGAGCGCGACGGGCCCCGACGACGGGCACGACGCCGCACGGCTCCGAGGGTGACGCGGGCGCACGACCCCGTCGGCCGGGCTCAGGCGACGAGATCCAATTCCACCTGAGCACCCGCGGGCGCGGCACCGAGGGCCATGCGGAAGCCTTCGGCTCCCGCCCACTGCACGAGATCGTCCGTCGACTCGAGCTGCGGTCGAGTCTCCAGCAGACGCCGCGTGAACCTGCCCTTGGCCTGCTTGTTGAAGTGGTTGAGCGCACGCTTGCGTCCACCGTCGTCGATCGCGACGACCCGCACGAAGACGCTGCCGTCACGGACGGGTGCCGGCCCGAGCTCCGCGTAGGCCTCCGAGCGGAGATCCACGACGAGGCCCTCGTGCGACGCGATGCGCTGCGCGATCGAATCGCGCCAGAAGCGCTTGAGCGCCACGCCCGGAATCCGGGAGTCGTGCGAGAGACGATACGCCGGAATCGGATCCAGGGCGCCGACCAGCCCGAAGAGCGCCGAGTGCACGAAGACCGTGTCGGCGGCGAACGCACGCGCACTCGAGTCGAGCGTCTCGGCGTCGAGCGCGTCGAAGAGCACGCCCGTGAACCGGTCGAGTGCCGGCATCGTGGCAGATGTCCACAGCGCGCGATTGTGCCCGATCTCCCCGATGAGACGTGGGCCGAGCTTCAACGCACGCATGGCGGCGTCGTCATCGGCGCTCAACGCGACGAGGCGCTCGGCGAGCTCGGTGCGCAACGGCGCGAGATCGGCGAAGGAGAGCGTCGACATGTCGAGCGGCGCACCGGCGCCACCCGCGCGCTTCGTCTCAGAAGGCGGCAGGAGGAACAGCATCTACGAGGCGAGGAACGCGAGCGTCGCGTCGACGTTGGCGCCGAGGGACTCGATGCTGTCGATCGTCACGCGCGGGAGCGCCGACGACGGACCAGTCCAGGCGGCGTATCCCTCGAGGCTCTGCTCGACGGCGCGCCACGTGGTCTCTTCGAGATGCGGCAGGTTTCGCTCGCGCTTGACGAGCCGCGAACGATGGAGCTCCTCGTCGGAGCAGACCACCTCGACGACGCGAAGCCGCACCTCGGTGCGCACGGCGAGGTCGCGCCACTGCAGACGAGCCGCCTCGGCGGCGTTCACGGCATCGACGATGACCGTGCGGCCCGAGGAGAGCTCCTTCTCGGCGATCTCCTCGGCCACGAGGTAGGCCGCGAGCCCGGTGGGCTCGTCGGCGTCGATCCCAGCCCGCAGAATCGCGGACTCGATCGGGTCGACCGATACGACGGTCGCCCCGAGCCGGGCGCCGACGATCTCAGCGATCGTCGACTTCCCGGCTCCGGGCAGACCCGCCATGACGACGAGTTGCGTGATCGAAAGTTCACCGAACTGCCGATCCAGCGGCTGCTCCCCCGGCATCCGCTCGACCTCAGGCCAGTTCGGCGCGCGAGGCGACGATCTGCACTGCGTTGGACTGCACCGACAGGAAGCCGTCTTCGGCGTTGGCGGTGATCTTCTCACCATCGGGCAGGGACACCCTGACCTCGCCTGCCGCCAAGACCGCGAGCATCGGCTCGTGGCCCGGCAGGATGCCGATCTGGCCCTCGACGGTGCGAGCGACCACCATGGACGCCTCGCCCGACCAGATCTCCCGGTCGGCCGAGACGACGCTCACCTTGAGTGCGGCCATGTTCAGCCGTTCTCCTTCTGGATGCGGGCCCAGTTCTCTTCGACGTCGGTGATCGGGCCGACGTTGAAGAACGCCTGCTCTGCGACGTGGTCGAAGTCGCCTCGGGCGATCGCGTCGAACGACTCGATCGTGTCCTTGAGCGGAACCGTCGAACCCTCGACACCCGTGAACTTCTTGGCCATGTAGGTGTTCTGCGAGAGGAACTGCTGGATACGGCGTGCGCGCGACACCGTGATCTTGTCCTCCTCGGAGAGCTCGTCGACACCGAGGATGGCGATGATCTCCTGGAGTTCCTTGTTCTTCTGCAGGATCTGCTTGACCGTGGTCGCGACGCGGTAGTGGTCGGCGCCCAGGTAACGGGGGTCCATGATGCGCGACGTCGAGGTCAGCGGGTCGATGGCCGGGTAGAGACCCTTCGACGCGATCTCACGCGAGAGCTCGGTCGTCGCGTCGAGGTGCGCGAACGTGGTCGCGGGAGCCGGGTCGGTGTAGTCGTCGGCCGGCACGTAGATCGCCTGCAGCGAGGTGATCGAGTGACCACGCGTCGAGGTGATGCGCTCCTGCAGGATGCCCATCTCGTCGGCGAGGTTCGGCTGGTAGCCCACAGCGGACGGCATGCGGCCGAGCAACGTGGAGACCTCGGAACCGGCCTGCGTGAAGCGGAAGATGTTGTCGATGAAGAGCAGCACGTCCTGCTTCTGCACGTCGCGGAAGTACTCCGCCATCGTCAGCGCGGAGAGGGCGACGCGAAGACGCGTTCCCGGCGGCTCGTCCATCTGGCCGAAGACGAGGGCGGTCTTGTCGAAGACGCCCGCCTCTTCCATCTCGTGGATGAGGTCGTTGCCCTCACGGGTGCGCTCGCCGACACCGGCGAACACCGACACACCACCGTGGTCCTGCGCGACGCGCTGGATCATCTCCTGGATGAGGACGGTCTTGCCGACACCGGCACCGCCGAAGAGGCCGATCTTTCCACCCTGCACGTACGGGGTCAGGAGGTCGATCGACTTGATGCCGGTCTCGAAGAGCTGCGTCTTCGACTCGAGCTGGTCGAATGCCGGGGGCTTGCGGTGGATCGGCCAGCGCTCGGTGATCTCGATCTGCTCGCCGGGCTCGCCGTTCAGCACCTCGCCGATGACGTTGAAGACCTTGCCCTTGGTGACGTCGCCGACGGGCACCGAGATGGCCTCGCCGGTGTCGGTGACCTCCTGGCCGCGTACGAGGCCGTCGGTCGGCTTCAGTGCGATGGCGCGGACGAGGTCGTCGCCGAGGTGCTGTGCGACCTCGAGCGTCAGGACCGTGCTCTGGTCACCGATCGTGACGGTGGTCTTCAGCGCGTTGTAGATCTCGGGGATCGAGTCGTGCGGGAACTCGATGTCGACGACGGGGCCGGTGACGCGTGCGATGCGCCCGACGGCGCCGGCGGCACGCTCGGCGACCGGCGCGGTTGCGGTGTCAGTCATTCTGCTCTCTCTTTTCTGAGTTGCTACTTGGCGGCGACGAGCGCGTCGGCGCCGCCCACGATCTCGGAGATCTGCTGCGTGATCTCGGCCTGGCGTGCGTTGTTCGCAAGGCGGGTGTAGTCGGTGATGAGCTTGTCGGCATTGTCGCTCGCCGACTTCATCGCCTTCTGGGTCGCCGCGTGCTTGGCCGCGGACGACTGCAGCAGCGCGTTGAAGATGCGGCTCTCGATGTAGACCGGAAGCAGGGAGTCGAGCACCGTCTCGGCGTCGGGTTCGAACTCGTACAGCGGCTCGATCTGCGCGTTCGCCTCGGCGACGCCCTCGACCACCTCGAGCGGCAGGAGCCGCACGACCGAGGGGGTCTGGGTCATCATGCTGACGAACCGGTTGTACACCACGAAGATCTCGTCGACGCCGCCGTCGGAGGCATCGCGGAGGAACGCCTCGAGCACCGCGTCGGAGATCTCCTTGGCGAGGTCGAA
Source organism: Agromyces allii (assembly GCF_009749385.1). GTDB lineage: Bacteria > Actinomycetota > Actinomycetes > Actinomycetales > Microbacteriaceae > Agromyces > Agromyces allii. The sequence goes on along the minus strand of NZ_WBIN01000017.1, from coordinate 16,063 downwards.
GTCGGGGTTCTCCGAGCTGCCCACCCACTGCTGCTCGAACTCGCGACGACGGAACGCGAAGTATCCGACCGCCTTGCGCCCGACGAGGAAGTAGCTGACTTCCTTGCCCTCCGAGCGGAGCAGCTCGCTGAGCTGCTCCGCTTCGCGGAGCACCTGCGAGTTGAACGCACCGGCGAGGCCGCGGTCCGACGTGAGGATCACGACGGCCGCGCGCTCGATGCGCTCGGGCTCGGTGGTCAGCACGTGGTCGACGTTCGAGTGCGTCGCGACCGCCGAGACGGCACGCGTGATGGCTCGCGAATACGGCGACGACGCGGCCACACGAGCCTGCGCCTTCTGGATGCGCGAGGCGGCGATGAGCTCCATCGCCTTCGTGATCTTCTTCGTCGTCTGGGCAGACTTGATCTTCTGCCGGTAGACCCGAAGTTGCGCTCCCATGTCTCTCCTGTAGTCCTAGAGTCGATCGATCAGTCGTGTCGAGGCGCTCAGCGCTTCGACTTGACGACCTGCTCCTGGTTGACGGATTCGGCGTCGATCGGCTCGAACTGCTCCGAGCCGACGGATGCGAGCGGCTTGCCCTCGCCCGTCTGGAACTCGAGCTTGAACTTGTCGACCGACGACTCGAGGGTCGCCACGGTCTCGTCGGAGAGCACGTTCGTCTCACGGAGGTCGGTCAGCACCGAGGTGTTGCGACCGAGGAAGTCGAGCAGCTCGCGCTCGAAGCGCAGGATGTCTTCGACGGGGACCTCGTCGAGCTTGCCGTTCGTACCGGCCCATATCGAGACGACCTGCTCCTCGACGGGGTACGGCGAGTACTGAGGCTGCTTGAGCAGCTCGGTGAGGCGGGCGCCACGGGCGAGCTGACGACGGCTGGCCGCGTCGAGGTCGGATGCGAACATCGCGAACGCCTCGAGCGAGCGGTACTGGGCGAGCTCGAGCTTCAGCGTGCCCGAGACCTTCTTGATCGACTTGACCTGCGCGTCGCCACCGACACGCGAGACCGAGATGCCGACGTCGACAGCGGGACGCTGGTTGGCGTTGAACAGGTCGGACTGGAGGAAGATCTGGCCGTCGGTGATCGAGATCACGTTGGTCGGGATGTACGCCGAGACGTCGTTCGCCTTGGTCTCGATGATCGGGAGACCCGTCATCGAGCCGGCGCCGAGCTCGTCGGACAGCTTCGCGCAACGCTCGAGCAGACGCGAGTGCAGGTAGAAGACGTCACCGGGGTACGCCTCGCGTCCCGGCGGACGACGGAGGAGGAGCGACACGGCACGGTAGGCCTCGGCCTGCTTCGACAGGTCGTCGAAGATGATGAGGACGTGCTTGGAGTCGTACATCCAGTGCTGGCCGATGGCCGAACCGGTGTAGGGAGCGAGGTACTTGAAGCCTGCGGGGTCGGAGGCCGGAGCCGCGACGATCGTGGTGTACTCCATCGCACCGGCGTCTTCGAGCGCGCCCTTCACCGAAGCGATGGTCGAGCCCTTCTGGCCGATCGCGACGTAGATGCAGCGAACCTGCTTGTTGACGTCGCCGGACTCCCAGTTGGCCTTCTGGTTGATGATCGTGTCGATCGCGATGGCCGTCTTGCCGGTCTGGCGGTCGCCGATGATCAGCTGACGCTGGCCGCGGCCGACGGGGATCATGGCGTCGATCGCCTTGATGCCGGTCTGGAGCGGCTCGTGGACCGACTTGCGCTGCATGACACCGGGAGCCTGGAGCTCGAGGGCGCGGCGGCCCTCGAGGCCCGTGATCTCGCCGAGACCGTCGATCGGGTTGCCGAGCGGGTCGACGACACGGCCGAGGTAGCCCTCGCCGACGGGGACCGAGAGGACCTCGCCCGTGCGGGTCACCTCCATGCCCGCTTCGATGCCGGTGAACTCACCGAGGACGACGACGCCGATCACGTCTTCCTCGAGGTTCAGCGCGAGACCCAGCGTGCCGTCCGCGAAGCGGATGAGCTCGTTGGCCATGACCGAGGGCAGTCCCTCGACGTGCGCGATGCCGTCGGCGGCATCGGTGACGTATCCGACCTCGGTCTTCTGCGCCGTGCCCGGCTCGTAGGCCGCGGCGAACTCCGTGAGAGCCGTGCGGATCTCATCGGGGCTGATGGAGAGTTCTGCCATTGTCTTTTCCTTTTCTGTACCGGTTGTACAGCTACTGGTGTGTCACGGCGCGGGACGCCGGTCGGTGTCGTCCGGCGTCAGCCGGCAAGCTTCTGCCTCAGCGAGCTGAGGCGAGAGGCGACGCTGCCGTCGATGACGTCGTCGCCGATCTGCACGCGGACCCCGCCGAGCACGGCAGGATCGACGATGGTGTCGAATCGGATGCGGCGACCCGCCTTGATGGCGAGTCCCTGCTCGAGTCGCGCCAGCTGAGCGGGGCTCAGCGTCACTGCGGTCGTGACCGTCGCGACTTCGAATCCGCGCTGGTCGGCGATCACGCCGGCGGCGGCGCGAAGCATCGCACCGATGCGGCGACCGCGCGGCGAGAGCACCAGGTGGCGAACGACGACGAGCGTGGCCGGGTCGGCCTTGCCCGAGCCGAGCAGACGCTCGACCAGACGTGCCTTGGCGTCGTTCGCGCCGAGCTTGGAACCGAGCGAGAGCTCGAGTTCCGCGTCGGAGGCGACCGCGCGTTCGAACGTGAACAGCTCGTCGTCGAGGTCGACGCCTTCGCCCGCGGCATCGGCCGCGACCCGGAGGCCCAGCTCCTCGACGCCGTCGAGGAAGTCGGCCTGGTTCGACCACCGCTGCGAAGCCGCGGAGGTGAGCAGCGTCACCGCGCCGGGCACGATGCGACCGCCGAACACGCTGGAGACCAGCGCGCTCTTCTGGGCGTCATCGGCTTCGGTGTCGGTGAGCGCGGTGCGCAGGTGACCGGAACCGGCGATGAGTCGAACCGCGGCGAGGAGGTCCTCGGCGACCGACAGGTCGGCCCGGCCCGACGACGCGAGCCCGGCTCGCGAGGCGGCCAGGGCCTCTCTCGTAGCGCTACCCATGGGTTACTTCGTCTCCCCTGCGGCGGCCGTCTCGGACGCCTCGAGGTCGGCGAGGAACCGGTCGACCACGGCCTGGGCCTTCTGGTCGTCGGTCAGCGACTCGCCGATGACGCCGGATGCAAGGTCGATCGCGATGGTGCCGACCTCGGAGCGGAGCGAGACGAGCGCGGACTGGCGCTCCGCCTCGATCTGCGCCTGTGCGCTCGCGGTGACGCGAGCCGCCTCGGACACCGCGGTGTCCTTGGCTTCGGCGACGATCTTCTTGCCGTCTTCACGAGCGGTCTCGCGGATCTGACCGGCCTCGGCGCGCGCGTCGGCGAGCTGGGCGGTGTACTCCTCGAGGGCGGCCTCGGCCTTGCGCTGGGCCTCGTCGGCCTTCGCGATGTTGCCTTCGATCGCCTCGCCGCGCTCATCGAGCATCGTCTGGACGCGCGGGAGCACGTACTTCCAGAAGAAGATCAGGATGATGACGAAGCAGACCGACGACCAGAGGATGTCGTACACCTCGGGAATGACCGGGCTGTGGGTCTCGCCACCCTCGGTTGCAGCGCTCAGTACTGCATGGAGCACGTTGGCCTCCTCAGTTGCGGCGGGTGGATCAGACGAAGATGAAGTAGGTCGCGATACCGATGAAGGCGAGCGCCTCGGTGAAGGCGATACCGATCCACATCAGGACCTGGAGGCGGCCGGCCAGCTCGGGCTGACGAGCGACGCCCTCGATGGTCTTGCCGACGACGATGCCCACGCCGATGGCCGGGCCGATGGCTGCGAGGCCGTAGCCGACCGTCGCGATGTTGCCGTTGATCTCAGCGAGAACGGTGGTTGCGTCCACGTTGGGTTTCCTTTCCTAGGGATGTTTCTGGGCGGGTGCCCGGGCTCAGTGCTCTTCGGCGACCGCGAGCTGGATGTAGACCGCGGTGAGAAGGGTGAAGACGTATGCCTGCAGGAAGGCGACGAGGATCTCGAACAGCGTGAACGCGAACCCGAAGGCCAGCGTTCCGGCGCCGACGAGGGTCCACCAACCGCCGAGGGAGAAGACGAAGAACTGCGTGGCTGCGAAGAAGAGCACGAGCAGGAGGTGACCGACGATCATGTTCATCATGAGTCGAAGGGTCAGCGTGACCGGACGGATCACGAAGGTCGAGAGGAGCTCGATCGGCGTGACGATGATGTACACCGGCCACGGAACACCCGAGGGGAAGAGGGAGTTCTTGAAGAAGTTCTCGGGGCTCTTCTTGACACCCGCGTAGATGAACGTCACGTAGGACACGATCGCGAGGACCAGCGGCACGCCGATGACGGAGGTGCCGGCGATGTTCAGGAACGGGATGACACCCGTGATGTTCATGAACAGGATCATGAAGAACATCGTCGTGAGGATCGGCAGGAATCGCTTGCCGTCCTTCTTGCCGAGGAGGTCCTCGGCGACGTTGACCCGCACCAGGTCGAGACCCATCTCGAGCAGGCTCTGGAATCGACCGGGCACGACGCGCAGGTGGCGCGTGCCGAGCCAGAAGACCAGGAGCAATGCGACGACCGCGATGAAGCGGACGAGCATGATGCGGTTGATCTCGAAGTTGGTGCCTTCGAAGAAAAGTGCTCCAGGGAAGAATTCGTCGATCGACGGCCCGTGGAATTCACCATCGTTGGTTGACATCGGAACCAGAAGGTTCAGAGCGTTAGCTAGCAGCGCTATCTCCTGTTTCGGGGCGTGGAGCTCGGCTCTCGCGACGACGAACATCGGAACGGTCTCACGCACATGCCGAAGCAGGCGTTTACCGGGGGGATCCCCATTACTCTAGCAAGAGTTCGGGCATCGGACGAATCGCCGGACGTGTCTCAGCCGACATTTTCGACAACGCGTCGAAAATCAGTCCTCTCGAGGTGCCGGCGGCAGCTCGACATCGCTGACATGCGGCATCCGGGACTTCGTGATGACGACCACGTCGACGACGAGCGAGGCCAGCACGCCGGCCACGAGGCTGAGGAAGAGCACGGTCGTGTCGAGCCATGCCGCATCGCGCAACAGCACGACGAGCACGATGAAGACGATGAACTTCACGATCCATCCGCCGAGCACGATGCCGAAGAACGCCCCCACGAAGAGGTCGCTCGAGGCGAAGCGGTTCGCGATGAGGATGGTCGCGGCGGTGATGCCCATGAACACGACCGCCATGGCCGTGCCGATCAGCGCGCCGATGAGCCCCTCGGCCCCCGCGAAGACGAAGCCCAGCACCCCGCTCACGAGGAGCAGCGCCGCAGCGACGATGCCGCCCCAGACGAGCGCCTGGCGCAGGACGGGGTTCGAGGTGGGCGTGTTGTCAGGTCGTGCGTCGTTCATCAGGCTCCAGTCGTGGGTCGCCCGATTGTACCGATGCGGCCTGAGCCGAATCTGCCGACGACGACACCGACGACGCCCGCAACCGCGACTGCGACTGCGACTGCGACGTGCCTACGGGGCGGGCGGCGCCTGCGGGGCCGCGGGCGCCTGCGGGGCCGCGGGCGCCTGCGCCGCGGCATCCGTCGCCTGAGCGTCGACGATCGGGACGGCACCGGTCTCGAGCTCGTCGAGATGCGGCGCCACGGGCGCGGCGCTCGTCGCCTCGGCGGCGACGGTCAGCCGCTTGCGCCGGCCGAGCGGCGCGAGGGTGACGATCGCGCAGGCCACGAAGCCGACGCCGAGCAGCAGGAACGCCCAGCGTGCGCTGATGCCCATGTACACCGGGAAGACATACGTGAGGAGGCATCCGATGGAGGCGACCGCGGTCCAGCCGTAGAAGATGAGCACGGCGTTCAGGTGCGAGTGCCCCATGTCGAGCAGGCGGTGGTGCAGATGCTTGCGGTCGGCCGCGAACGGCGACTTGCCCGCGCGCAGGCGGCGCACGACCGCGAGGCCGAAGTCGAGCAGCGGGATGAGCAGCACCACGACCGGCAGGATGATCGGGATGAAGGCCGCGAAGAGCTGGTTGAATCCGACGCCCGCGGGGTTCAGCTGCCCGGTCACCGCGATCGCCGACGTCGCCATGAGCAGTCCGACGAGCAGCGCGCCCGCGTCGCCCATGAACAGCTTGGCCGGGCGCCAGTTGAGCGGCAGGAAGCCCGCGCAGGCGCCCACCAGGATGATGGCGATCATCGACGCGAGGTTGAAGTAGTTCGTCGGCGACGTCTGCTGCACCAGCAGGTAGGTGTAGACGAAGAACACGCCGTTCGAGATGAGCGAGACGCCCGCGACGAGGCCGTCGAGGCCGTCGATGAAGTTCACGGCGTTCATGACGAGCACGATCACGAAGACCGTGAGGGTCGCGAACATCCACGAGGAGCCGACGAGGATGCCGCCGATGGGCAGCGAGACGATCGACACGCCCTGCCAGGCGATGAGGCCCGCGGCGATGAACTGGCCCGCGAGCTTGGTGGTCCAGTCGAGGTCCCAGATGTCGTCGGCCACGCCGATGAGCACGATGAGCAGCGCCGCACCGAGGATCGAGAGCACCTGCGTCGGGTCCTGGAAGATGATCGCGACGTTGGCGAACCGCGTCGGGCCGAGGCTCGACACGAACCAGGCCGCGCCGAACGCGACGAGGATGCCGACGAACATCGCGATGCCGCCGAGGCGCGGCGTCGGCCGCGTGTGCACGTCGCGCTCGCGGATCTTCGGGTAGAGCCGGTACTTCAGGCTCAGCTTCCAGACGACGTACGACCCGACCAGGGTCACGAGCGCGGCGATGATCGCGAGCGCGAGGAACAGGGTCATGAGGCGGCGGCACCGGTCTCGTGGTCGGATGCCGCGGGCACGTCAGCGGCGGCGGCATCGGTCGCCGCCGCGTCGGCGCCGGAGGCATCGGCCGCGGGCACGACCGGCTCCGCCGCGGGGGCGAGGAGCTGCTCGCCGACGACCGCGGCGATGCGCTCGCGGGAGATGACGCCCGCGCGCACGATGCGGATCGTGCCGCTGCCGCCGGTGAGCCCGGTGGCGTCGATGATCGTCGACGAGGTGTCGCCGGGGCGTTCGCCGATCGCGTCGTAGTCGACCCCGGCGGCGCCGCCGTCGAGGTAGACGGCGACGGACTCGCCGAGCATGGCCTCGGCCTCGGCCGCGGTCGTCGCCGCGGGCTCACCGCTGAGGTTCGCCGACGAGACCGCGAGCGGGCCGGTCTCGGAGAGCAGTTCGAGCGCGAAGCGGTTGTCGGGCATGCGCAGGGCGACCGTGCCGCGGGTCTCGCCGAGGTCCCAGGTGAGCGACGGCTGCGCGTGCAGGATCACGGTGAGCCCGCCGGGCCAGAACTCGGCCACGAGGTCGCGCACGGGCTCGGGCACCTCGCGGGCGAGCGCGTCGAGCGTGGGGATGCCCGGGATGAGCACGGGCGGCGGCGACGTGCGCTCGCGGCCCTTGGCATCGAGCAGTCGCGTGACGGCGGCCGGGTCGAACGCGTCGGCGGCGAGGCCGTAGACGGTGTCGGTGGGGATCACGACGAGCTGGCCGCGGCCGATCGCTCCGCGCGCGAGGCGCATGCCCGTGAGCAGCTGGGATTCGACCGAACAGTCGTAGATGGCAGTCATGACGCGGTCGATTCTAGACCAGCCGGCCCCGTGGTCTCGGGCCCGCGCACCGGGCGGACGGCGGATGCCGCGTGCCTGGCCGGGCACGCGGCATCCGCCGTTCGGATCTTCGCTCGGGCGCGGGTCAGCGCCGACCGGCCTTGCGTGCGAACAGCCACGCGCCCCAGACCGCCGCGACGACGATGATCGCGACGCACCAGCCCACCGCCCACCAGCCCTCGTCGCCGAGCGGGGCGTCGGAGAGCAGCGCCCTGATGGTCTCGATCACCGGGGTGATGGGCTGATGCTCGGCGATCGGCTGAAGCCACTCGGGCATCGTCGCCACAGGTACGAACGCGCTCGAGATGTAGGGCAGGAAGAGCAGGATGAAGCCGTAGCCGCTCGCCGCCTCCGGCGTGCCCGCGGCGAGGCCGATCGCCGCGAACAGGTAGGTGATCGCGAGGATGTAGAGCGCGACGAGGCCGAAGACCGCGACCCACTCGAGCGGCGTCGCCGACGGGCGGAACCCGACGATCAGGCCGACGCAGATCACGACCGCGGTCGCGACGAGGTTGCGCACGAGGCTCGCGACGACGTGCCCGGTGAGCACCGCGCCGCTCCGGATCGGCATCGTGCGGAAGCGGTCGATCACGCCCGTGGTCATGTCGCGAGACACCGAGACGGCGGTCGACGACGCGCCGAAGCCGGCGCAGAGCAGGATGATGCCGGGCACGACGTAGTCGACGTAGCCGCCGGAGGGGTCGATCGCGTTGCCGAAGATCCACGTGAACATCAGCATGAGCATCACCGGCAGCATGACGGCCATGAGCATGGACTCGACATCGCGCACCGAGTGGCGGAAGCTGCGCCCGATGAACACGGACTCGGCCGTGAGCGCCCCGATGCGCGGGCGTTCGCCGATCAGCGTGGCGGCGCTCGGCCCAGCGGGGTGGGTGACGGTGGTCATGCTGCTCACTTCGCTTCCTGCAGTTCGGGGGCGGATGTCTCATGGGCGGTCGACTCGGGGCCGGATACCGCGTCGCGGCCGGTGATCGACAGGAACACGTCGTCGAGGCTCGGCCGCCGGATCGCGACCGTCGCACCGACCGCCGCGGCCCCCGGCAGCAGGTCGATCCGCTCGACCGCCGCGCGGAGCCCGTGCACGGTGCCGTCGGTCGGCAGCTCGGCGAGCACCGCGCCGGACTCGTCGCGGAGTTCGACGACCTCTCCCCCGATGCGCGCCTTGAGCTCGTCGGCCGTGCCCTCGGCGGCGATGCGCCCGTGGTCGAGCACTGCGATGCGGTCGGCCAGGCGGTCGGCCTCCTCGAGGTACTGCGTCGTGAGGAACACCGTGGCGCCGTCGGCGGCGAGCGAGCGGATGACGGCCCAGAGCTCTTGGCGGCTGCGGGTGTCGAGTCCGGTCGTCGGCTCGTCGAGGAAGATCACGGGCACGGCGACGACCAGGCTGAGCGCGAGGTCGAGGCGCCGCCGCATGCCGCCCGAGTAGGTGCCGACGCGGCGGCCCGCGGCATCCGTCAGGTCGAAGCGCTCGAGGAGCTCGGCGGCCCGGTCCCGTGCGTCGCGGACCGGGAGGCCCGAGAGCCGCCCGAGCATGACGAGGTTCTCGGTGCCCGTGAGCACCTCGTGGACCGCGGCGGACTGGCCGGTGAGGCTGATTCGGCGCCGCACCTCGTCGGGCCGGGCGAGCACGTCGTGCCCGGCGACCGACACCGTGCCCTCGTCGGGCCGCACGAGCGTGGTCAGGATGTTGACGGTGGTCGTCTTGCCAGCACCGTTCGGGCCGAGCAGCGCGAAGACCGTGCCGGCGGGCACGGCGAGGTCGAGCCCCGCGAGCACGTCGGTGCGGCCGAAGCGCTTGCGGAGCCTGTGGGCTTCGATGGCGAGTGGCATGGTTCCTCCGATCGGTCTGGCCTGCACCTCCGCGGGCTTCGATCGCCTCTGCGTGCGGTGCAAACTGTTTATGTCATCTACAGTTGTATAAGTAATACACAGTTCTAGACTGTCGTCAACACCGAGACGAACGGATGTCCATGAACGAGCAGCGGCCCGACCCCGAACTCCCCCGCGGCGTCGCCCTCGCCTGGGGCGTCGCCGCGCACCCGCAGCGCGGCCCGAAGCGCGAGCTCTCGATCGAGCGCATCGTCGAAGTCGCCATCGAGATCGCGGATGCCGAGGGCCTCGCCGCCGTCTCGATGAGCCGCGTCGCCTCGACGCTCGGATTCACGACCATGTCGCTCTACCGATACGTCACGAGCAAGGACGACCTGATCCTGCTCATGCAGGAGGCCGCGAGCGACCTGCCCGTGCCCGATGCGAGCCTCGAACACGGCTGGCGCGACGGCATCACCGCCTGGGTGCTCGGCATCAGGGCGGGCTACCGGGAGCACCCCTGGCTCGTCGACATCCCGGTCTCCGGTGCCCCGATCACGCCGAACGCGCTCATGATCGTCGACTGGTTCTTGCGCGAGGTGCGCGACCTGCCGCTGAGCGACGGCGAGAAGATGTCGAGCCTGCTCATGTTCACCAGCTACGCGCGCGCGACGAGCGCACAGGACCGGGACATCGCGCGGGCCGCGGCGGCGACGGACCCCGCGGAGGTGACCGGCGAGCGCTACCTCGCGACGCTCACCGAGTTCGTCACGCCCGAACGGTTCCCGTACCTGGCGCCGCTGTTCCTGGGCGGCGGCTACGTCGAGGAGGGCGCGGCCGACACCCCGCCCGGGCCGAACACCGCCGACGACTTCGTGTTCGGCCTCCAGCGCATGCTCGACGGCATCCAGACCTATGTCGAGCAGCACGCCGACGGCGCACCGGTGGCGCCGACCGCCCTGCCGCCGACGCTCGACCCGCCGCGCGACAAGGCGGTCCGCGAGGCGGCCAGGCTGCGACGCGAGGCCGAGCGGGCGCTGCGGGAAGCCCGGAAGCGGGAGCGCGAGGCGGTCAAGGGCGCCCGCGAGCGAGCCGAACGCGACCGGGAACGCGCCGAACGAGAGCAGGAATGCGCGCAGCGCAAGGGCTGAGTCGAGCGGATGCCGCGGGCCGGCCTCAGCGGGTCGTGGCGCGTCTCAGCCGCCTGCGGTGGCGCCCAGCGGGTCGCGGCGCTGCGTGCGGCGCGCGTCACCGGGTCGGCGCGTCAGCGCGTCGGCGCGTCAGCGCGTCGCGGTCGTCGCTCGATCGCGCCCGGTCAGGTCGCGGTGGTGGGAGATCGCGCGCCAGCCGTCGGCGCGCAGCAGTTCCGCGATCGCCGCCGACTGCGTCTCGAAGTGCTCGAACACGAGCGTGCCGCCGGGGTGCAGGAGCGCGAACGCCCGCACCGACAGCGCCCGGATCACGTCGAGCCCGTCTGCGCCGCCGTAGAGCGCGACATCCGGATCGTGCACGAGCACCTCGACGTCGCGCGGAAGCTCGGCCGACGGGACGTACGGCGGATTCGACACGACGACCGAGACGAGCCCGTCGAGCTCGGGCAGCGCGTCGGCCAGGTCGCCGATCACGAGCCCGACGTCGACGCCGGCCTCGGCGATGTTGCGTGCGGCCCAGGCCGCGGCCTCGGGCGAGAGCTCCACCGCGTGGACGCGAGCATGCGGCACCTCGGTCGCGAGCGCGAGCGCGAGCGCCCCGCTGCCCGTGCCGAGATCGACGGCGATCGGCGCCTCCGCGGGGACCGCCCGCAACGCGTCGATCGCGAGCTGGGCGACCGTCTCGGTCTCGGGCCTCGGCACCAGGACCCCCGGGCCGACGAGCAGGTCGAGGCTGCGGAACGGCGCCCGCCCCGTGATGTGCTGCAACGGCTCGCGCTCGGCGCGGCGCTCGACGAGCACCTGGAGCGCGGCGGCATCCGCCTCGCCGAGTTCGCCGCCCATGATGAGGCGGGCCTGCACGCCGCCGCGCGAGAGGTCGAGCACGTGGCCCATGAGCAGCTCGGCGTCGACCTCGGCGTCGGGCACGCCGGCCGCGCTCAGGCGCGCGACGATCGCCTCGCGCACCGCCCTGACCGAACGATCGTCGGCGGGCCCCGGCATCCGTGCATCCATGAAATGGAATGTAATGCACGTGACCGTGAGGAACCCCCGGCCTAGGCTTGGCGACGGCGTTCGCTGCCGCACCCACACCCGAGAGGAAGCCCCATGGCCCAGATCTTCGACAACATCACCGAGGCCTTCGGTCGCACGCCGCTCGTTCGCCTGAACCGCGTCACCGAGGGTGCGGGCGCCACCGTGCTCGGCAAGCTCGAGTTCTACAACCCCTCCGCGAGCGTCAAGGACCGCCTCGGCATCGCCATCGTCGACGCCGCAGAGGCCTCCGGCGAGCTCGCCCCCGGCGGCACCATCGTCGAGGGCACCAGCGGCAACACCGGCATCGCCCTCGCCATGGTCGGCGCGGCGCGCGGCTACAACGTCATCCTCGCGATGCCCGAGACCATGTCGGCCGAGCGCAAGGCGCTCCTCAAGGCCTACGGTGCGCAGCTCGTGCTCACGCCCGGCTCCGAGGGCATGAAGGGCGCCGTCGCCCGCGCCGAGCAGATCGTCGCCGAGACCCCCGGCGCCGTGCTCGCGAAGCAGTTCGCCAACCAGGCCAACGTCGAGATCCACCGCCGCACCACGGCGGAGGAGATCTGGGCCGACACCGACGGCGGCGTCGACATCTTCATCTCGGGCATCGGCACGGGCGGCACCATCTCGGGCGTCGGCCAGGTCCTCAAAGAGCGCAAGCCCGAGGTCCAGATCATCGGCGTCGAGCCCGAGGAGTCCCCCATCCTCAACGGCGGCGCACCCGGCCCGCACAAGATCCAGGGCATCGGCGCGAACTTCGTTCCCGACATCCTCGACCGCGAGGTCTACGACGAGATCTTCGACGTCAACATCACCCAGGCCGTCGCCACCGCGCGCCGCCTCGGCACCGAAGAGGGCATCCTCGGCGGCATCTCGTCGGGCGCCACCGTGTACGCCGCGCTCGAGATCGCGAAGCGCCCCGAGAACGCCGGCAAGACCATCGTCGTGATCCTCGCCAGCTACGGTGAGCGCTACCTGTCCACGGTGCTGTACGAAGGTCTGCTTGACTGACCGGGTGAGCTTCTTCTCCCGACTGAAGGAAGACCTCGCGACCGCTCGTGCGCACGACCCCGCCGCACGCAGCGATCTCGAGGTCTTCCTCGTGTACTCCGGCCTGCACGCGGTGTGGGCCTCCCGTCTGACCCACCGGCTGTGGGTCTCCGGCCTGCGGTTCCCCGCCCGCGTGGTCTCCCAGCTCGCGCGGTTCCTCACCGGCATCGAGATCCACCCGGGCGCGACCATCGGGCGGCGCTTCTTCATCGACCACGGCATGGGCGTCGTGATCGGCGAGACCGCAGTGATCGGCGACGACTGCATGCTTTACCACGGCGTCACACTCGGCGGAAAGGCGCCGCGCAACACGCCGCCGGGCACCAAGCGGCACCCCACCCTCGGCGAAGGCGTCACGATCGGCGCCGGCGCGAAGGTGCTCGGCGACATCACGATCGGCGAGTGGAGTGCCGTTGGCGCGAACGCGGTCGTCACGCGCAGCGCTCCCCCGCACTCGCTGCTCGTCGGCGTGCCCGCCACGGCCCGACCGCTCAGCGCCGCCGCCGCAGACTCGTCGCGCGGCGTGCACGACTGGCACATCTGACGCAGGCCGAACGGGCCGAGCACGACGAAGGGGCGGATGCCGCGGCATCCGCCCCTTCGTGTTCTCACCGCTCGTGCGGCGAGACGGGTCTCATCGGTTCGGGATCAGCTGTCGCCGAGGCCGGCGAGCTGCGCCTCTTCATCGGCCTGGATGGCCGACTCGATGATCGGCTCGAGCGCGCCGTTCATGACCTGGTCGAGGTTGTACGCCTTGTAGCCGGTGCGGTGATCGGCGATGCGGTTCTCGGGGAAGTTGTACGTGCGGATGCGCTCCGAACGGTCCATCGAGCGGATCTGCGACTTGCGGGCATCGGATGCCGCGGCGTCGAGCTCCTCCTGCTGGCGCGCGAGGATGCGGGCGCGGAGCACGCGCATGGCGGCCTCGCGGTTCTGCAGCTGCGACTTCTCGTTCTGCATCGACACCACGATGCCCGTAGGCAGGTGGGTGATGCGCACGGCCGAGTCGGTCGTGTTCACCGACTGTCCGCCGGGGCCCGACGAGCGGTACACGTCGATCTTGAGGTCGTTCTGGTTGATCTCGACCTCTTCGGGCTCGTCGACCTCGGGGAAGACGAGCACGCCGGTGGTCGACGTGTGGATGCGGCCCTGCGTCTCGGTGACGGGCACGCGCTGCACGCGGTGCACGCCGCCCTCGTACTTCAGGTGCGCCCAGACGCCCTGCGACGGATCGGTCGCGTTCGACTTGATCGCGACCTGCACGTCTTTGTAGCCGCCCAGGTCGGACTCGTTCTGGTCGAGGAGCTCGACCTTCCAGCCCTTCGACTGCGCGTACTGCATGTACATGCGAAGGAGGTCGCCCGCGAAGAGCGCGCTCTCGGCGCCGCCCTCACCGCCCTTGATCTCCATGATCACGTCGCGGCCGTCGTCGGGGTCGCGCGGGATCAGGAGTCGCCGGAGCTTCTCCTGAGCCTGCGCGAGACCCTCTTCGAGCGCGGGGACCTCTTCGGCGAACGCGTCGTCTTCCTTCGCGAGCTCACGCGCGGCGGCGAGGTCGTCCTGCGCCTGATGCCACGCGGAGTTCGCGGCCACGATGCGGCTGAGCTCGGCGTAGCGCCGGTTCACCCTTTTCGCGCGCGCGGCGTCGGCATGCAGCGCCGGGTCGGCGAGTGCCTCCTGGAGCTCGCCGTGCTCGACGAGCAGGCTGTTGACGGATTCGAACACGGATGCCTCAGCGGTGGTCGTGCTCGTTCGCGTGCGAAGCGCCGTGGCCGTTCGCACCGACCGGCATCGACTTCTGCATGAGCATCAGGAACTCGACGTTCGACTGGGTCTCCTTGAGGCGACCCAGCACGGCCTCGAGCGCCGGCTGCTGGTCGAGCCCGGCGAGGGCGCGACGCAGCTTCCAGGTGATCTTGACCTCGTCGGGGCTCAGCAGCATCTCTTCGCGACGCGTCGACGAAGCGTTGACGTCGACCGCCGGGAAGATGCGCTTGTCGGCGAGCTGGCGGCTCAGGCGCAGTTCGCTGTTGCCGGTGCCCTTGAACTCCTCGAAGATGACCTCGTCCATCTTGGAGCCGGTCTCGACGAGCGCGGTCGCGAGGATCGTGAGCGATCCGCCGTTCTCGATGTTGCGCGCAGCACCGAAGAAGCGCTTCGGCGGGTAGAGCGCCGAGGCGTCGACACCGCCCGAGAGGATGCGGCCCGAGGTGGGCGCAGCCAGGTTGTAGGCGCGACCGAGGCGCGTGATCGAGTCGAGCAGCACGACGACGTCGTGGCCGAGCTCGACGAGTCGCTTGGCACGCTCGATGGCGAGCTCGGCGACCGTCGTGTGGTCTTCGGCCGGACGGTCGAAGGTCGAGGCGATGACCTCGCCCTTCACCGTGCGCTGCATGTCGGTGACCTCTTCGGGGCGCTCGTCGACCAGCACGACCATGAGGTGGACCTCGGGGTTGTTGATCGAGATGGCGTTCGCGATCTGCTGCAGCACGATCGTCTTGCCCGCCTTCGGGGGCGCGACGATGAGGCCGCGCTGGCCCTTGCCGATGGGCGCGACGAGGTCGATGATGCGCTGGGTGAGCTTGGTGGGCTCGGTCTCGAGGCGCAGGCGCTCCTGCGGGTAGAGCGGCGTGAGCTTCTGGAACTCGACGCGCGCGCCCGACTCCTCGATGGTCTGGCCGTTGACCGAGTCGACCTTGACGAGGGCGTTGTACTTCTGGCGGCTGTTCGACTCGCCGTCGCGGGGCTGCTTGATGGAGCCGACGACCGCGTCGCCCTTGCGCAGGTTGTACTTCTTGACCTGGCCGAGCGAGACGTAGACGTCGCTCGGGCCGGGCAGGTAGCCCGTCGTGCGCACGAAGGCGTAGTTGTCGAGCACGTCGAGGATGCCCGCGATGGGGATCAGCACGTCGTCGTCGAGCACCTCGGGCTCGAGCTCGTCGCCACCGGCCTGGCCGCGACGCTTGCGATCGCGGTAGCGGTTGCGGCGGCCGCCGTCGGCGTCGAGCACCTCGGCGTTGCCGCCGCGGTTCTGCTGGCCCTGCTGGCGGTTCTCGCCCTGCTTGGTCTCGGTGTCGGCGCCCTGGCGCTCGCGCGGCTGGCGGCCGCCCTGCTCGTCGGCCTTGCGCGGCTCGGCGTTGCCGCCCTGACCGCCCTGACCGTTGCCGTTCTGGGCGTTCTGCCCGTTCTGGCGGCCCTGGCCCTGCGCGTCGGCGCCCTTCTGCGCGTCGTCGCCCGTGCGCTCGGCGCGCTCGCGCTCTCCGCCACGGCGGCCGCGGTTGCGGCTGCGACCCTGGCGGGGCTGCTCCGCGGCCTGCTCGCCCTCGGCGTCGGCCTGGGGTGCGCGGCCGGCCTCGCCGGTCGCCGCCGCGAGCTCCTCGCGCACGGCGGCACGAGCGGCCTC
>NZ_WBIN01000016.1 GCF_009749385.1 Agromyces allii | reverse complement strand
TTCGGCGGCCATAGCGCGAGGGAAACGCCCGGACACATTCCGAACCCGGAAGCTAAGACTCGCAGCGCCGATGGTACTGCAGGGGGGACCCTGTGGGAGAGTAGGACACCGCCGGACAACCATTACCAGGAAGGCCACCCCAGAGGGGTGGCCTTCCTGCATTTAACGCCACGTACGCGAACGCCGGGCCCCTCGAGGGCTTCGCGACGTGCACGCCGAAGGCCGCCCGATGGGCGGCCTTTCCTCGTTGAGGCGGCACGGCGCCTGCGCGCCTCGTACGATGGCCAGATGATCACCGTCGAGGGGCCGGCCGGCCGCGTGCTCACCGCCTACACGGATCTCCTGGTGGAGCGCGGCATCCGCGATGCGACCCTCGAGAGCGTGGCGCGTCGGGCCGGCCTGTCGAAGTCCGGTGCGCTGCACCACTTCTCGTCGGTGAGCGCCCTGCGCTCGGCGCTTTTCGTCGAGCTCCGGGCCCAAGCGCGCCGCGACGCCGAGATGATGCGCTCCACGCCGGAGGGGGCGGTCCGCTACTACCTCACCTCCTCGCTCGATCGCGACAGCGAGCTCGAGCGGCTCTTCGATGCCGCCTACCGCATCGCCCAGACCGGCGATGAGGGCGCCCTCGAGGTGCTGCGCGCGTGCCGCGACGACTGGTTCGAGGTGCTCGTGGCGGCGACGAACGATCCGGGGCTCGCGCGCCTCGTGCTCTTCGCCGGCGACGGCATGAACTACAACGCGCTCATGAGCCGCCCGGAGGGCGACGACCTCCTCACGGCCGACCACGTCGGCGCCCTCGTCGGCACGCTCGAGGGCTTGCAGGGCGGCGGTCCCGCGGCCTGATTCCCGGGCCCCCTCCGCATCCGTGCGGCCACGCCAGGGCGGCGCCGCACCCGGAGTGCACCGGATGAGATCCACTCGCCGCGGAGCCATTCGTCCCGCGTACCGACCGACTAGTCGGTCGGGCGTGTAGAGTGTTGCGACAGCATCTCCCGGATTTCCCCGAGAAGCACCGCACTCGACGGCGAGAAGGTACCCGATGAGCACTCCAACGGCTGGCGCCGCGGCATCCACCGATCCGACGCCCACGAAGGGACTGGCGATCGACAAGCTCGGGCTCTGGGGCTCGACGGTCATCGGCATCGCCTCGACGGCCCCGCTCTTCTCGCTCGCGGCCACACTCGGCTACGTCATCATCGCGGTCGGCGCGCAGGCGCCCGTCGCGTTCATCCTGGCGTTCGTGCCGATGCTGTTCACCGCGTTCGCCTACCGGGAGCTCAACAACGACGTGCCCGACTGCGGCACCGTGTTCACGTGGGCGGCGAAGGCGTTCGGTCCGCGCACGGGCTGGCTGGCCGGCTGGAGCATCGCGGTCGCGGGCGTGCTCGTCATGGCGAACCTCGCCGAGATCGCCTCGGTCTACCTGCTCAGCCTGATCGGCGACGGATCGCTCTCGGACAACCGCTTCATCGTCACGGCCTTCGGCTGCGTGATCATCGCGGCCATGACGTGGATCTCGCTCCGCGGCGTCGAGATCGGCGAGCGGATGCAGCAGGTGCTGCTCGCGATCCAGTACCTCGCGATGGCCGCGTTCGTCGGCGGATGCCTCATCGGCTACTTCAGCGGCAACGCCCCCGATCCGACCCCGGTCTCGCTCGACTGGTTCAACCCGTTCCTCGCCGACGGCACCGGCATGGTGCAGGCGATCCTGCTCGCGCTCTTCATTTACTGGGGCTGGGACACCTGCCTCGCGCTCACCGAGGAGACGAAGGATCCCCGGCGTACGCCCGGGCGAGCGGCGACGCTCTCGACGCTCGTGCTGCTCATCACCTACGTGGGCGTGACCGTCGTCGCGATGATGTACGCCGGACTCGGCGACACGGGCACCGGACTCGCGAACGAGGCGCACGCCGACGACGTGTTCTCGGGCCTCGCCGGCATGGCGATGGGCCCGCTCGGGTGGTTCCTCGTGATCGCCGTCGCGATCTCGGCGCTCTCGTCGTCGCAGACGACGATCCTGCCGACGGCGCGCGGCACCTTCGCCATGGGCGTCTACAAGGCGCTTCCGGCCCGGTTCGCGAAGGTGCACTCGGTGTCGAAGACGCCGACCTTCTCGACCACGCTCATCGGCGTCATCGCCATCATCTACTACGCGGGCATGAACGCGATCTCGACGAGCGTGCTCGCCGACTCGGTGCTCTCGATCGGCCTCGCCATCGCGTTCTTCTACGGCATCGCGAGCTTCGCGTGCATCTGGTACTTCCGGCGCAACCTCTTCGACAGCTGGCGGAACGCGTTCTACCGCTTCGTGTTCCCGCTGCTCGGCGGCGTATTCATGGCCTGGGCCTTCGTGCAGTCGGCGATCGACATGGCGAACCCCGACTACGGGTACTCCCAGCTCGCCGGCATCGGCAGTGCGTTCCTCATCGGCGTGGGCTCGCTCGTGCTCGGCGTCGTGCTCATGTTCGTGTGGGCGCTGTTCCCGAACTCGCGCGACTACTTCGAGAAGCGCTCGCTCAACCGCGACACCGAGGTGCTCGCACCCGATTGAGCGCGAGTGCACGCCGGCGGGCCACGCCGGGTACCGGACTTCCCCATCTCCTCTGAACCGAAGGACCCGAATCCCATGTTCGACACCGTCATCGTCGGAGCTGGCGTCGCCGGCCTCACCGCGGCCCGCCTGCTTCACGCGGCCGGCCAGCGCGTCGTCGTCGTCGAGGCGCGCGACCGCATCGGCGGCCGCACGTGGACCGACCGCTCTCCGGGCTTCAGCGTCGACCGAGGGGCCTCGTGGATCCACGGCCTCGACGGCAACCCGCTCACCGACCTCGTCGAGGCGTTCGGCATGGAGACCGCGGAGTTCACCGTCGGCAGCTTCCAGGCCGGCGGTCGCCCGATCGCGAACTACGACGAGTCGCACGCCGAACTCGACGCGCTCGCGACCGATCGATGGGTCGCGGATGTCGCGGCCGCCGACGAGCGCCTCGCGACCGTGGTCGCCGAGACGGAGCACGGCGAGAGCTACGCGCAGGTCGCCGAGCGCGCACTCGCCGGTCTCGGGTGGGACGCCGCGCGCACGGAGCGGGTGCGCGGGTTCTACCGTCACCGCACCGAGGAGCAGTGCGGCGCGGACAACGAGGAGGTCGACGCCCACGGCCTCGACGAGGACGCGATCGACGGCGACGAGGTCGTGTTCCCGGGCGGCTACGACGCGCTCGCGACCGGGCTGGCCCGCGGGCTCGACATCCGGCTCGAGCAGCGGGTCACCGCGGTGACGTGGTCGGCATCCGGGGTTCGGGTCGTCACGGACTCGGAGGAGTTCGAGGCGGCGCAGGTTGTCGTCACCGTGCCCCTCGGGGTGCTCAAGGCGGGCGCGATCGCGTTCGAGCCGGCGCTTCCGGAGACGGCGGCCGGGCCCATCGAGCGGCTCGGCATGGGCACGTTCGACAAGGTGTTCCTGCAGTTCCCCGAGCGCTTCTGGCAGGAGGACGCCTACGCGATCCGCCAGCTCGGCCCCGAGGGCGTTCCGTGGCACTCCTGGTACGACGTCTCCGCCGTGAGCGGCACGCCGATGCTGCTGACCTTCGCGGGCGGCGAGTGGGCGCGGCGCATCGAGGAGATGGACGACGACGAGATCGTCGGCTCGGTGCTCGAGGCGCTCCGGCGCAACTACGGCGACGCGGTCGGGGAGCCGACCGGGCACTGGATCACCCGGTGGGGAATCGACCCCTTCAGTCTCGGGTCGTACTCCTACGTGGCGCGCGGCGCCTCGCACGACGACCACGACGCGATGTCCACGCCGATCGGGGGCGTGCTCCACCTCGCCGGAGAGGCGACCTGGAGCACCGACCCCGCGACCGTGCACGGTGCGCTGCTCTCGGGGCACCGCGCGGCCGAGCGGATCCTCGGCGTCGCGATCCCGATCGAGCGCATCGCCGACCCGAGCTGAGACGCTAGGCGGCCGCGAGCTCCTCGCGGATGCCGGCGACGAACGCGTCGATGTCGGCCTCGCTCGTGTCGAACGAGCACATCCAGCGCACCTCGCCCTTCGCGGCATCCCAGTCGTAGAACTTGAATCCGCGGTCGCGCAGGCGGTCGGCGACGCCGAGGGGCAGCACGGCGAACACGCCGTTGGACTGGGTGGGCTGGCTGAAGCCGAGCCCGGGCAGCTCGCCCGCGGCGATGCCGGCGTCGAGGGCGTCGCGAAGGCGCCTGGCCATGGCATTGGCGTGCGAGGCGCTCTCGATCCACAGGTCGCCCTCGAGCAGCGCGATGAGCTGCGCCGACACGAAGCGCATCTTCGAGGCGAGCTGCATGTTGAGCTTGCGCAGGTACTTGAGTCCTTCGGATGCCGCGGGGTTCAGCACGACGATGGCCTCGGCGCCGAGCGCGCCGTTCTTGGTGCCGCCGAAGCTCAGCACGTCGACGCCGGCATCGCGCGTGAACGCGCGCAACGGCAGGTCGAGCGATGCGGCGGCGTTCGAGAGGCGGGCGCCGTCCATGTGGAGGAACATGCCGCGCTCGTGGGCGTGGTCGGCGATCGCGCGCACCTCGTCGGGCGTGTACAGCGTGCCGAGCTCGGAGGTCTGCGTGATCGACACGACGAGCGGCTGCGCGCGGTGCTCGTCGCCCCAGCCCCACGCCTCTTCGTCGATGAGTTCGGGGGTGAGCTTGCCGTCGGGCGCGACGACCGTGAGCAGCTTCATGCCGCCGACGCGCTCGGGCGCACCGCCCTCATCGGAGTTGATGTGCGCCGTCTTCGCCGAGATCACGGCGCCCCAGCGCGGCAGCATCGACTGCAGGCCGGTCACGTTCGCGCCCGTGCCGTTGAAGACCGGGAACGCCTCGACGCCCTCGCCGAAGTGGTGCGCGAACACCTGCTGCAGGCGCTCGGTGTACGCGTCTTCGCCGTAGGCGATCTGGTGTCCGCCGTTGGCCGCAGCGATCGCGGCCAGGACCTCGGGGTGCACGCCCGAGTAGTTGTCGGAGGCGAAACCACGAATGGTGGTGTCATGCAGGGGGCTGTTCTCGAGGCTCACCGAACCATCCTGCCACTTGCGTCCCGGCGGCATCGTGTCGGCGGCGCACGGAACGCGCGTCGGCCGCGCAGCACGCGCACGGATGCCGCGGGCAGCCGCCCGCGGCATCCGCTCGCCGTGCTCGAGGGTCAGCCGAGCAGCGTGAACCCGACCGTGCGGGTGTTGCCGGCGACGTCGTGCACGACGAGGGTGTTCGCGCCTGCGATCGCGCCGAAGACGCCCGGCTTCACGAAGTTGAGGTCGGACCAGGCGTTGTCCGTCAGGTCCTTGACCACGCCGTTGAGCTCGACCTTGTCGATCTTGCCGGCGTCGAAGAGCTTGAAGCTGACCTTCTCGTAGGTGCCGTCGGCGCCGACCGTCTCACCGGCGCCCGTCTTCACGGTCGCGGTCGGCGCGGTCGCGTCGATCGTGAACGCGGACGTGCCCGTCTTCGCGATGTTGCCCGCGAGGTCCTCGGCGTTGAACTTCACGGTGTACGCGCCGTCGGGGAGCGTCACGGTCGCACGGTGGGTGCCGCTCGTCGCGCCGCCGACCGGGGTCTGCGTGCTCTTGACGAGGGTGCCGTCGCGGTAGACGTTCGCCACGATGCGCTTCAGGCCGCGGTCGTCGGTCGCGTCGACCTGCACGTCGAACGCGCGGAACGGCCCGCCCGTGGTCGGGGTCACGAGCGTCGCGACGGGCTTCGTCGTGTCGGGTGCGACGGGTGCCGCAGCCTGCTCGAACGCCACGCGGTCGACCGTCCAGAAGGCGCTGTTCGTGCCCGTGTAGTGGAAGCGGAACTGCGCGGTGCGGGCGCCGGCCGGCACGTCGAAGGCGAGACGCTCGTTCGCGTTGGCGTTCACCGAGTACGACTTCAGCGACTGCGGCGCACCGCCGTCGAAGCTCACCGACACCTCGGCCGACTGCGGGCCGTCGATGAAGTAGTTCGTCGCGTACGCGAGGGTCGCGGTCGCGGCGCCGGTCAGCGCGTACGCCGGGCTCACGAGGGTGGAGTCGAACTGGCCCGCGGCGTGCGACTTGTCGTCCCACTCGTCGGAGTCGGCGACGGCGAACACGTTTCGGCTGCGCACGCTCGTCTCACGACGCTGGCCGAGTTCGACGTTGGTCCAGAAGTCGTCGGTCGCGAACGACCATCCGGCCCACTCGGTGACGCCGCCGGCGGGCATCTTCGAGTTGTCGATGCTCCAGCCCTCGGGCGTCGCATGCGTCCAGCCGACCGTGCCCGCGGCGGGACGCGTCTCGTCGACCTTGCCCTGCAGCACGGGACGGAGCGAGTCGAAGTCGTCGGCCTTCAGATCGCCGAGGGCCGTGCCGTCGAGCTTCCAGGAGGCGTCGGCGGCGATGCCGGCGGCGGCGAGCACGGTCGGCGCGATGTCGGAGATCTTGACGTCGTCGCGCACCGAGCCGGCGGCGATGCCGGGGCCCGCAGCGATGACGAAGACCTTGCGCTCGGCGGGCGAGCTGCCGCCGTGACCGCCGGTCGGGGTGTGGCCGTGGTCGGCCGTGACGATGATCGTCCAGTCCTCGGCGGCCCGGGTGGGGCGGGCCTCGACGGCGGCGAGGATCTCGCCGAGCTGGGCGTCGGCGCGCTTCAGCGCCGCGCCGTACGCGGCGCCGTTGGTGCCGACCGAGTGCCCGGCGCCGTCGACCTCGTCGAGGTGCACGAACACGTCGTCGGGGTTGCCGGTGGAGAGGGCCGCCACGGTCCTCGCGGTGGTGCCCACGTCGTTGCCGCCCGCGATGCGCTGGTCGACCTTCGGGCCGAAGATGGTCCCCGGGATCGGGCCCCAGGTGCCGATGACGAGCGTCGAGCGCTCGGGCTTCGCGGTCTCGATGCGCGTGAGGTAGTCGGGGTACTCGCCGTAGTTCGGGTTGCTGAAGTTGTTGTCGGGAACCCGGTGCTTGTCGGGCCAGACGCCCGTGGCGATGGTCGACCAGCCCGCGCCCGAGACGGTGCCCGCCATCGGCTGCGCGTAGAGGTTGCTCGCCGCGGTCAACCCCGCGGAGCGGAGCGAGTCGAGGTTCGGCATCTCGGCCGCCTCGAGGAAGTCGAAGCTCGCACCGTCGATGCCGACCACGAGGGTCTTCGCGGTGCGGGAGCCGTCGGCGGCGGGTGCGGCGGGTGCGGCCGGTGCGGCCGAGGCGGCCTGCGCGCAGATGGGCGCCGCGACGAGGGCGGCGGCGAGGAACGTGGTCGAGACGGCGCGGATCGCGCGGTTCGGCGATGGCATGAAAGCTGGGCCTTCCGGTGGGTGTCGCGGCGACGGATGCCGCCGCGAGCCCAGTCTTCGGCAGCCGCGATGGCCGGGCACCGGGATTCGGAAGTTGTCGAGACATGTTCGCCGCCGATTCACGCGGTCCGCCCGCGACCCGCCCGCTTCGCGGTGAAAGGCAGGTGAACACGAGCGCCGAGCGGGCAATCGCTGTCGATACAACATCCGGTGCGCCGGGTCGGCGAACCGCTGCCCGATACGACGCACGGATGCCGCGGGCCCCCGCCCGCGGCATCCGCTCGCGCTGTTCGTGCTCGGTGCGCTCAGCCGCGCAGCGCGTCGCCGAGCTTCACGCGGGCACCCGTCTTGAGGAGCGAGTTGCGGTAGATGCGCTCGCCGATGAGCACGGCGGCGATCGTGGTGGCCAGCAGGATCGCGAGCGAGACGATCGGCTCCCACCACTCGGCCGTGCCGAGGAACACGCGCATGGGCATGCCGACCGGCGCCGAGAACGGCACGTAGCTCATGATCGCGAGCACCGTGGGGTTGTCGTTGAAGAAGATGACGAGGAAGTACGGCAGCATCACGAGCATCGTCACGGGGGTCGTGACGGAACCGATGTCCTCGGCGCGCGAGACCATCGCCGCCGTCGCCGCGAAGAGCGCCGCGAGCATCACGAAGCCGATCGCGAAGAACACGATGAACCAGACCACCGACGTGCCGAGACCGCCGAGCAGCACCTTCTGGCCGGTCAGCATGAGCCCGAGCAGGGCGATGACCGCGATCGCGAGGATCTGCCCGAACGCGAGCACGCTGTTGCCGACGACCTTGCCCGTGAGCAGCGCCCGCGCCGAGACGGTCGAGAGCAGGATCTCGACCACGCGGGTCTGCTTCTCCTCGACGACCGACTGGGCGATGGTCGATCCGAACGTCAGCGCCGACATGAAGAACACGATGCCGAAGCCGAAGGCGACGAAGTACGCGAGCATCGGGTCGACCGCGGCCGGCTCGAGCAGCTCGACGCTCGGGTAGACGGCGAGGGCCGAGGCGACGCCGCTCGGGGTCTGGTCGAGCCCGATCACGGTGATGCCCAGCGGGTCGGATGTCGAGGGCACGACGATCGCGTCGACCTCGCCGTCGCGCAGCAACTGCTCGCCCGCGGCCTGGTCGTCGACCGGCACCGGGTCGAGCGCGGCGTTGCCGTCGACGACCGACGAGGCGCCCGCCACGACGGCGACCTTCGTCGCCTCGTTCTGCCCGCCGAACAGGCTGCCCAGCACGACCGACGCGAGCACCGCGAGCATGAGCACGCCCGTGGAGATGAGGAACGTCTTGCTGCGCAGGCGCATCGTGATCTCGCGGCCGGCGATGAGGCTCGCGCTGTCGACGAAGCGGGGGGTCGCGGGGCGATCCAGGGTGGTGCTCACTGCACGACCTCCTTGAAGATCTGGGCGAGCGACGTGCGCTCGCGGGAGAAGCTGACGAGGCCGCCACGCGAGACGGCCTCGGTGAGCGCGGCCTCGCGTGCGGCATCCGACTCGGCCTCGAACACGGCCCAGCCGCCGTCGAACTCGACGACGCTGATGCCAGGCTGCTGGCGCAGCCACCCGGCGTCGCCCGCGACGAGCAGCTCCCAGCGCTCGGTTCCGTGCTGCGTGCGCAGGGCCTCGCCGGTTCCGGATGCCGCGATGCGCCCGCCCGCGATGATCACGAGGTCGTCGCAGAGGCGTTCGACGATGTCGAGCTGGTGCGACGAGAACAGGACGGGCACGCCGGTGGCCGCGACATCCGCGAGCACGGCCTGCACCGTCTCGACCGCCATCGGGTCGAGGCCCGAGAACGGTTCGTCGAGCACGAGCATCTCGGGGCGGTGCACGAGCGCCGCGGCGATCTGCGCGCGCTGCTGGTTGCCGAGCGAGAGCGACTCGATGGTGTCGTCGGTGCGCTCGCCGAGGCCGAGGCGTTCGAGCAGTTCGAGCGCGTTGGCCCGTGCGGCGGCCGGAGCCCAGCCGTGCAGGCGGGCCAGGTAGACCGTCTGCTCGAGCACCTTCATCTTGGGGTACAGGCCGCGTTCCTCCGGCATGTAGCCGAAGCGGCGCCGGTCGGCCGCGCCGACGGGCGCGCCGTCGAGCAGCACGGTTCCGCCGTCGGACGCGAGCACGCCCAGGATGATCCGCATGGTCGTGGTCTTGCCGGCGCCGTTGCCGCCGACGAATCCGGTGAGCCGACCGTCGCCGACGGCGAAGCTCACGTGATCGAGGGCGAGGCGCTCGCCGTAGCGCTTGGTGACGTCGTGGAGTTCGAGCATGCCCTCACGGTACGGATGCCGCGGGGCCGCGGCATCCCCCGCACGGATGGTCGTGGGCGTGCTGCGGGTCGAGCGCTCCGCCTCGCGGGGGATGGCCGGCCTGCTCAACGTGGGCGATCGGATGGCCGGGCCGGCAGGATCAGGTCGGGCCGACGGGATCAGGTCAGGCCAGCGGGATCGATTCGCCCGTGGCGAATCCCTCGGGGGAGATCAGGCGCCCGAGGTGCTTGTGCACGCGCAGCACCATCGACCGGTCGACGATGCGCGCCCCGGGGAGGCTGCGTTCGAGGTCGGCCTCGCGGCGCACGACCTCGGCGCGGGACTTCGAGCTGACGGCGACGATGACGTTGTACGGGCCGGTCACGACGGTCGCGAACTGCACCTCTGGCATCTCGGCGAGCTTCGCGGCGCTCGACTCGATCGTCGCCGTCGGGGCCTGGATGAAGAACCACGACACGATCGGCCACGTCGAGTACGGGCCCGAGACGTCGGCGCGGATGAGCAGCCGATCGGTCTGCCGGAGCCTCGCGAGGTAGTCGCCCGCGCGCTGCGGGCTGATGCCGAGCCGCTCGGCGATCGTGCCGTACGAGGCTCGTCCGTCGCGCTCGAGCACGCGCCGCATGCCCTCGACGACGGTCGGATCGACGTGCCTGGCCGAGCCGGCCCTCGGCGGGCGGGGTGCGGGGATGCGGTCGACCTGCGCGTCGGACAGCGCGCGAACGGTCCAGTTCGAGCCGAGTCGCAGGGTGAGGTTGACGATGTGCGACTGCACCGAGCGCACGCCGGTGAGCCGACCGAACCGCTCGATGACGGCTTCCGCGAGCTCGGCGTCGTTCGGCGCGACGAGCGTGGCGACGAGGTCGCGACGCCCGCTGGTGAGGTCGATCGAGTACACCGACGGGTCGAGCGAGAGCTCCTCGGCCGTGCGTGTCGCCTGGCCGGGCGCGCAGCTGAACTCGATGATCGCGGCGGCGCTCTCGTCGGCACTGCCCGGCAGCGTGGTGAGCCACGCGAACCCCGCGCGCTCGATGCGCGCCCAGCGTCGTGCAAGGGTCGCTGGATCGCTGCCGAGGATCGGGGCGAGCGCGGTCCACGGCACGCGGGGCTCGACCTGCAGCGCGTGGAGAATCTGCAGATCGAGGTCGTCGAGGCCGGATGCGCGCATGATCACCATCGATTCTGTGAATATCCGGCATCCTAACCGGGGAATGCGTGGGACGCGCAGAATCTTGCGAACACCGCAATCACCGTCGATCGAAGTGGACCCGTCGTGACCGTTCAACCCCTTGCAGCTGCCGACCTCCGGGTCGGCCGCTTCCTCGTTCCCGTGCTCATCACCCTCGAACTCTTCAGCGGCCTGATCCAAGGATGGATCGTGCCCCTGCTCGGCAACATCGCCGACCACTACGCCGTGTCCGGCGGCGCCGTGAGCTGGGTGCTCACCGTCGGCCTGCTCTCCTCGGCGGTCTCGGTGCCGCTCATGGTCGTGCTGGCCGACCGCTTCGGCCGCCAGAGGCTGCTCGTCATCGCCGTCGTGCTCTCGGCCGCGGGCTCGGTGCTCATCGCGTTCGCCCCGGTCTTCCCGCTCGTGCTCCTCGGCGCTGTCATCCAGGGCCCGGTCGCCGCCTGCCTCCCCCTCGAGATGGCCCTCCTCAAGCACTTCCGGCCCGCGCGCGCCAACCGCATCATCGGCTACCTCGTGGGCATGCTCACGATCGGCGTCGCGCTCGGCGCGGTGCTCGGCGGCGTCGCGATGGACGCGATCGGCAACCTGCCCGTCGTGCAGTTCCTGCCCGCGGCCGTGCTGGTGCTCTTCATCCCGATCGTCTGGACGCTCGTGCCCCGCGACGCGGGCGACGCGACCCGCGCCGTCGACTGGCTCGGCGCGACGACCCTCGGCATCGCGCTCGTCGGCGTCATGTACGGCCTCTCCGAAGGGCCGGCCGCGGGCTGGGGCTCGATCTCGGTCGTGCTTCCGCTCGTCATCGGCGTGCTCGCGCTGGTCGGCTTCTTCATCGCGGAATCGCGCGTCTCGACGCCGCTCGTCGACGTGAAGGCGCTCAAGGGCGCGCGCCTCCTGCCCGCGCTCGTCGTCGGGTTCCTCGCGTCGATGGCACTGTTCGGCAACCAGACGCCCACCGTGCTCTACTTCACCGCCGACCCGGGTGCCGTCGGCTACGGCCTCGGCGGTTCCGCGGGCCTCGTCGGCCTCGTCTTCGGCGCGACCGCCCTGTTCTCGAGCGCGGGCGCGTTCCTCTCGTACCGCGTCGCCAAGGGCATCGGCTCGCGCTTCGCGGTGGCGATCGGATGCCTCTGCATCGCGATCGGCGTCGGCGGCATGGTGTTCGCGCCCCGCGAGCTCGTCATCGTGGTCGGGCTCGGTGCGCTCTCGGCGTTCGGCTCGGGCATCGCGTTCGGCATCCTGCCCGGACTCGTCGTCGAACGGGCACCGGAGTCCTCCGCAGCCTCCGTCTCGGGCGTCTACAACACCACCCGCACGCTCGGCGGTGCGCTCGCCGGCGCCTTCGTGGCCTCCGTGCTCGCCGCCGTCCTGCTCTCGAGCAGTGGGGCGGATGCCGCGGCGCCGCCCGCGCCCGCACTCGCCGCGTTCCAGCTCATCTGGGGCGTGTTCGCCGGCCTCAACGTCGTGGCCGCGGTCGTCGCCCTCTCGCTCGGCCGCTCACGCGTGGACGAGGCATCCGCCGCGCCCGCACCGGAACAGACCTCCACCGACGACGCACTCACGATCGGAGCCACCTCATGACCATCACCGCCCCCACCGCCGCCGGCACTGCCGCCGCGCTCCGCACGAACGCCGAGCTCGAGGCATCCGTCACCGCAGCCATCGAGGCACGACGCGACGAGCTCGTCTCCCTCAGCCACGCCATCGGCGAGGACCCCGAGCTCGCGTTCGAGGAGCACCGTGCGGCCGAGCGGGTCGCCGTCGCGCTCGAGGCGAACGGGTTCGAGGTCGAACGCGGAGCCTACGGGCTGCCGACCGCCGTCGAGGGCGTCTACGGCAGCGGCGACGTCACGGTCGCCTTCGTCTCGGAGTACGACGCGCTGCCCGGCGTGGGGCACGGTTGCGGACACAACCTCATCGCCGCAGCGGGCGTCGGCGCCGCGATCGGCCTGCGGGCGGTCGCCGACGAGCTCGGCATCCGCGTCAAGCTGCTCGGGTCGCCGGCGGAGGAGCTCGGCGGCGGCAAGATCCTGATGCTGCGCGAGGGCGCGTGGAACGACACCACGTTCTCGCTCATGGTGCACGGCGGCGGCGCAGACCAGTACCGTACGGCGCCGATGACGACGATGGCGCTCGAACGCATCATCGTGCGGTTCACCGGACTGCCCGCGCACGCCGCCGCCGGCCCGCACGAAGGTGTGAACGCGGGCGACGCGGCGACCATCACCCAGGTCGCGCTCGGCCTGCTGCGCCAGCAGCTCAAGCGCGGCACGGTGCTCTCGTCGTTCGTGCGCAACGCGGGCGAGGCGGCGAACATCATCCCGGCGCACGCGGAACTCGAGATCGAGATGCGGGCCGCGAACGCCGAGGACTGGGCGGTCGTGCGCCGCCGTGTGCGCGAGTGCCTGGCGGGCGCCGCGCAGGCGAGCGGCTGCACGCTCGAGATCGAGCTGCCCGAGCTGCCGTACGGCGTGCTGAAGCAGGACGAGCGCCTCGCCGAGCACTTCGACGACGTGCTGCGAGAACTCGGCTACGAGCTGAGGGACCTGCCGCACGACGCCCCCTCGGGGTCGACCGACATGGCGGACGTCTCGCAGTACCTGCCGGCGATCCACCCCATGATCGCGATCCGCGGCATCGACGCGGCCACGCCGGGCCACAGCCCCGAGTACGCGGCGATCGCGCTGACGCCCGCGGCGGACCGGGCCCTGCTCGACGGGGCGATCGGGCTCGCCGTCGCGGCCGCACGGGTGGCGGCGAACCCGGAGCACCGGGCGGAGCTGGTCGCGGCCCAGGCCGCGCGTGCGCCCTACGCCTGGGAGGACTGAGCCCCGCCTGCATCGTGAGCGCCGACCGATTGGACCGGTCGGCGCCCATGCATGCAAGGGGGTTCCGGATGTCGGCGGTGCTGGTTAGCCTCGCAAGGTGAACGAGGCGGAGCAGGACAAGACGCAGCCGGAGGTGGTGCCGCCGCCGAACGGCATGCGCACGTTCCTGCAGGTGCTCGTGAACACCGCGATCGCCAACGTCACCACGAGCTTCCTCTGGTTCGCGCTCACGTTCTGGGTCTACCTCGAGACCCGCTCGGTGCTCGCGACGGGCATCATCGGCGGTGCCTACATGTTGCTCATCGCGTTCTTCGCGATGCTCTTCGGCTCGATCGTCGACCGGCACCGCAAGCTCCAGGTCATGATCTTCTCGAGCTTCGTGACGCTCGGGGCGTTCGTCATCGCCGGGGTGCTCTACCTGCTGCAGCCCGAGTCGGCGCTGCTCGACCTCGGCGGCCCGTGGTTCTGGGCGTTCTCGGGCATCATCCTGCTCGGCGCGGTCGTCGAGCACATGCGCAACATCGCCCTCTCGACCACGGTCACGCTGCTCGTGCCGGTCGAGCGGCACGCGAACGCCAACGGTCTCGTCGGCACCGTGCAGGGCCTCGCGTTCATCGTCACGAGCGTGTTCAGCGGCCTCGCGATCGGCCTGCTCGGCATGGGCTGGACCCTCGTCATCGCGATCGCGCTGACGCTCGTCGCACTCGTGCACCTGATGTTCCTCAGGGTTCCCGAGGCGCAGCCCGTGCCGGCCGAGGGCGAACGCGCCTCGACCATCGACCTCAAGGGCAGCATCGCCGCGGTGCGGGCGGCGCCCGGGCTGTTCGCCCTCATCATCTTCTCGACGTTCAACAACCTCATCGGCGGCGTCTACATGGCGCTCATGGACCCGTACGGCCTCACGCTCTTCCCGGTCGAGGTCTGGGGCATCGTGCTCGGCGTCTCGGCGACGGGGTTCGTCATCGGCGGTCTCGTGATCGCGAAGTTCGGGCTCGGCAAGAACCCGATCCGCACGATGCTGCTGCTCGTCGTCGCCATGGGCCTGCTCGGTGCACTGTTCACGATCCGCGAGTGGTGGGTGCTCTACGGCGTCGGCATCTGGCTCTACATGACGCTCATTCCGGCCGTCGAGGCGGCCGAGCAGACCGTGATCCAGAAGGTCGTGCCGTTCACGCGGCAGGGGCGCGTGTTCGGCTTCGCGGCGGCGATCGAGTCGGCGGCCGCGCCGATCACGGCGTTCCTGATCGCACCCATCGCCGAGTTCGTCATCATCCCCTACATGAGAACGGATGCCGGTCAGGAGGCGTGGGGCTGGCTGCTCGGCGACGGCGAGGCCAGGGGCATCGCGCTCGTGTTCCTGGTCTCCGGGCTCGCGATGGTCGTGCTCGCGCTCGCCGCCTTCGCGACGCGCGCCTACCGGCTGCTGTCGGCGGAGTACCAGGGCGGCGCGGCGTCGGAGACCGCCGAACCCGAACCCGATGCCGGAGCGGACGCCGACGCCGACGCGCCTCAGCGCAACGCGTAGGTCAGGTTCACGACCCCGCCGGGCCGCGCGTCGACGTGCCGGAACTCGAGGGCGCGTTCGTCGATGCGCGCCGGTGCGAACGACCGCCCTCCTCCGAGCAGCACGGGCACGACGCGCAGGTGGAGCTCGTCGACGAGTCCGGCGCCGAGGAGCGCATCGGTCAGGGTGAGGCTTCCCCAGACGAGCACCGTGGCGAAGCGCTGTCTCAGGTCGGAGGCCGCGTCGACGCCGTCGCCGCGGAGGATCTCGATCTCGCCGTCGCCCCATGGGGCCGCGGGCAGCGTGTTCGACACCACGAACTTCGGCAGGCGGTCGATGAGCTCCGAGACCTGCTCGACCTCGGGGTCGACCCCGGGCCAGTAGTCGGCGAACATGCGATAGGTCGTGGCGCCGAAGAGGATCGCGTCGGCCTGTTCGACGTAGGCGAGCTGTTCGGCGTCGTTGAAGTCGACTTCGCCGTCGGCGTTCGGGCGCACGAGCGCTTCGAAGAAGGCGATGCCGCCGTCGGGGTCCGCCGCGTACCCGTCGGCCGTGACGACCTGCTCGACGATGAGGCGGCCCATCAGCGGCCCCCTGAATCGAGGCGCTCGACGAGCAGGTCGAAGGCCGAGTCCCACCCGTCGTAGACGTTCCGATCGCCCGGCACGCCGTCGATGCCCTGCACGTGGAAGGTCATGAGGGTCTGCTGGCCCGCGTCGCCGTGCTCGGCGAGATCGATGCTGATCACGGGCGCGAGGTCGACGGGGTCGCCCGGCGAGCCCCACGTGAACACGAGCCGCGAGGGCGGGGTGATCTCGCGGTAGACGCCGGCCGTCGGGTACGTGCTGCCGTCGGGCGCGATCATCGTGTAGCGGTAGCTCCCGCCGATGCGCGCGTCGATCTCGACCGATTCGCGTGGGGTCTCGATGCCGCGCGGGTGCCACCAGACGGCGGCTTCGTCGGGGTCGGTCCACGCGTTCCAGACGACCTCGCGCGGGGCGTCGAAGACGCGGGTGATGGTGAACTGCTTCGATCCGGTGGCGGTCTGCTCAGGCATCCGTCTGTCCTTTCAATGCTCGGAGTCGTTCGCTCAGCAGGTCGAAGCGCTCGTTCCATTCGCTACGGTGCCGGTCGACCCAGGCGGATGCCTCGTCGAGCGGTTCGGTGCGGAGGGTGCAGGTGCGCCACTGGGCGTTCGCGGTGCGCTCGATGAGGCCGGCCCGTTCGAGCACCTTCAGGTGCTGCGAGATCGCGGGGCGGCTGATCGCGAACGGCTCGGCCAGGTCTCCGACGGTCGTCGGCCCCTCGCGGAGCCGCGAGAGGATCTCGCGTCGCGTCGGGTCGGCCAGCGCCTGGAACACGATGCTGAGCTCGTCGTGCGCATCACTCAATGTAAGTGACTCCTTAATTAATGAAGTGCTTAAATGTAGGCCGCGGGTACCCCGGCGTCAAGGGGCTGCGAGACGTGAGGCGTCGAGAGCTCGAACGGCACGTGTGCCGAGGTGCGTGAGGTGCGCCGGGCCGAGGTCCGTCGGGTGCGCCTACGCGGCGGGTGCCAGCCGACAGAGGATCGCGCCCAGCGGGCGATGACCCTGGCCGGTGCGCAGGTGGGTCTCGATGATCTCGAAGCCGCGCTCCTCGAGGACGCGCTGCAGTTCGGGTGCCGGCCATCGCCAGGCGGGTGTCACCGCGTGGTCGAACTCCTCGAGTACGGGGCCCTCGAAGAAGCCCAGCACGAGCACACCGCCCGGACGGAGCACCCTGGCGAACTCGCCGATCGGCACGGCGATGCGCGACGGGTGGTGGTGGATCGTCGAGAACCACGAGAGCACGCCGCCGAGCGAGTCGTCCGCCTGCTCGATCCGGTCGATGCTCCCGATGTCGAACCGGACTCCGGGGTGGGTCGCGCGGGCGTGCTCGAGGAAGCCGGGAACGAGGTCGATGCCACGGGCGTCGAGTCCGCGGCCCGCGAGGTAGTCCGTCCAGTGCCCCGGTCCGCAGCCCGCGTCGAGCACCGGGCCGTCGACGAGCTCGATCCAGTTGTCGATGAGCTGGCGATCCGAGGGGTGCACGGCGCTCATGGAACCGAGCCGGTCGATGTACTCGGCGGCTCGGCGGGAGTACGCCTCGGTGGTCTCGGCCATGGCGTCGAGCGTAGCGCCGTGCGCCAGACGTTCGAACGGCCGACCGGCTGACCGGTCGACCGACCGAGGCCGTTGGCTCGGGCGTCAGCTTCCGGGGCGCACGACCCCGTGCTCGTAGGCGTAGACGACCGCGTGCACGCGGTCGCGGAGCCCGAGCTTCATGAGCACCTTCGACACGTGCGTCTTCACCGTGGCCTCGCCGACCCACATGCGCTGGGCGATCTCGGCGTTCGAGATGCCCTCGGCGAGGAATTCGAGCACCTCGCGCTCGCGATCCGTGAGGGTGGCGAGTTCTGGCCGTTCGGAATCGGGCGCCGCGGCCTTCGACGATGCGCTCGCACCGCTCTCGGACGCGGAGGTCACGGCGGCGGCCGTGGCGGCCACGGCGCCTGCACCCGGCATCCGCCCGCCGCGGCTCGCGACGGCCTCGATGACCCGGCGTGTGACGTCTGGCGAGAGCAGCGCGTCGCCGCGGGCGACGACCTGCACGGCCTCGATGAGCTGTTCGGGGCTCGAGTTCTTCAGGAGGAACCCGCTGGCGCCGGCCTCGAGGGCCTCGAAGAGGTAGTCCTCGCGGTTGAACGTGGTGAGCACGAGCACCGCGGCGGTCGTGGTCGCGTCGGCCGTGATGCGGCGGGTGGCCTCGAGGCCGTCCATGCCGGGCATCTGCACGTCCATGCAGACGACGTCGGGCTCGAGAGCTGCGACCTGCGCGATCGCGGCCGCGCCGTCGGACGCCTCGCCGACGACCTCGATGCCGTCTTCGGAGTCGAGGATCGTGCGGAAGCCGGCGCGGACGAGGCTCTGGTCGTCGACGACGAGCACGTGGATGCTCACGAGGCGACCCCCTCGCGACGCAGCGGGAAGCGTGCGCGCACGAGGTACCCGCCCCGCGCCCGCGGGCCCATCTCGACGGTTCCGCCGGCGGCGCTCGCCCGCTCGCGCATGCCGAGCTGCCCGAGTCCCCCGGTCTGGCCCGACGGCGGACGTACCCCGGTCGACGCGGTCGACGCGGCAGCCGTGGCCGAGGTGGAGGACGCTCTCGGCGCCATGGGCGAGGACGCGACCCGCGTCGCGGCGCCCGTGTTCGTCACCTCGACCTCGACGGCGTCGGAATCCCAGCGCACCCGCACCTCGGCGGTCGCCGCCGACCCCGCGTGCTTGCGCACGTTCGTCAGGGCCTCCTGGGTGATGCGGTAGGCGCTGAGGTCGACGACGGCCGAGACCGGGCGGACCTCGCCGACCACCGACAGGCTCACCGGCAGCCCACCGGATGCGCTCTCGGCGACGAGCTCCTCGATGCGCTCGATGCATCGCGTCGAGGTGCTCGTGGTCGCCGGGCCGTCGCCGGAAGGGCGCTTCGACGCCGCCGTGATCGCGTCGAGCTCGACCGCGCCGGTGTCGCCCTCGCCGCGAAGGGTGCCCAGCAGTCCGTGCAGCTCGTCGACGGCGTCGCGTGCGCTGGACTCGATGGCCGAGAGCGAGGCGGCCGCGGCATCCGGATCCTTCGCGAGCACCCGCCGGGCGGCACCGGCCTGCACGCCGATGACCGAGACGTGGTGCGCGACGACGTCGTGCAGCTCGCGCGCGATGCGCAGTCGCTCGAGCGCGACCGCCTGCACGCGGGTGCGCTCGCGCTCGGCCGCCAGTTCGGCGGTGCGCTGCTCGAGTTCGGCACGTGCACGCGCGGACCGGTAGGCGGCATCGCCGAAGTACCAGGCGCCGCCGAAGTAGAGCAGGTTCGTGAGCACGTTGATGAGTCCGAACGCGACGTACGGCGAGAGCAGGCCCTCGCGCGGCAGCTCCGGCAGGTAGTCCTGCATCGCCGAGTAGTAGATGAGGCCCCAGAAGAGCCAGCCGAACATCGCGACGACGATCAGGCTGCGCACGATGAGCGCGACGCGTCGGCTGCGACTCCACGCGCCGACCGAGTAGATCGCGATGAACAGCGCGATGTTCGAGAACAGCAGCTCCAGGACTTCGGTGACCGATCCCACCACGAAGGCGACGGATGCCACGACCGCCACGATCTCGGGCCAACGGCGCCGCACGGCGAGCGGCAGGGTCATGGCGGCGACCCAGATCGCGGATCCCCACCAGGGGGCGTTCTCTCCGAGGCCGGTCGTGCGGTAGAGCATCACGCTCGCCCCGGTGCCCGCGGCGAGCACGAGCGCGAGCACGACGTCGTTGCGGAGGGAACGACGGCCGGGGCGCGGGCGCACCCACTCGACGCCGTCGATGACGGGCGGTGCGGCGGTGTCGGTCATGCGTCAACGCTAGCGAGCGGACGCGGCGACCGGATCCGTCGTGCGGCGGAGTTCATCGCGACGCTCGCGCACACCGCGGCCGAGCCAGTACGCTCATGGCCCATGACCGCCGCGACCCCGCCCGAAGCCGCCACCGAGGCAGGGGCGGCGGCCGCGGCATCCGTCGACACGACCGTCGATCCGTGCCGGCCGCCGAACCTGGGCCTCCGAGAGCGCCGGTTCGACTGGTTCTTCATCGTGATGTTCTCGTTGTTCACGATCACGAGCCTGATCAGCGACCTGCTGCCGTCGATCGGGGTCGACTTCTCGCAGCCGTCGTCGAACTTCTTCGTGAACTCGAACTGGTGGTACGCGCACGACACCGACCCGCTCTTCATGGAGCCGCCCACGTGGATGCGCATCGTGACCGGCCTGTCGGCGTTCGTGTACATGCCGTTCTACATCGTGCTGGTGATCTCGCTGATCCGCGGGTGGAACTGGATCCAGCTGCCGAGCGTCATCTACGCCACGATGATCTCGACCATCACGGGCATCATCGTGTTCGGCGTCGAGTTCTTGGGCGAGCCCGAATGGGTCACGCCCAACCCGGTCAAGTTCCTCGCGTTCAACCTGCCCTACGTGCTGGTGCCGATCCTGCTGCTCGTGCGCATGCGCAAGCCGCTGCCGTTCGCGCGAAGGTTCTGAACGGGCGGCATCCGGACTCCCGGCGTGCGCGGTTAGGCTCGCACGCATGAGCGACGCCGCATCCGGGAACCAGGCCGCATCCGTCGATGGTCGCCAGGTCGTCGACCGAGGGGCGGTCGTCGCGGAACTGCAGCGGCTGCTGCGCGCCGACCAGGTGGTGACGGATGCCGCGGCGCTCGCCTCGTACGCGCACGACGACGCCGAGTGGGCGCCGTTCGAGCTCCCGCTCGCCGTGGTGCTCGCCGAGCACGAGGAGGACGTGGTCGCCGTCGTGCGCCTGGCCGCGGCATCCGGAGTCCGCGTCGTTCCGCGCGGTGCGGGCACGGGACTCTCGGGCGGAGCCAACGCCGTGGCCGACGGCATCGTGCTCTCGCTCGAGCGCATGACCCGCATCGTCGAGATCGATGCTGCCGAGCGGTTCGCGGTCGCCGAGGCGGGCGTCATCAACGACACCCTGCGGCAGGCGGTGGCCGAGCAGGGGCTCTGGTATCCGCCCGATCCGGCCAGCTACCGCATCTCGACGATCGGCGGCAACGCGGCCACGAACGCGGGCGGCATCTGCTGCGTGAAGTACGGCGTGACGCGCGACTACGTGCTCGGGCTGCGCGTCGTCCTGGCCGACGGCGAGATCGTCGACCTCGGCCGGCGCACGGCGAAGGGCGTCACGGGCTACGACCTGACCGCGCTCATGGTGGGGTCGGAGGGCACGCTCGGCGTCATCACGCAGGTCACGGTGAAGCTCCTGCCGCTCGCGGGCCGCGAGGAGCGCGCGAT
Organism: Agromyces allii; assembly: GCF_009749385.1. Taxonomy (GTDB): domain Bacteria; phylum Actinomycetota; class Actinomycetes; order Actinomycetales; family Microbacteriaceae; genus Agromyces; species Agromyces allii. The sequence goes on along the minus strand of NZ_WBIN01000016.1, from coordinate 91,118 downwards.
CGTCGGCGCCTTCGGGTCGCTCGTCGCCGCGGGCGACGCGGTGGCGGCGATCAGCGCCTCGGGCATCGTGCCGTCGGCGCTCGAGATCCTCGACCGCACGTGCATCGAGGCCGTCGACGCGTGGCAGTCGCTCGGGCTCCCGCACGGGGTCGACACGCTGCTGCTCGCCAAGGTCGACGAGGTCGGTGCGCTCGGCGAGCGGAACGCGGCATCCGTCGCCGAACTCATGACCGGGGCGGGCGCGCTCTCGGTCGAGCAGGCCGTCGACGCCGACGAGGTCGACCGGCTGTTCGTGGCACGTCGGCTCGCGTATCCGGCGCTCGAGCGGCTCGGACCCGTGCTCACCGAAGACGTCTGCGTGCCGCGCGGCGCCGTGCCAGAGATGCTCGCGCGCATCCAGTCCGCGGCGGCGGAGTACGACGTCGTGATCGCGAACATCGCGCACGCGGGCGACGGCAACCTGCATCCGCTCATCATCGCGCCCGAGGGCGACGACGCGGCGAAGGCCAGGGCGAAGCTCGCGTTCGACCGCATCGTCGACGAGTGCCGCGCGCTCGGCGGCACCGTCACGGGCGAGCACGGCGTCGGACTGCTGAAGCTGCCCGGTGCGCGCGCCGAGCTCGGCGATCGGGTGATCGCGATGCACGCCTCGATCAAGCAGGCGCTCGACCCGAGGGGCACGCTCAACCCGGGCAAGGCGTTCCCGGGCTGAGCCGCCCGTCGGGCTGAGCCGTGCGCCGAGGCGTGTGCGGGTCAGCGCGCGAGGAAGGCCAGCAGTTCGTCGTTGAAGCGCGCGGGCTGCTCGATGTTCGCCGCGTGCCCGTCGTGCTCGATCACGGTCGAACTCGCGAGCGGGTTCAGATCTGCGGATGCCGCGGCGTGCGCCGAGGGCCAGAACTCGCTCTCGGCGCCGGCGACGAAGAACGCGGGCACCGTGGCTGCGGCGATCGCGGGCCGCCAGTCGCGTCTCGCGTGGTCGTTCAGCAGCGCGAGCTCGGCCTCGCTGAACGTCGGCTTGCCGCCCTTCGGGAGCTCCATCGCGCGCAGCACGCGGGCGATGCGCACGAGGCCCTTCGTCTTCAGCGGGAACCGGCCCGGATCGGGGATGCCGGTCGCGAACAGGGTGTCGGCGTTCGCCTCGTCGTAGTCGTAGAAGCCGTGCGGCCAGTCGTCGGAGTTCAGCATCTTGGGCGTCTGGTCGACGATCACGACGTCGCGGACGCGGCGCGAGCCGGTCGAGCCGAGCAGCGCCCAGATCGCGTTGCCGCCGAGCGACTGCCCGACGAGCGTCGCCTCGACGAGTTCGAGCCCGTCGACGAGCTCCCCGATGTCGGCGCCGTGCCGTTCCATGGTGTGGCCGGCTTCGGCGCTGCCCGCCTGCGAGAGTCCGTGGCCGCGGCGGTCGAACGCGATGACCCGGTACCCCGCCCGCTCGAGCGCCTTCACCTGGTAGTGCCAGCTCGTCGCGGCGGCCTTGAATCCGGCGATGAGCACCACGGGCCGGCCTTCGGGGTCGCCCGATTCGACGTAGTTCAGGCGGATGCCGTCGGAGCTCGTGATCGTCGGCATCGTCGTCTCGTTCCTCGAACGTTCCGCCGGGGCATCCGGCGTGTGGATCAGTCTGGTTCTGCGGTGACCTGCGAGCAAGCCCGGACGACACATGGGCACGCCCGGGCCTCGACCGCCCAGCCGGGCGGCCCAGCCGGGCTGCCCAGCCGGGCGGCTCAGCCCAGCGGGTCGGCCGCGAGGTCGCGCGTGCGGTAGAACTCGTGGTCCCAGAGGGAGTAGATCGCCCACGTGGGCAGGATGTACGACTCGGGCATGAAGTCGCGCTGCGAGGCGTGGATCTGCCAGCCCTCGAACTTCGTGCCGACCTCGGCCGGCATGGCGTAGTTCGGCTCGGGCTGGTTGGCGACGACGAAGGCGCCGACCTTGCCGCCGAACGCGACGAGCGCCTTGGTCGGGCTGATCGTGTAGACGATCTGGTCGGGGCCGGTGTACGAGCCGCCGGCCTCCTCGAGCTGGGCGATCGCGAGCTCGGTCACGTGTCCCATCTGCATGTGGTCCTTGTGGCCGGTGGCGCCGCTCGCGGGCCAGAACGTGACGACGACGTCGGGCTTCACGCGGCGCATCGTGTCGGCGACGCGGTCGACCAGCTCGTCCTCGTCGACCTCGGGAACGCCCCCGTCGGGGTAGTCCCAGACCTCGTGCTCGTCGACGCCGAGGTTGAAGCTGTTCTTCAGGGCCTCGGCCTTGCGGATGTCGCCGAGGTCCTCCTGTCGCCCGACCACGGGCCCCTGCTCGCCGGCCTCGCCGCGCGTCGCCGTGATCATGGCGGTGTACGCGCCGTCGCGGTGCTTGGCCCGGTAGAACAGGCCGTTCACGGTCTGCTCGTCGTCGGGGTGGGCGAAGACGCCGAGCACGCGGGTGCCGCCGACCTCGCCGACGACGGACTCGACGCCCTTCGCGGAGGGCTCGTGGAAGAGGTCGCGTCCGGCCCAGTAGACCCCGCCGGCGAGGGCGAGGACGACGGCCGAGACGATGATGAGCGCGACGGTGCGCTTGCGCATGGGGGTGCTTTCGGGTCGAGCGGATGCCGCGCGGCGGCGTGGGTACGCCGGATGCCACGGGCGTGGGGGTTGCAGCATGCTACCCCGCGGCATTCGGGTGACCGAACCGTGCTCGGTTTCGAGTGACCGGCGACGGGTGGCGGCGCGCGCCTCGCAGGCGGAGGATGGGCGGGTGAGCCGGATCGCGCCATGAGCTCGCCGACGGCAGCGACGCCGTCGGCGCCGACCTCCACGCCGGGCCGCGTGCAGGCCGTCTACTTCACGCTGCTCATCGGCAACACGCTCGCGGCCTCCTTCATCTGGGGCATCAACACGCTGTTCCTGCTCGACGCGGGGCTGACGAACCTCGAGGCGTTCGCCGCGAACTCGTTCTTCTCGATCGGCATGGTCGTGTTCGAGGTGCCGACGGGCGTGGTCGCCGACACGCTCGGCCGCCGGGTGTCCTACCTGCTGGGCACGGTGACGCTGGCCGTGACGACGGTGCTGTACTACCTGCTGTGGGTGTGGCACTCGCCGTTCTGGGCCTGGGCGCTCGTGTCGGTGCTGCTCGGGCTCGGGTTCACGTTCTTCTCGGGTGCCGTCGAGGCGTGGCTCGTCGATGCGCTCACCGCGACGGGCTACACGGGCAGCCTCGAGCAGGTGTTCGGGCGCGGGGTCTCGGTGGCGGGCGTCGCCATGCTCGGCGGCTCGACGCTCGGCGGCGTCGTCGCGCAGGCGACGGATCTCGGGGTGCCGTTCCTCATGCGCGCGGGCGTGCTGGTGCTCATGTTCGCGGTCGCGGCGCTGCTGATGCGCGACCTGGGGTTCACCCCGGTGGATCGGGGACACCCGATCACGGCGACGAAGCACGTGCTCGTGGCATCCGTGAAGTACGGGCTCGGCAGGCCGGGCGTGCGCTACATGATGCTCGCGTCGGCGTTCACCACGGGCGTCGGCTTCTACGTCTTCTACGCGTTGCAGCCGTACCTGCTCGAGCTCTGGGGCGACGAGGGCGCGTACTCGATCGCGGGGCTCGCGGCGGGCATCGTCGCCGGCTCGCAGATCATCGGCGGGCTGGTGGCGCCGTGGCTGCGCCGTCGGTTCCGCAAGCGGACGACGTCGGTGATGCTCGCGGTCGGGGTGAGCGCGGGCATCCTCGTCGTGCTCGGCGTGAACCGCAGCTTCTGGGTCGCCCTCGCGCTGCTCGTGCTGTGGGCGCTCATCGACGCCGCGGCCGGCCCGGTGCGCCAGGCGTACCTGAACGACATGATCCCGTCGAGCCAGCGGGCCACGGTGCTCTCGTTCGACTCGCTCATCGGCAGCACGGGCGCTGCGGCGATCCAGCCCGTGCTCGGGCGGTCGGCGGATGTCTGGGGCTACCCGTTCTCGCTCGCCCTGAGCGGGCTCGTGCAGGCGATCGCGGTGCCGTTCGTCTGGCTCAGCCGGCGCAGCGGCGAGGCGGCGGATGTCGCGACGGTCACCGGCGAGGCGGCGGAGCCGGGGGAGCCCGCGGCGACGGACGCCGCGACGGACGCCGCGCCCGACGGGCCGGGCGCCTCGCCTGGAACTTGAGCGGCGGCATCCGCTCGGCGATCAGGGACCGGCGCGACCAGCAGTCGGCGCGATCAGCGACCGGTGCCGGTGGTCAGCGCTCGGCGGGGTGGTCAGCGCTTGGCGGGGCGGTCGAAGCGCGGCGTGATGAACTTCGCGGCGACCCAACCGAGGACCGCCGTGACGACCCAGACGACGACGGTCGCGAGGATCCAGGCGCCGATGCCGTCGAAGCTCACGCCGCTGAAGAGCGAGGTGATGAGCAGGGCGAGGAAGGTCGAGAGCAGGCCGGCGATGCCCGCGACGGTGGGCGCGGACTTGTGGAAGAGGCTCTGCACGAGCCATTCGACGAACACCTGCGCGATGGCGAACACGATGATCGCGACGACGAAACCGCCGGGATGCACGTGGAAGCCCGGAATGAGCAGGGAGGCGAGGAGCAGCGCGATCGCTGCCGTCGCGAGGAAGATCGCCAGATTCACCAGGGTGCGCACCATGCCGCGAGCGTAGCGCCCTGGGGCGGATCCGCGCGGGAGAGACATGCCCTGAGCATGCCCTGAGAGAGGTTGTACCCCGAATGGGGGGTGTTGATACCCTTGAGTGATGTCACTGCGTCGTGGAATCTCCCGCCGCCGACAGGCGCCGACGACCCGCACCCCGAGAGGTGCGGGGCGGCAGGGAGCCCGCACGAACTCGGCCCGTGGCCTCAGCGCCCGCACGATCGGCTTCGGCGCGGCGGGTGTGCTGGCGCTGTGCGCACTGGGTGCGACGGCCGGCGTGCACGCGGCCGGAGGCGACGACGCGTCACCTGCCGTGCTCCTCGCGAAGGTGCTCGGCCCCGACCGCGCCTCGGAGGGGGACATCGGCACCGACGCCTCCGGTGTGCGGCAGATCGGCGGCGGTGCGAGCGGCGAGGGCGGCGAGGATCCCGGCCGGGCGCCGGTGCAGACGCCCGCGCCCGCGCCCGTGCCCGCGCCGACTCCCGACGCCGCACCAGAGCCGACGCCGAACCCCGACGACGATGCGCCGGGCCCGCCCGACGCCCCCCTCGACCCGAGCGATCCCATGTCGCCCGATTACAACCCGTACCTCGTGCCCGGCGACCCCGCGTTCGTGAGCGACGACGAGAAGTCGGCCTGGCTCGGTCGCGAAGCCGTCGTGCGCACGTGCATGGCCGACGCGGGCTTCGAGTACCTCGACTGGCAGTGGTGGCTCGGCGGCAGCCCGCAGCCGGCCGACCTCACGGCCGACGAGGCGCTCGCCTGGTCGAATGCGCTTCGAGGGTCGTCGACCGCAGACGACGGATGCCGCGCGCAGGCCATGACCGCCGCAGAGGCCGCCGAGGCGGCCGGCACGCCGCTGAGCGCGCCCGTCCCGGCACCGCCGGGGCCCGAGGTGCCGACCGAGCGCGAGAACTGGCTCGGGTTCCAGGCCGCCGTGCGTTCGTGCATGGCCGAGCTCGGTCTCGAGTACCGCTACTGGGAGTACTGGAACCCCGCCTACGACTCGACCGACGGCTCGCCGGCGCGCCCGACCGGGCTGAGCGACTCGGCGAACGCCGAGTGGAACCTCGCGGCGTTCGGCGACACGAGCGACACGAACGCCGGGGGCGGGTGCTGGGCCACCGGGCTCGGTTCGAGCGGCTATCGCACGTTCGACTGAGGTCCGATCCGATCGATCGCGACCGTCGCGGTCGGGCCGCATCAGGGCTGTCCCTCTTCCGAGGCGGGGTGAACGTCACTAGCCTGAGTCGACCGCGCCGCCCTCCCGGCACGGAGGGGGAGGCGTCATGATGCGCACGAGCGGACTCGCGATCGGGCTGCTGGCCGTCGTGCTGCTGAGCGGATGCGCCGCGGGCGCGGCAGACGTGGCGGGCTCCGCGGAGGCGCCCGAGGCCGTCGCGCACACGTCGACGCCGTCGCCCTCGGCCGGCCCGGCCCGGGCGGTCGAGACTCCGGGCCCCGCGACGGACTCGGCCGGGTCCGCGCCGGCCGACACGGTCGAGGTCGAGCCGATTCCGCAGGAGCCTGCGGTCGGGCAACCGGTCGAACAGCCCGTCGAGCAGCCGGCCGAGGAGCCGGCCGACGACTGGATGCCGACCGCCGAGGAGCAGCGGGACTGGCTCGCGCACCAGCAGATCGTGCGGGACTGCATGGCCGAGGCCGGCCAGGAGTACCTGTACTGGGAGTGGTGGTCGAACCCGTCGGGCGCCTTCGCCGCGATGCCCGTCGACCTCACCGAGGAGGAGCGCGCCGCGTGGGAGCTCGCCCTCGACGGAGCGGCCGGAACCGGCGCCGACTACCGCTGGCAGGACGCGGGCTGCTGGGGCCTGGCCGCCGAGCTCACGGGCTCGACGAACTAGGGACGGCCGTCGTCCGCTGCGAGCCCGCTCCAGAATTCGAGCAGCTCGCGAGCGACCGCCTCGGGCTGCTCGAGCGGCACCAGCGTGCGGGCGCCGGAGATCGTGTGCGCCCGCGCCCTCGGGGTGAGCGAGGCGGCGCGTTCTGCGTCGTCGGGGGACCAGTCGCCGCGATCGTCGCTCGCGAGGTAGAGGCTCGGCGTGCCGATGCGGGGCAGGATCGACGTCACGTCGACCCGGTCGAGGATGAACGAGCGGAGGGCCAGGGCCATGCTGGCCCGGGGCGGTCTCGTGAGGCTCTCGATCACGACGCCGCGGATCGCCGGGTCGGCGGCCGAGGCATCCGTCAGCATCGCCTCGATCACGGCCGAGCGCACCGGGCCGACGGCGCCGAAGGCCCGCAGCAGCGGCTTCAGCACCTGGATCCGTCGGCGAAGCGCGGGTGCGATCGGCTCGACCGGGGCGCTGATCGCGACGAACGATCGAAGCACGCGCGGCTGCGCTGCGAGTTCGTAGCCGACGTGACCGCCGAAGGCGTTGCCCACCCAATCGACGGGCTCCGGGACGGCGAGCGAGTGGAGCGCGTCGCGTGCGGCGGAGGCCGCCTCGACGATCGTGCTCCGACGGTGCAGCGGCTCGCTGCGCCCGAGTCCGGGCGGGTCGATCAGCAGGTACCGGCGGTCGGGGGCCTCGCGGAGCAGGATCGGCAGCATGCGATCCCAGGTGTGGCTGTCGACGAACATCGACGACCAGAGCACGGTGGGGCGGCCGTCGGCGGGCCCGACCGCCCGCACGGAGAGGTCGCCCAGGCGAGTCGGGGCGACGAGGAGTTCCTCATTTGATGTAAGTGAGACTGACATGAATATGATGTTAACCTGAGGCACATGAAAAGTCGAGCGGCATCTCCGAGCGCATCGGGCGAGCCGACGCGCGCGTACCGGATGTCGGCTCGCGCCGAGTCCGCGGGGCGGACCGGCGAGCGCATCCTCGACGCGATGCTCGCCCGCTTCGCCGACTCGCCGTACGAGCACATCCGCCTCGACGACGTGGCGGCCGACGCGCAGGTCACCGTGCAGACCGTCATCCGCCGGTTCGGTGGAAAGTCCGGGCTCATGGTCGCGGTCGTCGAGCGCGAGCTCGGGCGCATCGTCGAAGCTCGCGAGCTCGTCGCGAGCCCCCAGCCGGACGTCGTGCTGGCGGAACTCGTGCGGCACTACGAGCGGTACGGGGCGCTGATCCTCAAGATGTACGCCGAGGCCTCGCTCGTGCCTGGGCTCCCCGAGCTTGCGGTCCGCGGCCGGGTCTACCACGTCGACTGGTGCCGTCGGGTCTTCGCCGACCGGCTTCCGGTCGAGGGGTCCCTGCGAGCGCGCCGCCTGGCGCAGGTGGTCGCCGTCTGCGATGCCACGACGTGGCGCATCCTCCGCGCCGATGGGGGGCTCGCGCCCGCCGAGGTCGAGGTCGCGCTCGCGGAGCTGCTCGACCCGTTGCTCGATGCGCCGCGCGATCAGCCGCACGATCGGGCTCCCGGCCAGACCGGCCGGACCGGCCAGGCCGGCGCGAGCTAGCCGCCCGCCGTTCGGGTGCGGCCGAGTGGCGGGTGTCGCGAGCGGGCTCGCCTACTCGGCGAGCTCGACCACGGCTCCGTTGAGTTCGCGCGCGGCCGCGGCATCCGTGTTCCAGAGCTCGATGACGGAGGTCGCGAGCCGCCCCTCGAGCCCCGCGAGCGACTGCACGCGGAAGGTCACGGCCGCGGCCGGAGCCTCCGCCTTCGAGATGCCCTGCGCGAGCGATCGCATCCAGGACTCGCTCGCCGCCTTGACGGCCGTGTAGTTGGCGCCGCCCGCGGTCGGCGCCGCGACCGTCGTCGACGAGACCATCGCGATGCGGCCCGCGGTCGACGCGAGGAGGTCCTCCCAGAAGGCGCGGCTCACGTAGCGGAGCGCCGTGAAGGAGCGCTCGAGCACGCGGTAGTCCTCTTCGGTCTGGCCCGGGATGCCGCCGCCGCCGCGCCATCCGCCGACGAGGTGGATCACGCCGTCGACGTCGCCGACGCCCGCGTGCACGCGCATCGCGAGCTCGAGCACGTCGTCGCCGTCGGTGAGGTCGGCGCGCTCGCCGACGACGCCGGGGATCTCGGTTTCGAGGGCGTCGATGCGCGCCTGGTCGCTGCCGACCGCGATCACCCGTGCGCCCGCGTCGAGCAGGGCCCGCGCGAGCACCCGGCCGGAGGCGCTCGTGGCCCCCGCGATCAGGATGGTGCGGCCATCGACGCCGGTGAGTTGGTCGGTCATGTCGGCTCCTCTTCGAGCGTCGGGAGTTCAGGCGAACGCACGCTGCTCAGGCCGGAACGCTTCGATCGGTCCTGAGCAGCGTACGTCGTCCTGATCTGCGGGTCGACCGTCAGGCCGTGGCGCCCGTGATGCCGACCGTCGACTCGATGACGGGCTTCATCTTCTTGTCGAGCGCCTCGAAGAACATCGACAGCGGGAACTCGTCGTCCATCACGAGGTCGGTGTACCCCTTGGGCGGGCCGGCGAGCACCTCGCGCGGCAGGCCCTCGGCCCACGCCGACGCCGGGTTCGGCGTGACGACGCTCGTGACGAGGTCGTAGGCGGCGAGCCAGTGCACGGTCTTCGGACGGTCGATCGACTTCCAGTAGAGCTCGTCGATCGCGTCGCCCAGCTCGACGACCGCGTCGGGCACGGCATCCCAGTCGAAGGTGAGCTTCACGTCGGTCCAGTCGAGCACGTGCTTGCGGTGCAGCCACGCGAACAGCAGCTGGCCGCCGAGCCCGTCGTAGTTGCGCACGCGCGAGCCCGTGATCGCGAAGCGGAAGATGCGGTCGAAGATCACGGCGTACTGCACGAGCTTGCCGGTCGAGCGCATCTGCTCCTCGACCTCGGTGAGCTCTTCGCCGGCTGCGAGACGCGCGTCGAGCGTGCGCTGGATCTTGACCGACTCGCGGAACGCGGTGAGGTCGCAGCGCAGCTCCTCGAGCGAGTACAGGAAGAACGGCATGCGCTGCTTGATCATGAACGGATCGAACGGCAGGTCGCCGCGCATGTGCGTGCGGTCGTGGATGATGTCCCACATCACGAACGTGCGCTCGGCGAGCTCCTGGTCGTCGAGCAGCGCGGCCGCGTCGGCGGGCAGGTCGAGCTTCGTGATCTCGGATGCCGCGCGCACGACCCGGCGATAGCGGGCCGCCTCGCGGTCCTGGAAGATCGCGCCCCACGTGAACGGCGGGATCTCGCGCATCGCCATGGTCTCGGGGAAGAGCACCGCCGAGTTCGTGTCGTAGCCGGGCGTGAAGTCGACGAGTCGGAGGCTCACGAAGAGCTTGTTGCCGTAGTCGCCGGCCTCGAGCGCCGCGATGAACTCGGGCCAGATCGTCTCGACCACGAGCGCCTCGACGTGGCGGTCGGGCGAGCCGTTCTGCGTGACCATCGGGAACACGACGAGGTGACGGATGCCGTCGATGCGGTGCTGCTGGGGCTGGAACGCCACGAGCGAGTCGAGGAAGTCGGGCACGCCGAAGCCCTCGGCCTGCCAGCGACGGAAGTCCACGACGGATGCCGCGAGGTAGGCCCGCTCGTGCGGGAACCGGGGTGCGAGCGTGTCGATCGACGCGACGATCGCGTCGACGAGCTCGCCGGCGCGTGCATGGTCGGATGCCTCGGGAACCGAGCCGTCCTTGACCTGCAGCGACTGGATCTCGGTGGCCGCGGCCTTGAGCGCGAGCCAGGCCGGGTCGGTCTCGACGCCGGACGCGAGAGCGAGGTCGGCGGCGGAGATCGCGGCGGGGCCGGCGGCGTCTTCGAGGACCTCGGGTTCGCCGATGATGGCGTCGGCAGCAGTGGTCGACATATGAACCTCCGTTCCTCGGGAATCGTGCCGATCGGCACTGGACGCGCGGTGGGAATCGCCGTGCCATTCAAGGCTACGAGGCATTCGTGTGCGATTGATTGAGAACCCGCGCACGATTGCTGCGTTGCGGCACGGTTCGGCCGAACGGATCGCAGGTCGGCGAAACATGCGTGCGCGGGCGGCTCGAGCGTTCGCGGCGGTAGCATCCGCAGCATGACGGATGCCGCATCGAACGCAGCCGCGTCGAGCCCCGCCTCGCGGGCCCGGTCGGACCCCGCACTGACGGCCGGCGCGCTCGCCGCCGCGCTCGACGCGGCCGGCGATCCGGTCGACGCGGAGTTCCTGCAGCGGTTCTTCAAGACCGGCCCGGGCCAGTACGGCGAGGGCGACGTCTTCGTCGGGGTGCGCGTGCCGGCGACCCGGGCCATCGTGAAAGGCTTCGAGCGGATGCCGCTCGCCGAGGCATCCGCCCTGCTCGAGAGCCCGGTGCACGAGCATCGTCTCGCGGCGCTCTTCGTGATGGTGCGGCGGTTCGAGGTGGCGGGCAGGCCGCGCACGCGCGACGACGCGGCGCGCGCCGAGCTCCACGCGGCGTATCTCGACGCCGTGCGCGCCGGGCACGTGAACAACTGGGACCTCGTCGACTCGTCGGCCGAGTATCTGGTCGGGGAGTTCCTGCGGGCGGACGGCCAAGGCGGCGGCCTGGCGCTGCTCGACGAGCTCGCGGCATCCGGCTCGCTGTGGGATCGTCGCGTGGCCGTGCTCGCGACCTTCGCGTTCATCAAGGCGGGCGACGCCGGACCGATCCTGCGGCTCGCGCCGAACCTGCTCGACGACCGCGAGGACCTCATGCACAAGGCCGTCGGGTGGATGCTGCGCGAGACCGGCAAGCGGGTCGATCGCGACGTGCTCACCGAGTTTCTCGACGAGCACGCCCCGCGGATGCCGCGCACGATGCTGTCGTACGCCACCGAGCATCTCTCGCCCGAGGAGCGCGCCTTCTACCGGGCGCTGCGCTGAGCGCCCCGCGTCACCAGGGCTCGCCCACCTTCGGCAGGAACGCGCGCACCTTCTCGAGCGCGTCGGGGAAGCACTCGTCGAGCACCTCGGTGGCGCTGACGCCGGTGCCGTAGTCGTCGGTGAGGCGGAGGCCGACGACGGCGTTGATGAGCATGCCCGTGGCGAAGAAGCCGCGGGTCTCGTCGGCCGAGAAGCCGGCGTCGACTCGGATGAAATGCCACAGGCTGCTGAAGCCCTCGCGGGCGACCTGCCCGATCTCGGTCTCGCCGCCCATCTGCGTGGATCCGGCGATGACGGGCAGCATTCCGCGTTCGGCGAGCAGGCCCGTGTAGGCCGCGCCGAGTCGTGACGCGCGCTCGTCGACCGGGCCGGGCAGTGCGGCCGCGAATGCGTCGAGCAGGTGGGCGTACGCGCGCTGGATGACCTCGATGTAGAGCTTCTGCTTCGTGCCGAACAGGCGCACGACGTATGGCTGGCTGACCCCGGCCGCTCGGGCGACCTCGTCGGTCGTCGTGCCGACGTAGGTCTTCGCGCCGAACACCGCGGTCGCCGCGACGAGGATCTGCTCGCGTCGATCGGTGGCGCTCATGCGGCCCGCCGGGGCGGCGGATTCGAGGACTTCGGCGGCTTCGGGACTCATGCTTGACATGTTATCAGTCGATTACTACAGTGCAAGAGTCGTAAGTAATCATCCGATAACAACAACCTCGAATCCAAGGAGTCGTGCCATGTCCACCACGGCCGAACCGACCATCCAAGACCAGACGACGGATGCCGCGCGCGGGCCGGGCGGCACGGCGGGAGACCCTGCCGGCCGCGGGCCGGGCGGCGACTCCGCGGCATCCGGTCGTCGTCCCCGCGCGCTCTGGCTCGTGCTGCTGGCCTCCGCGTTGCCGATGTTCATGGCGACGCTCGACAACCTCGTCATGACGAACGCGCTGCCCGTGCTGCACGCCGACTTCGGAGCATCCGTCGAAGAGCTGCAGTGGTTCATGAACGCGTACACGCTCGCGTTCGCGAGCACGATCCTCATGGCGGTGGCGCTCGGCGACCGCTACGGGCGCCGCACGGTGTTCGTCATCGGCATCGTCGTCTTCACGCTGAGCTCCGCGCTCGCGGCCCTCGCAAGCGACCCGGGCCAGCTCATCGCGGCGCGTGCCGCCCAGGGATTCGGCGCCGCGGCGATCATGCCGCTCTCGTTGACGCTCCTCGCCGGGTCCGTCTCGCTCGCACGGCGTCCGCTCGCGATCGGCATCTGGGGCGGCGTCGCCGGCCTCGGGGTCGCGGTCGGTCCGCTCATCGGCGGCGCGGTCATCGAGGGGTGGTCGTGGCAGGCGATCTTCTGGATCAACGTGCCCGTCGGTGTCGCCTCGGTCGTGCTCGCCCTGCTCGCGCTGCCGAACAGCTTCGGCGCCCGGCTTCGCGCCGACGTCGTGGGTCTGCTGCTCTCGGGCCTCGGCCTGCTCGCCCTCGTCTACGGCATCGTGCGCGGCAACGAGGCGGGCTGGGACAGCACCGAGGTGCTCGCCGGCCTGATCGGCGGCGGCGTGCTGCTGCTCGCCTTCGTGTTCTGGGAGACCCGCGCGTCGGCGCCGCTGCTGCCACTGCGACTGTTCCGCGACCGGAGCTTCTCGGTCGCCAACATCGTCGGCTTCGGCTTCAGCTTCGGCGCGTTCGGGTCGATCTTCATCCTGATCCAGTTCCTGCAGGTCGTGCAGGGCGCGAGCCCCTTCGAGGCGGCGCTGCAGACCTCGCCGTGGACCCTCGCCCCGATGGTCGTCGCGCCGCTCGCCGGCATCATCGCCCCCCGGGTCGGCACGCGCACGCTCATCGTCGCCGGACTCGCGCTGCTCGGCGGGGCGCTGTTCTGGCTGACCACCCTGCTCGAACCGGGCGTGGAGTACGCGTCGTACGTCGTGCCGTTCATCGTGGCCGGCGTCGGCATGGGCCTCGTGTTCGCCCCGTCGGCGACCGCCGTGCTCGCGACCATGGCACCCGTCGACCACGCCAAGGCGAGCGGCACGAACTCGATGCTCCGCGAGGTCGGCGTCGCACTCGGCATCGCGGTCTCGACCGCCGTCTTCACCGGCGCGGGCGGGGAGCTCGTGCCCGACCTCTACACGGTGGGCGCCCAACCCGCGGTGGCGGTCGGCGCGGCGGTGCTGCTGGCCTCGGCGCTCGTCGGGCTGCTGCTGCCGTCGGGTCGACGGGTGGCCTCGCCCGTCGACTAGCGGGCCTCCTCCGCCGGTCGAGTAGGCGCCCCGGCGCCGTATCGAGACCACCCCGCACTTCGGCGCTGGTCTCGATACGCTTCGCTACTCGACCGACGGCGCGAGACGACGAAGCCCCCGCCCCGGAGCATCCGGAGCGGGGGCTTCTGTGAGCGTGCGACTCAGTAGCTGGTCACGGCGCCGGTCGTGGCGAGCGCCGAGACGAACACGATGGTCAGGATGATGCCGAGCACGATCGACGCGAAGCCGATGATGACGGCCGCGAGGGCGAGGCCGCGGCCGCGCTCGCCCGTCTTCTTGACCTGGCTGAGGCCGATGAAGCCGAGGACGATCGCGACGACGTTGAAGCCGATGATCGACAGCACGAAGCCGACGATCGACAGGACGTTCCACTTCTCGGACGGCGCGACCGCGGCGGCGGGCTGGGCTGCGGGGGCGGGAGGCAGGTCAGACATTCGAGATTCCTTCGGGGTCGTGGCGCCGAGTAGCGCAGCATGCAGCGTGGCAGGTCGGGTCGTCGCCCGTCAATGGGGAGTTCTGTCCGGCCGTCACGCGATGACGTGCGGCGTCACGCCCGGCGCGGCGCTCAGCGCGCCAGCACCGCGGCGATCGCACCCGGCACCCGGTCGTCCTGCAGCGAGGTCGTGTCGCCGAGCGGACGCCCCTCTGCGAGGTCGACGAGCAGTCGCCGCATGATCTTGCCCGAGCGGGTCTTGGGCAGGTCGGCCACGAACACCACCTCGCGCGGCTTCGCGATCGGGCCGATGGCGCCGGCAACGTGCGAGCGCAGCGCCGCGGCGCGTTCGGCCGCCGTGCCGGTTTCGGTGCCCGTGCCGGTCAGGGCGTCGGATGTCACGACGAACGCCACGATCGCCTCGCCCGTCGTGGCATCCGACACGCCGACGACCCCGGCTTCGCCGACGGACGGGTGCGCGACGAGCGCGGACTCGATCTCGATCGTCGAGAGCCGGTGCCCCGACACGTTGATGACGTCGTCGACGCGCCCGAGGAGCCAGATGTCGCCGTCGGCGTCGACCTTGGCGCCGTCGCCCGAGAAGAAGTATCCGCGGTCGGCGAAGCGGGCCCAGTACGCGTCGCGGTACCGCTCGGGGTTGCCCCAGACGGTGCGCGCCATGCCCGGCCAGGTGCCGTCGACGACGAGGTAACCCCCATGGCCGGGCGCGACATCCGCCCCGTGATCGTCGACGACCCGCGTCGTGAGCCCCGGCAGTGCGCGCAGCGAGGAGCCGGGCTTCAGCGTCGAGACCCCTGGCAGCGGGGCCATGATCGCGGCCCCCGTCTCGGACTGCCACCAGGTGTCGACGATGGGCGCGGCATCCGCCCCGATCTGCTCCCGGAACCAGACCCACGCCTCGGGGTTGATCGCCTCGCCGACCGATCCGAGCAGTCGGATCGACGACAGGTCGTGGCCGCCGGCATCCGGACCCGGGATGCCCTCGGGGAACCACGTCATGAGCGAGCGGATGAGGGTGGGCGCCGTGTAGTACGTCGTGACGCCGTAGCGCTCGATGATCTCGAAGTGCCGGCCCTGGTGCGGCGTGTTCGGCGTGCCCTCGTAAAGGACGCTCGTCGTGCCGGTCAGCAACGGCCCGTAGTGCACGTAGCTGTGCGCCGTGACCCACGCGAGGTCGGCCGTGCACCAGTAGACGTCGTCGGGCTTCGCGTCGAAGACCGCCCAGTAGCTGTAGGCGACGTGCGTGAGGTAGCCGCCGGTCGTGTGCACGAGGCCCTTGGGCTTTCCGGTCGTGCCGCTCGTGTAGATGATGAACAGCGGATGCTCCGCGTCGAAGCTCTCGGGCTCGTGCACGTCGGGCTGGCGGTCGACGACCTCGTGCCACCACACGTCGCGGCCCGGCCTGAACGGCAGGTCGGGGGTCTCGTCGCCCGTTCGGCGGATCACGAGCACGTGCTCGACGGATGCCACGCCCTCGACGGCGGCATCGACGGCCGCCTTCACGGGAACCGCGGCGCCGCGGCGGAACTGGCCGTCGGTCGTGATGACGAGCCTGGCCCCCGTGTCCTCGACGCGGAACCGCAGCGCCTCCGACGAGAACCCGCCGAACACGAGCGAGTGCACCGCCCCGATGCGCGTGATGGCGAGGGTCGCGATGACGGTCTCGAGCAGCACGGGCAGGTAGACCACGACGCGGTCGCCCGCGACGATGCCGAGCTCGGTGAGCGCGTGCGCGGCCTTCGCCACCTCACGCTGCAGCTCGGCATAGGTGATCGAGCGGCGGTCGCCGCGCTCGCCCTCGAAGTGGAAGGCGACCTTGTCGCCGCGCCCGGCCTCGACGTGCCGGTCGACGGCGTTCACGCTCGCGTTCAGGCGCCCGCCCGCGAACCACTCGGCGCGCGGCACGGTGAGTTCGCCGGTCTCCGCGTCGGGGAGGGCCGGATGCCACGTGTGGGCGGTGTGCCACGGCTCGGCCCAGTCGAGCCGCACGGACTGCTGCTCCCAGAACCCGACCGGATCGGCGTCGGCCGCGGCGCGGAGGGCGTCGGCATCGGCCGCCGTGACGTTCGCCTGCGCGGCGAACGCGGGGGGCGCCGGGAAGCGGCGGTGTTCGTCGAGTAGCCCGGAGATCGTCGGCCGGACGCCCTGGGTGCCGGTCGGCACCGCGGCGGCCGCGGCATCCGTCACGCCCACTTGCGCACAGCCCAGCGCTCGAAGAGGCCGACGAGGGCGTCGGTGAGCTTGCCGAGCACCGCGAGCAGGATGATCGCGAGGAAGATGCGGTCGATGCGACCGTTCTGACCCGAGTCGAGCAGGAGGAACCCGAGGCCCATCGAGCTCGCGATGAGCTCGGCGGCCACGAGGAACAGCCACGCCTGGGCGAGCGCGAGGCGCAGCGCCGAGATGACCGACGGCACGACCGCGGGCAGCTGCACGGCCGTGAACAGGCGGATGCCGCGAAGGCCGTACGCGCGTCCGGCCTCGAGCAGCTGCCGATCGACGTGGCGCAGGGCCGCGGCGACGATCGTGTAGACCGGGAAGAACGCGCCGATCGCGATGAGGATGATCTTCGAGTCCTCGGCGATGCCGAACCACAGGATCAGCAGGGGGATCCACGCGAGCGACGGCACCGCGCGGACCGCGCCGAGCGTCGGCGAGAGCAGGATGTCGCCGAGCTTCGAGAGGCCGACGATGGCGCCGACCACGAGGCCGAAGACGGCGCCGATCGCGAACCCGATGAACACGCGCTGCGTCGAGATCGCGATGTAGAGGCCGAGCAGCCCGCGCTGGGCGAGGTCGACGGCCGCGAGCCAGACCATCTCCGGGCTCGGCAGCATCGAGACGGGCACGAGGCCGCTCGTCGACACGAGCTGCCACGTGAGGAGCAGCGCGACCGGGATGATCGCGCCGCCCACGATCACGAACCAGCGGCGGTCGACCAGGCGGCGACGGCCGCCGGATGAAGCAGGAGGGACGGATGCCTCGCGCGCAGGCCGGTCGACCCCGGAGGGTCCGAGCGGTCCGGCGGTCGCGACGGCGAGCCCGCCGTCGGTCACCGGCGAGGCGAACCGGCGGTCTGCCGAGGTCACGGCGTTCGCCGCGGCATCCGCTCGCTCGTCGGTGCTCGTCGTGCGCGAGGCATCCGTCATCTCAGGTTCCTACTCGAAGCGCGACGGGTCTGCCGCCGTCGCGAACTCGTCGTTGATGAGGGTGTCGAGCGCGTCGTCGACCTGCTCCTGCGAGGGGACGTCGCCGAGTTCGACGAAGATCGGGCCGATCTTCTCGAGCACTGCGACCTGCGCGTCGCCGGGAACGTTGTCGACGCCGAGGTTCGTGCGCTCGGTGATGACCTTCGTGGCGACGGCCTCGTCGAGTCCGGCGACCTCGGCGAGGATCGAGGCGGTCTCCTCGGGGTTCTCTTCGGCCCATGCGCGAGCGTGCTCGTAGGCGTCGACCACGGCCTGCGCGACCTCGGGCTTCTCGGCGATGAACGACTCGGTCGCGTTCAGGAAGCCGTAGGAGTTGAAGGCGACGTTGCGGTAGAAGAGCGAGGCGCCCGCCTCTTCGGCGCCGGCCATGATCGGGTCGAGGCCGGCCCAGGCGTCGACGGAGCCGTTCTGGAGCGCGGCCCAGCCGTCGGCGTGCTGCAGGTTCTGCACCGTGATGTCTTCGGGCGCCAGGCCCTCGGCCTCGAGCGACTGCAGCAGGAAGAAGTAGGGGTCGGTGCCCTTGGTCGCGGCGACCTGCTTGCCCTTGAGGTCTTCGACGGACTCGACGCCCGTGCCGTCGGTCGTGACGAGGGCGGCCCACTCGGGCTGCGAGAAGATGTCGATGACCTGGATCGGCGAGCCGTTCGAGCGTGCGAGCAGCGCGGCCGAGCCGGCGGTCGAGCCCACGTCGATGGCCCCGGCGCGCAGCGCCTCGTTGGCC
Source organism: Agromyces allii (assembly GCF_009749385.1). GTDB lineage: Bacteria > Actinomycetota > Actinomycetes > Actinomycetales > Microbacteriaceae > Agromyces > Agromyces allii. The sequence continues at coordinate 73,133 of NZ_WBIN01000016.1, read as the reverse complement.
TTGTTCGAGCCGGCGGACTGCACCCAGTTCACGGTGAGCCCGGCGTCTTCGAGCCAGCCCTGGTCCTTGATGACGAGGCTCAGCGGGTTGTAGGTCGCGAAGTCGATGTTGAGCGTCTGGCCCTCGAGCGAGACGGCCTCGCCGGATGCCGCGGGCTCGGGCTCAGCGGCCTGGCCCTCGCCGGCGACGCAGCCCGAGAGCAGCAGTGCGGAGGCGGCGGCGCCCGCGACGAGCGCGGATCGCAGGAACGGTGCGGTGCGGGACATGGGATTCTCCTCTGGGATGCGACGCGCATGCTGTGTGCGTCGAAACGGATGGTGCGTCGGTGGGGCGGTGCGTCGGGTGCGTTTCGGGCGCCCGTGTGGTGCGTCGAGTGCGTGTGGTGCGTCAGTAGGGGTAGTGCGGGATGGTCGTGCCGGTCTCGATGCCGCGCGCGGCGCCGTGCCGGTCGATGCCGAGCCCGTCGAGCAGGCGCCCGCGGAGCTCGGCGAGTTCTGCGGAACCGCGGTCGCGCGGTCGGTGCCCGGGCACGATGACGGTCTGCACCACGACGGCGCCCTGCGTCGCGGGGGGCGCGCCGTCGGCGCCGGCCTCGTGGCCGAGCAGGATCACGCGGTCGGCGAGCTGCAGCGCCTCGTCGACGTCGTGCGTCACGAGCAGGATGGTCGCCGGTTCGGCGGCGTGAACGTCGAGCAGGAGGTCCTGCATCTTCAGGCGGGTGAGGGCGTCGAGCGCTCCGAACGGCTCGTCGAGCAGCAGCACGGCTGGGTTGCGCGCGAGGGCGCGTGCGAGCGAGGTGCGCTGGGCCATGCCGCCCGACACCTCGCGCGGCCGGTGGCCCGCGAAGTCGGCGAGCCCGACGAGGTCGAGCAGCCGCGCGACCTGTTCGCGCCCGGCGGCGCGCGGGGTCGACTTCGGCAGGCCGAGGGCGACGTTGCTGGCGAGCGTGCGCCACGGCAGCAGGCGCGGCTCCTGGAATCCGACCGCCGAGCGTGCGTCGTACGGCTTCACGGGCTCGCCGTCGATGAGCGCCTCGCCCTGCGTCGGACGGTCGAGTCCGCCGGCGATGCGCAGCAGCGTCGACTTGCCGCATCCGCTCGGTCCGAGGATCGCGACGATCTCACCGGCCGCGATCTCGAGGTCGATGTCGCGCAGCACCTGACGCGAGCCGCCCTGCGACGCGAACGCGCGGCCGATGCCGCGGAGCGAGACGGGTGCTGCGGCCGCCGAGTGCGCGATCGGCGAGGCTTCGCGAGCGGTGGCGGATGCCGCGGCCATGGCGTCTCCTCGACGTGCGGTGGCTGGTGGGGGTGCCTCGACGGTATCCAGACGGGGAAGCGCTGTCAGGCGCCGCTGACCCGGGGCGTAACACGGCGGGTTCTCGTGTGACGCGGCGAGACGTCGAATATCCTGCGATCCGGCTCGGTGCTCAGTCGGAGCGGACGGCAGGGTCTTCGATCGACGACCGCTCGTCGAGGGCCTTCGCCGCGGTCGCCCGACGAAGCAGCAGGTCGCGCTCGCGGGCGTTCGAGGCCATGGCGGCGGCCCGTTCGAACTCGGCGGCGGCGTCCAGAGGTCGGCCGAGCCGCTCGAGCAGGTCGCCGCGCACGCTCGGCACGAGGTGGTAGCCGCGCAGGGCGGGCAGGTCGGCGAGCTGGTCGAGCAGCGCGAGTCCGGCCTCGGGTCCGCGCGCGCGTCCGAGGGCGACGGCACGGTTGAGTTCGGCGACCGGGGATCCGGTGCGGTGTCCGAGGCGTTCGTAGAGCTCGGCGATCGCCGCCCAGTCGGTCGTCTCGACGGATGCCGCGCGCGCGTGCTCGTCGGCGATGGCGGCCTGCAGCACGTACGGGCCGGGTTCGGCCGAGGGGCTCAGGGGCGGCTGGCCGACGAGGATGGCGTCGGCCCGCGCGAGGGCGTCCTGGCCGCGGCGGATGCGCGCGGCATCCCACGCCCTGCGGTCCTGCTGCTCGAGCAGCACGGGCTCGCCGTCGGCGCCGACGCGGGCGGCGAGCCGTGACGACTGCAGTTCCATGAGCGCCGAGAGGCCGTGCACCTCGGGGTCGTCGGGCACGAGCGCCGTGAGGATGCGGCCGAGCCGCACGGCCTCGTCGCAGAGCGTCGGGCGCACCCAGTCCTCGCCCTCGGTCGCCGAGTACCCCTCGTTGAAGAGCAGGTAGACGACGCCGAGCACCGTCTGCAGCCGCTCGGCCCGCTCGTCGACGCTCGGCTCCTCGATCGCGGCGCCGGCCTCGGCGAGGGTGCGCTTCGCTCGCGACACCCGTTGCGCGACCGTCGCCTCCGGGGCGAGGAACGCGCGGGCGATCTCGCGCGTCGAGAGCCCGGTGACGAGCTTCAGGGTGAGCGTCGTCTGCGCCTCGACCGTGAGCGCGGGGTGGCAGCAGATGAACATGAGCCGCAGCACGTCGTCGTCCACGTGGTCGATGCCCGCACCGGGGTCGCCCTCGACGGCCTCGTCGAGTTCGCGCGCGAGCACCGCGAAGGCGGCGTCGTGCTTCGCCCGACGTCGGAACTCGTCGACGGCTCGACGCTTCGCGGTGGTCATCAGCCAGGCTCCGGGATTGCTCGGGATGCCGGTGGCGGGCCACTGCGCGAGCGCCGCGACGATCGCGTCCTGGGCCACGTCCTCAGCGAGCCCGACCTCGCGCACGATGCGCACGAGCGCCGCGATCAGGCGCGTCGACTCGAGTCGCCAGACCGCCTCGATCGCGGCGCGCGTCGTCTCGTCACCGGTGCGATCGCTCACGTGGGCATGAGACCACGCGCGCCGCGCCGACGCAAGGATGCCCGGCGCGAGCCGCGCTCAGAACTCCGCGATCTGCCGGATCTCGACGCTGCCGACGAAGCCCGGCCAGTGGTCGACGTGGATCTGCATGAGCCGCCGCCCGAGCTCGAGGGCCTCGTCGCGGGAGCGCACGTCGATGACCGCGTAGCCCCCGACGAGCTCCTTCGCCTCCGTGAACGGCCCGTCGACGGCCTTGATCGCGCCGTCGGCGAGCGAGACGATCGCCCCGGCCTCGCTCGGCAGCAGGCCCTGGCTGTCGACGAGCACGCCCGTCTCGCGGCCCCAGCGGTCGTACTCGGCCATGGCCTCGTAGACGGCGGGCGGGGTCTCGCCCTGGTGCTCGTCGGACTTCATCAGGCACAGGTAACGCATGGGATTCCTCCTCGGTGAGGCGCGCCCCGTCGGCGTGCCCTCACCATAGCGTCGGCGTTCGGCATCCGTTCTCGACATGGGTTCCGAGATTTCCCGCGATCGGGTTCGAGGGCGATGTCGAGAACGGATGCCGCGCCGCGACGTCTTGGTGAACGACCCGATCGAGCGGGTCGCCGAACCGGAAGGACGTTCACCATGGACACCGCACTTCGCACCTCGCCCGGGGAGGCCGCGCAGGCCGCGCCCGCGCTGACCCACGTCGTCTCGCACCCTCCGGCCCACGCGGCCGACCCGACCACGAGGGCGCTCGTCTGGGCCGGGATCGTGGCCGGGCCGCTCTTCGTGGTCGCCGGTCTCGTGCAGGCGCTCGCGCGTGAGGGATTCGACCTGTCGCGGCATCCGCTCAGCCTGCTCTCGTTGGGCGACCGCGGATACCTGCAGATCACGAACTTCATCGTGGCCGGCGTGCTCATGCTCGCGTTCGCGGTCGGCGCTCGCCGCAGCCTCGGCGACGGACCCGGCCGCGTGTGGGCACCCGTGCTGTTCGGGCTCTACGGCGTCGGCCTCGTGCTGGGCGGCGCGTTCACGGCCGACCCGGCGCTCGGGTTCCCGCTCGGCACGCCCGACGGGTATCCGACCGAGTGGACCTTCCACGGGGGCGTGCACGCGTTCGCCGCCCCGCTCGCCTTCCTCGCGCTCGTGGCCGTCACCTTCGTGGTGGCGAAGCGCCTGCGTTGGGAGGGGCACCGCGCGGCGGCCGCGTGGTCGATCGTGATCGGGATCGCGTGCCTCGTGCTGTGCATCCCGTTCGGGCCGGCGGCGAGCATCCGCCTGTTCGTGGGCGTCTCGCTCGGGTTCGCGTGGATCGCGGTCTACGCGGCGTCGTTGCTGCGCGACCGCGCCGCGCGCTGACCTCGGCTCGGCTTGGCTCGGCCGGCTTGGCTCGGGCCGGTCAGGCGTCGACGGGGCGCCACATGGTCGTGATCGGGGCTGCGTCGTCGAGCGGGGAGGTGAACCCGCCGACGGCGCGGAACCCCGCGCGTTCGTAGCGGCGGTCGTTCACCGGGTTCGTGGACTCGAGGTAGGCCGCCAGCCCCGACTGCGCGAAGTCGCGCACGTTGCCGGCCAGCATCTGCTGTGCGAGCCCCTCGCCCCGACGCGACGGATGGGTCGCGAGCAGGCTCAGGTACCAGTGCGGCGCATCGTGTGGGTGGTGCTCCTCGAAGCGCTGCATGAGCACGTCGAACGCGCTCCGCTGCTCAGGCGAGAGCACCTCGTCGACGATCGCCTGCACGCGCGCGAACTGCTCGTCGGTCATCTCGTCGCCGCCCGGCGGGATCCACACGGCGGCCGAGGCGCCGTCGTCGGCGATCCACACGGTGTCGTGGAGCAGCGCACCCTCGACGAACGGCGTCCAGAACGGGATCAGGTGATCGGTCGAGCCGTCGGCCCGCCGCAGCACGGGCGCCCAGACTGGATCCGCGGCGAACGCGAGCGCGACGGTCTCGGCGACGGCCGGGACATCGGCTTCGGTGGCGAGTCTCACGTGCACGCGCTCATGCTCTCACGACGCCCGCCGCGCCGACAGGCCGGCCGGGGGGGCCACGGGAGGAGCGCGGCCGCAGGGGAGGACGATTCGCCGGGAATCGTCCTCCCCTGCCCGCGAACTCCTCCCGCCGAAGCGCTCGGGTGGGCGGATGTCGCGGGCGGGCGGATGTCGCGGGGCGCCGCCTACTCGGCGGCGGCGCCCGTGGCGGCGACCGCTACGGGCGCGGGCTGGCGGCGGCGGGCCCTCGCGGCATCCGTCACCCCGAGCCGGCGCACCGACTCGAGCCAGGCGGCGCGCTTCTCGGGGGTCGAGAACCGCACGGGCGTGAACCGGGTGATGCCGATCGTGCGCACGCCGCAGTAGGCGAGCGTCGCCCGCTTGAGCGAGGTCTCGGCCGCGTTGCGGTAGACGAACCGGTTCCACGCGACGGGCGAGTCCATGGTCATGACGATGCGCGCCGTCTTGCCCGTGAGCAGTCGCGTCGAGATCTGGCCGCGGCCGTACTTGAAGGCCGTGCCCGAGAGCACCGCGCGGTCGAGGAACGCCTTCAGCACGGCGGGGTACGTGCCCCACCACTGCGGGAAGAAGAACACGAGGTGGTCGGCCCAGGCGACGTCGTCGATGAACGCGCGGATGCGCGGCTCGAGGTGGGAGGTGTCGCCGTCGGGCGCGCGCAGGTCGCCGCGGTCGGCGGGCAGCAGCTCGAACTCGCGCTCGGCGAGGTCGATGACGCGCACGTGCGAGCCGTCGGACGGGCCGCCGGTCGAGGGGTCGACGGATGCCGCGCGCAGGCCGGCCGCGTACTGCTCGGCCAGGGCGTGGTTGAAGCTGCCCGAGTTCGGGTGCCCGATGATCACGAGCGTGTTGGTCACGGTGCTGTTCGGCGAGGTGCTGTTCGTCATGGTTCAGTGCTCCTTGGAGTCGAGGTGGCGGATGACGGCCTTGAGGTCTTCGTGCAGCGCGTCGAGGTCGGGGGAGGCGAGGTCGTCGAACTCGTCGGAGAACGAGGCGCCGAGCACGGGCAGCGCCTCGGCGAGCAGTTGCCCGGCCTTCGGGGTGATCGAGAGCAGCACGCGTCGGGCGTTCGCCGGGTCGGCGCTGGTCTGCACGAGGCCGGCCTCCACGAAGCCGGGCACGCGCTTGCTGACGGCGGCCTTGCTGACGCCGAGGCAGTCGGCGAGGAACGTGATGTCGGGCGGCGACGGCAGGTTCGCGATCACCGCGATGAACTGGAACTGGCTGAAGCTGATGCCGTAGCGCGCCTGCAGCAGGCCGTCGGCGAAGCGGTCCATGCGATCGACGAGCAGGTGCAGGGTGACCGTGAGGTGGTCGCCCAGCGGTCCGCCGGGTTCGGGGAGGGCTTTCGGTTCGGGGCTCATGTGATGAGTAAACCTGTTGACACGTCGAATGTCAACAGGTTGACGAAAAAGAGTCAACATGTTGACACGGTGACCGTCCGGCGCACGGGAGCGCGCGGGGGAGAATGGTCGGATGACGAGAACGGTGCGCGGAGCCAGACTGCTCATCACGGGCGCCGCGGGCGGCATGGGACGCATGTACGCGCAGCGCGCGGTCGCCGAGCACGCGGCATCCGTCACCCTGTGGGACCGCGACGCCTCGGCGCTCGCGCGCACGGTCGACGAGCTCGGCGCCGTCTCGAAGGGGCGCACGCGCATCCACTCGTACGTCGTCGACCTCGCCGACCTCGGCTCGATCGCCAAGCACGCGCAGAAGGTGCGCCGAGAGGTCGGCAATCCCGACGTGCTCATCAACAACGCCGGCATCGTGCGCGGCAACGAGTACTTCTGGCAGACCGACAACGGCGACGACACCCGCCCGACCATGCAGGTCAACGCGCTCGCGCCCATGTACGTGACCCGCGAGTTCCTTCCGGGCATGATCGCGAACGCCTACCGCGCAGCGCGCATCGTGAACATCGCCTCGGCCGCGGGCACCCTCGCGAACCCGCGCATGGCGACCTACGCCGCGTCGAAGGCCGCCCTCATCGGCTGGAGCGACTCGCTGCGCCTCGAGCTCGAGCAGGCCGACCACGGCAACGTGAAGGTCACGACGGTGACCCCGAGCTACATCTCGACGGGCATGTTCGCTGGAGCTCGCGGGCCGGTGCTCGCGCCGATCCTCGAACCCGAGTACGTGGTCGACCGCGTGTGGCGGGCCATGCTCAAGGGGCGTCCGCTGCTCGAGCTGCCCTGGAGCGTCGGTCTGTCACGCGCCCTTCGCGGTCTCCTGCCGACGCGCGTCTTCGATCGCGTCGTGGGCGACGGCTTCGGCGTCTACCGATCGATGGAGCGGTTCACCGGCCGACGCTGAGCGTCGGAGTGCTGAGCGTCGGAGGATCGCACGCGAACCGGCTGAGGTCGGCGCCGCAGCGCGACGAGGCCGAGCAGCATCGGGCCGACGACGGCCGAGAGGCAGATGGCCGCGAGCCAGGATTCCGGGTTCATGCGGCGAAGCTACGCCCGAAGCCTGAACGCCGGCCGCGAATCGCCGGTGCTCAGAGCTCCTTGCGCATGTGCAGCGCCGCCGTGAGGTAGCCGAGGCTCTCGTACAGCGAGATCGCCGGCACGTTGTAGGCGAACGCGTTGAGGCCGAGGCTCTTCGCGCCGCCGTCGCGCGCGATCGCGTCGGCGCGCTGCATGACGATGCGGGCGATGCCGCGACGCTGGAACTCGTCGTACACGCGGATGTCGTAGATCCACCAGTCCTCGGTGCCGGTGCCGTTCCACGGGCCGAGCCAGAACCAGCCGACGTCCTCCCCTGCGAGTCGCACCGTGAACAGCAGATGCCCGTCGATCAGGCGGCCACCCGGAAAGAAGCGTTCCTCCGACAGGACGCGAGCCGCATCGGCGGCCTCGGCGCTGTCACCGGCCTCGAGCCGGGACTCCTCGTACTCGCGCATCGCGACGGGCAGCCAGGCGGCGACCTCGTCGGGGGTCTTCGGGTCGAGCGTGATGTCGTCGGGGTTCGCCTGCGTCATGCCTCCATGGTGGCGGATGTCGCGGGCGGATGTCTCGGGCTGCCCTGTCGTCGGGGCGCCCGGCATCGGGTCAGTCGTCCTTGCCCTTGTCCTTGTCCTTCCCGTTGCCCTTGCCCTTGTTGCCGCCGCTGTTGCCGGGGGAATCATCTGAGTTGCCCGAGTCGTCGGAATCCTCCGAGTCGTCGGTCGCAGGGGTCGGAGTGGGCGTCGTCGCGACCTCGGCGGCCACGAGGTCGGCCCGGACGAGCGCGATGGCCTCCCGGATCTGCTGCTCCTGGGCGGGGTCGAGGGCGCCGTCGGCGGAGGCCGCGTCGACGTCGGCCTCGAGGAGGTCGAGCTCGGCGAGGGCGCCGGCGTAGTCGGCCGACGCCGCGCGTTCGGAGACGCTGACGACGGACGCGTGCATCGCCGCCGCCGTGTCGTCGTTCGGCGGGGCGCACGAGGTGAGGCCCAGTCCGAGCATGAGCGCGAGGGCGGCGGTGGCGACGATCGTCGCGGGTCGTCGCGTGAGGTGGCGCATCACGGGTTCACCGCCTCGTCGAGCTGCTCGAGGTGCACGCCGAGTTCGCCCGGAACACTCGGCAGCGGTTCGGGGGCGGTCGCCGGCGGCGCAGCGAGGGGCGAGATCACGAACCAGAGCAGCGTCACGACCACGGCGGCGAGCAGCACGGCCACGGCGGCGCGGGATGCACGGGCCGCGCGTCTCGGCTTCGCCGGGTGGTCGGTCGGCTCGGGCGGCGAGGTTCGCGTCGGCTGCGGGCTCGGCCCGGGCGGCGTCGACGTCGGCACCGGGAGCACTCGCGTGAGCCGCTCGCCGACGGACTCGCCGACGGACTCGCCTCCGGCCGCCTCGGGCATCCGCACGGTCGGGATCTCGTCGGCGGAGGTCGCGGCCTCCGTCATCGCGACGGTCGGCGTCTCGGCCACCTCGCCGAACGCGACCGTGGCCGCCGTCGCGCCGGCATCCGCCCTTCGCGACACGTCGAGCGCGGATGCCGCGACCACGATCTCGAGCGCCGTCGGGCGGTCGCCGGGTTCGCGGGCGGTCATCGCACGCAGGAGCTCGCCCCAGTCGTCGCCGAGCTCGGCCGGAACGACGGGGGCGCGCACCAGCCGGGCGCTCGCCGACTCGGCGGCCGGACCGGGGAACGCGGCCTGCTGCGTTCGCGACTCGAGCACGAGCAGTCCGAGCGCGTAGACGTCGGCGGGTGGGGCGGGCACGGCCCCGGTCACCTGCTCGGGGCTCACGTAGCCCGGCGTGCCGACGAGCAGTCCCGTGCTCGTGAGCCGGGCGTCGTCGATGAGCCTCGCGATGCCGAAGTCCGCGAGCTTCGCGTTCCACGTGCGGCTCGGCAGGCGCGCGGGCTCGAGCAGCACGTTGGCGGGCTTGATGTCGCGGTGCACGATGCCGCGCTCGTGGATCGCGTGCAGCGCCTCGGCGAGGTCGGCGAGCATCGACGCGGCGTCGGCCGAGCCGAGCGGTCCCGATCGCAGCGTCTCGCGCAGGTCTCGGCCGTCGACGAGCTCCATGACGAGGAACTCCCGGCCGCTCGAGGGATCGTGGCCGGCGTCGTAGAGCCGCACGAGCGCGCGGTGCGAGAGGCTCGCGAGCAGCGCGATCTCGGAGGCGCGGCGGTCGCGGTCGTCGAATCCCTCGGCCGCGGCCCCGAAGACCTTGACCGCCACGGGCCGGTGCAGCACCAGGTCTTCGCCGCGGTAGACGACGGCCATGCCGCCGCGGCCGATGAATCCGTCGAGGCGGTATCGGTCGGCCATCGTGATCCCGATGAACGGGTCTCCGACGACGCGTTCGGGAGAGGTCGTCACCCTTCGAGCGTAGATCCACCGGCCGGGAATCGCCCATCGGGCTCGAGGGCTGGCTCGAGCGCGGCCGATGCGGTAGGCGGCGAGATGCTCACTGGTACGAGACGAGGTCGGGCGCCGGAACCACCTCGGTCATCGTCTGCTCGGGCGTGAGCATCGGGGCGTCCTCGTCGATGAAGTTCTTCCACCCCCATGCGGCCTCGGATGCGCCCTCGCGCAGGGCCTTCCAGGTCGCCTGCTTCGCGGGCTGGGTGCCGTTGCCGTCGACGTGGAAGAGCACGCTCACCTCGGGCCGGTCGACCTCGACGCGTTCGCGGTGCAGGATCATGTCGTTGCGGAACTGATGCAGCACGAGCAGCTTCGGCGGCAGGTCGTGCTCGTCGCAGATCGCGGCGAGCTCGTCGATGACCTGGTTCACCTCGTTCGCCTCGACCTGGCCGATGTCGACCAGGTGATGCTGGTTCGCATCGAGCCGCCACTCGGGGTCGAGCGCGAGCCCCACCCACGGGTACTCGAGCAGAGAGCGGTATTCGTCGAGCTGCTTCGGAAACGTGTCGCGCCCCGGCTGGAGGTCGAGGATCACGTACTGACCGGCGGCGCCGGCGGCCTCGACCCACGGCACGAGGTCGGCGGCCTCCGGCTCGCTCGAGTAGTCGCCGTCGGGCGTCGGCGCGCCGGAGGCGAGGGTCGTGATGATCTCGAGCGCCGGCATCACCGTGCGGTCGGTCAGCGCGTCGTAGGTCGACGCGACCTTCGCGGCCCGCTCCACCGTCGCGTCGATCGGCTGTTCGCCGAGCACCCCCAGCGTCGGCGAGTCGGGCTTGCCGTAGAGCGCCACGAGCATGCGGTCGGGGAAGAGCACCTGACCGCCGCCGGGCAGCTGCACGCCGGTGCGCGCGGTGCGCACCTGCCAGTCGAGGGCGTCGGATGCCGCGAACTCGGGCCCGATCGCGAGCACCGGGGCTCCGTCGGCCGTGTGAAGCGCATCGATCGCGTCGGGTGAGCGCTGGGGGTTCGGGTCGGCGGCCGGCAGCGGAAGCACGGTCGCGCCCGCGGCCCGCGCCGTCGCGGCAGGGGCGCCGTCGACGTCGGTCACGAGCGCCACGACCCCCGACGGCTCGGCGGGCGCCTCGACGTCGGGCAGCTCGTCGGCGGCATCGGATGCGGCGCTCGAGCCCTCGACGTGAACGATCCGCCGATCGCCGAGGTCGGCGTCGGCATCACCGGAGCCGCCGTCGCCGTCGCCCGTCGTGCCGACCGACACGACGTCGGTGACGCCGAGCCGGTCGAGCTCGGCGAGGAGCGCGGCGCCGTCGCCGACGGGAGGCGTCGTGGAGGTGGGCGACGCCGACGGGACCGCGCCGCCGTCTTCGCCGGATGACGTGGTCGGTGCGAGGAGCAGCGGGACCCCGAGTTCGACCGCGATCTCGGAGCTCTCGGGCAGGTCGGACGTCGAGCCGACGACCGCGACCGGCGACGAGGCGAACAGCGCGGCGCTCGTCGCGATGGCGGCGGCCGCGGCATCCGCCTCGTCGACGACCGTGAGCGGAGCGTCGGGCTCGTGCAGGGCGACGACCGAGGGCTCGGCCCGTTCGGGTGTCGGCGTGCACCCCGCGACCCCGATCACGGCACCGAGTGCGACGAGTGCCGTGCACGCCCTGCGGACCGTGTTCATGTCGTCACGCCTACAGGAACATCGGCCGATCGAACTCATCGTCGTCGCCGCCCAGGTCGAGGTCGACGAGCACGGGCACGTGATCGCTCGGAGCGGTGCCCTTGCGCTCGTTGCGGTGGATCGATGCGCCGGTCACGGCGTGCGCGAACGCCTCGGAGCCGAGGATGAAGTCGATGCGCAGGCCCTCGTTGCGCGGGAACCGCAGCTGCTTGTAGTCCCAGTAGGTGAAGCCCTCGGGCACGAGCGGACGCACGACGTCGGTGACGCCGGCACCCTCGAACGCGAAGAACGCCTCGCGCTCGGCGGGCGAGACGTGCGTCGTGACGCCCTCGATGACGGTGGGGTCGCCGTTGTCGTGGTCGAACGGCACGATGTTGAAGTCGCCCATGAGCGCGAACGGACGCGTGGGGTGCGCGGCGGTCTCGGCGCGCGTGTAGTCGGTGAGCGCCGCGAGCCAGTCGAGCTTGTAGGTGTAGTGCGGGTCGTCGAGCGAGCGGCCGTTCGGCACGTAGAGGCTCCACACGCGCACGCCGTCGATGGTCGCGCCGAGGGCGCGCGCCTCCTTCGGCAGGTCGGGGCCCTCGTGGCCCTTGAGGAAGCCGGGCATGCCCGGGAACTCGATCTGCACGTCTTCGATCGGCGCACGGCTCGCGATGGCGACGCCGTTCCACTGGTTCAGGCCGTGGATCGCGAGCTCGTAGCCGGCCGCCTCGAACGCCTCATGCGGGAACTGCTCGGGCTTGCACTTGATCTCCTGCATCGCGAGCACGTCGACGTCTTCGCGCACCATCCAGTCGACGGTGCGTTCGACGCGGGTGCGGATCGAGTTGACGTTCCAGGTGGCGATGCGCATGGGATCAAGCCTACGGTCGGCGTGCGACACCGAGGGACGGGCGACGGATGCCGCAGACGGCCGCCCGTGGCATCCGCTCGCCGTCTCAGGCGGGCAGTTCGGGCTCGTGATCGGTCGCCTTGCGTGCGAGCGGCAGCACCACCCACGCGCCGACGACCACGACCGCGCCCACGCCGAGCGCCCACCACCCCGCCTCGCGGGACACGGCGACGTCGAACACGAGCGACGTGACGCCGACGAGCAGGAGCCCCACCACGACGAGGTGCCCGATGAGCAGTCGGTTGCCGGTCAGCACGAGCCGCTCCTTGACCTTCCGGCGGAACAGCGCGCGGTGCAGCGTCACGGGCGCGAGGCCGATGACCGTCGCGAGCCCCGCGAGCGAGACGAGCACGAGGTACAGCCGCAGCTGGTACGCGTCGAGCTCGTCGAAGCGCGGCTGGAACGCCACCGCGATGAGGAAGCCGCCGATCAGCTGCGTGCCCGTCAGCGCGACCCGCAGCTCCTGGAGGATCTCGTTCCAGTTGCGGTCGCTGCGCTGGTTCGCGGTCTCGTCGCGACCGTCACCGGGCACGACGTCGAGGTGGTCTTCCATGGTCGATCGTAGGCAGGGCGGATGCCGCGGGCGCAAGCCCCTGCGTCGTGCGGGCCTCGACGGGCGCCGCTCACGACGTCGACGGGACGCCCGATGCCGTGATCGCGGCACCCGCGACGAACACGCCGATCACGAGCACGATGCCCACGAGCGGGATCCAGAACGCGATCCGCTTGAGCACCAGCACGATGACGGCCGCCACGAGCGCGATGAACGCGGCGGTGATGGGCCCGGCGAACGCGATCACCATGCCGGTGCCCATGACGTCGTAGTCGCACGGACCGGCGGCGCCGCACGAGTCGCCCGCGAAGGCGAGGAGGAAGGACAGGAACATCGCGACCACGGCGACGCCGATCATCACGACGAGGAGCACGATCGTGAGCACCAGGTCCCACACGATCACCCGGCGCTTCGCCGGTGCGGATGCCACGGACATGTCACGCAGTCTGGCAGCGTCGGGTGCGCCACGGCAACGGTCGGCGCTCGTGCGCGGGCGCGCGACCTGCGAAGATCGTTCGAGGCGCGAAGACCGGGGTGCGCCGGGTGAGATCGGGGGTTCCCATGGGATTCAGCATCGACGGCGTCGAAGGGCTGCCCGAGATCGCGAAGGGCGCAGACCTCGCCGCGATCATCGTCGGGGCCACGAGCCTCGAAGAGGGCGACATCCTCGTGATCACGTCGAAGATCGTCTCCAAGGCCGAAGGGCGGGTCGTCGCCGCAGCCGACCGCGAGCAGGCCATCACCGACGAGACCGTGCGCGTGGTCGCGACCCGCGAGTACGAGGGCGGCGTCACGCGCATCGTCGAGAACCGCCAGGGCATCATCGGCGCCGCGGCCGGGGTCGACGCCTCGAACGCGCCCGACGGCACCGTGCTGCTGCTGCCGATCGACCCCGACGCGTCGGCGCGGGCGCTCGCCACCGGCATCCGCGCGCTCACCGGCATCTCGATCGGCGTGATCCTCTCGGACACGCTCGGCCGTCCGTGGCGCGACGGGCAGACCGACATCGCGATCGGCGCGGCCGGCGTGCACGTCTTCGACGACCTGCGCGGGGCGACGGATGCCGCGGGCAAGCCGCTCGCGGTCACCATGCCGTGCGTGGCCGACGAGATCGCGGGCGCGGCCGAGCTGGTCAAGGGCAAGTCCGCCGGGGTTCCGGTCGCCGTCGTGCGCGGCCTGGGCCGGTACGTCGGCGAGCTCGACCTGCCCGGGGCCCGGAGCATCCAGCGACCGCCCGAGCGCGACCTGTTCCGGGTCGGCGCCGACGAGGCGTACGACAACGGCTACCGCGACGGCTTCGACGAGGCGCAGAACGAGGGACCGCTGCGGCGGGATCTGTAGCTCTTCGACGCAGTTCGTGGTTTTTGGATCCAGAACAGCGTGATCGGAGCGGTTATCCGCTACGTTCAGCATCTATGAGCGCGCAGAACGCAGCCCCCCGGGGCACCACGGCCGCACCGGCATCCTCGGCCGACGGCGGAGCCGCCGCCCTCAAGCAGCTCGCGGGCCAGCACGCGACCGGATACCGATCGGTCGGCGTGATGGTCTACGACATCCTCAAGGACGCGATCCTGAGCGGCGCGCTGCTGCCGGGCCAGAAGCTGCGCCAGGAGACGCTCGCCGAGCTCATCGGCGTCTCGCGGCTGCCCGTGCGCTCGGCACTGATCCAGCTCGAGGCCGACGGGCTCGTCGAGTTCCACGACCGCCGCGGCGCGGTCGTGAAGTCGCTCTCGCCGGCGCAGGCGAAGGAGGTCTACGACATCCGCGTGCTGCTCGAGGTCGAGGCGCTGCGGCTCACGATGGCCGCCCTCACCGACGCCCGCGTCGCGCGCCTGCGCGAACTCGGCAAGGCCGCCGACCGGCAGCAGGAGGGCTCGGACTTCGTCGACGCCCGCACCGAGTTCTACGCCGAGCTCTACGACGCCGAGCAGCGCCCCGTGCTCTGGGAGATGATCGAGCAGCTCCGGCTCAAGGTCGGCCGCTACGTGCTCGGCTGGCGCCTCGTCGGCGATGCCGAGCACAGCCACACGCACGAGCAGCTCATCGAGGCCGTCGCCTCCGGCGAGGTCGACCGGGCCGTCGACGTGCTGCGCGACCACCTCGTGGGCGTGCGCGATGCGGTGCTCGAACTGCTCGAGGCCGAGTCGACGGCGGCGGATGCCGCGGCGCCGGCGTCGCGGGGGCGCTCGCCGCGCTAGCGGCTCGCCGACGATCCCTGCCGGTCGAGAGTGAACTGATCCCGCCGGTCGAGGAGCGGAGCGTCTCGAGACCCAGCCAGCTGCCATCGGGGTCTCGAGACGACGCTGGCGCGCCTTCTCGACCGGCAGAACCCCCACCGCCCGCCCGCGACATCCGATCTGCGTATTGCTTTTTGGATCCAGAATCCGAAATACTGAACCTGTCGGGATGCCGACGACCTGAACGGGCCCGCAGAATGTTCGAATGCGTGCCCCGGCCCCGCGCGGGAGCGGGAGGATGGAGGGGTGTCAGTGCACATCGGATACGCCGCCATGCTCGAGCAGTTCCCGCCCGCCGAGGCGGTGGCGCTCGCCGCGTTCGCCGAGCAGCACGGCTTCACGGGGGTCATGGCCTCCGACCACTTCCAGCCCTGGCTGCCGCAGCAGGGCGAGTCCTCGTTCGTGTGGAGCGTGCTCGCGGCGCTCGGTGAACGCACCTCCGGTGACCTCGGCCCCGGCGTGACCACGCCGACGTTCCGCTGGCACCCGGCCATGGTCGCGCAGGCCAGTGCGACGCTCGCATCGATGTACCCGGGTCGGCACTGGCTCGGCATCGGCTCTGGCGAGGCGCTCAACGAGCACATCGTCGGCGAGTACTGGCCCGAGGCGCACGAGCGCATCAACCGCATGTTCGAGGCCGTCGACGTCATCAAGAAGCTCTTCAGCGCGTCGATCGCGGGGCGCGAGGTGCGCCACGCCGGCCCGCACTTCAAGCTCGAGACCACCCGCCTCTGGACGATGCCGCCCGTCGCCCCCGAGATCTTCGTCGCGACCCAGGGGCCGGTCACCGCGAAGCGCGCCGGCCGTCAGGTCGACGGCATCATCACGACGGGCGCCGACGACGAACGCCTGCGCGTGCTGCTCGCGAAGTTCGACGAGGGTGCTCGAGAGGGCGGCCGCGATCGCTCGAAGCTCACGCGCGTGCTGCAGCTGCACCTCTCGTGGGCTCCGACCGACGAGGAGGCGATGGCGAACGCGCTGCGCGAGTGGCCCATCGCGGGCATGCGCTTCGCCCGCGGCGACATCCGCTCGCCGTTCGAGTTCGAGCAGCTCGCGCGCTCGGTGCGGCCGGAAGACTTCACGGGCCGCCTCACGGTCTCGAGCGACCCCGACGTGCACCGAGCGCACATCCAGCGCCTGATCGACCTCGGGTTCGACCGCATCTACCTGCACAACGTCGGACGCAACCAGCGCGAGTGGCTCGAGGTCTTCGGGCGCGAGGTGCTGCCGAGGCTCGTGCGATGAGCACCGCGTTCGCGACCGAACCCGACGCCCGCGCGCAGCGGGCGGCGACCGATCGGGCGACGGATGCCGCAGCCATCACGGTCCGTGCCCTCGCCGGCCTCGGCGAGATCCGCCCCGGCGACGACCTCGTCGACCTCATCGCACGGGCCGCCGCGGCCGCCGGCGGGCTCCACGACGGCGACATCCTCGTCGTGACCTCGAAGATCGTGTCCAAGGCCGAGGGGCGCATCGTGCACGCGGCCGATCGCGAGCAGGCCATCACCGACGAGACCGTGCGCGTCGTCGCGACCCGGGCGCACGAGGGCGGCGTCACGCGCATCGTCGAGAACCGCCAGGGCATGGTCGCCGCCGCGGCCGGCGTCGACGCGTCGAACACGCCCGACGGCACCGTGCTGCTCCTGCCCGTCGACCCCGATGCCTCGGCGCGCGCGCTCGCGGCCGGACTCCGCGAACGCACCGGCGCGCACGTCGGCGTGATCCTCTCCGACACGCTCGGCCGACCGTGGCGCGAGGGCCAGACCGACGTCGCGATCGGCGCAGCCGGCGTGCACGTCGTCGACGACCTCCGCGGCGGCACCGACGCCGCCGGCCGAACGCTCACCGTGACCATGGCCTGCCTCGCCGACGAGCTCGCGGGCGCCGGCGACCTCGTCAAGGGCAAGGTGAGCGGATGCCCCGTGGCCGTCGTCTCGGGCCTCGCGCGCACCGTCGGACCGCTCGACCTGCCCGGTGCGGCCTCGATCGTGAGGCCGTCCGACCGCGACCTGTTCCGGCTCGGCACCGACGAGGCCGTCGAACTGGGGCGCCGCGACGGACACGAGGCCGGGTTCGCCCGTGGGCGGGCCGTCGGGCAGGCCGAGGGGTTCGCCTCCGGCTACGCCGAGGGCGTCGCGGCCGCACGCACCGAGGCGCTCATGGCGCGATCGCGCGTCTCGCCGGCCGTTCCGGCGGCGGAGGCGACGACATGCTGACGTACGACGTCGTGGTGCCCGTGAAGCTGCTCGCCGAGGCCAAGACGCGCCTCGCGCCCTCCCTCGACCGCACCGCGCGCGCCGACCTGGCCAGGGCGTTCGTGCTCGACACCATCGATGCCGCGCTCGCCGCCGACCGCGCCGCACGGGTGATCGTCGTCGGCGACCTCAGCGGGCACGTCGACGAGGTGCCCAACGGTGTCGTGGTCGTCGCGGAGCCCGAGCCCCGGTCGCTCTCGGCGGCGATCCGCCACGGCATCGCGGAGGCCAGGCGCATCGCCGCCGATGAGCGCGTGCCGGCCTCCGCCGGCGGCCGCCCGGCCCGCAGCCACCGGGGCATCGCCGTGCTGCTCGGCGACCTGCCCGCGCTGACCCCGCAGGCGCTCGATGCCGCGCTCGACGCCGCGTCGCGGCATCCGCTCGCCTTCATGCCCGACGCGGAGGGCACCGGCACGACCCTCGCGACGGCCGCCGCGCACACGCGGTTCGAGCCAGCGTTCGGCGCCGACTCGGCGCTGCTGCACCGCGCGCTCGGGTTCCACGACCTCGCGCACGAGGTGCCCGCGGCCCTCGCCGAGCGCATGCGCCGCGACGTCGACACGGTCGACGCGCTCGACGCCGCCGTACGACTCGGACTCGGCCCGCACACCACGGCGGCCCTCGCCGCACGCGACACCCCGGCCGTGCCCGACGCCCACCGACCCGACGCCCACCGACCCGACGCGCAGGCGTCGTCACGCCCGACCGACTCCACCAGAAAGGGAGCAGCATGACCCTCACCCTCGGATACAAGGCCAGCGCCGAGCAGTTCGACCCGCGCGAGCTCGTCGAGATCGCCGTCGCCGCCGAAGCGCACGGCATGGAGTCGGTGTTCACGAGCGACCACTTCCAGCCGTGGCGCCACACCGGCGGGCACGCGCCGTTCTCGCTCGCGTGGATCGCCGCCGTCGGCGAACGCACGTCGACCATCAAGATCGGCACCTCGGTGCTCACGCCCACGTTCCGCTACAACCCGGCCGTGCTCGCCCAGGCGTTCGCGACCATGGGTGTGCTCTACCCGGGGCGCGTCGTCCTCGGCGTCGGCTCGGGCGAGGCGCTCAACGAGATCGCCACGGGCTTCCAGGGAGCGGGCGAGCAGGAGTGGCCCGAGTTCCGCGAGCGCTATGCGCGCCTGCGCGAGTCGGTGCGCCTCATGCGCTCGCTGTGGCTCGACGACGGCCAGGTGAGCTTCGACGGCGAGTACTACTCGACCCACGACGCGTCGATCTACGACCGGCCCGACGGCGGCGTTCCGATCTACATCGCCGCGGGCGGACCCCAGGTCGCGAAGTACGCCGGCCGCGCGGGCGATGGCTTCATCTGCACCTCGGGCAAGGGCGCCGAGCTCTACGCCGACCAGCTCATGCCCGCCGTGAAGGAGGGGCTCGAGGCCCGAACCGACGGGCGCACCTTCGACGAGTACGACCGCATGATCGAGATCAAGCTCTCGTACGAGGAGGACCTCGAGACCGCGCTCGACAACACGCGCTTCTGGTCGCCGCTCTCGCTCTCGAAGGAGCAGAAGCACGACATCACCGACCCCGTCGAGATGGAGCGCGCCGCCGACGCCCTGCCGATCGAGACGATCGCCAAGCGCTGGATCGTGGGCACCGACCCCGACGAGGTCGTCGAGCAGATCGGCCAGTACATGGACTGGGGCTTCAACCACCTCGTGTTCCACGCGCCAGGGAACGACCAGCGTCGGTTCCTGCAGCTGTTCGAGCGCGACCTCGCGCCGCGGCTGCGCGCACGCGCGGCGAAGTAACTCCGCCGCGCCGCGCCTGCGGGCGCACGGCAGCAGAGCCCAGGGCGCCCCGGTTCGACGACCGGGGCGCCCTGTCGCGCATCCTGGGCGTAGCGTGGAAGATGCGGGCGACCGCGGCGACAGCGACGTCGGAGGAGGGGCCATGGCGGTCATCGGATGGATCGGACTCGGGCACATGGGCGGCCCCATGTCGGCGCACCTGGTCACGGCCGGGCACGAGGTGCGCGGATTCGACCTCGACGAGGCAGCCTGCCTGGTCGCGGCCGAGCGCGGCGTTCGCGTGTGCGAGAGCATCGCCGAGACCGTCGCGGGCGTCGACGCCGTGTTCACGTCGCTGCCGCGCAACGAGCACGTGCGCGAGGTCTACGCGGCGACCGCCGGCGTCTGGGCCACGGCGCCGGCGGGCGCCCTGCTACTCGACACCTCGACGGTCGACGTCGACACCTCGCGGTGGTGCCACGCCGAGTCGGCGGCGAACGGGTTCCGGTTCGTCGACGCCCCGATCTCGGGCGGCATCGCCGGAGCGATCCGCGGATCGCTGACGTTCATGCTCGGCGGCGACCCAGACGCCGTGGCGGCGGCCCGCCCGCTCGTGGAGCCCATGGCGGCGCACGTCTTCGACCTCGGCGGGCCCACGCTCGGCATCGCGTCGAAGCTCGCCAACAATCTCATGCTCTTCGTCTCGCTCCTCGGCGTCGCGGAGGGGGCTGCGCTCGCCGCATCGCTCGGGCTCGACCCCGCGCGGTTCCACGAGGTCGCGTCGGCCTCGTCGGGCGACTCCTGGCCGCTCCGCACCTGGTACCCGGCTCCCGGCGTCGTCGAGACCAGTCCTGCGAACCGCAACTTCGACGCCACGTTCTCGGCTGCGCTCGCCGAGAAGGACCTCTCGTTCGCGGTCGCGGCGGGCGAGGCATCCGGATTGCACATCCCGGCGGCGGAGCTCGCGCTCGACCAGTTCCGACTGCTCGCGGCAGAGGGGTACGCGGACAAGGACGCGAGCCTCGTCGCCAAGTACCCGCCCGCCGACGGCACGGTGCCGGGGTTCGACCCCTCGGCCTGACCGAACGGGCCCTCGGCGCGGCGCCCGGCCGATCCGTCGGTCAGCGGATCTCGGGATGCGCCTGCAGGTAGGTGTCGGGGTCGGGGCAGGCCGTTCGGATGGCCGTCTCGAGCTCGAAGGTCATGTCGCGGAACCGGGGGTCGTCGAAGTACGACGGGAACCAGACGTAGCCGGGATACGTCTCGACCCAGACGTCGCGGCCGGGAGGCGGCGGTACGGCGATGCCGTTGGCCTCGTAGCACGGAGCATAGAACGCGACCATGTAGTCGTAGATCCAGCCGAGCTGGGCGTCGTTCGCCGATGGCTGGGTGATCTTCGTGGGATGCATCATCTGGCAGGCGTAGGCGGCGACCATCTCGGCCTCGGTGTTCGTCGACCAGCCGATCGAAGGCGGGGCGTCCGGGTCCAGCGAGTGCCCCTCGTCGATCGTGATGCCCGCGGCCTCGACGCACGAGCGCAACAGCGGCTTGCGTTCCTCCTCGGTCAGGTAGCCCGCGAACGGGTCGGCCGGTCGAACGGCATCCGGGTAGGTCGCGAGCACGCCCTGCCACTGCGCGTCGGCATCTGCGACGCGTCTCGCCTCGGACTCGGCCTCGGAGAGCGGCGGGTCGGGTTCGGGGTACGGAGCGAGGTCGGGCATCTCGATCGTCACGATCGAGGCGGCCACCTCGGCCGGCGTGCTCGGAGTGGGCGGAGGCGCCGACGGTTCGGCGGCGGTCGAGGGCGTCGCGCACGACGTGAGGAGGCTGACGGATGCCGCGGCGAGGGCGAGGCATCCGGCGACGCCGAGGCGGCGTCGATCGGGTCGGGTCACGGTCCGATCGTGGCAGAGCCTGTGGCCGCAGGACAAGGGTGCGGCGCCTCTCGCCTCGTCCTAAGAGCCGCGGTGAGGGGTCGGGGCGGCCCCGGCAGCGGCCGACAGGGGAATCGGCACCGGTGCCGACGTCGCAGCGCTCGCGACGGCGATGAGCGGGCGACCCGTGAGCGGGTGCGTGAGCACCTCGGCCCGCACGCCGTAGACGTCGTGCACGAGCTCGGAGGTCAGCACCTCGGCGGGCGGCCCGGCCGCGACGACCCGGCCGGACGCGAGCACCACCACGTGGTCGGCGTAGGCGGCGGCATGCGAGAGGTCGTGCAGGGCCGCGACGACCGTGAGGCCGTCGCGGGCGAGTCCGGCGAGCAGGTCGAGGGCGACGAACTGCGAGCCGAGGTCGAGGTGGTTCGTCGGTTCGTCGGCGAGCAGCAGGGTCGGCTCCTGCGCGATCGCCCTGGCGAGGGTCACGCGCTGCCGTTCGCCGCCCGAGAGCGAGTCGAGGTGGCGTTGGGCGAACTCCGCCGCGCCGACCGCGGCGAGTGCGCCGTCGATGATCGCGCGGTCGCGGGGGCCGGCGACGCCGAACGCGCCGAGGTGCGGGGTGCGCCCGAGGGCGACGGATGCCTCGACGGTCAGCCGCCCGTCGACCTCGGCCTGCTGCTCGGCCAGCGCGACGATCCTGGCGCGTTCGCGTCGTCGCATGCCGTCGAGCGACCGGCCGTCGAGCCGGAGTTCGCCGTCTCGTGCTCGCTCGACGGCGGCGATGAGGTGCAGCAGCGTCGACTTGCCCGCGCCGTTCGGCCCGATGAGGGCGGTCAGGGCGCCGTGGGGCAGCGTCGCGTCGACGCCGTCGATGATCGTGCGTCCGGCGCGGTCGAAGCGCACGCGCGACAGGTCGAGGCTCATGCCGTCCTCCTCGTGCGAAGCAGCAGCCAGGCGAAGACCGGGCCGCCGACCAGTGCGGTGATGATGCCCACCGGGAGTTCGCGCGGGTCGAACAGGGTGCGGGCGGCGGTGTCGGCCCAGACGAGGAAGATCGCGCCGGCGAGGGCCGAGAGCGGCAGCAGCGCGCGATGACCGGGGCCGGTCACGAGTCGCACCGCGTGGGGGAGCACGAGGCCGACGAAGCCGATCGATCCGCTCACCGCGACGAGGGCGCCCGTGAGCAGCGCGGTGCCGCCGAGCAGCAGCACTCGGGAACGTGCCACGTGCACGCCGAGCGCGGCCGCACCGGCCTCGCCGAGGGCGAAGGCGTCGAGCGTGCGGGCGCTCGCGAGGAGCGGCACCCCGACGACGACGAGCGCGGCGCCGCTGATCGCGACCGAGCCCCAGTCGGTGCCCGCGAGCGACCCGAGCAGCCAGTTGAGGATCTCGCGGTAGCTGTCGCCCGTCGCGCTCCAGAAGATGACGAGGCTCGTGATCGCCCCGAACACGCTCGACACCGCGATGCCGGCGAGCACCGTGGTGGTGGGGTCGAGCCGCGCACCGCGCCCCGACCTGGCGGAGGCGGCCATGGCGAGTCCGAGCGTCGCGACGAGTGCCGCGAGGGCGCCGGCGAACGCCGCGAGCGGGAGCAGCAGCCCGACGCCGAGCACGATCACGACGACCGCGCCGACCGAGGCGCCCGACGAGAGTCCGAGCAGGTAGGGGTCGGCGAGGGTGTTGCGGGTGACGGCCTGCATGACCGCGCCGCAGAGCGCGAGCCCGGCGCCGACCACGGCCGCGGTGAGCACGCGCGGCATCCGCAGCTCCCAGACGATGCCGTCGCGGATCGTCGAGAGGGTCGGCTCGCCGAACCCCAGGTGCGCGGCGATGCTCGCGAACACGTCGGACGGCGCGATCGGCGCGGGGCCGATGGTGACCGCGACGATGACGGATGCCGCGAGCACCGCCGCGAGCAGCAGGCCCCAGGCGAGCGCGCGCCCGCCTCTCGCCGGTCGAGTAGGGAGCGCAGCGAGCGTATCGAGACCCGCCGGGGCCTCTGGCGGGGTCGGGTCTCGATACGGCGCCGGCGCGCCTCCTCGACCGGCGGGGGTCGCCGCGTTCGCTCCTCGACCGGCGGCGGTCATCAGTACCCCAGGGCTCCGAGCTGCTCGACGGTCGAGGCCACGGCGCCCACGTTGCGCACGCCGGCCTCGGTCGACGGGAAGTCGAGCACGACGTAGCGCTTCTGCTGCACGGCGGGCAGGGCCGCGGTCGCGGGGTTGGCCTCGAGCTGGGCGATCTTCTGGTCGGCCGTGTTCCACGCGGCGTCGACGAGCACGATGACGTCGGGGTTCGCGTCGACGATCGCCTCCCAGCTCATCGAGGTCCAGGTGTCGTGCACGTCCTTGGCGATGTTGTCGAGGCCTGCGGCGCCCATGATCATCTGGGGTGCGCCGATGCCGGCTCCCACGTAGGGCGTCTCGTCGCCGGAGCTGTACCAGAGGGCGGTGAGCCCGTCGGCGTTCGGCTCGATCGCGTCGAGCGCGGCCTGCTGCTCGGCGACGAGGTCGGCTGCGGCATCCGGAACCCCGAAGAGGTCGCCGGCCTCGCCGAACTCGCGGAAGACCTCGTCGAAGGTCAGCGGGTCGGGCATGTAGCCCTCGGCCTTGCACGCGGCCGGGGCGACGTAGGTCGCCACGCCGAGCTTCGCGAGGTCGTCGCGCTCGCCGGCGCCCTCGGCCGAGAGGTTCGACTCCCAGCCGGCGTAGACGAGGTCGGGTTCGAGTGCGAGCGTCGCCTCCTGCGAGGGCACCTTGTCGGAGACGACCTCGATGCCGGATGCCGCGTCGGCGACCTCGTCGGGGACGGGGCCGTCGCTGAAGGCCGAGCCGATCACGCGGTCGGCCAGGCCCAGCGCGAGCATCAGCTCGAGCGTCGAGGACTTGATGGTGAGCACGCGCTCGGGCGCGGCGTCGAGGGCGACCTCGGTGCCGCAGTTGTCGACGGTGATCGGGTACGCGGATGCCGCGGCCTCCGCCGAGGGGTCGGCGCCGCCCGTCGAGGCGGCGGTGGGAGTCGCGCAGCCGGCGAGGAGCAGCACGGCGGCGGGGATCGCGAGCACGGCGGCGAGGCGCGCAGGGCGTGCGGGGCGCGCAGGGCGTGCGGGGCGCGCAGGGCGAGCAACGGCGAGTGGGTGACGGCGGGAAATGGGCATGGTTCCTCCGGGACGGTTCGGTGCGGACTTCGACAGCTGTCGAGGACTCACGGCCCAATCCCGGGCCATCACAACCGATCAAGACGGATCGGCGGTCGTGTTCATCCTAGGGCGACGATCGATTCGGAATCAATACTGGATTCTGGATCCAGAATACGCAATGATGACTGGGCACCGCCGCTTCGCCGATCCGAGAGGACCCGCACCACATGATCACCACGAACGTCGAGTTCTACAGCTCCGGCGACCGCCTCGCCGCGATCTGGCGAACCCCCGAGACTCCCGGCCCCTACCGCGCGATCGTGCAGGGCCCGGGCTGGCTCGGCCTGAAGGACGCCAAGCTCTACGTGCGCTACCACGAGGCCCTCGTCGCGGCCGGGTTCGCGGTGCTCATCTTCGACTACCGCGGATTCGGCGACTCCGAGGGCGATCGAGGCATCCTCTCGCCGGCGCGCCAGCTCCAGGACCTCGTGAACGCGGTCACCTACCTGACCACGCGCGACGACGTCGTGGCCGACGCGATCGGCGTCTTCGGCACGGGCGGCACGGGCGGCGGCAACGCCGTGCTCCTCGCCGACGTCGATCCGCGCGTCAAGGCCGCCGTCAGCCAGGTGCCCGTCGCCGACGGCACCGACTGGCTGCACCGCATGCGCCAGGAGCACGAGTGGCTCGCGTTCCTGGCGAGCCTCGACGAGGACCGCCGCCTGCGGGTCACCACCGGCGAGGGCCGACTCGTGCACCCGCGCGAGGAGATCATGGTGCCGACGCCCGAGCGTCGCGCGACCACCATCAAGGCCGACGTCGACGACCGCATCCCGAGCGCGATCCCGCTCTCGTGCGCCGAGGAGATCCTCGCGTACAAGCCCATCGCGGCCGCCGAGCGGTTGACCACCCCGCTGCTCGTGATCGGCGTCGAGGGTGACGCGACCACGCCGACCGACCACGCCGAGGCGCTCTACGCCGCGGCCAAGGGGCCCAAGCAGCTCATCATGCAGCGGCACACCACCCACTACGCGGCGTACGACCGCTACTGGGAGCAGACCACCCCGCGCATCGTCGACTGGCTCGACCGCCACGTGCGGCCCGCCCACGTCGTCGTGCGCACCACCGACCCCGCCGCACCCGGCGAGACCCTCGAACACACGGAGGCACCCCAGTGAGCATCGACCTCAGAATCAGCGGCGGCACCGTCGTCACCCCGAGCGGCCCGGTCGCCGGCGACCTGCTCGTGCACGACGGCAAGGTCGCGGGCATCGTCGCCCGTGACGTCGCCGTCGACGCCGAGCGAACGATCGACGCGTCGGGCCGGCTCGTGCTGCCCGGCATGGTCGACGTGCACGTGCACACCCGCGAGCCCGGCTACGAGCACAAGGACGACATCCTCACGACCTCGCGGCAGGCCGCGGCCGGCGGCGTCACGACCATGTTCGGCATGCCGAACCTGAAGCCGCCGACCGTCGACGTCGAGACCCTCACCGACGTGTTCGAGCGCTACACGTCGAGCTCGATCGTCGACTGGAACCACAACCCCGCGCCGACGAAGTTCGACGAGATCGTGCCCATGGCCGAGATGGGCATCAACGCCTTCAAGATCTACATGGTCGTCGACACGGGCCGCGACTACCCGCACCCGTCGGGCACCGGCATCCACGACCACGGCCACCTGCTCGAGATCATGGACCGCATCGCCCCGACCGGCAAGCGGTTCATCGTGCACCCCCACGACCAGAAGCTCATGGACTACATCGAGGGCGCGGTGCTCGCCAGCGGCGACAACACCCCCGAGGGCTACGCGTCGGCCTACGCGGCCCGCGAAGGCGTCATCTGGGACACGGCCATCGACGTCGTGCTTCGCCTGGCCGAGGCATCCGGATGCCCCGTGCACATCGCGCACATCCAGACGCGTCGCTCGATCGAGGCCGTGCGCCGGGCGAAGGCGAACGGCGTCGACGTGACGTGCGAGGTCAACCACTGGGCGCCGTTCCTCTCCACCTGGGAGGACGTGCAGACCCTCGGCCCGTACGCGCTGTCGTACTGGGTGCCCGACGAGAACCGCCTCGCGATCTGGGAGGGCATGCGCGACGGCACCATCGACGTCGCGAGCTCCGACCACGCGCCGCACACGCGCGAGGAGAAGGAGATCGGCTGGACCCAGATGTGGAGCGCCCACACCGGCACCCCCGGCATCCAGTACTACTACGAGCTCATGCTCGACGCCGTGAACCGCGGTGAGCTCGACCTCGACCGCGTCGTCGAGATGGTCGCCGAGGTGCCGGCCGACAAGTTCGGCCTCGCGGGCGTCAAGGGCACGCTCGAGGTGGGCGCCGACGCCGACATCGTGATCGCCGACATGGCGCACCAGTGGACCATTACCGACGACGACGTGCTGTCGAAGATCGGCTGGACCCCCTACAACGGCCGCACGATCAGCGCGCGCATCGAGCGCACGCTCGTGCGCGGCCACGACGTGTATGTCGACGGCGTCGTCGTCGGCGAGCCCGGATTCGGGAAGCTCGCGGCCGCTCCGGCCGCACGATCGGCCGAACTGGCCGCAACAGAAGGGAAGTGACCATGAAATTCGGTCTGCTGCTGCCGCACTTCGGCGAAGAGGCGAGCAAGGAGAAGCTCCTCGAGGGCTCCCAGCTCGCCGAGAAGATGGGCTTCGACTCGGTCTGGGTCCGCGACCACCTGGTCTTCGAGCCCCACGGCGAGATGGAGAAGCCCAACCGCACGTTCTACGACGCGCTCACGACGCTCACCGCGATCGGCGCCGTCACCGAGAAGCTCGAGCTCGGCACCGGGTCGCTGATCCCGTTCCGCCACCCGCTCGTGACCGCGCTCATGGCCGGCACGATCACCCAGCTCGTCGGTCCGCGCCTCATCCTGGGCTTCGGCGCGGGCACCTTCGACCACGAGTTCGAGGCCGTCGGCTGGGGCGACATGAACCGGGTCGAGGCGGTGCGCTCGAACGCCGAGATCCTGAAGCGCGTGTTCACCGAGAACGACGTCACCTACGACGACGGCATCTTCTCGTTCGAGAACGTGACGATCGAACCGAAGCCCGTCGGCGGCCCGGTGCCGTTCTGGTACTGCGGCGCGACGCCCGCCTCCGCCCGCCTCGCGGCCGAGTACGCCGACGGCTGGATGCCCGGCCGCATCTCGCTGCGCACCATGGAGAAGCGCATCGCGACCATGCGCGACATGACGGATGTCTCGGGCCGGCCGATGCCGACCATCGCCGTCATTCCGCCGACCTCGATCGAGGAGACCCGCGAAGAGGCGCTGAAGCACGTCAACATCCCCGGGCTCCTCGCCTGGGCCAACAAGGCGCGGTTCACGGTCAAGCCCGAGTCGGGCAGCTTCCAGACCGTCGAGGACCTCGAGGGCCAGCTCATCGTCGGCAGCCCCGACGAGGCCGTCGAGGAGATCCGCAAGTTCGAGGCCGTCGGCACCGAGCACCTCGTGTTCGACTTCCGGTTCAAGTTCGACCGGTTCTTCGAGCAGATCGAGCTGCTCGGCACCGAGGTGCTGCCGAAGCTGCGCGAGAACGCGGCCGCGGCCTAGTCTCACCCCGCTGGTTGAGCAGCGCCGAAGCGAAGCGGCGACGCGTATCGAAACCCGGTGCTCGGCTCTCGAGCCCTGGCCGCCAGGTTTCGATACGCATCCTCGTTCGTCGGGTGCTCCTCAACCGGCCCGAATGATCGACCGAGACCGATGTGGAGAGACAGGACATGACGATGACGACGACCGCCGCCGATTCCGGGCCGGCCGAGCCCGCGGCATCCGCCCCGCTGATCTCGGTGCGGAACCTGACCGTCAGCTACCACGTGGCCCGCACGGGGGCGACCCTCACCGCCGTCGAGGGCGTCGACCTCGAGGTGCACGAGGGCGAGTTCGTCACCGTGCTCGGCCCGTCGGGCTGCGGCAAGACCACCGTGATGAACGTCATCGCGGGCCTCGTGAAGCCCACGTCGGGCGAGGTGCTCGTCGACGGCCGCCCCGTGACGGGCCCTGGCCCCGACCGCGCGGTGGTCTTCCAGGACTACGCGCTGCTGCCGTGGCGCACGGTCTTCGACAACGTGAAGTTCGGGCTCGAGATGCAGAAGCACCTCAAGGGCGACGGATGGCGCGACCGCGTGCAGGAGGCGATCGAGCTCGTCGGCCTCCGGGGGTTCGAGTCGTCGTACCCGAAGGAGCTCTCGGGCGGCATGCAGCAGCGGGTGGGCCTGGCGCGGGCGATCGTCGCCGAACCGCGGATCCTGCTCATGGACGAGCCGCTCGGCGCCGTCGACGCGCTCACCCGCGAGGTCATGCGCGACGAGATCGAGAAGCTCATCGCCGCGACCGGCAAGACCGTGCTCTTCATCACGCACTCGATCGAGGAGGCCATTCTGCTCGGCGACCGCATCGTCGTGTTCAAGAGCCATCCCGGCGCGATCAAGGAGGTCATCGAGACCGGCCTCGCGCGCCCGCGCTCGGAGCGCAGCGTGCAGTCCGACCCGAGGTTCCTCGAGCTGCGCGACCACCTGTGGGACGCCCTG
The DNA here is from genome assembly GCF_009749385.1 of Agromyces allii. GTDB lineage: Bacteria > Actinomycetota > Actinomycetes > Actinomycetales > Microbacteriaceae > Agromyces > Agromyces allii. The sequence goes on along the minus strand of NZ_WBIN01000016.1, from coordinate 44,656 downwards.
CAGGCCGAGGCGACCCAGGCCGCGGTGGCGGGCGGATCATGAGCGTGCTCTTCGCGACCGGCGGCCCGCGCGTCGGTCGTGGCGGGGCCGCCGCGTGGCTCGCCGGGCTCTCGACGGGCGGCAAGGCCGCCGTCATCGCGGTCGAGGTGTTCCTCGTACTGCTCGTCTGGCAGCTCGTGGTCGGGTACTGGGGGCTCATCAACCCTGTCTTCTTCCCGCCGCCGCTCGCGATCGCGCAGGGCTTCGCCGAGATCGTCGCCAACGGCACGCTCGCCGCGAACGCCGCCGTCTCGCTGCAGGCCTGGCTCACGGGCTTCACGATCGCGGTGATCGTCGGCATCCCGGTCGGGCTGCTCATGGGCGCCTCGCTGCCCGTCGACAAGGTCGTCGGGCCGATCGCCTGGACCATCTACGCGACCCCGGCCATCGCCTACCAGCCGCTCGCGAAGGCGTGGTTCGGCTTCGGCATCGGCCCCGTGATCTTCCTCGTCGTGGTCAGCGCGCTGTTCCCGATCATGTTGAACATCGCGGCCGGCATGCGCACGACGAGCCCGTCGCTGCTTCGCGCCGCACGCGTCTACGGCGGCTCGCAGCTCGACCTCTACCGACGCGTGTTCCTGCCCTCGACCGTGCCGTTCCTCTTCGCCGGGCTCAGGCAGGCCGTGGTGCTCGCGACGATCGGCATGGTCGTGGCCGAGCTCTCGGGCTCGTCGAGCGGCATGGGCGCGCTCATCATCCGGGCCGCCAACACCTATCAGACCGACCAGGCGTTCGCCGCGATCGGCGTCGTCGTGTGCTGGAGCGTCGGCATGACGGGCGTCGTGACGCTCATCGAGCGCCGGGTCGCCCCCTGGACGAGGAAGGGCAGCCGATGACCGCCACCGTCTCGATCGAGGCGCTGAACGCGCCGGCCCCGCGCCGTCCCCGCGCCGGCCTCAGCCGGTGGACGTGGCTCCTGCTGGGCGTGATCGCCGCGATCCTGCTCATCTGGGAGGCCGCGGTCTCGTGGCTGCACCTCGTGCCCGAGGCGTTCCTGCCGCCGCCCACGGCGGTGTTCGCCGCGTTCCTGCAACTGCTCGTCGACCCCGAGTTCTGGCAGGCGTTCGCCTTCAGCATGCAGAACCTGCTCATCGGCCTCGTGCTCGCGGTGGTCGTCGGCGTCACGGTCGGCCTGGCGGTCGGCTGGTCGCCGGTGCTGCGGTTCACCGTCGCGCCGTTCCTCTGGCTGCTCTACTCGACGCCGAAGGTCGCGCTCGCGCCGCTGTTCATCCTCGTGCTCGGGCTCGGCAACGAGTCGAAGATCGCGCTCGTGTTCCTGCTCGCGGTGTTCCCGATCATCCTGAACACCATGGAGGGCGCGGTCACCGTGCACGCATCGCTGGTCAGCGCGGGGCGCGTGTACGGCGTGAACGGCGTCGCCCTCGGCTGGAAGGTGATCCTGCCGGCGACCCTGCCGTACAGCCTCGCGGGCATCCAGCGCGGTGCCGCGCTCGGCTTCACGGGCGAGGTGCTCGGCGAGTTCCTCGGCGGCACGGGCGGGCTCGGCCACATGCTCGAGTTCGCGGCGTACCAGTTCCAGATGGACGAGGCGATCGCGATGGTCATCGTCATGGTCATCATCGCGAACCTGACGCTCGCGCTCATCGCGGTACTGCGCAAGAGGCTCGCGCCCTGGTACGACGACCGCCAGATCATGGGGCGCACCTGATGTCCGGGCAGCAGGTGCCCGAGCAGGGCCCGGTGCCGGTGCCGGAGTCGGTGCCGGTGCCCGCGCCGCGCAAGCAGGTCATCGTGCCCGAGGGCGTCTATCCGCCGACCGCGGCGTTCAGCCAGGCGATCCGCGTGCCGGCGGGCGACCTGCTGTTCGTCAGCGGCATCATCGGCATGCGGCCCGACGGCACGATGCCCGAGAGCTCGCGCGAGCAGATCGAGCTCGCGTTCGAGAACCTCGTCGCGGTGCTTCGAGCAGCGGATGCCGCGCCCGACGACGTCGTGAAGGTGAACGTCTTCATCGGCGAGGCGTTCGAGCTCGTGCGCGACGACCTGCGTGAGATCCGCGCCCGGCACTTCACCCGGGACTTCCCGGTGTCGACGCTCGTGCAGGTCGCCGGATTCGCCTCCCCGGCGTACCGCTTCGAGATCGAGGCGATCGCGGCGCTCCCACCGGCCGGCGCCGCCTGAGGCGCCCCAGACCGCCGGCCCCCGCGTCATGCGCGACAGCGGGGGCCGGCTTCCTGCATGCCTGCGCAGCATCACCGCGTAGGGTGGCGCGCACGGGGCCGTCCGAGCTCCCGATCAAAGGTCGTCACCATGTCCGACAAGTCCCCCAAGAAGTCCGCATCGAAGACCGCGGCCACCCGCACGCTCAAGGAGAAGCGGGCAGACAAGAAGACGAAGGCCGCCGGACGTTCCTCCGGCAGCGACATCACCGAGGCGACGCACCGCAAGAAGTAGCACCAGACGTTCGAAGAGCCCCCGCCGAATGCGTTCCGGCGGGGGTTCTTGCGTTCTCGGCGTTGCGGCCGCCGCGCGGAGATCTGCGTCAGTGGCGTGGTGCGGAGCGTGCAGCGCACCGGCGCTCGGCGCGCACGGTACCCGCGTGCTCAGCTCAGCGCCTGGGCGCCGAGCACCGAGAGCAGTTGGAGCTTCTCGGCGCTCTCGCTCCCGGGCACCGCGGTGTAGACGAGCAGCGCGTGGGATTCGACCGGGTCCACGAGCGATTGGCAGGAGACCTCGAGGCCGCCGAGCTCGGGGTGGACGAAGTGCTTCACCTCGGCGGGCCGGACGCCGACCTCGTGCGTCTCCCAGAGGGCTCGGAACTCCGCGCTCTCCCCGAGGAGCGACTCGACGAGCTTCGCCGCTCGCGAGCCGGGTCCACGGAGCGTCACGACCTCGCGCAGCCCCGAGGCGAACACGCGGCCGAGGTGGGCGTGATCGGCGGGGTCGTAACGCCGACGAGTGCCGGGATCGGTGAACCAGCGATAGCCGATGCTGCGTGCGGGGCCGCTCAGGCCCGTGAGGTCGCCGCTGAGCGCGACGCCCAACGGGGTCTGCCGAAGGGTCTCGCCCAGTTCGGTCACGATCTCCGCGGGCGTGTCCTGCAATCGGTCGAAGATCCGCAGCAGGCCGGGCCCGATGTGATCGCTGCTCGCGCCGCGCGGCGGCGGCTGGTGCCCGGCGAGACGGAACAGGTGGTCGCGCTCGTCGAGCGACAGGTGCAGGCCCTGGGCGATCGAGGCGATCATGCCCTCCGACGGCTGCGGTCCGCGCTCCTGTTCGAGCCTGGAGTAGTAGTCCGTCGACATGTGCGACAGCGCGGCGACCTCCTCGCGCCGGAGCCCGCTCGTGCGCCGGCGCTGGCCGCGCGGGAGCCCGACGTCATCGGGCTGCAGCGCCTCGCGCCTGCGCCGGAGGAACTCCGCGAGTCCGCCTCGGTCGATCTCCATGCGGCCTCCTTCGCTGCGCGATACCTGTCTACCGCGGATGTCGCCGCGCATCCACGGATCGCCGATCCCTGGATCGAGCGGGCCTGAATGCCGTCGGCGCGCTCGATGAGACTGGACGACGTCATCCGACCAGGAGGAGATCCCATGCCCCGCAACACCCCGGACATCAGCGTTCCCGACCTGACCGGGAGGCGAGCCCTCGTCACCGGCGCGAGCGACGGCATCGGCCTCGGACTGGCTCGCCGGCTGGCTGCGGCGGGAGCCGAGGTGCTGCTTCCGGTGAGGAATGCGGAGAAGGGCAGTCGCGCGGTCGCTGCGATCCGCGAGCATGCGCCCGATGCGAGGGTCGAACTCCACGACCTCGATCTCGCCTCACTGGCATCGGTCGCCGCGCTCGCCGAGACGCTCCGCGCAGACGGGCGCCCGATCCACCTGCTCGTCAACAACGCCGGCGTGATGACCCCGCCCGAGCGACAGGAGACCGCCGACGGCTTCGAGCTGCAGTTCGGCACCAACCATCTCGGCCACTTCGCGCTCGCGATCGGACTGCTGCCGCTGCTGCGTGCCGGCGGAGCGAGGGTGACCTCGCAGGTCAGCATCGCGGCGAACAGCGGCCGCATCAACTGGGACGACCTGAACTGGGAACGCTCGTACGACGGCATGGTCGCCTACAGCCAGTCGAAGATCGCGCTCGGGCTCTTCGGCCTCGAGCTCGACCGCCGCAGCCGCGCCGAAGGGTGGGGCATCTCGAGCAACCTGTCCCACCCGGGCATCGCCCCGACGAACCTGCTCGCCGCGCGGTCGGAGCTCGGTCGCGACCAGGAGGTGTCCGGACGGCGGATCATCCGCATGCTGTCGAGCCGCGGCATCCTGCTCGGCACGGTCGAAAGTGCGATGCTGCCGGCGCTCCTGGCCGCCACCTCGCCCGACACGGCGGGCGGCAGTCTCACCGGGCCGCGCGGCCTCGGCCACCTCGGCGGTGCGCCAGGTCCGCAGAAGCTCTACTCGCGCCTGCGCAGCGAGGAGGAGGCGGCGCGCGTCTGGCGGGTCTCGGAGGAGCTCAGCGGAGTCCGGGTGCCGACCGCCTGACGGCCGCCCGCGGCATCCGTCGCACGACGAAGCCCCCGTCGGCATGCGCTCCGGCGGGGGCTTCGATGATCGGGGCTTCGGTGAGCCGGGCCTCGATCAGGGGTAGGGCAGCGTCTCGGGGCCCGAATTGTCGATGCCGAGCAGCTCCTGCGCCTTCTCGAGGTACACGAGCTGCGCCGTGTCGAACTCGATCGGCTCGAGCGACTGGGTCTCGATCGTGGTGTCCCATGCCTCGGTGTCGAAGTAGAGGTTCGAGCACGCGAGGTGGCCGTCGAGCACCCAGGGGCTCTCGCTGTCGCGGAGGGCCGCGACGTCGAAGTCGTTGGCCTCGTAGATGTCGAGCACCGAGTCGACGTTCTCGGGGAACTCGCCGGGCATCGGCGCCGTCATGTAGTCGGTCGCCTTGAGCGTCGCCCGCAGGAAGCGCACGAGCGTGTTGGGGTTCTCGGCGACCCAGCCGCTGCCGGCCACCTGCACGTCGTTCGCCCAGTTGCGCAGCGACTCGACGATGACGTTCGCCCCGTGCTCCTCGAGCGCGGGAAGGTCGTCGGCGTAGAACGGCTGCATCGAGATGCGGTCGTTCACGAAGAACTCGGTCCACGACTCGGAGCCGGGGCCCGGGTAGACGACCTCGGTCTGCACGGTGTCGAGATCCCAGCCCTCCTCCTTCAGCACCAGCTTGCGCTGGAACTCGGCGGGGTCGCCGGGGGTGCCGGCGAGCACGATCGACGTGCCCTCGAGGTCCTCGACCTTCGTGATGCCCTTCTGGGCGGCGAAGTCGAAGTTCTGACGGCAGTAGTGGCCGCCGACCAGGTCGACCTCGACGCCGCCTCGGATCGCCTCGATGACGGTGCCGGTGGACTCGACGCCGATGTCGGCGCTGCCGCTGGCGACGGCGGCCGTGACGTTGTCGGCCGTGATGACCTCGACGGTGAGGCCCTCCTCCTCGTAGTAGCCGAGGTCGGTCGCGAGCACGTACATCGAGTACATCGTGATGTCGGGGAAGGGGATGGCCACCGTGATCTCGGTGTCCTCGGCGGGGCCGGGCTCGCCGTCACCGAGCGTGACCGGCTCGGCTTCGGCGGCGTCACCGCCGGGGGCGGCGCATCCGGCCAGCAGCGTGAATGCTGCGAGGGCGGCGGCCGCGGTCAGGCCGTATCGGCGGATGGATCTGCGCATGACTCTCCATTCTCAGCGGGTGTCTCGAACGGGACCTGCCGCACAGTACGGGGCCTCGTGCGAATTGACGGATACCGTATCCAAAATCCCCCCGAGTGTCCATGATTCCGGGCGAAGCCGATGGTTACGGTTGGATTGCGCCGTCGCCCGGGCGGGTTCGCGGGCCCCGGCGCAGGGTGATCCGAGGCGATCGGATGCCGGCGCCTGACGGCGGTACGGTGGACACGTCGTCGCAGATTGGATACGGTATCCAGAAATCACGACATCGAACGTCGTGACCGATGCGGGAGCGAGGGCGGATGCGAGCGGCACGACTGCAGACCAACGGCCTCGAGGGCCTGCACGTCGTCGACGTGCAGCGCCCGGCTCCCGGGCCCGGCGAGGTGCTCGTCGCCGTCGAGGCCGTGAGCCTCAACCAGCTCGACCTCAACGTCATCGCGGGGCACGGCCCCGGGCGCGCTGCGCGCCTGCCGCGCGTGCTCGGCCTCGATCCCGCCGGCGTCGTCGTCGAGCTCGGCGAGGGTGTGGACGCCGGTCGACTCGGTCAGGCGGTCGTGGCGAAGCCGAACATCCCCTGCGGCGACTGCGTCCACTGCGCCATCGGTCACGAGGCCGACTGCCCGTCGCAGACCGTGCTCGGGGTGCACCGCGACGGGGGAGCGGCGGAGTTCGTCGTCGTGCCCGCCCGCAACGCGTTCGACCGCCACGAGCTCGACGCCGCGACCGCGAGCGCGACCGTGCACAGCCTGCCGATCGTCATCAACGCCTTCGACGCCGCCGCCGTCACCGCCGCCGACCGCGTGCTCGTCACGGGGGCGGGCGGCACGCTCGGCCACGCGGCCGTCGCCTACGCCCGGCTCCTGGGCGCGACGGTCGTCGCCGCGTCGCGCAGCGAACTCCCCCGCACCGACGGGATCGAGCGGGTCGTCGCCGCCGATGCCGGCGAGCTCGCCGAGCGCCTCGCCGAGGCCGGACCGTTCGACGTCGCGATCGACGTGAGCGGCCACGGCGCCACCATCGCCGCCGGCGTCGCCGCGCTCGGCTGGGGCGGACGAGCCGTCTTCTGCTCGGCCTCCGTCGACGCGCGCCTCGAACTCGACGCCCGCGACCTGTACCTGAGGCGCAAGCAGCTGCGCGGCGTCGCGAGCGCCGACTTCGAGCACGTGCGCCGCGCGTTGCGGCACGTGCAGAACGGCGCGATCGCGCCGATCATCGGCTCGAGACATCCGCTCGACGAGATCGTCGGCGCGTACCGCGACTTCGGCGCCTCGCCGAGGGGCAAGGTGGTCATCGATGTGGTGTGACGCCCGCCCCGCCCGTGCACGAGCCCGAACCCGTCGAGAGGATCCGACCCGATGAACACGCACCAACCCGAGGCCGGCCCGCTCAGCGGCATCCGCGTGATCGAGCTCGGCCAGTACATCTCGGGTCCGTACGCCGCGAAGCTGCTCGCCGACCTCGGCGCCGACGTCGTCAAGGTCGAGGCGCCGGAGGGCGACCCGATGCGGCGCTGGGAGGGCAGCGGCACCATGAGCCCGCAGTTCGCGGCCTACAACCGCGGCAAGCGCGCCGTGACGCTCGACCTGAAGACCGACGACGGGCTCTCCGAGCTGCTCGAGCTGGCGCGCACGGCCGACGTGCTCATCGAGAACTTCCGCCCGGGCGTCGCCACGCGTCTCGGCTTCGGGCCCGAGGTGCTGCACGCCCTGAACCCGCGGCTGATCACGTGCTCGATCACGGGCTTCGGCGCCGACGGGCCGTATGCGAAGCGTCCCGCCTACGACACCGTCATCTCGGCGGTCGGCGCGATGTACAGCCAGGTCGTTCCCGCCGAGACCCTGCGCCCGCTCGGGCCCGCGTTCTCCGACCTGCTCTCGGGCATGTCGGCGTCGCAGGCCGTGCTCGCGGCGCTGCACGCACGGGACGCCCGCGACCGCGCCGGCGACGGCAACGGCAGAGGCGACGGCACGGGCGAGGGCGAGCACCTCGAGGTGTCGATGGTCGGCTCGCTCATCGACTTCCTCACCGAGGCCGCGTCGACCTACCTCGAGACCGGCCAGGTCGCGGGGCCCGACTCGCGGCCAAGGCGGGCGCAGGCCTACGCGTGCGTCGGGTCCGACGGGCGCGCGTTCGTCATCCACATGTCGGTGCCCGAGAAGTTCTGGGTCGGACTCGTCGAGGTGCTCGAGACGCCGGCGCTGGCATCCGACCCCCGCTTCGCGACCCGCGAGGCGCGCGTGCGCAACTACGACGAGCTCGACGTCGAGCTCAAGGCCATCACCGAGCGGATGCCGCGGCAGCACTGGCTCGACCGGCTCGCGGCCGCCGACATCCCGCACGGCCCGCTGAACACCGTCGCCGACCTGTTCGACGATCCGCAGATCGCGTCGATGGGCCTCGTCGAGGAGATCGTCGGACCGGATGGCGCGGCGCTGCGGGTTCCCGCCCCGAGCACGAGGTTCCACCGCAGCGGCCGGCCCGAGCTGCGTGCGGCGCCCCGCCTCGGCGCGGACAATGGGGCCGTGCTCGGCGGCGCCGACGCCGCCCGAGCCGAGCGCGCCGCCGCGACATCCGCCCCCGCAGCCTTGCCCACCGAAGGGACCACCGCATGAGCGCCATCGACGACCTCGTCGCCATCGACGTGCACACGCACCCGCAGACCGAGGAGTTCCTCGTGGCGATGGGGCAGCGGCACCAGCAGATGGCCAAGCACTTCGGGCGGGAACGCCCGGTGGTCAGCTTCGCCGAGCAGGCCGACCAGTACCGCGACCGCAGGATGATGGCGGTCATCGTGAACTCCGACTCCGAGACGACCTCGGGCATCAAGGGCGCGCCGAACGACCTGCTCGGCCAGGCGCAGGTCGACCACCCCGACGTGTTCCTCGCGTTCGCGGGCATCGACCCGTGGAAGGGCGAGGCGGCCATCGCCGAGATCCGGCGCATGCACGCCGAGTACGGCATCAAGGGCGTCGGCGAGCTGAACCCGTCGCGGCAGAAGTTCCTCGCGAACGACCGGCGCTTCTTCCCGATCTGGGAGACGTGCGCCGAGCTCGGGCTCGTCGTGATGTTCCACTCGGGCTTCCCGGGCGCCGGGGCCGGCACGCCGGGCGGCGGCGGGTACCGCCTCGAGAACGCCAGGCCCGTGCCCTACATCGACGACGTCGCAGCAGAGTTCCCCGAACTGAAGATCATCAGCGCGCACCCCGCCTGGCCGTGGCACCTCGAGAACCTCGCGATGGTCTGGCACAAGTCCAACGTCTACCTCGACCTCTCCGGCTGGGCGCCGAAGTACCTGCCGCCCGAGGTCGTGCGCTACGCCGACTCGCTCATCAGCGACCGCGTGCTCTTCGGCTCCGACTGGCCCGTGATGACCGCCGACCGGTGGATGACCGAGTTCGACGAGCTCGGCCTCAAGCCCGAGTCGCGGCAGAAGATCCTGCTCGACAACGCCCGCACGCTGTTCGGGCTCTGAGCCCCGACATCCGAGAACCGAGACGCTGAGAGAGACTGCACATGGCACAGCTCGTGATGGCGGCGGCCACGCCCCACAACCCGCTGCTCTGGCGCGCGATGCGCGACCCGATGCCCGATGATCTGGCCGGGGTCGCGGCGAACTTCGCCCGGTTCCGGCAGTCGTTCGCCGACCACGACGTCGACGTGGTCGTCGTGATCGGCACCGACCACCTGCGGCAGTTCTCGTACGACCACTCGCCCGCGTTCGTCGTCGGCAAGGCCGAGTCGTACCACGGCACGTGGGAGAACGAGGTGCGCACGTTCGGCATGGAGTACGTCGAGCTCGAGGGGCACCGCGAGCTCGCCGACGAGATCACGGGCCGTCGGGTGCAGCCCGAGACGATCGACCTCTCGGTGAGCCTCGAGTGGCGGCTCGACCACAGCTTCGTCATCCCGCTGCAGTACGTGCGGCCCGAGCTCGACGTGCCGGTCGTGCCGATCCACACGAACGCGTCGATGCCTCCCGTGCCGTCGGTGCGCCGGTTCGTCGCGCTCGGCGAGCACGTGCGGTCGGCGGTCGAGTCGTGGCGGTCCGATGCCCGCGTGGCCCTGCTCACCTCGGGTCACATGGCGAACGACGTTGGCGGGCCGCGCACCTTCGCCGGCTCGCCGGACCCCGAGTTCGACCGGGAGGCCGCCGCCTGGATGCGCGACGGCGACCTCGACGGCGCGATCGCCGGCTGCGGCGACTTCGACCGCATGCTCGACGCCGGCTGCATGACCTACCAGTACCTCAACGCCGTCGCCGCGCTCGCCGCGATGGGCGGTCGCCCCGCCGACTTCGCCGACGTGACCGAGTCGCGGTTCGCGTCGAGTCCCTTCTTCCTGTGGGAGACCCGCCGATGAGCCGTTACATGGTCGACAAGTTCATGCGCTTCGTGGAGCTTTCCGACGAGCGCGTCGCCGAGTACGCCGCCGACCCCGCGGCCTACGTCGAGCGCTGGCTCGGCGAGGCCGGTGGGCCCGACGGAGCGACCGACGACCGGGTGCTCACCGATGCGGAGCGGGCCGCGTTCGCCGCCCGTGACGTCGAGGCGCTCTACGTGCTCGGCGCGCATCCGTACCTGCTCTGGCACTTCACGGAGGCGGTGCACGCCCACGAGTTCACGCCCCAGTCGGGCTGGCGCGAGCTCGTCGAGCGCTACCGCGCCGCCGTCGCGCCGCACGGGGTGGTCGACTACATCCCCTGATCGGGCCGGTCGCGCAGCGATCGGGCCGGTCGCAGGGTTCGGTTCAGTCGCGAAGACCGACCGCGTCGTGCGCCCAGAACGGCCAGGCGTAGACGATCGTCCCGGTCATGCCCTGCTCGTGCCCGCGAAGCGGATGCACCTGAAACGCCGCCTCGGGGATCCGCAGCGACGGTCGGCGGAAGCCGAGCCCGCCGGCCGCCACGAACCCGAGCCGCGAGTAGTACTCGGGATCCCCCTCGAGCACGACGAACGGCGATCCGGCCTCCTCGGCATGCTCGAGTGCGCGACGCACGAGTGCGGAGCCGATGCCCTCGCCCTGCCGCTCGGGCGCGACGGCGAGCGGGCTCAGCACCGGCGCCGAAATGAGGCGCTCGGGCGCATCGAGCAGGCTCATCGTGATCATGACGTGGCCGACGATCCGGCCGTCGCGATCATCGTCGCCGCTCCCGCCGTCCACGGCCACGAACGAGCACCCGCCGAGCTCGGCGATCGTCGGCCGGAGGTCGTGCACGATCGCGTTCACGACGGCGCCGTGCTCGCCGAACGCCGCGAGGTGCAGTGCTGCGACGGCCGCGGCATCCGTCGGTCGCTCGCGCCTGAGCCGCACCGTCAGCGGAGTTCCCCGACGCTCGGCGGCAGCGCGCAGTAGTCGTAGAAGAAGCGCCTGGGCGTTGACTCGAGGGTCGCGTCGACGATGACGTTGACGCCGGCGTGCGGCAGTTCCTCGCCCGCGAGCACCCACACGGTGAAGTGCCAGATGCCGCGCACCTTCTCGTTCAGCAGGCGGCGCCCGTCGACCACGAGCACGGTGTCGGGGTCGTCGGCACCCTCGAGCGCGCCCGCGCGGAACGGCTCGACCGTCTCGGCCCTCAGCGTCGCCTCGTCGACATCGCCGAGCGATCGTCGGGCCACGGTCTGGCCCTGCACCTCGAGCGCTGCCGCGAGGTCGTCGGCGAACCGCGCGGCACGCACGGGGTCGAGGCCCTCGATCGCGACGAGCCGTCGTCCTCGCGGGGTCAGGTGCAGGAACTCCCGGGCGACCCCGTCGAGCAGGTCGTGGCGGGTCTCGCTGAAGTACGCCATGCGGCAACGCTACGCGCTCAGGCGCTCCGTCCGGCGGTTCCGAGGTCGATCGCCGCACCGGCGAGGTCGGCCGAGCGGTCGAGGTCGTGCATCCAGAGCGGGGCGGATGCCGCGAGCAGGCCGTCGGCCGTCAGCGAGCCGGCCGCCGCGGCATCCGTCTCGTCGACGAGCCATGCGTCGAGGAGCCCGCCGTCGCGACGGAAGCCGTAGTGCCGGCCGACCGCCTCGGCGCTCGTCTCGACGCCGATCGCGGGAAGGCACGCGTCGGCCATGCCGCGGACGACCTTGCCGCCGATGATCGGCGAGACGCCGACGACGGGAGCCGTGGTCGCCGCGAGCGCCTCGCGCATGCCGGGCACCGCGAGGATCGTGCCGATCGACACGACCGGGTTCGACGGGGCGACGAGCACGAGGTCGGCGTCGGCGATCGCCTCGGCCACGCCGGGCGCCGGGCGCGCGTCGGCGATGTTCTGCTGCCGGAACGCGAGCGCGGGCAGGGTCGCGTGGTACCGCGTCCACCACTCCTGGAAGTGCATCTCGCGCTTGCCACGCGTCTCGGCGTCGGATGCCTCGGGGTCGGATGCCTCGGGGTCGGCGACGCGTACGTGCGTGTCGACCTCGGTGTCGGTCGCGGGCAGCAGGCGCACCCCGAGCGGCCAGCGCTGCTGGAGGCGCTCGGTGATCTGCGACGGCGTGAGTCCCTCGCGCAGCCACGCGGTGCGGGCCAGGTGGGTGCCGAGATCGAGGTCGCCGAGCGTGAACCAGGGCCAGCCGACGCCCCACTCGCGCAGCTCGGCGGCGACCCGCTCGGTCTCACCGGCGCGACCCCAGCCGCGCTCGGTGTCGTTGACGCCCGCGAGCGAGTAGAGCAGCGAGTCGAAGTCGGGCATGAGGCGCACGCCCGAGAGCCAGATGTCGTCGCCCGTGTTCACGACGACGGTGACGGATGCCTCGGTGCCGCCCTCGCCGTCGGGCCACCGCCTCGCGCATTCCTCCCGCACGCCGCGCACGAAGCGCGACCCTCCGACGCCGCCCGCGAGCACTGTGATCCGCACCCCGCAAGCCTAGGCGGATCGCAGTGCAGGCCGGGGCGTCCGGGGCGTCCTGCGGCGCGCACCCGAGGCGGCACCCCCCCCGAACTGGGTGCACGCCGAGCGAGCAGAACTGAGGAATCCTCTTGACGCTCCGGGTCGGCGGCTGCTTGTCTCGGGGTGAGTTCCCCGCGCCAGACCACAGGAGGTCGGGATGTCCGAACGCGTCCCAGGGCAACAGGCCGATTCGGCGAGCCTGCAACCGAGCGCTGGGGCGGTGAGGCGCGGCATCCGCTCGCTCTCGCCGGTGAAGGCACTGCTCGCCGTGCTCGCGAGCGCGGCCCTCGTGGTGCTGTCGATCGGCGCGCCGGCGTTCGCGGTCGCGCCCTCGCTCGTCGAGCCGCCCACGCGCCTCTACATGGCTCCGGCCGGGTCGCTGCCCGTCACGATCCCCGACGGATTTCCGACACTGATCCCTGAAGGGGAACTGAAGTTCGACGGCGGCACCGACCTCATCTCGCAGGACGTGCGCACGATCGAGATCGAATCAGGTGAGGTGGGCTGCGCCCTGGCGGCGCCCGACTGGAACCAGGGCGGCTGCACCGCCGTGCAGCTCTCGGTCTCGCACGGCACCCTGACGTTCGACCCGTTGCCGTCGGTGGAGGACGACGGCGACAGCGACTTCGACGTGCTGAAGTTCGCCGACGGCGCGCTCGAGCGCGACAAGCACGAGCTCGGCGAGCTGCCCGCCCCGGCGGTCGCGATCATCGGCACGACCGCGCAGGTCAACGCGGCGCTCGCGACGCTCGTCTACACGCCCGACACCGACGATGACGGCGACGGCACGGCCGACGACCCCTACTACTACAACGGCTCCAACCCCGAGTCGATCGACCTGCTGATGGCACCCGGTGACTCGACGATGGACACGGTGAACGCCGACATCGAGATCCGCGTGCAGCGGATCAACGAGTTCCCCGAGGTCACCGTGCCCGACCAGGTGTTCCAGGTGCCCTCGGGCGGCACCGGCTACCTCGGCGACGCCGGCGACGACACGGGCCAGCCCGACGAGGAGGACTGGAACGTCGTCGACGAGGACAACGACGAGAACGACGAGAACGACACGCTCGACGGGCCGGGCGACGAGTGGCTGCTCATCTCGTGGGCCGACTGCGGCACGTTCTCGATGCCCGCGTCGCCGTTCACGATCTACGACGACCTCGAGCAACTGTTCGAGGACGCGCTCGATCTCGGGCTGGAGCCCGACCCTTCCGACCCCGAGTACGCCGAGTACCAGACCAACAAGACCGCGCTCATCGATGCGGCGATGGCCGCCCTGCCCGACGAGGTCAAGAACCTGCCGTTCGCGACCGGCAACCCGAGCGACCCGCACAGCGCGTTCGCCGGCGTGGTCAGCGGACTGAACGCGATCGATTCCCTCAACTACGTGCTCGACAACGTCGAGTTCCAGGCGACCGGGCTTGCCGACGTGACCTGCACCGTGCGGTACCTCGTGAGCGACCTCGGCAACAACGGACTCCCCGTGCAGTTCCTCGGCGATCCGCCCTACGGCATCCAGGTGCCGTTCTTCGGGTTCGACTTCGACACGAACGACTTCCCGACGGTCGAGAAGGTCGTCGTCGAGGTCGGCGACGGCGAGACCATCGAGGTGTCGCTGCCGACGGATGTCTCGGTGCCCGAGGGCGGCGCGACCACGGTGCCGCTCACGGTGTCGCCCACGACGCATCCGGCCTTCGACGTCACGATCTCGACGACCGCCGTGCCGCCGACCGGTGCGGCCGACTTCACCCCGATCGCGGCGCAGTCCTTCACCGTGCCCGAGGATGCGGCGTCGATCGACATTCCGGTGGACGCCCTGCAGGACCTCGACCTCGATCCGGGCGAGACCTACACCGTGACGATCGACGGATTCCCGGCCGACCCGCCCTTCCCGGCGGGATTCGACGCGGCCATCACCGATGGGTCGGCCACGGTGACGATCATCGACGACGAGGTGCCCGACGCACTGCTCGAGCTCTCGCTGCCGACCGACGTCGCGGTGGCGGAGGGCGCAGCGACCACCGTACCTCTGGCGGTGTCGCCGGCCGCGCATCCGGCGTTCTCGGTGACGGTGTCGACGCAGGTGGTCGCCCCGACGACCGCCGCCGACTTCACGCCGATCAACTCGGTCGCCTTCCCGGTGCCGGCCGACGCGGCGTCGATCGACATTCCGGTGGACGCCCTGCAGGACCTCGACCTCGATCCGGGTGAGACCTACCAGATCATCATCGACGGCGTGCCGGCCGACCCGCCCGGGTTCGACGTGGCGATCACCGATGGCTCCGCGACAGTGACGATCATCGACGACGAGACCGAGGACACCATCGCCCCCACGGTGACGATCGAGCAGGGGGCGGCGCAGGTCGACCCGACGGGGGCGTCGCCGATCGTGTTCGAGGTGGAGTTCAGCGAGCCGGTGACCGGGCTCTCGAGCTCCGACGTGGTGCTGAGCGGGTCGGCGAACCCGACGACCGCGGCCGTGTCCGGAACGGGAGCGAGCTACACGGTCGAGGTGTCGGGCATGAGCGCGAACGGGCTCGTGATCGCGGAGATCGCGGCGGGTGCCGCGATGGATGCCGCGTCGAACCCGAGTGCGGCGTCGACCTCTGTCGACAACGAGGTGACGTTCACCGGGATCGACGAGGTGGCGCCCACGGTGACGATCGAGCAGGGCGCCTCGCAGGCCGACCCGACGGGCACCTCGCCGATCGTGTTCGAAGTCGAGTTCAGCGAGCCGGTGACCGGGTTCTCGAGCTCCGACGTGGTGTTGAGCGGGTCGGCGAACCCGACGACCGCGGCCGTGTCCGGAACCGGAGCGAGCTACACGATCGAGGTGTCGGGCATGAGCGCGAACGGGCTCGTGATCGCGGAGATCGCGGCGGGCGCCGCAACGGATGCCGCGTCGAACCCGAGCGAGGCGTCGACCTCCGTGGACAACGAAGTCACGTTCACCGGGATCGACGAGGTGGCGCCCACGGTGACGATCGAGCAGGGGGCCGCCCAGGCGGATCCGACGACCGCGTCGCCGATCGTGTTCGAAGTCGAGTTCAGCGAGCCGGTGACCGGGTTCTCGAGCTCCGACGTCGTGTTGAGCGGGTCGGCGAATCCGACGACCGCGGCCGTGTCCGGAGCCGGAGCCAGCTACACGGTCGAGGTGTCGGGCATGTCCGCCGACGGCCTCGTGATCGCGGAGGTGGCTGCCGGCGCCGCGATGGATGCCGCGTCGAACCCGAGCGAGGCGTCGACCTCTGTCGACAATGAGGTGACGTTCACCGGCCTCGACGAAGTGGCGCCCACGGTGACGATCGAGCAGGGCGCGGCGCAGGCCGACCCGACGGGTACCTCGCCGATCGTGTTCGAAGTCGAGTTCAGCGAGCCCGTCACCGGGCTCTCGAGCTCCGACGTGGTGTTGAGCGGGTCGGCGAACCCGACGACGGCCGCCGTATCCGGTGCGGGCGCCAGCTACACGGTCGAGGTGTCGGGCATGTCCGCCGATGGTCTCGTGATCGCGGAGGTGGCTGCCGGCGCCGCGATGGATGCCGCGTCGAACCCGAGTGAGGCGTCGACCTCCGAGGACAACGAGGTCACGTTCCAGTACGACGAGGGCGACGTGACGGCCCCCACGGTGACGATCGAGCAGGGCGCGGCGCAGGCCGACCCGACGGGCACCTCGCCGATCGTGTTCGAGGTGGAGTTCAGCGAGCCAGTCACCGGGTTCACGAACTCCGATGTGGTGTTGAGCGGGTCGGCGAATCCGACGACGGCCGTGGTGTCCGGTGCGGGCGCCAGCTACACGGTCGAGGTGTCGGGCATGTCCGCCGATGGTCTCGTGATCGCGGAGGTGGCTGCCGGCGCCGCGATGGATGCCGCGTCGAACCCGAGTGAGGCGTCGACCTCCGAGGACAACGAGGTCACGTTCGAGGAAGGCCTCCCGCCCGCACCGCTCACGATCACGGCGCCCGACGACATCGTCGTCGAGGTGCCCTTCGGCGAGACCGGCGACACCGTCGACTTCGATCCGCCGACGACCACCGGTGGCGTCGCCCCGGTCATCGTCGACTGCGACGCGGACTCCGGCGACTTCTTCCCGGTCGGTGTCACGACGGTGACCTGCACCGCGACCGATTCGGCGCCCGCCGAGGAGATCGTGCTCTTCGCGGTCGCCACCGACTCGTTCACCATCACGGTCACCGAGGGTGAGGAGCCTGATGGCGAGGAGCCGCCGCCCACCGGCGGTCCGACCGATCCGGGCACGACGCCGGGAGGCGGCTCGACGGGCGGTACCGGCGGCACGGGCGGGGGATCGACGAGCGGCTCGATCGCCTCGACCGGTGTCGAGTCGATGCCGGCAACGCTCGTCGCCCTCGGGCTGCTGCTCCTCGGCGCAGCGGCGATGCGGTTGCGGACGCGGCGAGCCGCGGCATCCGCCCGCCGCTGATTCGGCCTACTTGCCGATCGAGAGGCCGGCGCGCACGAGCTGCGGCACCGACGCGTCGGGCAGGTAGGCGCGCACGAGGCCGACGCCGATGCGCGCGAGGTCTGCACCGTCGCGGTAGAGCAGGTACATGGGCTCGCCGCGCGGGTTGAACTTCTGCTTGAACCGGTGCAGGGAGCGGAAGCCGTAGGCCGGCTCGAGGATGCCGCCGAGCTTGTCGAGGATCACCTCGATCTGCCGTTCGTCGTCGGGCGAGTCCGAGCGGGCGAGGGGAGCGCCGGAGAGCGAGAGGAACTCCGCTTCCTCGTCGCGGAAGGCGAGCGCCGACGACCCGATCAGGTACTCCATGACGGGCGGGAACGCGCCGCCGTCGCGACGACGCATGAGGTCGAGCGTCCATCCGCGCACGCGCCCGCCTGGTGCGTACACCGGCAGCCAGCTCAGGAACCCCTGCACGGTGCCGTCGGCGGACTCCGCGATCGCCATGCGCACGGCGGGGTCGAGGGCCTCGTCGATCGAGCCGAGCGTGAAGCGCATCTCGGGCAAGCCCTTGTCGCCGACCCACTGCTCGGAGATCTCGGAGATCTGCGCGCGCACCGATCGCGGCTCGGTCGCGAGCGACGCGAGCCGGAACCGCACGCCGTCGCGCTCGCCGCGGTTCAGCGCCGTGCGCACCGCGCCCCACTTCTTGCCCGTGAACTCGAGGCCGGGCAGGTCGACGATCGTGTCCTCGGCGACCTGCAGGGCGTGCCACCCCTCGGGGAGCGCGTCGCGCGCCGCGCTGTCGGCGCCGAACACGCACACCACGAACCCGGCCCGCTCGGCCGTGTCGATGAACTCCGTGAGCGTCTCGCCGAGCTTCTCCGGCGCGGCGATCGGATCGCCGAGCACGAGCGCGACGCCCTGGTGCGTCTGATAGGCGACGACCGTCTCGGGGTCGGAGCCGAAGTAGTGCCGGTTGTCGCGCCAAGTGGCCATCCAAGAGAGGGCGCCGCCGCCGGCCGTCTGCACCACGTGCCGTACCTCGTCGAGTCGGGCGCCGGGTCGGTCGGCGCCGCGGTCGCCGCTCAGGCGCCGACGCAGCCGAGCCCGGAACGCGCGCGCGCACGCCACGAGCCACACCAGCATCACGGCCCACAGGAATCCGGATGCCGCGGCGAACGCCAGCCCCTCGCGCTCGTCGTAGGCGGTGGGCCCACCGAACAGTTCGGGGTGGGCGATGACGAAGACCGAGAAGGCGCCGACGAGCACGTTGAGGGAGGCGAGGATCACGGCGACGACCCAGGCCGCCCGGTACCCGCCGCGCAGCCCGGTCGCGACGATCACCGCGATGACGGTATCGAATAGCACGTCGAAGACATCGGTGCCGCCGACGTGGGTCATGCCGAACGGACCGTACGTCGGCACGATCGATGCCACGATCTGCACGACGGTGAGCGCGATGATCATGACGAAGGCGACGTACCGCTGCTCGCGCAGGGTCGGCTTGCTGAACGAGCCGGCGTTGATGAGCAGCACCATGCCGACGGCCATCGCGTGCTCGACGTCGGCGACGGTGCCGAGGAAGAGCACGCTCACGAGCGTGAAGGCCGTGAGGATGAGCAGCGCGCGACCGCGCCACGGAGACCAGAGGCTCGCCGAGGCCGCGGCGATGCATGCGAACACGCCGCCCGACGGACCGACGTCGACCTGTGTGACGAGCGCCTCGGCCCAGTGCGAGCCCATCTCGGCGAAGCCCGCGATGACGATCGCCGAGCCGATGACCGCGAGCGCCTGCCCGCCGAAGAAGTAGGCGGCGGCCCGGCCGGTGCCGCGCCGGAACTCGAGCCACCCGACGCCGGCCGCCGTGAGCAGCAATACGAGGTAGCCGATGGGCTGCGCCACGAGGAAGGTGCCGGTGAGCGTCGTCCACCAGCGTCCGTCGGCGAAGGACGGCGCCCCGTAGGCGAACGTCTCGTACCAGTCGGCCTCGGTGATGGGCGAGGTGAAGCCGCCGACGAGGATGCCCACGACGATGAGCGTCGCCAGCAGCGCGATCGTGAACGGCACCCGCCCGAGGAACCTGAACACCCTGCGGGCGCGTGACGGTGCGGCCGGTGCGGCATCCGACGGCGTCGCCCTCGGTGGCGCGCTCGCCGATGGCTGCGTCGGGTTCGGTGCCACGGATGCCGCGTCCGCCGTCGTGCTCGTCGAGTCGGTCATCCGGACTCCCCCCATGCGACCGCATTCGGGGGCAGACTATCGCAGCCCCTCGCCGTGTGGGCCTCAGTAGCCGCCGGCGGCGAGGTGCGTCGCGGCGGAGGCGAGGTCGTCGGCCACGGCGTCGGCGTTCTCGCGCACCGCGCCGACGGTGACCCGCACGAAGTCGCCTCCGGCGCGCTGGCGCATGCCGTTCGCGGCGTCCGTCGCGTCGGATGCCGCGAGGAACGGCGTGCCCGCCGCGACCCTGATGCCGGCCGCCGCCAGCTGCACGAGCGCGGATCGCTCGCCGAGCACCGGCATCCACAGGTTGATGCCGTCTGCGGGCGCTGCGGCGACCCCGCGGGATCGGAGTGCGTCGCCGAGTGTGCGCTGGCGCGTGTAGTACTGCCGGCGGGCCTCGGTGACGGTGTTGATCGCGGTGCCGTCGACGAGCAGGTCGAGGAGGATCGTCTGCAGCATGCGCGAGGTCCAGCCGGGGCCGAGCATGCGGCGGCCGGCGATGTGCTCGACGAGGTCGCGGGGGCCGCCGAGGGCGGCGATGCGCAGGTCGGGGCCGTGCGACTTCGAGAAACTGCGAACGTGCACGACCCGGTCGGGCAGCCAGGTGCCGAGGGTCACGTCACCCTCGATCGAGATGAGCCCCGAGTGGTCGTCCTCGATGACGACAAGGTCGTCGACGCGTTCGGCGCCCTCGATCGTGCGGGCGAGGGCCTCGGCGCGGGCGGGCGTCATCGACGCGCCGGTGGGGTTCTGGGCTCGCGGCTGCAGCAGCACGGCGACGGGCCGCTTGCGCAGCGCGGCGGCGAGGGACTCGGGGCGCATGCCGCTCTCGTCGAGCCGCACGGGCACCGGCACCGCGCCGAGCACCTCGAGGAGGTCGAGGAACGGCGGGAATCCGGGGCTCTCGACGACGACGCGGTCGCCGAAGCGCACGACCTGCTCGAGCGTGCGCGAGATCGCGTCGAGCGCGCCGTCGACGACCATGATCGCCTCGGCGTCGCTCGGCCAGGAGTCGCGCAGCACCCGCGCGAGCGCAGGGATCACGGGCTCGGCCTGGTAGCTGCCGGTCTCGGCCTTGGCCGAGACGCGCGAGAGCGCCGGACCGAGGGCCGGCAACAGCAGCGGGTCGGGCGTGCCGCGCGAGAGGTCGAGGCGCACGGGGTCGTCGGGGGCCGCCATGCCGCGCATGCGCGGCGCGAGTCGGGCGGAGGCCGCACCGCGTACGAAGCTGCCGGCTCGGCCGCGGCTCTCGATGAGGCCGGCGCGTGCGAGCGCCTGCCAGGCCTGGCTGATCGTCGCTGGGCTCACGCCGAGTTCGGCCGCGAGTTCGCGCACCGTCGGCAGCCGTTCGCCGGCTGCGAGCTCGCCCGCGTTCACGAGCCGGGCGACCGCCGCGGCGATGCTGCGCGGCGAGGAGTCGGCGAACTCGGCGAGGTCGATCAGTCGAACGGCATCCACACGAATACCTGACACCACCATTGCCTCCAGCGTGCGCGAGGGACAGGATGTTTAACCACAGCGTCACAGAGTGAAACAGAAGAGAAATGTTCAAGCCGAACAATAACAGAACGGGCCACAAGCCCGGTCTCGCGCAATCCGTTCGGCAGTTCCACCGGCAGTTCCATCGGTACATCTCGGCGTCGCAGCAGCACCCGATGAACACCTGACACGAGCACCACGCCAGGCGATCCTCGAGTGAACGGCAACGGCGCCGCCCGACTCAGGAGACATTCATGACGATCGTCAGAGCGGCCATCACGCAGACCACGTGGACCGGCGACAAGGAGTCCATGCTCGACAAGCACGAGCAGTTCGCCCGAGACGCGAAGGCGCAGGGTTCGCAGGTCGTCTGCTTCCAGGAGCTGTTCTACGGGCCGTACTTCGGCATCACGCAGGACCAGAAGTACTACCGCTTCGCCGAATCGGCCGAGGGCCCGATCGTGCAGCGCTTCGCCGACCTCGCGAAGGAACTCGGCACCGTCATGGTGCTGCCGATCTACGAAGAGGCCGAGACCGGCGTCTACTACAACACCTCCGTGCTCGTCGACGCCGACGGCACGATCCTCGGCAAGTACCGCAAGCACCACCTGCCGCACCTCGACCGCTTCTGGGAGAAGTTCTACTTCCGCCCCGGCAACCTCGGCTATCCGGTCTTCGACACCGCCGTCGGCCGCGTCGGCATGTACATCTGCTACGACCGGCACTTCCCCGAGGGGTGGCGCGAGCTCGGCCTGAACGACGCGCACATGGTCTTCAACCCGAACGCCACGAAGCCCGGACTCTCGAACCGCCTCTGGGAGGTCGAGGGGCCGTGCGCCGCCGTCGCGAACGGCTACTTCGTGCTCCAGCCGAACCGCGTCGGCCGCGAAGACAACGAGTACGGCGACCTCGCCGTCGACTTCTACGGCACGAGCCAGGTCATCGACCCCCGCGGCAACTTCGTCGGCGAACGCGGCTCCGGCACCGACGAGGAGATCCTCGTGCGAGACCTCGACCTCGACATGGTGCAGCAGATGCGCGACGACTGGCAGTTCTACCGCGACCGTCGGCCCGACTCGTACGCGAAGATCGCGAAGCCGTAAGGGGAGACGCCATGACCACCACCCTCATCACCGGCGGCACCGTCGTCAGCGCCACGGGGCGCGCGGCGGCCGACGTGCTCGTCGACGGCGAGACGATCCGCGCGGTGCTCGCCCCGGGCAGCACCCTGCTCGGAACGGATGTCGCGGCATCCGTCGACCGCGTGATCGACGCCACCGGCAAGTACGTGATCCCGGGCGGCATCGACGCGCACACCCACATGCAGCTGCCGTTCGGCGGCACCGAGGCCTCCGACACGTTCGAGACCGGAACGCGGGCGGCCGCGCACGGCGGCACGACGTCGATCATCGACTTCGCGGTGCAGACCTACGGCCAGCGCATCGAAGACGGCCTCGCCGCGTGGCACGAGAAGGCCGGCGGCAACTGCGCGATCGACTACGGGTTCCACCAGATCGTCGGCGACGTGAACGCCGACTCGCTGGCCGCGATGAGGCGACTGCCCGACGAGGGCATCTCGAGCTTCAAGCTGTTCATGGCCTACCCGGGCGTCTTCTACTCCGACGACGCGCAGATCTTGAAGGCCATGCAGGTCTCGCGCGACACGGGCCTGATGACGATGATGCACGCCGAGAACGGGCCGGCGATCGACGTGCTCGCCCAGCAGCTCGTCGACGCCGGCAACACCGACCCGTACTACCACGGCATCGCTCGCGCCTGGGAGATGGAGGAAGAGGCGACGCACCGCGCGATCATGCTCGCGAAGCTCACCGGCGCCCCGCTCTACGTGGTGCACGTGAGCGCGAAGCAGGCCGTCGAGCAGCTCGCCTGGGCGCGCGACAAGGGCCAGAACGTGTTCGGCGAGACCTGCCCGCAGTACCTCTACCTCTCGCTCGAGGACCAGCTCGGGGCATCCAGCGACGAGTGGGGCGCGTTCGAGGGTGCGAAGTGGGTGTGCTCGACGCCGCTCCGCTCCCGCGAAGAGGGCCACCAGCACTCGATGTGGCAGGCGCTGCGCACGAACGACCTGCAGATGGTCTCGACCGACCACTGCCCCTTCTGCATGAAGGACCAGAAGGAGCTCGGGCTCGGCGACTTCCGCAAGATCCCCAATGGCATCGGCTCGATCGAGCACCGCATGGACCTCATGTACCAGGGCGTCGTCACGGGCGAGATCACGCTCGAGCGCTGGGTCGAGCTCACGAGCACGACCCCCGCGCGCATGTTCGGCCTCTACGGGCGCAAGGGCGTGATCCAGCCGGGGGCCGACGCCGACATCGTCGTCTACGACCCGAACGGCCACACGTCGATCGGCTATGGCGAGGGCAAGAAGCACCACATGAACATGGACCACTCCGCGTGGGAGGGCTACGAGATCGACGGCAAGGTCGACACCGTGCTCTCGCGCGGCAAGGTCATCGTCGAGGGCGACCGGTACCTCGGCGCCAAGGGCGACGGGAAGTACCTCAAGCGGGGGCTCAGTCAGTACCTCATCTGAGGCGACCCCGACCTGACCCCCACCGCCCCCATCGAACGGAGCCCCTCATGGATTTCGGCGTCGTCCTGCAGACCAACCCGCCCGCCTCCCGCACCGTGCACCTCGCCAAGCTCGCCGAGCAGTACGGCTTCAGCACCGCGTGGACCTTCGACTCGCACCTGCTCTGGCAGGAGCCCTACGTGATCTACAGCAAGATCCTCGCCGAGACGCATCGCATCAAGGTCGGTCCGTTCGTCACGAACCCGGCCACCCGCGACTGGACGGTGACCGCGTCGATCTTCGCGACGCTGAACGAGATGTACGGCAACCGCACGATCTGCGGCATCGGCCGCGGCGACTCGGCCGTGCGCGTCACGAACGGCAAGCCCGTGTCCATGTCCGAGCTCCGCGAGTCGATCCACGTGATCCGCGAGCTCGCCAACTCGCGCAGCGTCGAGTACAAGGGCTCGCAGTTGCAGTTCCCGTGGTCGAAGGGCTCGGAGCTCGAGGTCTGGGTCGCCGCGTACGGCCCGATGGCGCTGAAGCTCACGGGCGAGGTCGGCGACGGCTTCATCCTCCAGCTGGCGGATGTCGACATCGCCGCCTGGATGATCAAGACCGTCCGCGACGCCGCCGAGGCGGCCGGGCGCGACCCGATGTCGATCAAGTTCTGCGTCGCCGCACCGATGTACATCGGCGACGACTGGAGCCACATGCGCGACCAGTCCCGCTGGTTCGGCGGCATGGTCGGCAACCACGTCGCCGACATCGTCGCGAAGTACGGCATGCACGGCACGGTGCCCGACGCCCTGACCGACTACATCCGCGGGCGCGAGGGCTACGACTACAACTCGCACGGCAAGGCCGACAACGACCACGTCGACTTCGTGCCCGACGAGATCGTCGAGCGCTTCTGCATCCTCGGGTCGGCCGACCAGCACATCCAGAAGCTCAAGCAGCTCGCCGACCTCGGCGTCGACCAGTTCGCCGGCTACCTCCAGCACGACAACAAGGAGGAGACGCTGCGGGTCTACGGCGAGACGGTCATCCCGGCCATGAGCGAGCACATCACGGCGAAGGCATGACCGACGTCGACGTGCGCAGCACGACCCCGGCGACGGATGCCGCGGGCGGCCCGCCTGCGCGCGGCATCCGCTCGGGCGGGTCGGCCCGGTCGTCGCGGCGAGGCGGGTCGCTCGCCCGCCGGCGTCTCGCCGCGGTCGGCTGGGGCGTGCTCGGAGTGCTGCTGCTCGTCGCGCTGTGGGAGGGGTACAAGCTGGTCGCTCCCGCCGACGGCGTGCTGATCGGCGAGACCCGCGTGCTGCCGCGCCCGACCGACCTCGCGATGCCCCACGTGTGGGACATGATCGGGCGTCTCGGCGAACCCGTGACCAGGTCTCCCTCGGCGCAGGCGCTGTGGCTGGTGATCCTGCTCGCGGCGCTCACGACCCTCGGCATCGCGGCCGCCGGATGGCTGGTCGGCGTCGTCGTCGGCATCGGGCTCGCCCTCGTGATGCAGCGGTGGCGGCTCGCCGAGTGGGGCCTGCTGCCGTGGATCGTGCTGAGCCAGACCGTGCCGCTGATCGCGTTCGCGCCGATCGTCAAGAGCTGGGGCTCGCGCGTCGAGATCGGCTCGTTCGAGTGGCAGGACTGGATGTCGGTGGCCCTGATCGCGAGCTACCTCGCGTTCTTCCCGATCGCGATCGGCGCCCTCAAGGGCCTGCAGTCGCCCGACCGCATCCACGAGGAGCTCATGCAGACCTACGCGGCCGGCTACTGGGCGACGCTCGCGAAGCTGCGGTTTCCCGCCGCGGTGCCGTACCTCCTGCCCGCGCTGCGGCTCGGCGCGGCCAACGCCGTCATCGGTGCGGTCGTGGCCGAGGTCTCCACGGGCCTGCAGGGCGGCATCGGCCGACTGCTCATCCAGTTCGCCGGGCAGGCCTCCGGCGACCCGGCGAAGGCCTGGGCCCCGATCTTCGGCGCCATCGTCCTCGGGCTCGTGGCCGCAGGCTCGGTCGCGCTGCTCGGCGCGATCCTCAAGAACTACCGACGAACGGAGGAAGCCGCATGAGTGCTCCCGAGAACGCTGCCGCCCCCGAGCCGGCGGCCGCCGCAGCCGCCCCCGCGACCGCCGTTCGGGTCGCCGGCGTCAACAAGGTGTTCGAGACCCGCGGCGGCCTCGTGCACGCGCTCGAGGGCATCGACCTCGAGATCGCGGCCGGCGAGTTCGTCTCGCTCATCGGCCCGAGCGGGTGCGGCAAGTCCACGCTCATGCGCCTGATCGCCGACCTCGACGCACCGTCGGCCGGGACGATCACGGTCTTCGGCAAGACGCCGACGCAGGCCCGACTCGACCAGGAGTACGGCATCGCGTTCCAGCAGGCCGGACTGCTGCCGTGGCGCACGGTCGCCGCGAACGTCGCACTGCCGCTCGAACTGCACGGCGTGGCATCCGCCCCCCGCAAGGCCAAGGTCGAGGAGCTGCTCGACATGGTCGGGCTCGCCGACTTCGCCGACCGCTACCCCGACCAGCTCTCGGGCGGAATGCAGCAGCGCGTTGCGATCGCCCGCTCGCTCGCCGAGCAGCCGCGCCTGCTGCTCATGGACGAGCCGTTCGGCGCCCTCGACGAGATGACGCGAGAGAAGATGCAGTCCGACCTCGTGCGCATCTCGGCCGAGACCGGTGCCGCGGTGGTCTTCGTCACGCACTCGATCCCCGAGGCCGTGTTCCTCAGCGACCGCGTCGTCGTCATGTCGCCGCGGCCCGGCCGCATCCGCGAGATCGTGCCCATGCGGCTCGGTGCGTCGAACGCTGCGACGACGGATGCCGCGGCCCGCGCCGCGCGCACCGACGGCCTGCGCGAGGACCGTTCGTTCTTCGAGATGGTCACCGCCGTGCGCGAGGCGCTGCACGGCGCCCCGGTCGCCGCCGGCGCACGCGGAGTGGAGACCCGCTGATGAGCGCCCACCTGACCCCGCGCGCCGAGACGACGCTGCGGATCGTGGCGCCGCTCGCGGTGGGTGCGTTCGTGCTGGGCGTCTGGCAGTTCCTCGTGAGCGTCGTCGGCATCTCGGACTACCTGCTGCCGAGCCCGGCGTCGATCCTCGAGGAGATCGTCGCCTCGTGGGACTCGATCGTGTCGGCCACGCTCATCACGGGCACGAACGCCCTCATCGGACTCGTCGTCGGCACGTTGCTCGGCATCACCCTGGCCGCGCTCGCCGCGAGGTGGCGCGCGGTCGACCAGATGAGCGCACCGGTCATCGCCTCGCTCGCGGTCGTGCCGATCGTGGCGCTCGCGCCAGTGCTGAACTCGATGTTCGGCGCCGACAGCCAGTTCGGCCGGCAGGCGATCGCCGCGATCGCCTCGTTCGTGCCGATCTTCATCAACACGCTGCGCGGGTTCCGCCAGACCACGCCCGTGCACCGAGAGCTCATGCGCGCCTACGCCGCGACGCCCGGGCAGGTCCTGCGAACGCTGACCCTGCCGACCGCGCGACCGTTCATCCTCACCGGCATCCGCATCGCGTCGTCGCTCGCCGTGATCTCGGCCCTCGTCGCCGAGTACTTCGGCGGACCCAGAGGCGGACTCGGGAGCCTCATCTCGACGTCGGCCGCCTCGAGCGCCTACGCCCGCGCCTGGGCGTACGTCGTGGCATCCATCGCCCTCGGCCTGCTCTTCTACCTCGTGACGCTCGGCCTCGAGCGGCTCGTGCTCCGAACCCGCACCATCCAACCCGACCGCACCACCGGAACCGGCACCACCAGCACCAGCACTCGCTCCACCACCAGCACCACCGTTTCGCACTGAGGGGTCCCGCACCGGGCGTCCTCGAACTGAGAACCAGGAAGGACTGACATGAAGCACAGCACACGCCGCGGAATCGCGGCCGGAGCGTTCGCCGTCACGGCCGCGCTCCTCCTCGCCGCCTGCTCGTCCGGAGACTCGGGCTCCGGCGGCGACGCCACCGACGACTCGGCGCTCACGCCCGTCAAGCTCCAGCTCCAGTG
This sequence comes from Agromyces allii, assembly GCF_009749385.1. Taxonomy (GTDB): domain Bacteria; phylum Actinomycetota; class Actinomycetes; order Actinomycetales; family Microbacteriaceae; genus Agromyces; species Agromyces allii. The sequence goes on along the minus strand of NZ_WBIN01000016.1, from coordinate 17,401 downwards.
GCTCCCGCAGGGCCAGTTCGCCGGCTACTTCGCAGCCGTCGACCAGGGCTTCTTCGAGGACGAGGGCCTCGACGTCGAGATCATCCCGTCGGGCGGCGACATCGTTCCGCAAGACGCGCTCGCCAACGGCGACGTCGACTACGCCATCGCCTGGGTGCCCAAGGTGCTCGGCTCGATCGAGCAGGGCGCCAACCTCACCGACATCGCCCAGATCTTCCAGCGCTCGGGCACCCTGCAGGTGTCATGGGCCGACTCGGGCATCGACTCGGTCGCCGACTTCGAGGGCAAGAAGATCGGCTCGTGGGGCTTCGGCAACGAGTGGGAGATCTTCGCGGCCATGGCCGCAGAGGGCCTCGACGCCTCGACCGTGCAGATCATCACGCAGGACTTCAACATGAACGCGTTCCTGCAGGGCGACATCGACGCGGCCCAGGCCATGACGTACAACGAGTACGCGCAGCTGCTCGAGACCGTGAACCCCGACACGGGCGAGCTGTACCAGCCCGAGGACTTCAACGTCATCTCCTATGAGGACACCGAGGGCGCCATGCTCCAGGACGCCATCTGGGCCGACACCGAGCGCCTCGAGAGCGACACCGAGTACGCCGACACGACGGTCAAGTTCCTCAAGGCCGTCATCAAGGGCTGGGCGTTCGCCGCGGCCAACCCGCAGGACGCCGCCGACATCACCATCGCGGCGGGCTCCGGCTGGGGCCCCAGCCACGAGCTGTGGATGGTCAACGAGACGAACAAGCTCATCTGGCCGTCCGACAAGGGCATCGGCGTCATCGACGAGACCGCGTGGGACAAGACCGTCGCGGGTGCGCTCTCCGCGGTGAACGAGGCCGGAGATCACCTCATCACCGAGGAGCCGCCGGCGAGCGCCTGGTCGAACGAGTACATCGAGAAGGCCCTGTCCGAGCTCGAGGGCGAAGACCTCGACCTCACGGGCGCCGACTGGTCGCCCATCGACGTCACCCTCGAAGAGGGCGGCAACTAGCCGGGCGGATGCCGCGCCGCCGGCGCAGCTCGTCGGCGGCGCGGCATCCATCATCCGCATCGATCACCTGAAAGATCGATCACCTGAAAGGCAGCGAAGCCCATGACCGAGAATCTCGCCGGAGACCTCGACGACCTCGACGATCTCGACGACCTCGCCAGGCAGCTCGACCACGAGCACGTCTTCCACTCGTGGTCGGCGCAGGCGCAGAGCCCGCAGCTCGTCATCGCGAGCGGGCGCGGAAGCCGCGTCTGGGACCATTCGGGGCGCGAGTACCTCGACTTCTCGAGCCAACTCGTGAACGTCAACATCGGCCACCAGCATCCGACCGTGGTCGAGGCGATCCGCGAGCAGGCCGAGCTGCTCACCACGATCGCGCCGTCGACCGTGAACCTCGCGCGCGGCCAGGCCGCCAAGCGCATCGTCGGGCGAGCGCCCGACGGATTCCGCCGCGTGTTCTTCACGAACGGCGGCGCCGACGCGAACGAGAACGCGATCCGCATGGCGCGGCTGCACACGGGCCGCGACAAGGTGCTCTCGACCTACCGCTCGTACCACGGCAACACCGGGGCGGCCGTCGTGTCGACGGGCGACTGGCGCCGCATCCCGAACGAGTTCGCGCGCGGACACGTGCACTTCTTCGGGCCCTACCTGTACCGCTCCGAGTTCTGGGCGACGACGCCCGAGCAGGAGTCGGAGCGCGCTCTGCAGCACCTCCGGCGCATGATCGAGGCCGAGGGGCCGTCGTCGATTGCGGCCGTGCTGCTCGAGTCGATCCCGGGCACCGCGGGCATCCTGCTTCCGCCGCCCGGCTACCTCGCCGGTGTGCGCGAGCTCTGCGACCGGCACGGCATCCTGCTGATCCTCGACGAGGTCATGGCGGGCTTCGGCCGCACCGGCCGGTGGTTCGCGTTCGACGGCTACGACGTGCGCCCCGACCTCATCACCTTCGCCAAGGGCGTGAACTCGGGCTACATCCCCGCTGGCGGCGTGATCATCTCCGACCCCGTGGCCGAGACGTTCGACGAACGCGTATTCCCCGGCGGACTCACGTATTCGGGGCACCCGCTCGCGATGGCGTCGATCGTCGCGACGCTCGACGCCATGCAGGCCGAGGGCGTCGTCGACAACGCGCGCAGCGTCGGCGAGACCGAGATCGGTCCGGCGCTCGCCGAACTGGCCTCGAAGCACGAGGTCATCGGCGAGGTTCGCGGCGAGGGCGTCTTCTGGGCCCTCGAGCTCGTCGCCGACCGCGAGACGCGCGAGCCGCTGGCCGCGGCGGCGATGGGCCGCCTCAAGACCGGCATGGTCGAGCGCGGGCTGCTGCCGTTCGTGCAGGACAACCGCATCCACGTGGTGCCGCCGTGCGTGGTCACCGCCGACGAGGTCGCCGAGGCCGTGTCGATCTACGACGAGGTGCTGAGCACCGTAGGGGAGAACTGATCATGACCACCACCATCGAGCACTGGATCGACGGGGCGCCCGCGACGGGCGAGTCCGAGCGCACCGGGCCGGTCTACAACCCGGCGCTCGGCGTCGAGCAGAAGCGCGTCCGGCTCGCGTCGACCGACGACGTCGACGCGGCCGTGCAGGCCGCCGCGCGTGCCTTCCCGGCCTGGCGCGACACCTCGATCGCGAAGCGGCAGCAGGTCATGTTCGCGTTCCGCGAGCTGCTGAACGCCCGGTCGGGCGACCTCGCGGCGATCCTCACGAGCGAGCACGGCAAGGTCACCTCCGATGCGGCCGGCGAGATCGCGCGCGGCCTCGAGGTCGTCGAGCTCGCGTGCGCGATGCCGGGCTACACGAAGGGCGAGTACTCCGAGAACGTCTCGACCGGCGTCGACGTGTACACGCTCAAGCAGCCGGTCGGCGTGGTCGGCATCATCAGCCCGTTCAACTTCCCGGCGATGGTGCCGCTGTGGTTCTTCCCGCTCGCGATCGCGGCCGGCAACACGGTCGTGCTGAAGCCCTCCGAGAAGGACCCGTCGGCCGCCGTCTGGATGGCCGAGCTGATGAAGGAGGCCGGACTGCCCGACGGCGTGCTGAACGTCGTTCACGGCGACAAGGTCGCGGTCGACGCGCTGCTCGAGCACCCGGTCGTGCGCTCCATCTCGTTCGTCGGCTCGACTCCCATCGCGCAGTACATCTATTCGACGGCCTCGGCCAACGGCAAGCGCGTGCAGGCCCTCGGCGGCGCGAAGAACCACATGCTCGTGCTGCCCGACGCCGACCTCGATCTCGCGGCCGACGCGGCGGTGAACGCGGGCTTCGGTTCGGCGGGCGAGCGCTGCATGGCGGTCTCGGTCGTGCTCGCGGTCGATGCGGTCGCCGACGAGCTCGTCGCGAAGGTGAGCGAGCGGATGTCGCGGCTCACGACCGGCGACGGCACCCGCGGGTGCGACATGGGCCCGCTCATCACGCGCGAGCACCGCGACAAGGTCGCCGGGTACCTCGACGTCGCGGTCGACGACGGTGCGACGCTCGTCGTCGACGGCCGCGACCCGGAGGTCGACGGCGCGCCCGACGGCTTCTGGCTCGGACCGACCCTCATCGACCGGGTGCCCACGTCATCCGTCGTGTACCAGGACGAGATCTTCGGCCCGGTGCTCTCGATCGTGCGCGTCGACGGCTACGAGCAGGGCCTCGAGATCATCAACGCCTCGCGGTACGGCAACGGCACGGCGATCTTCACGAACGACGGCGGTGCCGCCCGGCGGTTCCAGCGAGAGGTCACGGTCGGCATGATCGGCATCAACGTGCCGATCCCGGTGCCGGTGGCGTACCACTCGTTCGGCGGATGGAAGGACTCGCTGTTCGGTGACGCGAAGGCGTACGGCCCGAAGGGCTTCGACTTCTTCCTGCAGGAGAAGGCGGTCACCTCGCGGTGGCTCGACCCGAGCCACGGCGGGCTGAACCTGGGGTTCCCGCAGCACGACTGACGGCCTCACTCGCCTCGTCAGGCGATCAGGAATTCGCGCGCTGCTCAGGACGATTCGCCCGAATCCGTCCTGAGCGGCGCGCGTTCGCCCGAGCAGCGTGCGACCCGTGCGGCGGCACGAGGTGCGGCGGCGGTCAGCCGCGTGAGCTGCGACCGGCGAACGCGGCGACGCGCGCTGCCGCCTCGGGGCTGTCGAACGCGGCGCCGATGGTGCGGGCCTCGTCGTCGAGCGCCTCCTGGAACGGGCGCCCGAGCCCCGAGCGCACCAGGCGCTTGGCCTGTCCGTAGGCCGCCGAGGCGCCCTGCAGCCAGACGTCCGCGATCTCGCGGGCGCGGGCGTCGAGCGCCTCGGGTGCGACGACCTCGGCGACGAGCCCCCAGTCGAGCGCCTCGGGGGCCGAGAGCGTGCGCGAGGTGAGCGTGAGCTCGAGCGCGCGCCGGGTGCCGACGGCCTCCGGCAGCAGCGTGCTCACACCGCAGTCGGGCGTGAGCCCGATGTCGGCGTAGCGGCTCGCGAACGTCGCCCGGTCGGATGCCACGATGACGTCGGCGACGAGCATGAAGCCGAGCCCGCCGCCCGCGACGGGGCCCTGCACGGCGGCGACGATGGGCTTGGCGCTCTCGCGCAGCATCCGGTGCCCGTCGTGGATCGCGTCGGCGAGTTCGGTGACGACCTGCCCGGCCGAGGTGCCGTCGCCGCCGAGCTCCGACATCGCGCGCACGTCGCCGCCGGCGCAGAACGCGCGCCCGTTGGCGTCGAACAGCACGGCGCGGATGTCGTCGCGGTCGGCGATCTCGCCGGCGTACCGGTGCCAGAGCGCGATCGCGTCGGGCCCGACGGCGTTCAGGCGCTCGGGGCGATTCAGGGTGAGGTGCGCGAGTCCGTCGCGCACGTCGAACAGGAGGGCGTCGTCGCTCATGGTTGGGCAGTCTAGCCCCGCCGGCGCAGGCGGCCGGGGGAGTTGTCGATGTCCGACTACTGGCGGGCCATCGCGATGCGCATCCGCTCGTCGGGATCGATGAAGTGGTCGTGATCGTCGTCGCCGAGATCGATCTGCACCCACTCGATGCGACCGGTGAACCGGCTCGTGGCGGTCGTGTAGTCGGGGCTCACGGCGGTGCCGGACTCGTAGCCGATGTCGGTCGTCTCGTCGGCCGAGAACACCATCGCCTGCGTGGCCCCGACGCGGCCGGTGCCGACGGCATCGCCATCGACGTACAGCGTGACGCCGCCGCCCTTGGCGAGCCCGCCGCCGTCGTACGCGAACTCCATGCGCACCTGGTGCTTGCCGGCGGGCACAGGAGCATCGGCAACGGTTTCGAACGATTGGATGCCGAGCACGTTGTAGACGAACTTCGGACGCCCCTCGTGCAGGTAGAAGGTCCACCCCCCGAACCGGCCGCCCTGGGCGATGAGCACGCCGTTCGCGCCGCCCTCGGGCACCTCGACCTCTGCGGTCACCGACCACGACTTGTTCTTGATGCTGACGACGCTGTTCTCGGAGAGGCGCCCCATGCCCGGGAAGAACTGCTGGGACGTGCCGTGGATGAGCGTCGGCCTGCCCGCGAGTTCGGGGCTGAGGCGTTCGCCCGTGCGGTCGTCGATCGGGAGCACGTTGTACTTGACCGCCTCGATGAGCCACAGGCGCTGCAGGGCGTGCAGTCGATCGGGTTGCTCGCCGGAGAGGTCATGGGCCTGGCTGTAGTCGACGCTGCCGTCGTAGAGCTCCCACACATCGTCGTCGAAGGCCGGAACGGTGCCGCCGACCAGCTCCCACGGCGTGCGGTGCTTCGTCACGGCGCTCCACCCCTTGTGGTAGATGCCGCGATTGCCGAACATCTCGAAGTACTGCAGGTCGTGGCGCTCGGTGGCATCCGCGTCGGTGAAGGAGTAGAGCATCGAGGTGCCCTCCATCGGCGATTGCTGCACACCGTTGACCATCGTCGGCTCCGGCAGGCCGGCGGCTTCCAGGATGGTCGGTGCCACATCGATCACGTGGGTGAACTGCGACCGCTGGCCACCCTGCTCGGTGATGCCGGCGGGCCAGGACACGATGGTGCCGTTGCGGGTGCCGCCCCAGTGCGAAGCGACCTGCTTGGTCCACTGGAACGGGGCGTCCATCGCCCATGCCCAGCCGACGGCGTAGTGGTTGTAGGAGCTCGGCGTGCCGAACTCGTCCATCTTGGAGTTCATGAACTCAGTCGTCTCGAGCGCGGCCATGCCGTTGAAGTTGGCCATCTCGTTGAAGGCGCCGTTGACGGTGCCCTCGGCGGAAGCCCCGTTGTCGCCGATGATGTAGTAGATCAGCGTGTTCTCGAGCACTCCGAGGTCCTCGATGGCGTCGATGACCCGGCCGACGTGGTGGTCGGTGTGCTCGAGGAACCCCGCGTAGACCTCCATCTCGCGTTCGAGCACGGGCTTGAGGTCGGCGGGCATGTCGTCCCACGCCGGGATCTCGTGATGCCGCGGAGTGAGCTCGGCCTCCGCCGGGATGATGCCGAGCTCCTTCTGCCTGGCGAACGTCGCCTCGCGCTGGGCGTCCCAGCCGTCGGCGAACTGCCCCTTGTACTTGTCCGCCCACTCCAATGGAACGTGATGCGGGGCATGCGTCGCTCCCGGCGCGAAGTACACGAAGAAGGGCTTGTCGGGCATGAGCGCCTTCTGGGTGCGGATCCAACTCACCGCGTGGTCGGCGAGGTCCTCGGTCAGGTGGTAGCCCTCCTCCGGTGTCTTCGGAGGCTCCACCGGAGTGGTGCCGTCGTACAGCGCCGGGTCGTACTGGTTGTTCTCGCCGCCGATGAAGCCGTAGAACGTCTCGAATCCGCCACCCCCCGACGGCCAGGCATCGAACGGTCCCATCGGAGAGGACTGCCACACCGGCACTTCATGGCACTTTCCGAACTGCGCCGTGGAGTACCCGTTGAGCTTCAGGGTCATCGCGATCGGGGCCTTCGTGTTCGGTTTCAGCGAGCTGTTGCCGGGTGCCGAGGTCGCCGTCTCGGTGATGCTGCCCATCCCGACGGAATGGTGGTTGCGGCCGCTGAGCATCGCCGCCCTGGTCGGGGCGCAGAGCGCCGTGGTGTGGAACCGGTTGTACGCCAGCCCGCGTGCGGCGAGCTTCTCGGCGTTGGGCGTGCGGCACGGGCCGCCGAAGGCGCTCGACGCTCCGAAGCCGGTGTCGTCGATCAGCACGATCAGCACGTTCGGGGCACCCTCCGGCGGCAGCAGCGGAGTGATCGGCGGATACGTCGTGTCGGGGTCCTTGGCGTCGTACGTGGTCAGCCCCGGAGCCGGTCGATCGGGGATCGGCAGCATCGTGCGGGCATGGCGATCTGGTCTCATGATCTCTCCAAGTTCAGGGCTGTTGGTCGCCGCGGCGCCCCACGCCCCGGCGAGCACACGGTAGCGAAGCCCCGTCGTCGCCGAATCATCCGGATCGGGTGACGCGCCCGCGCGGCGTCGCGAGGAACCTGAGCCACGGTGCGGACTCGCATCGTTCGGAACGCGACACGGAGGATGGTTGAGATGGCCGAAGTTGAGATCGCCGAACACGCACTGGACGACCTCGGACCGGTCGACTACCTCGTCATCGAGTTTCCCGCCGGTCACCAGACCTTCACGGGCGAGATCGCGGAGGAACTCGTGAGGCTCGTGGACGCCGGCACCATCCGGCTCATCGACGCGATCGTCCTGACGAAGGACGAGAACGGCGACATCGATGCCGTGGAGCTTTCGGACGCAGGCGACCTCGGCCCGCTCGTGCAGCTCGAGGCCGACCTCGCCGAGCTGCTCGCGGCCGACGACGTGATCAACCTCGCGAATGCGATGGATCCGGGCAGTGTCGCGGGCGTCATCGTCTACGAGAACGTCTGGGCAGGGCCGTTCGCGGCAGCGGCACGTCGTGCCGGCGGTCAGCTCATCGCGAACGGCCGCATCCCGATCCAAGCGATCATCGCCTCCATCGAGGCCGATGACGCACTCGATGAGAACGGAGCGTGACATGCCTCTCAGGCCAGCACGAATCGGACGGGTCGGCGTCGTCGGCGCACCCGTCGCCAAGGCCGCCGTCGTCAGCGCCGCGGTGCGACCGGGGCCGGCACCCGTGGCGAAGGCCGCAGTGGTCGGCGCCGCCATCACGCCCGGACGCAGACGCCGGATCTAGCCGCCCCGGGGCGCGTTCGAAGCAAGGAAGCACGAGGTGCTCTTCGTGCGGGGCGGAGGGTCCGATGGGGGCGGAGAAGTTCGACATCCTGGTGCGCGGGGAGCTCGGGTCGATGATCACCGACGAACTCGTCGGCTTCGACGTGGTCGCGAGGGGCGACGGCTCGACGAGGCTCCGGGGCGAGGTGCCGGATCAGGCCAGGCTGCTCGGCCTGCTCGACCTGCTGCGAGGCCTGAACGTCGAGATCGAGGCGGTCACGCACCTGCCTGATCCGAGCGACTGAGCTGGGGGGCCAGGACGCCGAGTTCGCGCGCCCTGGCGATCGCGGCGCTCCGGCCGTTCACGCCCAGCTTGCGATAGATGTGGGCGGTGTGGGTCTTCATCGTGTTGATCGAGACGAAGCACCTGCCGGCGAGCTCGGCCGTGGTCGAGTGATCGGGCAGGTAGCCGAGGATCTCGAGTTCGCGATCGGTGAGGGGCTCGGTCAGCCCGCTGTTGGCATCGGCGAGTGCGCGGTGCGGCGACAGTGCGACGATGGCCTCGGCCAGGCCCCCGCGTTCCGCCGCGAGTTCCGCGACGAGGTCGAGCACGACCGGGTCGGACTCGAGGAACACCGCCGTGAGCCCGTCCGGTTCGGCCTGGTCGAGGGCCGCCTCGACGAACTCGAGTGCCGTCGGCCGTGAGCCCCGGGCAGCGGCGAGCCATCCGTGGAGCATGAGCCGTTGGGTCTCGAGCCGCGGGTGCGCTGCTCCACTCCCGGCCCCGCCGGCGTCGACGGGTTCGGACAGCAGCCGCTCGGCCGTCTCGGATCGCCCGAGCGCGAGCGCGGCGGCGGCGGCCTCCTGCGCGACGGCCGGAGCCGAACGGATGCCGCGGCGATCGGTGGTGTGCAGCCGCAGCGCCTGCTCCGGCCGGCCACTGCGACGCAGCACGCTCATGCGGGCCGCGATGAGCCGCTCGTAGACCAGGGGAGCGGGGGGCGCGGTCGCCTGCGCGGAGAGGTCGGTGAGCTCGAGCGCTTCCTCGAACCGCCCCTCGAGCGCGGCGACGAGCGCCGCGAGGGTGCGCGCGATCCACGTCATCTGGGTGCGGGCGTTCGCCTTCGCGCTGAGGGCGCCGTCGCCGAGCGGCGCGGTCGCGGCATCCGTTCGGCCGTGCTCGTAGGCCGCCTGCGCCTGCGCGAGGTAGGCGTCGGCCATGACCGGATGCGCGAGCAGCGAGGCCGCGTTCGCGGTCTCGATCGCCTCGACGGCGAGCAGTTCGGCGTCGACGGTGCGGCCCGTCCAAGCCTGGAGCAGTGCGAGCGAACCGAGGAGCCCGATGCGGAAGGGCGGATACGCCGCGCCCTCGGTGGCGAGGGCCCGGTCGATCCACGCCTCGGCCTCGGCGTGGTCGCCCAGCAGGAAGTGCGAGCGCCCGGCCGATCCCGTCGCCAGCGTGCGCAGCAGCGTCGGGGTCGTGAGGCGCATCAGGTCGGGCACGGAGAACCCGGCGGGGTCTGCGAGCTCGTCGAGGGCACGTTCGGCGGCCCTGAGCGTCTCATCGGGTCGGGCGCTCCACTGCGCGGTCGCCGAGATCCAGGTGTCGACGATGGTGCGCTCGCCGCGGGTCGCGCGCGGGTCGCTCGCGACGCTCCTGAGCGTCTCGACCGCGAGCACCGGCTCGCCCTGCATGCCGACGAGGATGCCCAGTTCGAGCTGCACGTCGAGGCGCTCGGCGCGGGCGTGTTCGGGGACTGCGGTGATCCACCGGATCACGGTGCGCATCTCGCCGCGTTCGAAGACCTCGCTGCCGCGGGTCATGATCGCGTCGAGGGCGCGATGCCAGTCGCCGGCCCTGAGCAGGTACTCGACGGCGGATGCGAGCTCGCCGCGTGCGAGGTGGAAGTCGGCGGCGCGGGCGAGCAGTCGGCGCTCCTCTGCGGCATCCTCGGCGCGCAGGCGATAGCGGAGCAGGTCGCGGAACAGCTGTTGGAACCGCACGCGGCTGCGGTTCCGGTCGATCGCCACGAGGAACATCGACTCGTGCTCGAGTCGTTCGAAGAGCAGTCGGGCGTCGGTGCGTTCGAGCACATGGTCGACGAGTTCGGCCGTCATCGCGTCGAGCGGCGCCATGCGGAGCAGCAGCATCCGCCAGTTCTCGGGAAGCGCGTCGAGCACCTCCTCGGTGAGGTACTCGGCGATGAGCCGATCGCTTCCGTTCAGCTCCGTCACGAAGTCCGCCGAGGGTGAGGGCGACTGGAACTTCAACGTCAGTCCGGCGAGCTGCAGGCCCGCCGCCCAGCCCTCGGTGCGCGACATGATCGCATCGACGGTGCCCGCGCCGAGGTCCCTGCGGGTGATGCGCCGGAGCAGCTCCGCGGACTCCTGCCTCGTCATCGCGAGGTCCGACTGCCGGAGCTCGAGCAGCCGGTTGCGCAGGCGGAGTCGGCTCCACGCGATCGGTGGATCGACCCGCGTCGAGATCACGAGGTGCACGTTCGGAGGGATCGAGGCGACGAGGCGACCGATATCGGCCAGGAGTGCGCCGTTCGAGAGGTGGTGCAGGTCGTCGAGGACGATCACCGTCTGCGGGGCAGACGCGAGCGCGGTCGAGAGGCGGTCGAGCAGGTTGCCACCGAGTCCTCCCGGGCTCAGCGCCGCCAGGTGTTCGAGCCCGCCGACGGCCGCTCCGGCTCCGGCGAGTGCGTCGATGAGACGCCGGGAGAACCGCATCGGGTCGTCGTCCTCGCGCTCGATGTCGAGCCAGGCCACGGCCGCACGGGGCATCGTCGCGACCCACTGCTGCAGCAGCACCGTCTTTCCGGCGCCGGCCTGGGCGACGACCATCGTCAGGGGCAGGTCGAGCGCGAGGTCGATCCGGCGCAGGAGGTCGGGTCGATCGACGAGGTACTGCGACGACACGTGTTCGGACATGGCCCACCCCCTGCCGGCCGAGGCTGCTCGCTCCCCAGCAGACGAGTGCCGGTCGGCCCCCGGTCAGTATGCCACTGGCAGCGCTCTCCCTCACCGGTGTTCCGCCCCCTGTTCGGGGCTCAATGGGTTCCGGTCGGCGGGGCGGCACCGGTCGGCGGGAGCCATCGGCCATCGCCTCCGGCCTCGTCACCGTCGCCGTCACCGGCCTCCGTCGGGCGTCGATGCGGATCGGAGTCATCCGTTCGGGGTGATGCGGTGCCGGCGGCCGCGAGAATACCGTGCTGCTCACGCGGGCGTGATGCGCATGCCCGGATCGAAAGGGAACCACCGTGAACCTCTGGGATTTCTTCGTCTGGCTGTTCTGGTTCTACGTGCTCATCTCGTGCATCTGGATCTTCATCACGGTGATCGTGGACGTCTTCCGCGATCCGACGCTGAACGGATGGGCGAAGGCGCTCTGGGTGGTGTTCCTCGTCTTCCTCCCGTTCCTGGCCGCCTTCATCTACCTCATCGCGCGGGGGCGCAGCATGGGTGAGCGGCGGCTCGCCGAAGCGCAGGCCGCCCGTGCGCAGAGCGACGAGTACATCAGGACGGTCGCAGGGGCATCCTCGTCGTCGTCCTCTGCGGCGTCCGAGATCGAGTCGGGCAAGCGGCTCCTCGACTCGGGAACGATCACGCAGGCCGAGTTCGACGCGCTGAAGGCGAAGGCCCTCCAGAACGCCTGAGCCCGTACGCCGAGTGCACGACGGCGGCGCGCGACGATCTGCTCTGCGGATGTCGCGCGCCGCCGTCGTGCCCCACGTGCGTCGAGAGGCGTCGCGCCGTCCTCGTCGGTAGGCCGGCCGGTCGCGTGCCGCCCGCGTCCCGCCCGCGTCAGTCGGTCGGGCTGCCGCCACGCGAGGGGTGGGCGTAGGACTGCTCGAGCCGGGTGGCGCGGGCCGTCAGCACGTCGAGCACCGTGCGCACGGCCAGTCGCTCCGCGACATCCGGTCGCACGAGGGCGACGATCTGCCTGGCCGAGGTGACGCCTCGGATCGGCTTCAGCACGACCCCCTCCGGCACCGCGCCCGAGGTGAAGCGCGGCACGAAGGCCACGCCCTGGCCCGCGGCGATGAACGCCTCGATGATGCGCATGTCGCTGAAGCGCTGCGAGACGTGCACGCGCTTGCCGCCCTGCTGCTCGATGGAGTGCAGGATGCGCTCGAACGGGAAGCCGAGCGGAACCCCGAGCCACGTCTCGTCGACGAGGTCTGCGCTCGTGACGTGGGAGCGCCCGGCGAGGCGGTGGTCGCTCGGGATGCCGACGTCGAGCGGCTCGGTCAGCAGGGGGACCACCGTGAGTCCGCGACCGCCCCACGGCAGCTCGCCCGGCATGGAGTGCGCGAGCACGATGTCGTAGTCGGAGGTCAGGTCGGGGAACCCTGCGAGCTCCGGATCGAGGTCGGTGCAGTGCACCACGAGTCCGGCGACGCTCGCCAGGTCGGTGAGCACGCCGGGCAGCAGGCTGGCTCCGATCGTCGGGAAGGTCAGCAGCGTGACCTCACCGCTCGGGTGGTTGCGGAACTCGTCCCACAGGGCGGTCGCGCGTTCGAGCGCGATGGCGACGTCGGCCGCGCTGCGGGCGAGCGCGTGGCCGGCGCTCGTGAGCACGAGCCCCCGGCCGCTGCGCTCGGTCAGCGGCATGCCGGCTTCGCGCTCGAGCACCTTCAGCTGCTGCGAGACGGCCGACGGGGTGCGCCCGGTCGCCTCGGCCACCGCGGTCACGCTGCCGCGCTCGGAGAGTTCTCGGAGGAGGTCGAGCCGGTTCACATCCATGTAGCCAGCCTACATATTCATTGCAGTTCTGTGAGCTTGTGCTGCATCGTTTCGAGGAGGATGATGGACATGTCGAAGGGTTGCAACGGCGCAACGATCCGCTCGATCACTCAGCCGTCACCGTTCGAAAGGGAACCATCATGGCCACGCTCATCTTCGTCGCAGCAGCATCCGTCGCCGGCATCGTCGGCACGATCGTTCTCGCCGCCCGCGACGGCTACCGCCGTCAGCCGAACGAGACTTTCGCGCGCACCGTCTAGAGGTCGCGCGAACACCCCCGGCATCGCCGGGTCCAGGGCCGCCCACGGAGAGGGACACTCCGCCGGGCGGCCCTTCATCGTGCGTCCGCGGCGCATCGGCATGCACTGGGGGGATGCCGATGCGCCGCGTGTGCTCGCCGATCCCGGTGCGGAGCGGCGCTACCGTGAGCCTCGACGCGAGACGGCCGGACCTGGGACGGCCGGACGCGAACCGGTGAGACGCGTGCCGGCCTGACGCGAGGGGGAGAGATGACCGACGTCGTCGCCGATCAGGCGGTGCTGCGCCGCTTCCTCCTGGGACTCGCCCAGGGCATGAACGCCGCCGGCGAGTCCGTCGACAAGATCGGCGAGACGATGGCCGTCGTCTCGAAGGCGTACGGGCGGGCCGACACCGACGTCATGGTGCTGCCGACCGTGGTGCTCATCGAGACCGGTGCCGGAGAAGACGGCCGGGTCGCGATCCGCTCGGCGGTCAACGTGTCGTTCCGCTTCGACCAGATCGCCGCGCTGTACCGCCTCATCGAGACGGCCAGGGCCGGCGCGATCGATCCGCTCGACGGCATCAACCGGCTCAACGACATCGGCGCGATGCGCCAGCGCTTCGGGTGGCCGGTGCGCGTGTTCGGCCACGCCGTGCTGACCACCGCGCTCGCGTTGCTGCTCGCGCCGACGTGGCAGGGTGCGATCATCGCGTTCGCACTCGGGGCGGTGCTCGGCCTCCTGAAGCTCGTGCGCTCGCCGACGCTGCAGCTCGTGTTCCCGGTGTTCGCGGCCTTCGTGTGCGCGCTGGCGGTCTTCCTCATCGCCCCGTACGTCGAGATCGGCGACCCGATCCGGCTGCTCATCGCCCCGCTGGCCACCTTCCTGCCCGGCGGGGTGCTGACCACGGCGACCGTCGAGCTCGCGGCCGGCCAGATGGTCGCCGGCGCCTCCCGCCTGGTGTTCGGGCTGGTGCAGCTCGCGCTGCTCGCGTTCGGCATCCTCGCCGCGGGCACCCTCGTCGGCGTGGACGATTCGAGCTACCTGCCGCTCGAGACATCCGCGACCCTGCCGTGGTGGATCCCCGCGATCGGCGTGGTGCTGTTCGCGATCGGCAACTACCTGCACTTCTCGGCTCCGAGGGGCGCGTTCGGCTGGGTGCTGCTCACCCTGTTCGTCGCGTTCACGGGGCAGCAACTCGGCATCGCGCTCGTCGGGCAGACCGTGAGCGGCTTCATCGGGGCGCTCGCGATGACGCCCGTCGTGCTCTGGATCGCGACCCTGCGTCGGGGCGCCCCCTCGCAGCTGACGTTCCTTCCGGCGTTCTGGCTGCTCGTTCCGGGGGCCGCCGGACTCGTCGGCATCACCGAGGCCGTCGGCACGAGTGCGGGCCTCGAGAACTTCGCGAGCGCCCTCACCTCGGTCATGTCGATCGCGCTCGGCGTGCTCATCGGCACCGCGCTCTACCGGGTGGTGCACCACGGGGCCGAGGAGATCGCGCAGTTCCACATCGACGTGCCCGCGGCGCTCACCGAGGCCGAGGAGCCGCCGTTCTGGGCGCGCATCCTGCCGGGCACGCCGCGGTCGTTCTGGGGGCATCGCCCGAAGGCACGACGGGCGGATGCCGGTGCGCAGGCGGGGCGCGACGACCCCGGCTCCGACCGCTGAACCCGAAAATACGGACCTTCTTCTCAGGCGAGTGCGCCGTAGAGTATTCGGGTGACGCTCACAGACCCCCACAGCAGCGCCGACGCCCGTCAGCAGCTCATCGACTACATCTCCGCCGATGCGGTGTTCCACGGCGACTTCACGCTCACCAGCGGCAAGAAGGCGACGTACTACGTCGACCTCCGCAAGGTGAGCCTCGATCACCGCGTGGCGCCGCTCATCGGCCAGGTCATGATCGACCTCATCGCCGACGTCCCCGATGTCGCCGCGGTCGGCGGTCTCACGATGGGCGCCGACCCGATCGCGTCGGCCGTGCTGCACCAGGGGGCCGCGCGCGGCCTCGAGTACGACGCGTTCGTCGTGCGCAAGGAGCCGAAGGACCACGGCCGGGGCCGTCAGGTCGAGGGCCCCGACGTCGCGGGCAAGCGCGTCATCGTGCTCGAAGACACGTCGACCACGGGCGGTTCGCCGCTCAAGGCCATCGAGGCGCTCCGCAAGGTCGGCGCAGAGGTCGTCGCCGTCGCCGTCGTGGTCGACCGTGCCACCGGGGCACGCGAGGTCATCGAGGCCGCCGGCGTGCAGTACCTCGCGGCGATCTACCTGGAAGACCTGGGCCTGGCCTGATGTCGGGCGACCGACTGGGCGGCAACGACGCCGACTGGCTCCTCGCGCAGCTCGCGGCAGGCGGAGGCAGCGGTGAACCGCGCCCGCAGCATTCCGTGACGCCGCCGTCGTTCGCGCAGCCCGCGGCGCCGGCCGCGCCCGTGCCGCCCGCCGCCCCGGTCGCGCCCGCTCCGTCCTTCGGCGCCCCGTCGCCCGCTGTTCCGTCGCCCTCCTCCTCGGCGCCCGCACCTCGTCGGAACGACGAGGTGCTCGACTGGTTCTCGCTCGCCGAGCCGCCCGCTCGCGACACGGCGACCCGCGCGCTGCCCGTCGTCGGCGAGCCGATCCAGCCGCAGGCGCCCGCCGCCCCGATCCATCCGCAGGCGTTCCCGGCCGTGTCGCCGCTGCCCGTCGCGCCGCCGTCGTGGCAGGCAGGGGCTGCTGCCGCTCCCCCCGCCGCGGCCTGGCCCCCGGCAGCACCCGCACCCGCTGCACCCGTGGCGCCCGCACCGCCGGCGTCGCCGTTCCCGACCTGGAACACGCCCGCCGCGCCGGCTGCCCCGCCCGCTTTCCCGCCGGCCCCGGCTTCGCATGCACCGCTCACCGTCGAGCCGCCCGTCGGCCAGCAGCGCGCCGCCCAGTCCGCCGAGCCTGCGCCCTCCGCCTGGGACGCCGCTGCCGCTGCCGCTGGCGCCGCCGCCGCACCGCAGGCCTTCGAGCCGACGCCGCCCGTCGTGCCCGGCCCCGCAACCCCGACCGCGCCGTTCGCGCTCACCTGGGGTGAGCCCGATGGCGGCTCGTTGACCTCCGAAGACGCCCTGCGCGAGGCGTTCCGCCGTCTGTCGCAGCCCGAGGCCCCCGTCGACTCCGCGCAGCCGGTCGCCCCTGCGCAGCCGGTCGCGCCCGCTGCACCGACCTTCGAGCAGCCGACCGCGTTCGACTCGACGACGGATGCCGCGCCCGACGCGTCGCCGTTCGCAGGGTTCGCGCCGCCGAGCGTCGCCCGCAGTTCCTTCACGCCCGTGGCGCCCGCACCGACTGCCGAGTACGAGGCGGACCTCTGGTCGGCACTCCAGGAGCCCGAACCCCAGTACGCCGCAGCCGCACCGGCCGCAGCCGAGCTGACGCGCCGCGAACGTCTCGCACTCGAGCAGCAGCGCGCCGACGCCGAAGCAGAGGCGCAGGCCGCTGCCGAGGCGAAGGCGGCAGCCGAAGCTCAGGCGGCAGCCGAGGCGCAGGCACTCGCCGCCGCCCGGGCCGCGGCCGAGGCACGGGCCGCCGCTGAGGCGCAGGCTGCTGCAGATTCGCGTGCGGCGGCAGAGGCGCGTGCCAAGGCCGAAGCCAACGCGGCCGCCGAGGCCGCTGCCGAGGCCGAGTTCCTCGCGGCGCAGACGCGCGCCCTCCCGACCGTGACGCCCGCGGCAGGCCCCGACGCGCCACGCATGCCGTTCCCCGCCTTCGCGACGGCGCCCGCGGCATCCGCCCCCCTCGCGCCGCAGCCGGTGCAGCCGGTCGACGACCTGCTCGCCGCGCTCGGCGGCGGTGCGGCGGCGACGGCCTTCGAGCAGGCCGCTCCCGAGCCCGTCGCGCCTGAGCCCGACCTCGGTCGGTTCGCCGCGTTCGCCGCCGAGACCACGCCGTTCGCGGCGCCCCGGGCGGTGCCGGCTCCGCAGCGCGCCGAGCAGCAGTTCGCCGAGCAGCCGTTCGGCGAGCAGCCGTTCGGCGAGCAGCCGTTCGGCGGCTCCCAGGCCGATGACGAGACCGACGGGCTTGCGGGCCTCGGCCTCGAGTTCGACGACGAAGGCGAGCCCGACGCTCGTGGTGATGGTCGGGCAGACGCCCCGTTCGTGCCCCAGTACGGCGCCGCGCGCGCCTGGTCCGCGGTGCCCGACGACGAGCGGTCCGCCGACCAGGAACCCGGCGTCGACGACGAGGAGCCCGTCTACCAGTGGGGCATCAGCCCCGACCCGACGGCCGACGACCCCCGCGCCGACGAGCCCGCGGGCTCGCCGCTGCGCGCGCTCGCGTTCGGCGGTGCGGCTGCGGCCGGCGTCGCCGGC
>NZ_WBIN01000015.1 GCF_009749385.1 Agromyces allii | reverse complement strand
GAAGCGCAGGCCGGGCCAGCGTGCACCGGCCTCCGACGCGGGCAGGAACTCGCTCGGGATACCGACGGCGCCGAGCGCCTCGTGCACGGCGTCGAGGTCGGGGTGGTCGCCGTGGTTCACGATGCCGGCGTGATGCGTCAGCCGGCCGGCCTGCAGGTGGAGCCCACCCCCTCGAACGATCCGTTCGCCTCGAACGACCCGTTCGCGCTCGACCAGGCGTCCGACACGGACTCGGACGACGACGGCGACTGGTTCGCCGCACGCGCCTCCGAGGAGCCCTCGGCCGCCACCGCGATGCTCCAGGTCATTCCCGAGCAGCACGAGCCGGCGCCGACTGACGCGTTCCAGAACGACCCGTTCGCCTTCGCCGACGACGCGACGCGCGACGACCCGTTCGCGCAGCAGGGCGCGACGCAGCGCCTGCCCGTCGCTCCCGCCGACCCGTGGGAGCAGTACTCCGGGGCCGACCAGCGCGTCGCGGCCGACGAGCCCGACGACAACCCGTTCGCCTCGCTGTTCGCCCCGACCGGTCCGGTCGGCGTGGCCGCGGGTGCCGGGTTCGCGGGCTCCGCCGGCGCGTTCGCGGCGGCCGGCGCCGGTGCATCCGGTCGCGCCGCGTCGGGCGGCTTCGCGGCCTTCGGTGCGGCATCCGGCACTCCCGCAGGCGGCGCAGGCGGTGCAGGCGGCACCGGTCGCGGCGGGTACGGCGGCGGCTCGAACGGTGCCTCCGGCAGCGGGAGCGGCGCAGGCAACAACGGCTTCGGTGCATCCGGCGGCTCCGGCCGCCAGAGCGGCGGATCGGGCGTCAACGGCGGAAGCGGTTCCGGCTCGTCTGGCGGCTCCGGCTCGTCCAAGGGTTCCGGCGGGCGCGGACCGGCCAAGCCCCTGATCTGGGTCGCGGGCGGACTGCTCGTGCTCGTCGTGCTGGCCGGGCTCTTCTTCTTCGGCAAGCAGATCATCGGAGGCGGCGGCGCGGCTTCGCTCCCCTCGGCGAGCGAGACCGGGAGCGAACAGGCATCCGACACCCCGGCCCCCGAGCCGACGGCGCCGCAGCCCATGGGCGTGCACGCGTGGAACACCCTGTTCGGCGGCGAGTGCCTCGATCCGTTCGCCTCCGCCTGGGAAGACGAGTACACGGTCGTCGACTGCGGTGTCGCACACGCGGCTCAGCTCGTCTACCGCGGCACGCTCCCCGGCGACGAGGCGGCACCGTTCCCCGGCGAGGCCGAGCTCGGCGCGCAGATGAACACGTTGTGCACGGCGGCGGGCATCGTCGACGTGGCGGCGGCATCCGGCATACCCGATCTGCAGGTGCAGGGCAGCTACCCGGTGAACGAGACGCAGTGGGCCGCGGGCGAACGCACGTACTACTGCTTCGCCAACCGCTCGGGCGGCGAGGCCATCACCGGCTCGATCGCCGGCCCCGGCCCGACCGCCTGATCGCGCGCCCCGCATGAGCATCCCGGTCATCGTCGACTGCGACCCCGGTCACGACGACGTCTTCGCCCTGTGGCTCGCCGCGGGGCATCCGGCGCTCGACCTGCGTGCCGTGACCACGGTGGGCGGCAACGTGCCGCTCGAGCACACGAGCCGCAACGCGCGCATCGTGCTGTCGGTGGCCGGCGTCGTCGACGTGCCGGTCGCGGCCGGTGCGTCGGGTCCGCTCGTGCGCCCGCTCGTCACGGCCGAGTGGATCCACGGCGAGAACGGCCTCGGCGGCCCCGTGCTGCCCGAGCCGACCGTGCCGCTCGACCCGCGCACGGCGACCGAGCTCATGTCCGACGTGCTCGAGGCGTCGCGAGAGCCGGTCGCGATCATCGCGACGGGCCCGATCACGAACGTGGCCGTGCTGCTGCGCGACCGGCCCGACCTCGCCCCGCGCATCCGCGAGATCGTCTGGATGGGCGGTTCGACCGAGCGCGGCAACGCGACCCCGTACGCCGAGTTCAACGCCCTCGTCGACCCCGAGGCGCTCGACCTCGTGCTGCGCAGCGGCATCCGGTTCACGATGGTCGGGCTCAACGTCACGCACCGTGCGCTCGTGACGCCGGCCGTGCGGGCCAGCCTCGCCGCAGTGGGCACGCGCACCGCGGCGTTCGGCGACGAGCTGCTCGAGTTCTTCTGCCGCACCAACGACGAGGTCTTCGGCATGCCCGACGGGCCGCTGCACGACCCCGTCGCGGTCGCCGTGCTCGCCGACCCGGCATCCGTCGTCGTGCGGCACACGCGCCTCGACATCGAGCTCGCCGGCACCGAGACCACCGGGGCCACGAGCGTCGACTTCGACGGCATGCTCCGGCGCGAGCCGAACGCGTGGATCGCGGTCGACCTCGACGTCGAGCGGTTCTGGGCGGGCGTCGCCGACGCAGTCGCGCGCCTCGCCTGAGCAGCCCGAGGCGTATCGCACGCCCGGCCCGATCGGTCGCACCCGATCGGTCGCACCCGATGGTTCGCACCTGATGGCGCACGGGGGCACTAGCCTCGTCGGGTGGCAGGTTCGGGCATCACGGTCGAGACGACGATCGCCGCCGACCTCGAACGGGTCTGGCGGCTGACCCAGTCCCCGGTCGACCACGCCAGATGGGATCTCCGCTTCTCGAGCATCGTGCCCGCGCACGAGTGGACGACGGATGCCGCGGCGCGGCGTTTCACGTACACCCGGCGCGTTCCCTTCCACACCGTGCACGGCGTCGGCGAGAGCCTCGGCGAGACCGACCGCCCCGACGGCTCGCGCACCTCGGCCCTGCGCTTCGAGACGTCCGATCCGCTCTCGCCGATCCGCTCGGGGCGCGGCTACTGGCGGTACACGACGGATGCCGGTGGCACGCGCTTCGTCACGGGCTACGACTACGAGCCGGGCTGGGGCCCGCTCGATCTCGTCGTGCGGCCCGCGTTGGCCTGGGCGACGGCGTGGAGCCTCGACCGGCTGCGCATCTGGATCGAGCGCGGCGAGGAGCCCGAGCGCTGGCCGCTGCACAGCGTGCTCTGGTTCTGGCGGGGCGATCGGCCGAGGGCCGGCCGATGCCGGTGGAGCGCCGGCTCGTGACCTCCATCTTCGAGACGGCGCTCGGCGACGACTTCGCGCGACTGCACCCGATGCTGCAGCGTCGGTTCGGCGTGAGCCTCGACTCCGGGGAGGCGTGCATCGGGCGCGGGGTCATGAGCGAGATCCGGCGCGGGCCGTGGTGGACCGTGCCGTTCCTGCAGATCGGGCGTCTGCGCAACATCCTCGTGCCCGATGTCGGCACCGATGTGCCGTTCCGCATCGACAACCATCCGTACCTGGACCCGTTCGGCCGCGAGACGGTGACGTTCGTGCGCGAGTACGACATCGGCGGGCGTCGGCGGCGCTTCGACGCCACGATGATCCTGGTCGAGGGGCGCGTCGTCGACTACCTCGGCACGCATCAGCACCTCGCCGTCGACCTCGACCTCGCGGTCGACGACGAGGGCGGCCTGATGCTGACGTCGGGGGCGCAGCGCTTCTACGAGGGGCCGATCGCGTTCCGGTTCCCGATGCTGTTCAGCGGTCGCGCGCACCTGCGGGAGCGGTTCGACGACGAGCTCGGGCTGTTCCGCATCGACCTCGAGGTGCGCAACGACCGGTTCGGGTTCCTCTTCGGCTACCGCGGCACGTTCGCGTGCGACTGGGTCGCGGCATCCGATGCGCCCGACGACGTGAAGCCGGTGCGGCACGAACTCCGCACCTGAGGGCGGCCACGCGTCCGGCTTCGGAGCCGTCGCGCAGGTCGCGGCGGTAGCATTCGAGCATCTCGAACCCGTCGCCGGAGGAGGCTGCCATGGACTGGACGTTCTGGGCCGGGCTGATCGGCATCGCCGCGCTCTGGGGGCTCACGCAGTGGATGTTCTCGAACCGACGCCGCTCCGAGAAGACGCGGGCGCGCGACCGCGAGTCCGCCGACGCGATGCTCGACGTCGATCGCGGCAAGGCGCAGTCCGACGTCTGGCGAGGGCTCTAGGGCGCCGAGGCTCGACGCGGCCGACCGGTCAGTCGCCCCGCTCGACCTCTTCGTCGTCTTCGTCGTCTTCGTCGTCTTCGTCGGGTTCGGCCACGCTCAGCACCTCGATCTCGAGCGCGCCGTCGAGTTCGGCGTAGATCGCGAGGCTCGGGTACTGCGTGGGTGCGTCGTAGACGAGCACGAGGGTGGCATCGCTCGACACGATCGCGCCCTGGAGGTCGAGCTCGCCGGCGAGGAGCGCGTAGTCGGATGCCTCGGGGGCGTCGGCGTCGCCCTCGAAGTCGGAGTCGACGAGTTCGTGCACGATCTCGTCTTCGAGGCGGTCGAGCACCTCGCCGGTGAGCGGGACGAGCGCGCGCTGCGTGATCGCGAGCATCTCGGCGGCGTCGTACCGCTCGTCGTCGTCGAGCGCGAAGAGCACCGCGGCCTGGCGGTCGCCGGGCAGTGAGACGACGGCGCTGAGCTCGCCGTCGTCGTCGAGGTCGATGTCGGTGAGTTCGATCATGGCGTCCTCCTCGGAGATGTCGTTCAGAGCTCGGTCTCGACGGGCTCCTTGCGGAGCAGTTCGTGCACGCCGTCGAGGATCTCGTCGGGGCGGAACGGGTACTTCTGGATCTCGGCCTGGTCGCTGATGCCGGTGAGCACGAGGATCGTGTGGAGGCCCGCCTCGATGCCCGCGACGATGTCGGTGTCCATGCGGTCGCCGATCATGGCCGTGTTCTCGGAGTGGGCGCCGATCTTGTTCAGCGCCGAGCGGAACATCATGGGGTTCGGCTTGCCGACGACGTAGGGCTCCATGCCCGTGGCCTTCGTGATGAGCGCCGCGATGGCGCCGGTCGCCGGGAGCGGGCCGTCTTTCGAGGGGCCGGTCGCGTCGGGGTTCGTGACGATGAAGCGCGCGCCGTTGCCGATGAGGCGGATCGCCTTCGTGATCGCGTCGAACGAGTAGTTGCGGGTCTCGCCGACGACCACGTAGTCGGGGTTCGTCTCGGTCATGATGAAGCCGGCCTCGTGCAGCGCGGTCGTGATGCCGGCCTCGCCGATGACGAACGCCGTGCCGCCGGGCAGCTGCGACTTCAGGAAGTCCGCGGTCGCGAGGGCCGAGGTCCAGATGCGGTCTTCGGGCACGTTGAGGCCGCTCGAACGGAGCCTCGCCGAGAGGTCGCGCGCGGTGAAGATCGAGTTGTTCGTGAGCACGAGGTACGGCGTGCCGTCGTCCTCCCACTGCTGCAGCAGCTCGGCGGCGCCGGGCAGGGCGTGGTTCTCGTGCACGAGCACGCCGTCCATGTCGGTGAGCCAGCACTCGACCTCTTCGCGTCGTCCCATGCGCCCAGCCTATGGGGCGAACCTCCCCGCCTGCTGACGGTCGCAGGACGGGCGGATGCCGCGGCATCCGCAGATCGCAGGGCAGCGGATGCCGCGGGGCGGCCGTCAGATGACCGCGACCGGCACCTCGCCCCGCCGGTCGGGCGAGTCGCCGAGCACCTCGGCGGGGATCGAGATCGTGGAGTAGAGGTCTCCGCGGTCGAGTTCGCGGTCGCCCGCATAGTCCACGTGCACGCGCACGATGACCCCGACGGGGAGGTCGTCGTCGGCTTCGATGTCGAACGGGATGCGCCCGCCGGGGACGATCGTCGTCGCGGGAAGCACCGCTTCGGCGAGACGGACCGACGAGGCATCCGCGATGCTGGCGTCTTCGAGGCTGACGATGACGCTCGCCGTGCCCGGGGTCGCCCGTTCGTCGAGGACGATGGTGCCGAATCGCGTGCTCATGCGACCACCATGTCACGCGGCGCGCGCGCCCGCATCTGCGAGGGGTCGCGATCCCTGCGGCGGAGCGCGTCGGCGAGCGCGGCCGTGATCGGCAGGCCGGTGAGCTCTTCCGCGAACAGCCAGAGCCCCGCAGGATTCACCTCGAAGAACACGTACTCGCCGTCGGGGGTGCGGCGCAGGTCGATCGCGCCGTACACGAGTCCGAGCTCGGCCATGAGGTGCCGCAGCGCGGCGACGACCCCGTCGGGCAGCACGGTCGCCTGCACGTCGGCCTCGTCGAGCACCATGCGCATGTCGGACGGCAGGCTCGTGCCGGTCGCGTCGATCTCGGCCGCATACGCTTCGCCGTCGATCATCGTGACGCGCAGATCGACACCCGGCACGTACTCCTGCAGGATCGTGGGCGCGAACCGCACCTGGTCGAGACGTTCGACGTCGGATGCCTCGAGTCGGTGCGTCTCGCGCCAGGCGTCCGCCCTGGCGAGGAACGCCTTCGTGATCACGCCCGTCGTGCCGAGCTCGTCGACGAACGCGCGCGCCCGCTCTGGGCTCCTGGTCACGATCGTGCGGGGCAGGCCGAGTCCGACGGTGGACGCGACGCTCCACTGCAGCGGCTTGTGGTGCGCCCGTGCGTCGGCGGCGGGCGGGTTGATCCAGCTCGCGTCGAGCGAGGCGACGACGCCGTCGAAGACCTCGGCCGTCTCGCTGTGCACGAAGCCGAGCGCCGCGGGATCGACGATCGACGGATCGGCCTCGATGGTGCGCAGGCGCCGCCACCATCCGCTGCTCGCGGTGGAGAGGTCGAACTCGCCGGCCTCGCTCACGAGGTGCGCCGTCGGGCCGGAGCGGTCGTAGCCGAGTTCGAGCGAACTCGTGCTGCCGAGCGAGCCGGCGTCGAGGAGCACGACCTCGCGGCCGTCGCCGAGCAGGAGCTCGACGACGGCCGCGGTGTGGTCGTCTCCGGGGTAGCTGACCACGAGGATCATCGTCAGAGTCCCGCTTCTGCGGCGATGTCGTCGGCGACCGCCGCGAGCGTGGCGCGCACGGAGTCGAGCGCCGTCACCGCCTCGGCGAGGGCGACGGCGCGCCGTGCGGCCGCCTCGGTCGGATCCACGGGATCGGCGACCCCGGCCTGCGCGGCCGCAGCCGCCTGGAAGCGACCCACGAAGCCGCTCTCGCGCCCGAGGACGAACGGGAGTGCCGGGTTCGTGACGAGTTCTCCCGGCCGGATGCCGCCGAGCTGCTCGACGAGCGTCGTGAGGACCTCGTCGCCCGGTCGCTTCTGCACGTCGATGATCGGGTCCTTGATCGGCTCCTTGCGGATCTCCTTGAACGGCTCCTTCACGACCTCCTTGAAGTGCTCCTTCGTGAGCTGCTTGCCTCCGCCGACCCCGGCGTCGATGATCGGGTCCTTCGCGACCTCCTTGAAGTGCTCCTTGATCACCGTCTTCGGCCAGGCGAGGTTCGGGTACATGAGCTTCACTCCCGCGATGTCGCCGGCGGAGAGCGAGTCGCGCTGCCCCATCGTGACGCCCGCGGGGATCGGCGCGATCGCGACGATCGTCGGCTGCCCGTTCTTCGAGAACGCCGTCGGCCCGTAGTGCATGATCGACCCGAAGTCGTATGCGCCGAGGTCGTCGCCGTCGTTGATCTGCTGGTTGAAGTTCGACTCCTTGCCCGACTCGATGTTCTCGAAGTGGATCTGCACGAACGAGTTGCGGTCCTGGCGGGACTGCTCGTGCCAGAGCCCGATGGCGTGCCCGAGCTCGTGGATCGTGTTGCCGACCCCGCAGCCCGACCCGAGCACGATGTTCTGCTGTCCGCCCCGTCGGCCCACCGACGAGGAGCATCCTCCGCCGTCGACGAAGCGCACGAAGTCCGCCTCGCCGTTCCTCGGCACGATCTGCAGTGGGGTCTTCGCCTGCCAGTGCGCGATCGCGTTCGTGACACGCGACGGGTTCGGCAGGTTGGAGGCGATCTCGTACGGCACGCGTCCGTTCGGCCAACGGAACTGGGCGCCGCTGATGCCGACCGAGCGGAGCACCCCCTCGGGGTCGCTGGTCAGACGCGAGACATCGACGGCACGCGCCTCGTCGGCGGTGCCGATGATGATGTCGCCCTCGACGATCGCCAGCCCGTCGACCTCGGCCCAGACGACGGGTTTCGAGGTGAATCCGAACCCGTCGATGAGCGCGGTGCCGCCGATCGGGCCGTCGGCCTCCTCGCAGTGCCTCGGTGCCGGCGGTTTGGCGGTTCGGGTCGAGCGCACCCGACTCCCGCCTGCCGGTGGCTTCTTCTCAGCCATGTTCCACTCCTCTCGATATGCGGGCCTCGGCCCGCTCGATCCGGTGGATCCGGGTCTCGTGGCCGATCATGCTCCGAGGGGAGGAAGACGGGATCAGGGGTGACCCCTAGGGGTGAGGAATCCTCATTCTCACGTCGGGTCAGTGCAGCAGCTCGCGCCATGCCTCGGGCACGCGGCCCTCGGGGCCGGGCGCCGGCTGGCTCTCGGGCCGGGAGAACGGCGGGCTCAGCGGAACGGCGGGCGCGGGCTGCTCGTCGACGTAGTCCCAGAACCAGTGCTCGCCGGGCTCGAACGAGGTCGCGACCCGATGGCCGGTCGTCTCGGAGTGGCGGCGGGCATGCTGCGCGATGGACGAGTCGCAGCATCCGACGGCGCCGCAGTCGACGCAGCGGCGCAGGTGGAACCACCATCCGCCGCCGTCGATGCAGTCGTCGCAGCCGGTGCCGGTGGGCGCGGGCGCGAGCTCGCCGACCGACTCGACGTCGATCTCACGGTCGGTACCGCGTTCGATCCCGCTCATGCGAACACCTCCGCAGCGGCGAGCGCCCGATGCACCGAGGCGACCGCGCTCGACCCCTCGCCGACGGCGGCGGCCACGCGCTTCATGGAGCCGCGGCGCACGTCGCCGGCGGCGAAGACCCGGGGGATCGAGGTCTCGAACGGCAGTGGCATGCGGCCGAGCGCCCGCCAGTCGTTGCCGAGTCCGACGACGTCGGCGCCCGTGTGCACGAAGCCCTCGTCGTCGCGCTCGAGTCCGCCCAGCCACTCGGTCGCGGGCTCGGCGCCGATGAAGCAGAACAGGCCGCGGCACTCGACCGTCTGATCGGTCGCACCGCCGAGCGTGACGCGTTCGAGCGTGCCTCCGCCGTCGAGCCCGGTCACCTGGGTGCCGGTGTGCACGTCGATGCGGCCGTCTTCGGTGATGCGGTCGACGAGGTAGCTCGACATCTGCCGCCCGAGGTCGTCGGCCCGCACGACCAGTCGCACGCGGCATCCGCTCGCCGCGAGTGCGAGGGCGGCCTGGCCGGCCGAGTTGGCCCCGCCCACGACCACGACCTCGCCGCCGGCGACCTGCCGGAGCTCGAGCGTCGACGCCGCGTAGTGGATGCCGGCTCCCTCGAACTCCTTCCACCGCTCGAGGTCGAGCGAACGGTAGGCGACGCCGGTCGTGACGACGACGGCTCGGGCGCGCACCACCGCACCGTCGGCGAGCGTGAGCTCGAGCAGGCCCGCGCCGGGGTCGAGCCGCACGGCTTCGCACGGGGCGATGACGTGCACGCCGAACTTGATGGCCTGCAGCGAGGCCTGCGCGGTGAGGTCGTCGCCGCTGACGCCGAACGGGAAGCCGAGGTAGTTCTCGATGCGCGAGGTCGCCGACGACTGGCCGCCCGGTGCGACCGCGTCGAGCAGCACGGTCTGCAGCCCCTCGGAGGCGCCGTAGATCGCGGCGGCGAGCCCGGCCGGCCCGGCGCCGACGACCGCGAGATCGACGGTCGCGTCGTCTTCGGCCGCATACGCGAGCCCCAGCAGTTCGGCGAGCTCTCCGGGCGTCGCGTTCGGCAGGTTCTCGCCCTGCACGATCGCGACCGGCAGGTCGGCGAGCGAGAAGCCGTGGTTCGAGTACGCCGTTGCGACCTCCGGGTCGTCGATGTCGACCCAGGTGTGCACGAGATCGAGTCGTTCGGCGTAGCGCCGCAGCGCCACCGCGTCGCGGGATCGGCCCGACCCGATGATCTTCAGCGTCCACGCGGCCGGCCCCCGGCGCAGCTGTTCACGCCTGGCCCAGAGCGTGCGGAGCATGAGGTCGCAGAGCTCGTCGTCTTCGGCCATCATGCGCTGGAGCGCCGCGTGATCGATGCGGTGCACGACGCCCGGCTCGGACACGCGTGCCGTGAGGAACGCGCGCTGCCCGTTGAGCAGGCCGAGTTCGCCGGCGAACGACCGCGGGCCGAGCGTGGCGATGCGCGTCTCCTCGATCCACTTGAGCGGCTCGCGCACGATGTCGACGGCTCCCGACTCGACGAGCACGAGGTCGTACCAACGATCGCCGGCGGCGAACAGCACGTCACCCGCCTGCGTCGCGGTCGGTGCGCCGTAGCGCAGCATCCGACCCCATTGCTCGTCGGTCGGTTCGGGGATCTTGCGGGTTGCTGAGGCTCCCATCTCCCCATGGTGCATGACGATGCCCGTTCTTGGGAGGGCGGGTTTTCGATTCGGTTCGGTGAACGGATGCCGCGGCGACCGTCGCGCAGCACGGAGAAGTCCTCGACAGCGCGCCGCCCGCCGCGCCATGCTGGTCACGAACCCGAATCAGTACACCCACCGAACCGCACTGACGAAGGAGCACATCATGGCCACCGAGCACGCCGACGCAGCCGTCTCGATCTCAGCCGCCGACGGCATCACCCTCCAGCGGCTCTCCCGGGCCGGCGGGTACACCGGGCCGAACGACGGGGTTCCTGGGCCGAACACGTGGAAGGCGCTCCAGCAGACGTGCAAGGGCTACGGCTACACCGGCGCCCTCGACGGTGCGCCCGGCCCGGCGACCTGGGCCGCGCTGCAGCGGCTCGCCGCCAAGGGCGGGTACACGGGCCCCGCCGACGGCGTCATGGGGCCCGCCTCGTGGAAGGGCGTACAGACCGTGCTCGCCGGATTCGGCTACGCGGGCCCCGTCGACGGGGTGCCCGGCCCTGAGACGAACACCGCGCTCCAGGTGCTGGCGCGCATCGGCGGCTACTTCGGCCCCTACGACGGCGTGCTCGGGCCGAACTCGTGGAAGGGCGTGCAGGTCGTGCTCACCGGTTCCGGATACGCGGGCGCCGTCGACGGCGTTCCCGGACCGAACACGTGGAAGGCCCTGCAGCGCATCGCGCAGCGCGGCGGCTACGCCGGCCCGATCGACGGCGTGCCCGGGCCGAACACCTACGCCGGTCTCGCGAAGCTGCTCCTTCGGAGCGAACACGACTGAGCGCGGCGATCGGCGGGTACGTAGGCTGACCGGATGACGACGCACGCTCCCGACCCGCGGGCCTGTCCGACCTGCGGTGATCCGCTCAGGTTCGAGATCCTCGACGACGAGCGCTTCCTGGTGGCGTGGTCGTGCGTGAACTGCGGCCTGGTGCGCGTGACCGAGCCGACCTAGCGGACGGACTCGGCCCGAAGGCCCTGACGCCCGACCGCCCTGACGCCCGCCCGCCTGCTGCCCGCCCGCCCGACCGTCCGACGTCAGCCGAGTGCGGCGATCGCGTCGGCCACGAGCTGCACCTCTGAGGGCTCGTCGTCGGCCTCGGGGGTGAAGCCGAGGCGGGTGACGACGAGGTCTTCGGAGGGCACCACGATGACCTTCTGGCCGTCGTGGCCCGAGGCGTAGAACGTGTCCGCGGGCAGGTTCGGCCAGCGGGGGCTGCCGTCGGGCAGCACGTTGACGCGCCAGGCCATGCCGTAACCGGGATCATCGGTTACCTTCACGTCGGGAATGGTGAGCGTCTGCTCCATCCAGTCCTCGGGCAGCAGCTGCTCCCCGTTCCACTCGCCGTTCTGCAGGGCGAACTGGCCGAGCGCGGTCCAGTCGCGTGGCGTCGCCCAGAGGTACGAGGAGCACACCGGCGTGCCCGCGGCATCCGGCTCGAAGATGCCCGACGAGAGGCCGAGCGGCGCCAGCAGCTTCTGGCGCGGCAGGTCGGCGCCGAGGCCCGTGCGCTCGGCGAGGATCGAGCAGAGCAGGGTCGTGCTGCCGCTCGAGTACTCCTGCACGGTGCCCGGCGTGCTCTCGAGGGGGAGGCCCGCGACGTAGGCGCCCATGTCGCGCTCGCCGTAGAGCATCTGCGTGATGGGCGTGCCGAGATCGTAGGTCTCGTCCCACTCGAGGCCGCTCGTCATGCGCAGCAACTGCTCGACGGTGATGTCGGCGCGGCCATCGGTCCACTCGGGGCGCAGGTCGTCGTCGGCGAGCGAGACGACGCCCTGCTTCACGAGCATGCCCGTCATGAGCTCGGTCGCGCTCTTCGACATCGACCAGCCGAGCTGGGGCGTCGTCGCGTCGAAACCGTCGGCGTACCGCTCGGCGACGAGCTCGCCGCCCTTGGCGATGACCACGGCGCGCGTGCCGAGCGCCTCCGCCACGGCGGGCGGGAGGTCGTCGCCGAACGCGTGCGCGACCGCCGCGTCGAGCGCGGGGTCGGCCGCCGGCGTGGGGGCGTCGGTGAACGGGTTGCCCTCGGAGGTCACGGGCGTCGCGGTGCCGAGGTCGGGGCGATCACCGTCGAGCGTGCAGCCGAAGCCCTCGGCGTACCAGGCGTGCTGCGCCGCGAGCACGCCGAAGAGCGAACCGGTGGTCTCATCGCCGTCGGTCGCGTACCGCAGGTACGGCACGAGCGGGTTCGGCGGCAGGTCGGCGGCCGGGTCGTCGCGCCCGCCCACCTCGGTGACCGCGCAGGCGTTGTGCGCCGCGTACCCCGTGCCGGTGAGCAGCATCGGCCGCTGCCACCAGTAGACGGCGACGACCCCCGCCACGAGAACGAGCACGATGACGAGGAGGACGACCATTGTCCGGCGGAGAATACGCACCGCGGGATGCTAACAGGGAAGTCGCCGGAACCCGCATCGGGGTCGGGATCCACGCCGCCCCGCCCGCCCGCCCCGCCCGGCCGCCCCGCCCGGTGCCGCCTCGCCCGAGTGAGGTTCGACGCGGCGAGGTGAGTTCGAGCCGACCTCGCGGCGTCGAATCCACCTCAGGCGTGCGTGACGCGCAGGGCGGCCGCGTCAGGCGGTGACCCAGATCGCGGTGGCGACGTCGCGCGCCAGCTCGCCCGCCTCGCCCGCGGCCTGCAGGGTCACGGGTTCGCCCGCGGCATCCGTCACCACGATCTCGACACCCGGGCGGATGCCGCGACGCTCGAGTTCGCGGAGCACCTCGGGGTCGCGGTCGCTGATGCGGATGACCCGGCCGACGTGTGCGGTCGGCGCCTCGGAGAGGAGCACGAACGGCTCGCTCGCGACCTCGCCCGAGGCCGACGGGATCGCATCTCCGTGGGGGTCGCGCGTCGGGCGGCCGAGCCGCACGTCGATGGCCTCGAGCAGGCGGTCGCTCAGCGAGTGCTCGAGCACCTCGGCCTCGTCGTGCACCTCGTCCCACGCGTAGCCCATCTCGGCGACGAGCCAGGTCTCGATGAGCCGGTGCCGTCGCACGACCGAGAGGGCGCGGGCCCTGCCGGCATCCGTGAGCCGGAGCGGACCGTAGGGCACGTGCGAGATGAGCCCGTTGGCCGCCATCTTCTTCACCATCTCGGTGACGGATGACGGGGCCACGCCGAGCTTGTCGGCGAGCGCCTTCGGCGTGATCGGGTCGGGCTGCCACTCGGTGTGGGCGTACACCGTCTTGAGGTAGTCCTCGATCGCAGGGCTGGTGGCAGGCATCGGTCTCAGGATATCGGGCGGGCTCGAGGCGCGATCGGACGGGCCGTGATGAATCGTGTCAATTTCTCGGCCGAAGTCTTGACCACCCCTCGAACGGGGGATAGGTTCGGTCACGCACGGAAAGCGCTATCCAACGGGCTCAGGCCCAGAGAAGGATTCGACGATGAATCTCGGTACCCATCCGTTCCGCGCCGCCCTGGCGGTCGTCGCCGCGGGCTGCCTGATCGCCGGCTCGGCGCAGGCGGCGGCCGCGCAACCGGTCGCCGGCACCGCCGCGGTCGAGGCCGCAGCCACGGCCGCCGCCTCGACCGCAGCCACCCGCCAACAGCCCGCCGCACAGAAGCCGCAGCTCGAGGCCCTCGACCGCGGGCTCGTCGCCGTCGCCACGAGCGAGGGCGTGTTCCTCAGCTGGCGACTGCTCGCGACCGAGGCCACGGGCGCCACCGACACGGGCCTCGCGGGCCCCGACTTCACGGTCTACCGCGACGGCGTGAAGGTCGCGACCGTCACCGACAGCACCAACTACGCGGATGCCGCGGGCACCGCCGCCGCGACGTACACCGTCTCGCCCGTGGTCAACGGCGTCGAGCTCGCGACCTCCGCCCCCGTCTCGGCCTGGGCGCTGGGGTTCCACGACCTGCCCCTGCAGAAGCCCGCCGACGGCATCACGCCGAAGGGCGAGGCGTTCACGTACTCGGCCAACGACGTCTCGGTCGGCGATGTCGACGGCGACGGGGCCTACGAGTACATCGTGAAGTGGGACCCCTCGAACTCGAAGGACGTCTCGCAGGTCGGCTACACGGGCACCGTCTACCTCGACACGTACGAGCTCGACGGCACGCTGCTGAACCGCCTCGACCTCGGCGTGAACATCCGTGCGGGCGCGCACTACACGCAGTTCCTCGTCTACGACTTCGACGGCGACGGCCGCTCCGAGACGATGCTGAAGACCGCCCCCGGCACGAAGTCGGTGCGGTACGCCGCCGACGGCTCCGTCGCGGGCGAGGCGTACATCACGATGCCGGAGGCGGATGTCGCGGCCGGCTACTCGAACGCCGACGACTACCGTCTGAGCGCGGCCGACTACGAGGAGCACCTCGTGCAGATGTTCCAGGGCTGGACCGAGCACCCCCAGGTCGTGGGGGGGGGGGGGGGGGGGCCCCCCGCCGGGGGGGGGGGCGGGCGCGGGCCCCCCCCGCCCCCCCGCCG
>NZ_WBIN01000014.1 GCF_009749385.1 Agromyces allii | reverse complement strand
CGCGGAGCCCCGCGTCCATTGTGCCCCGGGCGGGACCGCCCACCCCCAGGACGGCGCCGGCCAGGGGCCGGCGACGCTCGAGGAGGCGTTCGGCATGCCGGTCACGCACGAGTACCCGTTGAGCCGCGAGAGCGCCGAGGAACTGGTGGACACCTTCATCGACGTCTACGCGCCCGCCCGCAGCACCCGCAACGTGCTGCGCAACTTCGAGGGCTTCATCGTCGACGGGCCCGAGTACCTCACGGTCTTCGACAGCGCGACGGGCGAGGAGCTGCAGACCGTGGCCTACGACCCGGGCCGCGGCGACGACGGCCTGCTCTGGGGCGACTACGCGATGGCCCGCATCGAGCCGGGCAACCGGGTCGACCGGTTCCTCTCGGGCGTCGGCTACCTCGACGGCGAGCACCCGTCGGCGGTGTTCGCCCGCGGCTACTACACGCGCGCCACGATCGCGGCCTACGACTGGAACGGCGAGAGCCTCAGCCAGCGCTGGTTCGTCGACAGCGGCCACGTGCCCATGACGAACCCGTTCAACGACTCGCCCCACGGCCGCGACGGTACGGATCCCGAGTTCGCCACCCTCACCACGCAGGGCGATCACTCGCTGAGCTTCGCCGACGTCGATGCCGACGGAAGGCAGGAACTCGTCTACGGGTCCGCGACGATCGACGACGACGGCAGTCTGCTCTCCAGCTCGTTCGACGTGCTGCCCGAGGGCAGCGCGAGCCCCGGCGCGAACGTGCGACTCGGCCACGGCGACGCGATGCACGTCACCGACATCGACCCGGCGCGCCCGGGCGTCGAGATCTGGACCGCGCACGAAGGCGGGACCGCAGCCCCCTACGGCTCGGTGCTGCGCGATGCCGCCACCGGAGTGCCGATCTTCGGCGCATACTCCGGTCGGGACACGGGACGCGCCATGATCGGCGACGTGCGACCCGACGTGCCGGGCATCGAGGTGTGGTCGAGCATGCCGGGCGGCACCGAGGCGAGCGGCCTGCTGAGCGCGACCGGCGAGATCCTCTCGACCGCGACGCCGGGCACGAACATGTCGATCCGCTGGGCCGGCGACCTCACCACGCAGATCGTGAACGGCAGCGGAACCCAGACGCCCACCATCGACGACTGGACGCGCGGCACGCTGCTCACCGCCGCCGGCACGCTCACGAACAACGGCACGAAGGGCAACCCGTCGCTCGTCGCCGACGTGTTCGGCGACTGGCGGGAGGAGCTGCTCGTGCGCACGACCGACTCGAGCGCGCTGCGCATCTACTCGACGACCGAGGTCACGACCCACAAGCTGATCACGCTCATGCACGACCCGCAGTACCGGGTCGAGACGGCGCGCCAGCAGACGACGTACAACCAGCCGGCCTACACGTCGTTCTACCTCGCGAGCGACCTCGACTGGGCGAACGTGCCGATCACGACCACGCCGGTCAGGGCCGCACGACCGCTGTTCCTCGACCCGCGCGGGTACCTGCTCGACTACATCGTCGTGCCGATCGACCGGGACGTCGACTACTACCTCGACGGCACGCGCGCGAAGGCGGGCCTGCACAAGGCGCCTCGCGCCGAGGTCACGGTTACCGCCGTGCCGAAGACGGGCAACGCGATCGAGGAGGGCTCGAAGTCGGTGTGGACGCACGACTTCTCCCGTCGCTGAGAGACCGTCCGCGGATGAGCCGCGGATGACCGACGACCACCCCGGGTGCCGCAATTCCGTGCCGGCACCCGGGGTGGTCTCATGTCCGGACGCGGTCAGTCGAGCAGGCCGCCGAGGTCGAGATCGTTCGTGAGGTCGTCGGTGAGGTCGCCGACCATGCCGTCGACCGAGCCGGTCACGTCGCCGGCGATGTCGCCGACCGATCCCGTGACGTCGCCGATCGAGCCGGTCACGTCGCCGATCGAGCCGGAGACGTCTCCGACATCGCCGACGTCGACGAGGTCGCTGGCGCCGCCGAGGTCGACGTTCGTGTCGTTGCCCGAGCCGATGGGGGCCTGCACGTCGTTGCCCGATCCGACGACGTTGCCCGAGCCGATGTCACCCGGGGCGACCACGACGGGGCTCTCGTTCGAGATGTCGCCGCCGGTCAGGTCGCCGCCCGTGATGTCGCCGCCCGTGATGGGCGCCCGGGTCACGATGGAGCCGAGGTCGTCGAACGAGACCGGGCCGAGGTCGAGCACGTCGGTCAGGCCGTGCAGTCCGGTGTCGCCGAACAGGTCGGTCGAGGTGGTCGACTCGGCGACGCTCGTCTCGTCGCCGACGCGGTCGGCGGCCATGGCGGGGGCCGCGATGCCCGCGGCGGCGAGTCCGGCGGCCGCGACGGCGGCGGCGCCGATGATGGTGCGCTTGGCGGTGAACGTGTTCATGAGATGAACCCTTCCTCTGCGTGTGCCGGGGTCGGTTCCGGTTCGGAACCCTCACGTCCGGCACATGAGGCGATCCGGGGCGGTCGGCGAATCGGTTTGGGCGGATGTCGCGACGCGCCCGGGTTCCGGGGCCTGCAGCGTCGATCCCCAGGCAGTTCGGGACCTCGGATGCCCGGGATGACGGCGAAGCGCGGCCGGCCGCGAAGAAGGCTGGCAACCGCCTGAGCGCCTGCCCGCGGCATCCGTGATAGTCGCGAGGGCACTCGGAGTCGATCGCAGTGCGCTGGTCTCGAGACGCTTCGCTCCTCGACCGGCTCAGGCCGGCTCGAGCCGGTCACGCCCCGGTGAACACCAGCCAGAGCAGCACGCCGTTCAGGGTGATGAGGAACACGGATGCCGCGATGCCGGCCGCCGTCGTCGCCCAGTGGTTCGCGAACCGCCCGAGCACCCCGCGCTTGGCCGTGACCGAGATGAGGGGGATGAGCGCGAACGGGATGCCGAACGAGAGCACGACCTGGCTCAGCACGAGCGAGAGCGTCGGGTCGAACCCGAGCGCGAGGATCGCGAGGGCCGGCACGAGGGTCACGAGCCGGCGGGCGATCAGCGGCACGCGCACGTGCAGCAGTCCGTGCATGATCTCGGCGCCCGCATAGGCGCCGACCGAGGTCGAGGCGAGACCGGAGGCGAGCAGTCCGACCGCGAACAGCGTCGCGATGATCGGGCCGAGCGAGACCTGGAGCGCCGCGTAGGCGCCCTCGAGGCTGTCGGTGCCCTCGACGCCGGCGAGGTTCGCGGCGGCGAGCAGCAGGATGCAGAGGTTCACGGTTCCGGCGATGGCCATCGCGATCGTGACGTCCCACCGGGTGGCGACGAGCAGGCGCGCGGTCGGAACGGTGTTCGTCTCGGCACGGCGGTTGGGGGCGAACCGGTCGCGGGCGAGGGCCGAGTGGGCGTAGATCGCGTGCGGCATGATCGTCGCGCCGAGGATGGAGGCGGCGAGCAGCACCGAGTTCGCGTCCTCGAAGCGCGGCACGAGCCCGCCCAGCACGCCGGCCGGGTCGGGCGGGGCCACGAAGACGCCGACGCTGAAGCCCACGGCGATGATGACGAGCAGCCCGATGATGACGAACTCGAACGGGCGCGCACCCCGCCGCGACTGGATCACGAGCAGCACGAGCGAGACGGTGCCGGTGATGAGGCCGCCCCACACGAGCGGCACCCCGAACAGCAGGTTCAGCGCCACCGCGCCGCCGATGACCTCGGCGATGTCGGTCGCCATCGCGACGGCCTCGGCCTGGAGCCAGTACGCCCGGCGGCCCCACCGGTTGCCGATGCGCTCGCCGAGCACCTCGGGCAGGCTCTTGCCCGTGACCACGCCGAGCTTGGCCGACAGGTACTGGATCAGCCACGCCATGACGTTGCCGATCACCACGACCCAGACCAGCAGGTAGCCGTACTGGGCGCCCGCGGTCATGTTGCTCGCGACGTTGCCCGGGTCGAGGTAGGCGACGCCCGCCACGAGGGCCGGCCCGATCAGCCACGCAAGGCGAGGGGCGGATGCCGCGGCGCGGCCGCCCGCGGCATCCGTCGCCGTCGTCTCGGGTCGCCCGGGCTGGGTGGTCTCGTCATCGAGTGTTTTCGGCACACCGAAACCTTAGCGAATATTTAGGCACACCGAAACATTGCGCCGGTCGAGTCGGCGCGCGCCGTCCGAAACGCTGGTCTCGAGACGCTTCGCTCCTCGACCGGCGGGCTCGTCTCGAGACGCTTCGCTCTTCGACCGGCGGCGACCGGCGGCGACCGGCGGTAGCGTGAAGCGGTGACCGACGACCTGCCCGAGCCCGAGCACCCCGAGCCGACGCTGCCGCACGGCGTGCCGCCGTGGCCCGGCGGGCGCGAGGAGTGGCCCGAGGAGCCGCACTACGACCCCGACCTGCTCGAGCACGGCGACGCCCGCAACGTCATCGACCGCTACCGCTACTGGAGCATGGAGGCGATCGTCGCCGACCTCGACCTGCACCGGCATCCGTTCCACGTCGCCATCGAGAACTGGCAGCACGACATGAACATCGGCTCGATCGTGCGCACCGCCAACGCGTTCGCCGCCGAGACCGTGCACATCATCGGCCGCCGCCGCTGGAACAAGCGCGGCGCCATGGTCACCGACCGCTACCAGCACGTGCTGCACCATCCGGATGTCGCCGACTTCGTCGCGTGGGCCGAGGCGCAGGGGCTGCCGATCATCGCGGTCGACAACGTCGAGGGCTCCGAACCGGTCGACGCGGTCGAGCTGCCCGAGCGATGCGTGCTGCTCTTCGGCCAGGAGGGACCGGGCGTCAGCGACGAGGCGATCGGGGCCTCCGACCTCGTCGTCGAGATCACGCAGTACGGCTCGACGCGCTCGATCAACGCGAGTGCGGCGGCCGCCATCGTGATGCACGAGTGGGTGCGGCGGCACGCACGGCGCTGACCCGATCGGATCCCCGGCCGAACTCCGGATGGGCGCCGTGCTGCACGGTGTGTCGCTCGGTGCGGGCGGCGTGTCGGACACGGCATCCGGAGAACGGCCGGTGGGTGCGTCAGCCTGCGCCGAGCAGCCCCGCCGCCCGGAACTCGGCGGCCTGCAGCACGCTCCACGGGCTGAGCAGGAACGGCGCCTGCTCGGCGGTCGCGAGGAAGTCGGCCGGATCGACCCAGACCCACGACACGACCTCGTCGGGGTCGGGCGAGAGCTCGGTCGGCAGCTCGGCGAAGTACACCGGGCACACCTCGTGCTCGACCAGGCCGCTCGCGTCGACGGCGCGGTAGCGGAAGTCGGGCAGCACGAGGCGGATGCCGCGTGGCTCGACGCCCAGCTCCGATCGCACACGTCGGACCACCGCGTCCACCGGGTCCTCGCCGGGCTGCGGGTGGCCGCAGCAGGCGTTCGTCCAGACGCCGGGCCACGTGCGCTTCGCGAGCGAACGGCGGGTCAGCAGCATCCGCCCCTCCTCGTCGAAGCCGTAGCACGAGAAGGCGAGGTGCAGCGGGGTGTCGAAGCCGTGCACGAGGGCCTTGGCGAAGGTGCCGATCGGCGAACCGGCCTCGTCGAGGAGCACGACCTCCTCGACGAGGCCTTCGCCCCCAGGGCCGGCCACGGCCGTCGCCGTGGCCGTACCATTTCCGGCACCGATGCCGATGCCCCCGCCCGCCGGCACGTCGCTCATGACGTGGCCGCGGGCTCGGGCACGCGTGCCGCCTCGAGCACGAGGTCGCGCACGCGTGCGGCGGGTACGAGGTCGGGCGCCGCGTCCCAGAAGGGGAGCGCTGCGTCGGAGCAGATGAGCAGCGGCGTGTCGGCGTCGTGCTCTGGGAGGCGCCCGTGGCTGCCGCGCACGTGCGTCGCATCGAGCGGCACGACCTTCATCGAGTAGCGCAGGCCGAGCTTCTTGCGCACGAGGCCGAGCCCCGCACGGGCCTTCGCGAACCGGTCGGCGGGGTCGAAGAACAGCTCGGCCGGGTCGTAGCCAGGCTTCTTGTGGATGTCGACGCCGCGGGCGAAGTCGGGCGCCCGCTCGTCGTCGAGCCAGTAGTAGTAGGTGAACCAGGCGTCGGGCCGGGCGACGACGACGAGCTCGCCCGAGCGGGCGTGGTCGAGACCGTAGCGGGCCTGCGCCTCCCGATCGAGCACCTCGTCGACGCCGTCGAGCCCGCGGAGCAGGTCGCGCACGCGCGGCACGTCGGCGGGGTCGGCGACGTAGACGTGGGCGACCTGGTGGTCGGCCACGGCGAACGCGCGCGAGGTCATCGGGTCGAGCAGTTCGCGCCCCTGCTGGGTGTGCACCTCGAGCAGTCCCGCACGGCGCAGTGCGCGGTTGACGTCGACGGGCGTGTCGACCGGCGCGATGCCGTACTCGGCGACGGCGACGACGGTGACGCCGGCCGCGATCGCGTCGTCGAGCAGGGGCGCGAGCACCGCGTCGAGCTCGGCGGCGGCCCGGTCGGCCTCGGGCGAGTCGGGCCCGAAGCGCTGCAGGTCGTAGTCGAGGTGCGGCAGGTACGACATCACGAGGTCGGAGGCCTCGTCGCGAAGCACCGAGCGGGTGGCCTCGACCATCCACCGCGTCGAGGCGAGCGACGCCGTAGGGCCCCAGTACTGGAAGAGCGGGAACTCGCCGTGCTCGCCCACGAGCCGGTCGTGCAGTGCGGGCGGCCGGGTGTACGCGTCGGGCGACTTGCGGCCGTCGGCGTGGTAGATCGGCCGCGGCGTGACGGTCACGTCGGTGCTCGCCCCCATCGCGTACCACCAGCCGACGTTCGCGGTCGTGAAGCCCGGCTCGCGCCGGCGTGCGGTCTCCCACACCTTCTCGCCCTCGACGAGCGCGTTGTGCTGGCGCCAGAGGTTCACCTCGCCGATGTCGCGGTGGTACCAGCCGTTGCCGACGATGCCGTGCTGCGCGGGCGCGAGCCCGGTGAGCATGGTCGACTGCACGCTGCAGGTGACCGCGGGCAGCACGGTGCCGAGCCGCGCGGTCGCCCCTCCGGCGGCCAGCGCGCGCAGGCGCGGCATCTGCGAGAGGGCTCGGGCGGTGAGCCCGACGACGTCGAGCAGCAGCACGCGGGTCATGCCGTCGCCATCCGAGGGGCGGATGCCGCGGCGCGGCCGGTCGCGGTCGGGTCCGTCGAGTCGCGGTCGGTGGTGTCGAGCAGCTCGCCGCTCGCCCATCGAAGCTCGGAGGCGATGCCCTCGACGAGGTCTCCGGCGCCGCCCGGGAGGACGGTCCAGGTGTAGGTCTCGACGTCGAGGTGGGCGGAGTCGCCGTCGGGCAGCTCGCGCACGGCGGCCACCGCGCGGCGCAGCACCTCGGTCGTCGACGACAGCGGCGCCTCGGGTTCGAGGTGCAGCGGCACATGGAAGTGCACGCGCCATGGGCCGTCGGTGCGCAGGCCGCCGTGCTCGTCGAGTGCGTCGGGCAGGTCGTCGACGCGGATCACGACGCCGTCGGGCGCGAGCGCCCGCGTCTGGTGCAGGTAGCGCGGCTCGGCGAACTCCGTGAGGGCCTCGCGCGCGGCCGGATCGGCCGGGTCGGCGATGTGCAGCGCCGCCGAGGCCTGGATCTTGGGGATCCGGATGCCGGCCCGCCCCACCCGCTGCACGGTCTCGACGGGGTCGGCGAACGATGCGGCGAGGTGGCAGGTGTCGAGGCAGATGCCGATGAACTCCGGGTCGAGGCGGCCGGGGCCGAGCCGCGGCGAGAGCCAGGCGACGATGTCGTCGACGGTGTCGAGCACGCAGCCGGGCTCGGGTTCGATCGCGAGCCGGATCGTGCGGCCCGTGCGGTCGCGCAGCTCGCGCAGCCCGGTCGACACACGGTCGAGGGCGGCCGTCGCGGCGGCGTCGTCGCTCGCCGTCCACGGGTGGCGCCAGCCGAGCGGCAGCGTCGAGATGCTGCCCTCCGCGCCCTCGGGCAGCAGGTCGGCGAGCACCTGCGCGCACTCCAGCGTGTAGTCGGCACGGCGGGGGTCGGTCCAGTCGGGGCGGTAGACGTCGAGCTTCACGACTTCGGCGTGGAACGAGGTGTACGGGAACGCGTTGATCGTGCGCACCTCGAGCCCCTCGGCGACGAGGCCCGCGCGCAGGCGTTCTCGGGCGACGGAGTCCGACGCGAGCCGGTGCGCGAGCGGCGCGGGCAGCCAGAGTCCGACGCCGAGGCGGTCGAGCCCGGCGGCACGGCGAGCCGGGCCCGCATACCGGGTGAGCTGGTCGAGCACGCCGTCGAGATCCTCGGCGGGGTGCACGTTGGTGCAGTACGAGAGCTCCATCAGGCCGGCACCCCCCGCAGCACGGAGTTGCCCTCGAAGCTCGAGGGCGCCGTCGACGCCGAGCCCGCGGCATCCGTCGCCTCCGCATCGCCCGACCCCTCGAACCCGGGCACCGGATCGAGGTTCAGCCGGCCGCTCTGCCCGTAGAACTCGACCGGGTTGCGCCAGAGCACGAGGTCGACGTCGTCGGCCGTGAAGCCCGCGTCGAGCATGGCGTGCGCGGTCGCGAGGGTCTTCAGCGGATCGGAGTGGCCCCAGTCGGCGGCGCTGTTCGCGAGCATCCGCTCGGTGCCGTACTCGCGCAGGATCGCGACGAACCGGTGCTCGTCCATCTTCGTGTCGGGGTAGATCGAGAAGCCCATCCAGCAGCCGCTGTCGGCGACATCCGCCACCGTGGTCTCGTTCAGGTGGTCGACGACGACGAGGCCGGGCGCGAGACCCGATTCGCGCACGACGTCGAGCGTGCGGCGCGTGCCGGCGGCCTTGTCGCGGTGCGGCGTGTGCACGAGCGCGGGCAGGCCGTGCTTCAGCGCGAGCTCGAGGTGACGGGCGAAGACCTCGTCCTCCTCGGGCGTCATCGAGTCGTAGCCCGTCTCGCCGACGGCCACGACGCCGTCCTTCGCGAGGTAGCGGGGCAGCACGTCGAGCACCTCGCGGCAGCGCGGGTCGTTCGCCTCCTTCGGGTTCAGCCCGATGGTGGCGTGGTGGCGGATGCCGTACTGCGCTGCACGGAACCGCTCCCATCCGATGAGCGCGTCGAAGTAGTCGGTGTAGCTGCCCACGTTCGTGCGCGGCTGCCCGAGCCAGAACGACGGCTCGACGAGCGCGCGGACGCCCGCGGCGTACATCGCCCGGTAGTCGGTCGTCGTTCGCGAGGTCATGTGGATGTGCGGGTCGAAGATGCGCATGTCAGTCCTCCGTAGGGTCGGTGGTGTTCGGTGTGTTCTCGGTGGTCGCCGTCTCGTGCCCGGCGGCGAGCCGGGTCATGTCGTCGGTCACGTCCCTGGATGCCGCGCGACGCTCGGCGACGAGGCCGGCCGCCATGCGGGCCACCTCGGCGTCGGTGCGGCGGTCGAGGCCGGCGACGGCGTCGAGGGGGATGCCCATGAAGAGCGCCTTCAGCACGCCGTGGCGCCACGAGTGCTGGTCGAGGTGCGCGGCGGCGAACGGGCCGAGTGCGGCGGCGACCAGCCGGGGGTCGTTCGTGCGGAGCGCCTCGGCGACCAGGTGCAGGCCGGTCGTGACGACGGGGTCGAGGTTCGCAGCGTCGACGGATGCCGCGGGCGGCGGGCCTGCGACATCCGCACCGCCCGATCCGCTACCGCCCGAGACGCTGCCGCTCGAGACGCTGCCGCCCGAGACATCCGCACCCTCGACCGCGAGTTCGCCGGCGGACTCGGCCGCGCTGAGCCCCCGCAGCACCCCGCGCTGCTCTGCGTCGTCGCCGTAGCGGTACAGGTCGGCGAGCTCGGCCGCGGCCTCGGCGGGCGGGAGCGCGTCGAGCAGTGCGCCGACGAGCACCTCGCGGGCGAGGTCGTCGGCGGTGCCGAGCGCGAGGCCGAGCGGGTCGGTGTCGGGCGCGAGCGGGGCCCGACCGACCTCGCGGCCCGCGGCCGGGAACAGCTCGGCGATGCGGTCGGGCTCGGCGGCGATCAGCCGCACGGCGTCCTCGGTCCACTGATGGTTCATCGTTCCTCCCAGGCGGTTCGGAGTGCGGTCATCGATCGGGCGGCGACGCCGGGGGCGTCGTGCGCGTGACGGGGCAGCTCGATCGCGGCGAGGCCGCGGTAGTCGAGTTCGTCGAGCGTGCGGAGGGCCGCGGCGAGGTCGAGCGCGCCGTGACCGAGTTCGAGGTGCTCGTGCGCGACGGGCAGCATGTCGTCGACCTGCACGTTGCGCAGCAGGGGTCCGGCGGCTCGCAGCGCGCCGACGACCCCGTCGGGCTCGACGACGACGCAGTGGCCGAGGTCGACCGTGAGGCCCAGCGAAGGAGGGTCGCCGAGATCGGCCCGCAGCGCGAGCGCGTCGGCGACCGTCTCGACGAGCATGCCGGGCTCGGGCTCGAACGCGAGCGGCACGCCCGCCTCCTCGGCCCGTTCGACGAGGCCTCCGAGCCGGTCGCGCAGGCGGTCGTGCGCCTCGGCGACCTCGACGCCCTCGGGCAGCGTGCCCGACCAGAGCGACACGCAGTCGGCGCCGAGGATCGCGCCCAGGTCGATGGCCCGCCGCAGGAACAGCTCGCGCAGGCCGGGCTCGTCGTCGAGCAGGTTCGGCCGGTGCTTGCGGGCCGGATCGAGCAGGTAGCGCGTGCCCGTCTCGACCACGACGCGCCAACCCAGGTCGTCGAGTCGGCGGCGCAGCCGGTCGGCGATGCGGTCGGCGTCGCTCGCGAACGGATCGAGGTGCGGATGGCCGAGCGTGAGGGCGAGTCCTCGGTAGCCGAGGTCGTCGAGCACGGTGATCGCGTCGTCGAGCGGATGATCCGTGAAGCCGTTCGTGCCGTAGCCGAGGACGAACCCGGCCCCCGGCAGGCCCTCGGATCGGGCGGTGCTCATGTGACGTCTCCGCGGGCGGGGCCGTTGCCGGGCTTCCGGCCGCGGCGACCGCGCAGCCGGATCGTCGCGTGCACCGCCATCAGGCCCGCCGCGACGGCGAGCGAGCCGCCGCGGGCGACGATCGCCGCCTGCAACGGCACGACCGAGCCGATGCCCGCGCGGGTGGCGTCGCGCACGCGCTTCGGACTGGGGTCGTCGACGACGGCCAACTGCCCGGGCAGCGCGGCGGCGAGGTACGCGGCCGACCCGGCGGCACCGCCGAGCCGTGCCGACGTGGTCTGCACCCCGGGGCTGACCGAGTCGACCGCGGCGGCGGCCGCGCCGGTCGCGACGAGCGCGAGTCCCGTGTCGGAGGCCGCGCCGCCGTTCACCTCGCCGCGGGAGAGCGCGGTGACGCCGAGCGTGTGCACGGCGATCGCGAGCGCGGCCGGCAGCGCTCGCGGCGATCCGCCGGCTCCGAGGAGCACGTCGAGCCCGCGGCACGCGGCCATCGCGAGCGGCCCGGCCGCGGTGGGCTTCGCGACCACGTCGTACAGGACGACGGATGCCACGAGCGGCGCCGCGACCGCGAGCCCCCGTCGACCGCCGCCGGCCGCGGCCAGTGCGAGCCCGACCGCGCCGAGTCCCGCGGCGACCGCGAGCGCTCGCCGGGGGCTGACGCGCCCAGACGGGATCGGCCGCTCGGGCCGCTCGACGGCGTCGAGGTCGCGGTCGGCCCAGTCGTTCAGGGCCATGCCCCCGCTGTAGATCGCGACCGACGCGAGCGGCAGCAGCCATCCGCGGCGGGTGAAGCCCCCCGCGGCGACCTGGGCGCCGGCCGCGGTGTCGCCGAGCACGGTGAGCGCGGCGGGCGCGCGCACGAGGTCGAGGACGTCGGAGACCGTCGTCACCGCACCCCGCCGATCGGCGCGGGCT
This sequence comes from Agromyces allii, assembly GCF_009749385.1. Lineage (GTDB taxonomy): Bacteria > Actinomycetota > Actinomycetes > Actinomycetales > Microbacteriaceae > Agromyces > Agromyces allii. The sequence goes on along the minus strand of NZ_WBIN01000014.1, from coordinate 121,171 downwards.
CGGCGGCCGGTGCCGCGGCGTCTTCGGAACGCTCGACGGCGGCCGCGGCATCCCGAACCGCGACCTGCTCGCCGAGGTCGGCGGCCCAGGACTTGAGCGCCGTCGCCTGGTCGGCGAACGCGTGCACGTCGCTGCCCCACGGGTCCTTGAAGAAGCTGCCGAGCGCAGGCACGACACCGACCACCCCGGCGGCGCCGGCGAGGGACAGCAGCCGGGCGAGGTCGATCACGAGCGGCGCGGCGAGCATGGAGTCGTAGGCGGTCCACGTGGTCTGCAGCGTGATGCGGCTCGAGAGGAAGCCCTCGGCGTGCACGTGGTCCCACGCGGTCTTCACATCGCCGAGGTCGGGCACGTTGTCGATGTGCAGGGGAGCCACGACGTGCTCGCCGACGAGGCTGTGCAGGCCCCGGGTCTTCGAGGCGAGCTTGCTGCGCACGGCCTCGGGGTCGGCGAGGGTCTGCCCGTCGCCGCCGCCGAGGAGGTTCGCGCCGGCCCACGAGAGCACGTGCATGCCGCGTTCGACGAACATGGGCGCGAGCACGGTGCGCAGCAGGGTCTCTCCGGTCTTGCCGTCCTGCCCGGCGAACGCGATGCGCGGCTGGGCGATGGCGCGCAGCGCGGGCAGGCCGAGGCCGGCCGAGGGGGTGAAGCACGCGTACGAGGCGCCGGCCTCGACCGCGGCGAGGGCGGCGATCGAGCTGGGCGGCAGCACGACGACCCCGGGTTCGGCGATGGCCGCGGCGAGCAGGGCGGGGTCGTGGAACTCGGGACGGTCGGCCGGCAGCGGCTCGGTCGACGACACGTCGACGACGGTGACGTGCGCGAGGCCGTTCCGCTCCCGGAACGCGACGATGTCGGCGGCGAGCCGCGCGACGACCTCGGCCTGGCTGCCCGGGTGCGTCGTCGGGTCGTAGCCGGGCCGGATCTCGGCGTCGACGACGTCGAGCTCGTCGCGCACCGCGGCGACGATCGCCGGAGGGATCATGCCCGCGGCGGCGAGCTGCTCGGCACGCTGCCCGACCGGCGTGGTGCTCAGGTCGTGCCCGCCGATCACGATCTCGTCGAAGCCGGGCAGCGGAACTTCGGCGAAGCCGGGGCCCGACGTCGTGCAGCCCGTCGGCGGGGCGACGCGTGCGGCGAGGGCGTGCACGCCGACGGCGACGGTCGTCGCGACCGAGCCACGTGCGCCGATCAGCCACAGGCCCACACGCCCCTGATTCCAGTCGGCGGCCCGGGTGCCGCGGGCGGCGTCGGTCGGCTGTGCGGCGGGGTCGTGCTGGGCGTGGTGCTCCACGTCGGTCTCCTTCGATCGAGGTTTCGTGCGTCCGGGGCGAGCCCGGCGCCGGTGTTCGGTTGGTCTGCGGTGCGGTGTGTTCGGTCTGGTGTCTCGGTCTGGTGTCTCGGGCTGGTGTCTCGGTCTGGCGTGTTCGGTCGGTTCTGCTGGTCTTCGGATGCCGCGGGCCGGCGCCGGGTCGCGGCTCAGCTCGTCCGGTGGCGGAGCGCCCGGGCGAGCCCGGCGAGGTGCTCGGCGAGCGGAGCGGGCAGCTCGGCGCGGGCGGTGCGGATGCCCAGCTCGAGGTGGGAGTCGATCAGCGCGTGCACGGCCGAGCGGGCGCCGGTCGCGGTGACGATGTCGCGGACCCGGCGGGCGTCCTCCTCGGTCGCGTCGGGTGAGCCGAGCACCTGCGCGATGCGCGCGCGATCGGCGGGGTCGGCACGCTCGATGGCGAGGCGGATGTGCTCGGTGCGCTTGCCGTCGCGCAGGTCGGAGAGCGTCGACTTGCCGGTCGTCTCGAAGGTGCCGAACAGGCCGAGATCGTCGTCGCCGAGCTGGTAGGCGATGCCGAGCGCCGTTCCGACCCGCTCGACGGCGTCGGCGGTCACCGGGTCGTCGGCGCCCGCCGCGATCGCGCCGAGCTGCAGCGGCAGCGTCACGCTGTAGGCGGCGGTCTTCAGCCGGGCGACGAGGAGCGGCCGGGTCTCAGCGGGGGCCAGCGTCTCGCTGCGCACGTCGAGCAGTTCGCCGGCGACGGTCTGCTCGATCGCGTCGAGGGCGACGGCCGCGAGGCGCAGGCGCGCGGCATCCGGAGCCTCAGCGGTGATGAGCGCGAGGATCGCGGCGTTGAGGGCGAGGTCCCCCGCGAGCAGGCCCGAAGCCTCGCCCTGTCGGGTCGCGGCCGACGCGCCGAGCCCCGCGGCGCGGGCATCCGCCTCGGCGCGGCCGATGACGTTCGGGCGGCCGTGGCGCACCCGGTCGCCGTCGATGACGTCGTCGTGGGCGCAGAGCGCGAGGTGCACGAGCTGCACCGCGCCGGCGACGTGCCGCAGGAGTGCGAGGTCGGTGCCGTCGTGGGCGAGGAACGAGGCGGCCGCGAGCCGTGGCCGCAGGTACTTGCCGCCGTCGGCCTCGCGGGCGCCCGCGACGAGGTGGGCCATCTCGGGTCCGGCGGAGGCCGTGCGCCGCCCGACCTCGTTCCAGTGCACCCCCGCCAGTGCGGCGACGTCGCCGAGCGCGTCGTCGATGCGGTCGGCGAAGGCACGGGCGCGGTCGTGCGCGAGCTCGGACTCGAGCACCGGTTCGGTGCTTCGTTCGAGGCTCGACCGGGCGGCGGCAGCGGTCACCGGGGCGGGGAGCATGCTGACCTCCGTCATCGTCGACCGGGTGCGGAAGCCGGCGGATGCCGGCCCGGATCGCGCCGGTGACGAGGGACCTGAATCCTGCTCGGTTTCGCCGCCTTGCGATCTGATGTGCAGACTACTTCGAGCAAAGTCGTAGTGTCAATGAACGACATTCGTACGTTGCACGTGCAAAAGATTGGGGGCCATGAAGCCCGCCGATCCGACGTTCGGGCACCCGTCGCGGCGGCCAGGTGGCAGACTGGCGCGGTGCCCGTCGTCGACAACGCGATCTACAAGGACGGCCTCCGGGTCGCCACACCCGCCTCGCTCGAGGAGACCTTCGAGACCCACGAGTCGCACGGCGGTTTCGTGTGGATCGGGCTCTACCGGCCGACCGACGCCGAGCTCGACGCGCTCGCCGCGGAGTTCGGCCTGCACCCGCTCGCGGTCGAAGACACCCGCAAGGGGCATCAGCGCGCCAAGCTCGAGCGCTACGGCGACTCCCTCTTCGTGGTGCTGCGCCCGGCGCGCTACCTCGACGACGTCGAGCAGGTCGAGTTCGGCGAGCTGCACGTGTTCACCGGCCCCGACTACGCGATCACGATCCGTCACGCCGAGTCGCCCGACCTCGCGAAGGTCCGCCGCCGACTCGAGTCCTCGCCCGAGCTGCTCGCGAGGGGGCCCGAGGCGGTGCTCTACGCGGTGCTCGACGAGGTCGTCGACGAGTACGCGCCGGTCGATGCGGGCCTCGAGAACGACATCGACGAGATCGAGGAGCAGCTCTTCTCCGGCGACCCCGAGGTCACGCGGCGCATCTACGACCTCGCGAGCGAGGTCATGGAGTTCCAGCGCGCGACGCGTCCGCTCGTGGGCATGTTCGACGCGCTCGAGCGGGGGTTCGAGAAGTACGGGGTCGACCTCGAGCTCCAGCGCTACCTGCGCGACGTCAAGGACCACGTGCTGCGCATCGTCGAGCACGGCGACACGTTCCGCCAGCTGCTGCAGAACGCGCTCCAGGTGCACTCCACGCTCGTGGCGCAGCGCCAGAACGAGGAGACGAAGGTGCTCTCCGAGGCGGCCGTCGCCCAGAGCGAGCAGGCCAAGAAGGTCTCGAGCTGGGCGGCGATCATCTTCGCGCCCACGCTCGTGGCCGGCATCTACGGCATGAACTTCACGCACATGCCCGAGCTCGACAAGCCGTGGGGCTACCCGTTCGCCCTCGCGCTCATGCTCGCCTTCGCGGGCGTGCTCTACGGGCTCTTCAAGCGCAAGGGCTGGCTGTAAGGCCGGCTGTTGGGCCTTTCGCAGCACGGATGCCGCGGGCGGGCGTCCGCGCGCCGGCGGCCCCGATCGGCGTCAGCCCTGCGTCGGCCCGTCGGTCGCGGCTTCGCCGGCCGGCAGCCCGAGCGCGGGCAGGATCACGCCGTCGATGATCGACAGCAGGAACTCGCGGTCGACGGGCTTTCGCAGCAGCATCAGGCGGTAGGAGGCCATGGCCGCGCTCACGACGGCGAGCGTCTCGAGGTCGTGCTCGCCCGTGATCTCGCCGCGGTCGACGGCCCGCTGGAACAGCATGCGGTTGAGGTTCGCGCGGGGCTCGACGAGCGTCGCGTAGGCGGTGTCGGCGAGTTCGGGCGAGCGGGAGAGCATCGAGGCGAGGCCGGCCATGATCTGCAGCTTCTTCTCGGCCTCGGCGATCGAGCGCGGCTTGATGAGCGCGACGAGGTCGCCGCGCAGGGTGCCGGTGTCGGGCAGGGGTGCTTCGACGTCGCCGCGCTTCATGCAGGCGACGGCGTCGAGCACGAGCTCGGCCTTCGACGGCCAGCGCCGGTAGAGCGTAGCCTTGCCGGCCTTGGCCCTGGCCGCGACCATCTCGACGGTCATGCCCTCGTAGCCGGTCTCGGCGAGCACCTCGATGGCGGCGTCGAGGATCTCGGGGTCGCGCGAGTGGTCGCGCTTGCGGCCCAGGCGCGGGGCGGTCGTCGCCTCGGCGGCCTCCGCTTCAGCGGGGAGGTCGAGCTGCGTCATTGCGGCCAATCCCATCTCGAACGTCGTCTGCGCGCGGCATCGACATGTCGCACGAGACCAGCATAGTTCAGGAACCGTTCATATCCGAAACTTCATGGTTTCGGAACGTCTCAGTTCCGTATATAGTCTCCGACATGACCAACGCACCCTCCGTCACGGCGCAGACGGCGCCGCCGGCTCAAGCGCCCTCGTCCCGCCGCTGGTGGACCCTCACCGTCGTGGGCCTGGCCCAACTCATGGTCGTCCTCGACTCCACCGTCGTGAACATCGCGCTGCCGGCCGCGCAGGCCGACCTCGGCTTCACCGACGGCCAGCGCCAGTGGATCATCACCGCCTACTCCCTCGCCTTCGGCAGCCTGCTCCTGCTCGGCGGGCGACTCTCCGACCTCATCGGGCGCAAGCGCACGTTCATCATCGGACTCGTCGGCTTCGCCGTGGCATCCGCCCTCGGTGGCGCAGCCGGCTCGTTCGAGCTGCTCGTCGGCGCCCGAGCACTGCAGGGCGCCTTCGGTGCGCTGCTCGCGCCGACGGCACTCGCCGTGCTGACCACGACCTTCGTCATCCCCAAGGAGCGCGCCCGCGCGTTCGGCGTGTTCGGCGCGATCGCCGGTGCCGGCGGCGCGGTCGGCCTGCTGCTCGGCGGCGTGCTGACCGAGAACTTCGACTGGCGCTGGAACCTCTACATCAACGTCGTCATCGCCGCGATCGCGATCGTCGGCGCGCTCGTCTTCGTCACGAACGCCAAGCGCGTCGGACCTCGTCCGAAGCTCGACATCCCCGGAACGCTGCTCGTCTCCGCGGCCCTGTTCTCGCTCGTCTACGGGTTCTCGAACGCCGAGTCCGAGGGCTGGGACTCCCCGCTCACGTGGGGCTTCCTCGCGGCATCCGGCGTGCTCCTGATCGTCTTCGTGCTGTGGCAGCGCCGCGCGAGCCACCCGCTGCTGCCCCTGGCGATCGTGCTCGACCGCAACCGCGGCGCCGCGTACGCCTCGGTGCTCATCGCGGGCGCCGGCATGTTCGGCATCTTCCTGTTCGTGACCTACTACCTGCAGGCCTCGCTCGGGTACTCGCCGATCCAGACGGGGCTGTCGTTCCTGCCGATGATCGGCATGCTCGTGCTCGCCGCGCAGCTGTCGACGAACATCTTCGTGCCGCGGTTCGGGCCGAAGATCATGGTGCCGTTCGGCATGGCGCTCGGCGCGACGGGCATGGTCTACCTGACCCACCTCGGCCTCGACAGCACCTACGCGGCCGACGTGCTGCCGCCGCTGCTGATCCTGGGCTTCGCGATGGGCTCGATCATGCCGGCGTCCATGCAGACCGCGACGCTCGGCGTCGACCGCCGGTTCGCGGGCGTCGCCTCGGCCATGGTCAACACGAGCCAGCAGGTCGGCGGTTCGATCGGCACGGCCCTCCTCAACACCCTCGCGGCGACCGCGGCGGCCGACTACCTCGCGGCGCACCTGCCGACGACGCCGGCGATCGCGGCCGAGGCGGCCGTGCACAGCTACGCGGTGGCGTACTGGTGGGGTGCGGCGTTCTTCGCCTTCGGCGCGGTGCTCGCAGCCCTGCTGTTCCGTCGTCGCGGCCACGGCCTGTCGCTCTCGCACACGGCTGAGCCGGCGGATGCCGCGGCCGGCGCCGAAGCGCCCGAGCCGGCGATCGTCGGCTGAGGTCCGTCATCGCGACCGGGATCGGGGTTCGCCCCGATCCCGGTTGTGCGCGCGCCCGGCGGGGCGCAGCATGGAGGCATGCGGAATCGCGTGAGGTCGTGGCTCTCCCGGTTCACCGGCGGCGAGATCGCCGGCGTCGCGATCATCGTCGTGGCCGCGGCGGTGCTGATCGTCGCGGTCGCGCTCTACGCCTCGGGCGATCACGGGGCGCTCGTCGGACTGCTCGGCGCATTCGCCCTCGGCACGACGGGCTTCGGCGCGCTCGCGGCTGGTCGCGAGGCCCGGCGCCGACGCGACGAGCGGGCTGCTGCTGCGGCGGGTCTCGGCGGATCGGAACGCTAGCGCGGCGTGTCGCGCAGGTCGTGGCCCGGGCCTCTAGCCGCGGCATCCGATCGCGGTTAGCGTTGTCGCCATGACCGAGATCACCGATGATCTGCCCGCCCGTCTGTTGCACGAAGAGCACGCCGGATGGAAGGCGATCCTCGACGGTCGCGGCGGCGAGCACTACCAACGCTCGATGACCCGCGATGCCCTGATGGTCGTCGAGGGGGCGACGCTCGGCCGCGACGAGATCCTCGCCCGCTTCCGCGCGACGCCGCCGTGGGAGTCCTACGAACTGCACGAGCCCGCTGTGATCCGCCTCGGCGATCGAGCGGGCATCGTCGTCTACCGGGCGGTCGCGCGGCGCGGCGACGACACCGCGAACCTCCGCATGTCGACCACGTACGTCTACGACGACGGCGCGTGGCACGTGGCGGCGCACCAGCAGACGCCCGCGTAGCGCGCGCCCGACGCGAACCCCAGAGGGGCGGATGCCGCGGCATCCGCCCCTCTGGGGTTCGCGTGGTGGTGGGTCGTCGGGTCAGCCGACCGTGTGCAGCAGGCGCGCGATCACGCGGTCGTAGTGGTCGTCGCTGCCGTAGCGCTGCATCTCGGCGGCGACCGCGGCGGTGCGCGGCAGGCCGGGCGCCGTGGACGCGAAGAGGCGCGCCATGCTCGAGGCCGCGTCGGGCTCGTCGCGCGAGATCGCGAACGACGCCCACCCGTAGTTGAGCGCGAGGATGCCGCTGAAGAGCGCGACCGCATCGTCGCCCGTGATGCCCGCGCGTTCGAGGATCACGAGGGCGTGCTCGCCGATCGGGAAGGCGTTGGGGCCGGGCAGCGGGTGCGCGACGAGCGCCGCGACGGCCCACGGGTGTGCGAGCAGCAGTGCGAGGTGCCGGTGCGCGAAGTCGTCGAGGTCGGCGCGGGGATCGCCGGACCCGTCGGATCCGTCGTCGAACTCGATGCGACCGAGCACGCGGTCGAGCAGGGCGTCGACGAGTTCGTCCTTCGTCGCGAAGTAGCGGTAGAGCGCCATGGGCGATGCGCCGAGTGCGTCGGCGACCGCGCGCATGGTCAGTGCCGCGAACCCGTCTGCGGCGACGGTCTCGGCGGCATCGAGGATCTCGACCTCGGTGAGGGAGTTGCGTCGCCGTCGTGTGCGAGGGGAGGTGGTGTCGGTCATCCGTGCTCCTCGATGTCATGCGTCTTTCGACCTGTTGCGTACATCGTACATTATGCGCTAACGTACGACGTACGCAATCGAAGATCGGAGTACCGCATGTCCCTCCTTCGCTGGATCCCCACGTTTCTCGCCTTCCCGCTCGGCGGCCTGCTCGCGATGCTCGTCGTCGGCCCGGTCTCGGATCCGCTGACGGCGATCGCAGCCGGCGCGATCGCCGGTGCGGTCCTCGGCGCCGCGCAGTGGCTCGCGCTCGGCCGTGCCGTCGACTGGCGCTGGCTCGTTGCGACCTCGGTCGCCTTCGGTGTCGGTTCCGCTGCAGCGGTCGCGCTGTTCGGGCCGCCCGTCACTCCCGTGGCGGCTGCGCTCACGGGTCTCGTGACCGGCCTCGTGGTGGGTGCTGCGCAGGCGGCGGTCGTCGGCGCGCGCCGTGGTGGCGACGCAGGTGTCCGTGCCGGCCGTCTTCGCGTCGGCCTGGTCTGGGCTGCCGTCGTCGCGCTCGCATGGGCCGCCGCGTGGATCATCACGTCGTTCGTCATCATCGATCTCGACCGCGGGCACGTCGTCTTCGGTTCGAGCGGTGCGGTCGTCGCGACCGTCGTCACCGGCCTGGTGCTGCGGAGGATCCTCGGGCCGCGACCGAAGCAGCGTGATGTGCAGCGGCGCGAGGCGCAGGAGCCGGCGGGCGCGGCGCAGGCGTCGCGGCCCTCGCCCTCGCCTTCGGTCGAGCCCGCGACGACGGAGGCCTGACCGCCATGCGCGTCACCACCGGCATCCTGCTGATCGTGCTCCCGATCGCGTTCAACGTCGCGTTCGCGGCCCTCGCCGCGCGGTTCTCGTACCCCGACATCCTGCGCAGGCCCACGCGCGAGGTGCTCGAGCGTTTCCGGGCGGGCGGGTCGTCGCTCGTGCTCCTGTGGTGGTTCTTCGCGATGACGGCCGTGCTGCTCGCCCCGGCGGCGGTGCTCGTCGCCGGCACGCTGGTCGGGGCCGATGCGACGCTCGTCGCGACGGGCCTCGTCGTCGGGGTGCTCGCGGCGGCCGTGCAGTTCCTGGGGCTCGTGCGCTGGCCGTTCCTCGTGCCCTTCCTGGCGAGGGAGAGCGCCGACCCCGAGGCGTCGCCCGCGCGCCGCGAGGCGATCGAGATCGTGTTCCAGTCGTTCAACCGCTACCTCGGCGTCGCCGTCGGCGAGCACCTCGGCTACCTCTTCAGCGGCGCGTGGACGATCCTCGTCGGCGTCGCGATCATGCAGTCCGGCGCGGTGCCGTGGTGGATCGGACTCGCCGGCATCCTCGTCGGCGCCGTGCTGGCCCTCTGCTCGCTCGAGTTCGTCGGCGGCTTCGAGGAGCACGGCTGGCGGCTCGCGGGCGCGGTCACGCCGTTCGCCTACATCGCCTGGTCGCTCTGGCTCGTCGGCACGGGCATCGCCCTACTGTTCCCGCTCTGAGCCCGGAGGCCGTTCACGCCCTGCGATCCTGGACCTCCTGGACCTCCTGGACCTCCTGGACCTCCTGGACCTCCTGGACCTCCTGGACCTCCTCGACCTCCTCGACCCCGTCTGAGACGGAATGCCAGTTCCGCCTCATCGATTGAGGCGGAACTGGCATTCCGATTTCGGATCAGGTGAGCGCGAAGGCGGGCACTTCCGGCGGGTTGGGCGGGTTGGGCGGGGGCGGGGGCTGAGCGGGCTGGGCGGGCGCCGCGTCCGAACCGCGAGTCTGGCGGGCCCGTTCGACCGGCCTCAGCCGATCAGGCTCGGCTGCAGGTCGCGCAGCGTGCGGAAGTGCGTCATGCGGGTGACGCCGATCGCGGCGAGCACGAGCGCGCCGACCATCCAGATGAGCAGCACGAGCCCGTCGGACGCCGCCCGGCCGAGGTCGCCGCCGTACATGAACTGGCGCATCATGTCGACCACGTAGCCCATGGGCAGCACGTGGTGCAGTGCGGCGAGCGGTGCGGGCAGGGTCTGCCATGGGAAGGTTCCGCCGGCGGTCACGAGCTGCAGCACCATGAGCACGAGCCCGAGGAACTGCCCGACCGAGCCGAGCCACACGTTCAGCGCGAGGATGATCGCCGCGTACGTCGCCGAGGCGAGCACCATGACGCCGAGCGTGCCGAGCGGATGCGTCATCGGGAACCCGAGCGTCACCGCGAGCACCGTGAACAGGCCGATCATCTGCACCGCGCCCAGGATGCCGGGGGTCAGCCAGCCGGCGAGGGTCACCCGGATCGGCGAGTGCAGCGCCGTGATCGCGCGTCGCGAGATGGGCTTCACGATGAGGAAGAGCGCGTAGATGCCGATCCACCCGGCGAGGGCCGCGAAGAACGGCGCGAGCCCGGCGCCGTAGTTGCCGGCCTCGGTGAGCGCGTCGGTCTCGAGCGAGACGGGGTCGGCGATGGTCTTCGCCTGCGCGTCGCGCGTGGCCTGGTCGGAGTCGGGGATCTCGGCGGCGCCGTCGGCGAGGCCGGAGCGCAGCGTCTCGGTGCCGTCGGCGAGCTCGCCGAGCCCGTCGCCGAGCGTGCCGATGCCGTCGCGGAGAGTGGCGGCTCCGGAGGCCGCGGCGGACGCTCCGGCGGCGGCGGACTGCGCACCGGCGGCCAGCGTCGACGACCCGCTCGCGACCTGGGCGCTGCCGGCGGCGAGGCTCGACGAGCCGGCCGCGACCTGGGCGCTGCCGGCGGCGAGCTGGTCGATCTGCCCGACGACCTCCTGCACGCGGTCGTTGCCGGCGGAGATGTCGTCGGCGAGGGGATCGAGTCTGGCCAGCACCTCGTCGATGGTCGCCTGGTCGACGCCCGCGGCCGCGAGCCGTGCCGCGATGTCGGCGCGGGCCTCGGGCACGGCGGCGGCCGCCTGGCCCACGGCCGAGCCGACCCGATCGGCCGAGGCTGCGAGCTGCGCGTTGCCGTCGGCGACCTGCTGGGCGCCGTCGGCGAGCGTCGCGCTGCCGTCGGCCACCTGCTGGGCGCCGTCGGCGAGCGTCGCGCTGCCCTCGGCGAGCTGTTGCGTACCGGTCGCGAGCGCCGCGTTGCCGTCGGCCAGGGCGGATGCCCCGTCGCCGAGCTTCGTCGTGCCGTCGATCGCGGTGCCGGTGCCGTCGACGAGCTGCTGGGCGCCGTCGGCGGCCTCGACGATCTTGCCGCGGATCGTCGAGATCGAGTCGAGCAGCAGGGAGGCGGCCTCGCGGCCCACCTGTTCGGCGACGGTCGTGCGGATCGTCTTCACCGCCTGCTCGCCGATCGTGCCGGCGAGGTAGCTGTTCGCATCGCTCGTCTCGAGGATGATCTCGGCCTGCCGCGGTTCGTCGGTCTGGATCGACGCGAGCGCGTCGCTGAAGTCGGCGGGAAGCGTGATGACGAAGTCGTACGTGGAGTCGGCGAGGCCGTCGGCGGCCTGCTCGGCGGTGACCTCGTGCCAGTCGAAGGCGCCGTCGGCGATGAGCTCGTCGGCGACCTCGTCGCCCACGTTGCGCGCGGGGGAGTCGTCGGTGGCGGGCGAGCCCTCGTCGGCGACGACGAGCGCGACCGGCACCTCGTTGAGCTTCGCGTACGGGTCTTGGTTGGCCCAGAGGTAGAGCCCGCCGTAGAGCACGGGCACGGCGACGAGCGCGATGAGGGCGATCACCGACATGCGCGTCGAGAACAGGCGCCGGAACTCGGCGGCGATCATCTGCGGAACCTTCACGCGAGGCCTCCCTCGGCGATGACGTCGTGTTCGACCGACTCGTCGGGCTCGTCGCCCTGCATGCGCGCGAGCATGGTGTTGGCCGCGAGCGCGGCGGCCGAGGCGTCGCCCGCGATGACGAGCACTGCGAATCCGCGATCGGCGAGCGAACGGGCGAGATCCCACCATTCGACGGGGTCGCCGCCGTGCCGGTCGGGCGAGACGAGCACGAGTCCCTCGATGCCGTCGCGGAGGATCGCGAGCTCGGTCAGCAGGTGCAGGCGATCGCGCGGGTCGACGTTCGAGATGGGGATGCGCGCGACATCCGAGAGCCCCAGGTCGTTCAGCCAGTTCGCCACCGCGATCGGGTGCGACGGGATGCCGGCGAACATGAGCTCCTCGGCGGTGACCCCCGCGACGGTGATGTCGGGCGCGGGGTCGCTGACGCTCGGCGCGTCGACGAGGGCGATGCGGCGGCGGATCGCCGCGGCATCCGTTCGGCCGTCGATGAGCACAGAGCCCGACTCGGGTCGCATGCGCCCAGCGGCGATGAGCCCGAGCACGGAGGGCCGCTGCTCGGTCTCGGCGCGCGCGAGCGTGACCCGGCCCGATTCGTACGAGACGGTCGTGGTCGGCAGCACATGGGCGCGACGGCCCTTGGCGACGGCCTGCAGGTCGATCCTCATGCGAGGGCCTCCATGGCGAGTTCGGGGGTGGAGTCGATGAGTGCGGCGGCTTCGCGCCAGCCGAGGCCGGCCGTGCCGAGCACCGAGACCATGACGAGGCGGTGCCCTTCGGCGTCGCTGAGTTCGGTGACGGATGCCTCGAGCAGCACGGCGATGGCCGAGCGCTCGATGAGCCTGGCGAGCGTCTCGGGTGCGATGTCGGGCCGGATGCCGCCTTCGACGACGCCGCGCGCGACGATCGCGTCGAGGCGTTCGCGCACGGGGGCGAGCGCGGCGGCGACCCGCTCGACATGCGGTTCGCGCACGGCCATCGCGGCGAGCAGGCGAACGTGGCCGAGCGCATGCCAGAGGCGGGCGCCGAGCATCGCGAGCGCGGTCGGGGCGTCGGCGTGGTCGGTCTGGGTCGCGACGAGGTTGAGCCGCGTCGCGCCCGAGTCGATGAGCGCGGCCACGAGTTCGTCGCGGCCGGTGAAGTGGCCGTAGAGCGCACGGCGCGTGAGGCCCGCGGCGCTCGCGATGGCCTCGAGCGGGGCGTCGGGGTTCTCGCCCAGGGCTTCGGCGGCGGCGGTCAGCAGGGCCTGGCGGTTCGCGGCGGCATCCCGACGGGGAGCACGGCGAACCTCGTCGGTGATGGTCGGCATCTCCTCATCGTACAACAAACGTGCACACGCATGTGCAACTTATTCGAGGTGGGTCTCGAGACGCTTCGCTCCTCGACCGGCGACCTCGCGCACACCCGCCGGTCGAGGAGCGACGAAGGAGCGTCTCGAGACCAGCGCCCCCGCACGAGCTCTACTGCAGCGCCGACGTGAGCCGCGCGACCCCGTCGAAGAACGTCCGCGACAACGGCTCGCGGTTCCACTCCTCGAGCGTGAGCTCGCGCCCGGCGTCGCGGTAGCCCTGCTCGACCTCGCGCATGTCGGCCACGAACGAGGCGCTCCGCACCATGAGCGACACCTCGTAGTTGAGGTTGAACGAGCGGATGTCCATGTTGCTCGACCCGATGACCGCGACGTCGTCGTCGATCGAGAGGTGCTTGGCGTGCAGGATGTACGGCGCCGGATACAGCCAGATGCGCACGCCCGCCCGCAGCAGCGCGCCGTAGTACGAGCGCTGCGCGTGCCACACCGAGCCCTGGTCGCCGAGCTCCGAGACGAACAGCTGCACGTCGAGTCCGCGCAGCTTCGCCGACGTGATCGCGTACATCATCGCCTCGTCGGGCACGAAGTAGGGGCTCGTGATGATCACGCGCTCCTGCGCCGACGCGACGAGCGAGAGGAACAGCCGCAGGTTGTTCTCGTCGTCGTAGGCCGGCCCGCTCGGCACCACCTGGCACACGAGCGGGGCGGATGCCGCGGGCGCGCCGCCGTCTGCGGGCGCCGTCGTCGAGACGGGCACCGGGGCTCCGCCTCCCGCGCCGACCGTGCCGACCGCGCCGGCGTCCGCGTCCGCGTCCGCGCCCGCGCCCGAGCCCGAGCCGCCGACGACCGCCGCCTCGTCGAGTAGCTCGTCGGTCTCGGCGTACCAGTCGGAGCGGAACACCGCGTCGACCGACCGCACGACGGGCCCGGTGAGGCGAACGACGAGCTCCTGCCACATGAGCCCGCGCTTCTGGTTCTTCGGCGAGTCGTAGTCGCGCGAGATGAGATTCTGCGATCCCGTGTACGCGACGCGCCCGTCGACCACGACGAGCTTGCGGTGGTTGCGCAGGTCGGGGCGCTCGTAGTTGCCCTTGAACGGCTGGAAGGGCAGCAGGAAGTGCCACTGCACGCCGATGCGGTCGAGCTCGGCGAAGGTGGCCTCGTGCACGCTCACGCGGCGCGACGCGACGTGGTCGAGCAGCAGGCGCACGGTCACGCCGCGCGCCACTGCACGCTCCATGGCCGCGAAGAAGTCCCTCGTCACGTCGTCGAACGCGACGATGTAGAACTCCACGTGCGCGTACCGCTCGGCGGTGTCGATGTCGGCGGTCATCGCCGCGATCGAGGCTGCGTAGTCGCCGATGAGCTCGGCCGACTCGCCGGCCACGGCGGGCAGGGCGCCCAGACGGCGGTTCTGCTCGACGGTCGTCGCGAACCAGGCCGGCCACGCGGCATCCGGTTCGGGGGCGAGCACGGACGCACGCTCGTCGAGCACGCGGTTGATCTCGGCCTGCTTCGCCCGCCGTCGCTTCGAGAGCTTCACGTTGCCGATGAGCAGGAACAGCACGATGCCGACGAACGGGATGAGGAAGATCGCGAGCAGCCACGCCATGGCGGCGGTCGGCTTGCGGTCGCGCGGCACGATGATGAGCGCCGCGATGCGGATGCCGAGGTCGAGCAGCACGAGGAGGACGCCGATGAGGGTCGCGAGCTCGGTGCTCATCAGGCGTTCTCCGTCGCGATCGAGGCGGGTGCGGTCATCGTGACTCCTCGGAGATCGGGCCGGGGCGCGGCTCGGAGCGGCGCTCGGCGGGCGATGCACCGAGTATGGCACCGCAGCACCCGACGAGGGGCGGATGCCGCGGCATCCGCCCCTCGTCGTGTCGCCCTTGCGACAGGCGAAACGTGCACGGGTCGGCCCTCCAATTGGGGGTGGGTGAGAGGTGCCGGATGCCGGCCGAGCCCTGTCTGCCTCGCTGCGAGAGGAGTTGGATGGGGCGCAGAACTGAGAGGAGTTCATCATGCAGGCATCGAAGCGCAGGATCACGGCGATCCTGGCGGCAGTCCCGTTCGTTGCTCTGAGCGTGTTGGGCGGCGCCGCTGCCGCCAACGCGACCCAGGATCCGCCCGGTGACGACCACAAGGTCGCCTTCTGCCACGCCACGCACAGCGAGAAGAACCCGTACGTGTACATCGAGACCGACAACATCGCGGTCGTGCGCGCGCACTTCAAGCACCAGGACCAGGAGGACGTCTGGCCCGCCTTCACGTACAGCTGGAAGGGCGAGGTCGTCTCCTACGCCGGATCGGGCAACGACGCCTTCATCGAGCGCGGCTGCCGGTCGGGCGGCATCGGCTGACCTGCGGAGTTCGTCGAACGAGCAGAGACGAGTGGGGCCCGTTCCGATCGGAACGGGCCCCACTCGTATGCCGGATCACCCGACAGGTGCGGTGACTCAGTCGGTGCCGAGGTCGAACGCCGAAGCCTCGTTCGCGGCATCCGTCGCGGCCTCGAGGTCGGTCTCGCCCGAGCCCGCGAGGATCTGCGCCGCATCGCCGACCGTGAGGTCGCCGACGAGGGCCGCGGTCGCGCCGCCCACGAGGTTGAGGCGGGCGTACTGCTCGAGACGCGCGCGCGAGTCGGCGATGTCGAGGTTGCGCATCGTGAGCTGGCCGATGCGGTCTTCGGGGCCGAAGGCCTGGTCGCCGACGCGCTCCATCGAGAGCTTCTCGGGCTGGTAGCTGAGCGAGGGGCCCGTCGTGTTCATGATCGTGTAGTCGTCGCCGCGGCGCAGGCGCACCGTGACCTCGCCCGTGACGGCCGAGGCGACCCAGCGCACGATCGACTCGCGCAGCATGAGCGACTGCGGGTCGAGCCAGCGGCCCTCGTACATGAGGCGGCCGAGGCGGCGACCCTCGTTGTGGTAGTTCGCGATCGTGTCCTCGTTGTGGATCGCGTTGACGAGGCGCTCGTAGGCGAGGTGCAGCAGCGCCATGCCCGGAGCCTCGTAGATGCCGCGCGACTTCGCCTCGATGATGCGGTTCTCGATCTGGTCGCTCATGCCGAGCCCGTGACGGCCGCCGATGGCGTTCGCCTCGAGCACGAGCTCGACCGCGTCGTCGAAGCGCACGCCGTTGAGCGCGACCGGACGGCCCTGCTCGAACGTGATCGTGACGTCTTCGGCCGGGATCTCGACGGACTCGTCCCAGAACTTGACGCCCATGATCGGCTCGACCGTGGTGATGCCCTCGCTGAGCTCTTCGAGCACCTTGGCCTCGTGCGTCGCGCCCCAGATGTTCGCGTCGGTCGAGTACGCCTTCTCGGCGGAGGCGCGGTACGGCAGGTCGCGCTGCTGCAGCCACTCGCTCATCTCGGCGCGGCCGCCCAGCTCGGTGACGAAGTCGGCGTCGAGCCACGGCTTGTAGATGCGCAGGCGCGGGTTGGCCATCAGGCCGTAGCGGTAGAACCGCTCGATGTCGTTGCCCTTGTAGGTCGACCCGTCGCCCCAGATGTCGACGCCGTCTTCGAGCATCGCGCGCACGAGCAGCGTGCCCGTGACCGCGCGGCCGAGCGGGGTCGTGTTGAAGTACGCCTTGCCGCCCGAACGGATGTGGAACGCACCGCACTGCAGGGCGACGAGGCCCTCTTCGACGAGCGCGGCACGGCAGTCGACGAGTCGCGACAGCTCGGCGCCGTACTCGATGGCGCGCCCGGGAACCGCCTCGACGTCGGGCTCGTCGGGCTGGCCGAGGTCTGCCGTGTACGTGCAGGGGATCGCGCCCTTCTCGCGCATCCACGCGACCGCGACGGAGGTGTCGAGGCCGCCCGAGAAGGCGATGCCGACGCGTTCGCCGACGGGAAGACTGGAGAGGACTTTCGACATGCCCTCCAGCCTACCGGCGCGGGCGATTCCGCTCTGCCGGGGCGGATGCCGGTGGCGGGCGCCGTGAACCCGCTCAGGCGGGTGCCGTGAAGCCGCGTTGCGGCCTCGCGGGCGTCTGTAACCCCTCGCGATAAGGTTGAGTGTGACTGCAGACGAAACAGCACCAGAGCGCGAGACGGGTCTCGTCGACGAACCCGAGGTTCGGGAGGCGCTCGCCACCGCCGATCGCGGGTCCCTCGCCGCGGTGGTCTCGGAGCATCCGTCCTCGCCGCTCGCGTGGGCCGAGCTCGCCGATCTCGCCGACTCCGAGGGCAACGCCATCGCGTCGTTCGCCTATGCGAGCGTCGCCGTCGATCTCGCAGAGGAGCAGCTCGCGGCATCCGGATGGGAGCCCGGCGCAGCCGTGCCCTGGTCCGACGAGCCGAACCGCGCCTACCTGCGCGCCCTCGACGCCAAGCGTCGCGCCGCCTCGCAGCTCGGCCTCGAGCAGCACGTCGTCACGCGTCTCGCCGACGAGCTCGCGAGCGCCGACGCCGAGGCCCCCGGCCGCATCGCGTCGGAGTTCACGCCCACCCAGGTCATCACCATCGTGACCCCCGACCTGCTCTTCGCGCAGGCCGAGGCCACGGCAACAACCGGCGACCAGGTCGCCGAACCCGTCGCGCTCGACGCGGCCGGAGAGGACTGAAATGCCCGCAGCCGTCCTGATCGGTGCACAGTGGGGCGACGAGGGGAAGGGCAAGGCGACCGACCTGCTCGGCTCCCGCCTCGACTACGTCGTCAAGTTCAACGGCGGCAACAACGCCGGGCACACCGTGGTCGTGGGTGACGAGAAGTACGCCCTGCACCTGCTGCCCTCCGGCATCCTCACGCCTGGCGTGACCCCGGTCATCGGCAACGGCGTGGTCGTCGACGTCGAGGTGCTCTTCGAGGAGCTCGAGGGCCTCGCCAGTCGTGGGGTGGATGTCTCGCGGCTGAAGATCTCGGCCAACGCGCACCTCATCACGCAGTATCACCGCACGCTCGACAAGGTCACCGAGCGCTTCCTCGGCAAGCGCCAGATCGGCACGACCGGTCGCGGCATCGGCCCGGCCTACGCCGACAAGATCAACCGGGTCGGCCTGCGCATGCAAGACCTGTTCGACGAGAACATCCTGCGCCAGAAGGTCG
This sequence comes from Agromyces allii, assembly GCF_009749385.1. Lineage (GTDB taxonomy): Bacteria > Actinomycetota > Actinomycetes > Actinomycetales > Microbacteriaceae > Agromyces > Agromyces allii. The sequence continues at coordinate 103,301 of NZ_WBIN01000014.1, read as the reverse complement.
AGGGCGCCCTCGACCAGAAGAACCACCTGCTCGTCAAGGTCTACAACCGTCGCGCGATCGCCGTCGACGAGATCGTCGAGGAGCTGCTCGGCTACGTCGACCGCCTGCGCCCCATGGTCACCGACACCGCGCTGCTGCTGCACCAGGCGCTCGAGCGCAACGAGACCGTGCTCTTCGAGGGCGGTCAGGCGACCATGCTCGACGTCGACCACGGCACGTACCCCTTCGTCACGTCGTCGAACGCGACGAGCGGCGGCGCCGTCACCGGTTCGGGCATCGCGCCCAACAAGATCGACCGGGTCATCGCGGTCATCAAGGCCTACACGACACGCGTCGGCGCGGGCCCGTTCCCGACCGAGCTGTTCGACGAGTGGGGCGAGTTCCTCAGCGAGAAGGGGCACGAGTTCGGCACGACCACCGGTCGCCGTCGTCGCACCGGATGGTACGACGCGCCCATCGCCCGCTACACCTCGCGCATCAACGGCGTCACCGACTTCGTGCTCACCAAGCTCGACGTGCTCACGGGCATCGAGAAGATCCCCGTCGCGGTCGCCTACGACGTCGACGGCCAGCGCTTCGACGAGGTGCCGGTCTCGCAGTCCGACTTCCACCATGCGACGCCCGTCTACGAGGAGTTCCCCGGCTGGACCGAAGACATCACGGGCGCGCGCGAGTTCTCCGACCTGCCCGCGAACGCGCAGTCCTACGTCCGCGAGCTCGAGGCCCGGTCCGGGTCGCGCATCTCGGCGATCGGCGTCGGCCCCGGCCGCGACGAGATCATCCAGCTGCACGACCTGCTCGCCTGAACGACTGACCCCATGCCGGAGCCCGGCGTCGTGACCACGACGCCGGGCTCCGGCATCCGTCCGTCGGGAGAGGCCGGCGAAGCCGCTCCCAACGGCTAGTTGGACCCGCTGAGCCCGTGGAGCATCTTCGCGAGCTGCTCCTGCACCTGCGCGTCGTCGACCTCGAAGATGGCGTAGCTGATGCCCGCGGTCTGGATCGGCCGGTTCGGATACTGCTTATAGCTGGGGAGGACGCTGAGGAGGCGGGCGGCCATCTGCGGCAGCTGCCAGGTCTTCTCGGCATAGCTCGTCATGAAGATGTCGTAGCGCTCCTGCGGGTCCTGCCAGAGGTCGAAGAGCTTCGGCACGATCGCCGTGTACGAGCTCGGCCCGCGCCATCCGTCGCGGACGTTCCACACGGCCTTCCACTTGCCGAGCCGGATCGCGCCCGGGATCATCTCGGTCTCGGTCATGTAGAACCAGTGGTCGCGGGTCGACGGACCCTCTCCCCGGAGGAGCGCGCTCTGGTCGTAGCTGTCGAAGATGGTCGGCTCGCCGTCGCGGTCTTCGGTCGGGAGGTCGACCCCGGCGATGCTCGCGAACGTCGCCATGAGATCGAGCGAACCGACGATCTCGGAGTTGCGACGGCCGGCCTCGATGGTGCCGGGCCACCAGGCGATGGCCGGCACGCGGCTGCCGCCTTCGTAGTCGGTGCCCTTCGTGCCGCGGTACGGCGTGTAGCCGCAGTCGGGGTAGACGTCCTGCCACGCGCCGTTGTCGGTCGTCCAGACGATGAGCGTGTCCTCGGCGATGCCAAGCTCCCGCACCTTGTCGACCACCTGACCGACCCGATGGTCCAGCTCGACGAGCGAGTCGAGGTACTTCGACTTCGCGAGGGACGCACCCTCGAAGTCGGGGTGGGGCAGGTTCGGCTGGTGCAGCTTGGCGGTGTTCAGGTACAGGAAGAACGGGTTCTCGCCGTTCGCATGGTCGTCGAGGTACTTCAGGGCGATGTCCGTCGACTTCTCGTCGATGAACGGGATGTTGGAGGAATCGATCTTCTCGACCTCGTGCGCCTTCTCGCCGGCCTTGCCCTCGAGCGCGCCGATGACGTTGCCCCACATCTTCATGGTCGCCTCGTCGTCGAACGGGAAATCGGGGTTGTACGCCTTGTCGGTGTACGTGTACGCGTTGAGGTGGTACAGCGTCGTGTTGTACATCTCGTCGAAGCCGTGCGCGATCGGCATCGCGTAGTCCGCCTCGCCGACATGCCACTTGCCGATCTGGCAGGTGTCGTAGTCGGCCTTCTTGAGTACGCTCGCGAGGGTCCACTCGGCTGCGGGCAGGCCGCCGCCCTCTCCGGGAAATGCGACGGTGGTCATGCCGCTGCGGATCGGCAGACGGCCCGTGAGGGCCGCAGCGCGCCCGGGCGTGCAACTGGGCTGCCCGTAGAACGACATGAACTGCAGGCCCTCGGCCGCGAGCCGATCGAGGTTCGGTGTCGGGGCGCCGCGATTCTCCCCGCCGCCGTAACACCCGAGGTCACCCCAACCCACGTCATCCGACATGAACAGGATGATGTTCGGCTTACCAGTCATCTTCTGCGTCTCCCCCGCGTGACGAACAACCGTTCCGTTCGGACGCTATCAGGGCGAGGGCGACGAAGTCACCCCCCTTGGGGTTGCGTGGACGGAGACGGTGTCGCCGCCCGAACGGAGCACGGTGAGCGGGTACGCAACGGTTTCCCCCGATCGCCCGCTGAATCCGCGTATCCCCGCACGAGACGATCGTCCGGTGCGACCCTGCCTTCACCGGGCTCTTCCATCGCGCCGTCCCCCCTCGATAGGGTCGGAGCACGGGCGCTTCACCTACCGTGCGTCCGCGGCAGCTCTGGGGCTGTGGGGGCTGGGGGAAGTGATGTCGGTCGTTCGACGCGTGCTCGCCGGGGTCGGCGCGATCATCCTGACGGCGGCACTGGCGACGCCGGCGGCCCTGCCGGCCGTCGCGGCTCCGGATGATGCCGAGTTCACCACGTTCTCGAAGGTGGTCACACCGCCGAACAATTCGCCGTACGCAGCGGGCGAGCAGTTCAGCTACACCATCACGATGACCTGCAACAGCCCCATCGTCGACATCTGCGTCGCCGCGCACGTCTCCGACACGCTGCCGGCGCCGCTGGTGTTCGACCCGACCGTGCCGAATCCGGTCGTCGTCTCCGGGGCCGGAACCCCCGCGCCGACCGTCACGATCGGTGACGGCGACTTCGACGTCGCGTTCAACCAGAACGGCACCGCCGGCACCGGCCTCGTCACGGGCCAGCAGGTGAGCATCACGGTCTTCGTGCAGGTGCCCGATGACGCGAGCGCCGACTACGACGGCCCCATCACGAACACCGCTACGGCGGCGGCCGACAACGCCCTGCCGAAGGATGCCCCGGCGACGACCGACCTCGACATCCCCGAGGTGCTCGACTCCGACGTGACCAAGACGGTCGACGACCACGTGGCCGACGGGCAGTCCATCCCCGCCCTGCCCGATCAACCGGTCGACTACACGATCGGCGGCGGCAACGCCTCGAACCGGTCCGTCGACGAGATCGTCGTGCAGGACCCGGCCGACGGGGTCGCGAGCCCGTTCGACAGCTACCTCGACTTCACCGGCATCACCTCGATCACGCCGCCCGCCGGTGCCGACCAGGTGCAGATCGAGTACCTCGACGCCGACGGCAACTGGGTCACGACCTACCCCACCGGACCGATCCCGACCGACTTCACGAACATCCCGGATGTCCCGGACGACCAGGTGCACGGTCTCAGGTTCACGTTCTCGTCGTCGACCGGCCAGCTGCCTCCGACCCCGGACGACCAGCAGGCTGCGATCGGCATCTCGAGCGAGACGAACGACGAGGTGCTCGACATCCCGCTCGACCAGTCGGTGACGGTGCCGAACACGGCGTCGTCCAACGTCGTGGTCGACGACCGCACGAACACGCCGAAGACCGCCGACGGCACGGTCGACATCAGCAACACCGGCCCGACCGTCGACACCGAGAAGTCGTTCGCCGACCCGACGCTGCTCGGCGGCGCCACCACCACGGCGACGATCGAATCGACGAACGGCCCTCGGCCGGTCACGTCGATGACCATCGACGAGCCGTCCGCCGGGCAGCCGAACCTCGCCGACCAGGGCCTCGTCTTCGGCGGGTTCGCCGCCGGAGTCGAATGGCCGCCGAACGCCGACGCCGTCGCCGTCACCTACACCTACGCCGACGGCACGACCGAGACGCTCGACGGCACCACCCCGAACGAGATCCCCGACCCGACCGGTGACCCGGCCGACGTCGTCGGATTCTCGGTGACCTTCACCGGACCGATCCAACAGAACGCGATCGCCGAGATCCCGTTCGACGTCACCGCCGATCCGGTCGACGGGCAGCTCGATGTCGTGAGCACCAACCAGACGACGACCACGGTCACCGATGCGACCGGTCAGGACGGCGAGGACACGGATGCCGCGGACATCACGCGGCAGCCGGCGCGCGTCTCGACCAACGTGACCAAGCAGATCGTGCAGGACGAGGTCTGGGATATCCCGGGCAGCACGACCGACGTGACCCTGTTCGCGGACGTCAACGCGGACGGCGACAACGCTTCGACGGTCGGCGCCGACTCGCTCGTGATCAGCGACCCCGACGACCCGCAGCCGGGCGATCCGGTCTCCCCGTTCTGGAACACGTTCGACGCGAAGCAGCTGTCGGCCGGTGTGCCCGCGGACGCCAACCTGACCGTGCAGTACTGGGACGGGACCGAGTGGGTGACGTTCCCGGGAGCGGAGCTGATCGAGGGCCAGACCACCTGGAACTACTCGGTGCCCGCCGACCTCCAGGACGACGTGCAGGGCATTCGCTTCGTCTACACGCCGAAGCCCGGCCAGACGCTGCCGCCCGGGTTCCAGGTGACGCCGACGATCCAGGTCGCCACGCGCGCGGACTTCCGCGACGGCTCGGGCAGCGTGCACGACGCGGCCGAGGCCGCCGACCCGCTCAACGTGCCGAACACGGCCTCGTCGGATGTCACCAACCCCGACGACACCTCGCCCGACGACAACCACGCGACCGACGGCGACGACATCGACGTGAACCCGTGGCCGCCGGACGGCCCGGGCGTCGACCTGATCGACAAGGTGTGGCTCGAGGAGGACGTGCCGGCGTTCACCGACGAACAGCGCACCGCCCGCATCAGCTGGTCGACGCAGGGCGTGCCGTTCGACTCGGTGCAGATCACCGACGACCCGACCGCCGGTGCCGACTTCTCGAACATCGCGGCATCCGCCTACGACGCCTGGGACCTCGCCGCGATCGAGGCGATCGATGCGTCGCTCGACCCGTTGATCGTCTACGACCGCATCGAGACGGTCGAGCTGTACGACGACACGGCGGATGCCTGGGTCGACGTGACGGCGGCGGCGTGCGGCGCGGCCGACACCACGGGTACCGCCTGCGACGGGGGGTTCCCGCGCTTCGAGCTCTCGGAGGCGCAGCGCGCATCGACGCTCGGCGTGCGTCTCACCTATGTCGAGGGTTCGAACCGCGGAGCGGGTACCGGCCCGGCGCCCGGTTCGGGGGTGGCGTCTTCGACCGGGAACGGGCGGGGGCTCGACCTCACGTTCCAGCTTCGGCAGGAGAAGCGCTCCGACGGCGGACCGGTGGTCGGCACGCTCCACGATGAGACCTACAACTCCGGCCTGAACGGCGTCGTGACCAACACGGTCGGCATCGAGGGATTCGGGCCGGCTCCCGTCGACCCCCAGACCGATGTCGACGACATCACGATCACCGACACGACCGTGAACGTCTCGGTCTCGAAGACGTTCGACCAGGACACGATCCCGATCCCGCCCGCGAACGCGCCGCAGGGGGACTACCCGCTGGTGACCGCGACCGTCACGGCGCGCAACGAGACCGAGGCGAACATCGCCGAGCTCGTCGTGTCGGATCCCGCCACCCCGCCCGCGGCCGCGACAGACACCTACAACGTGTTCAACCTGTACGCGATCGGCACGATCAGCGTGCCCGCCGAGGCGACCGAGACGATCGTGACGCTGACCCGTGAGGGCGGCGGCACCGACGAGTACTCGATCGCGGAGGCGCAGGCGCTCACGCCCACCGACCTCCTCGACGTGATCGGTGTCAGCGTGCTGCACCACGACCCCGATCGCGTCGCCATTCTCACCACCGAGCAGACGAGCGTCGTGCTGACCTACCAGCTGCGCGAATTCCTCCGCGACGATCCCTCCGCACGACCCGAGCAAGGCGCAGTCGTCACGAACGTCGCGTCGGCCGACGCGACCCGCCCGGGCGGTGCAGCCACCGACGAAGCGCACGGCACCGACGATGACAACATCCAGTTCGTGCCGGCGACCTACGGGGTGCTCGCAGGCAAGAACATCTCGCCCGCGTCGCGCTACGAGGACGAGTCGCCCGACGGGTACACCATCAGGATCGGCGGGCAGCCCACGGGCAACGTGCGCACGACCGTGCTCACCATCACCGACGACCAACCGACGTTCTGGAACGCGTTCGAGTTCGCCTCGTTCCCGGTCGCGACCATGCCGGCCAACCTGGATCAGATCCGGGTCTCGGCCCTCGTCGGCGTCGACTACGCCGTCGACGGAGGAACGGGCGAGCTCGTGCAGACCTGTGGCGGCGACACCGACCTCACCGCGTGCTGGGTCGTGGGCACGTGGCAGGACGTCGCGGCGGACAACACGGTGACGCCGTCGCTGCCGACCGGCGTCGACGAAGCGTCCGTCCGTGGAATCCGATTCGACGTGCGCCAAGACGAAGACGAGACCAACTGGGAGAACCCGCGCAACCCGATCGTCGCCTTCTCGTTCACGGCCGACCGGCTCGAGAACCTGCACGCCGGCCCGAACGGCGAGGTCGACTCGTACCCCGTGCCATCGACCCTTCCCGGCCTCGAGACCGCGCCCGGTGAGACCGTGCAGGGCACGACGACCGACGTCGTCGACGTGCACGGCAGCGGTTCCTGGGACACGCCGGAGGGAGTGACCTGGGAAGCCGATGCCGACGCGCAGGACACCACGCAGCTGCTGCACCGGCCGAACGCGATCAGCGTGGCGAAGTCGCCGGGCAACGGGCAGGACGGTGCCGATTCGCAGCAGTTCCCCCCGGCGGCCGAGATCCCCTACGTGATGACGATCACGAACACGGGTGACTGGCAGATGACGGGGCTCGAGCTCACCGACACCATCGCCTCGGACGCGTCCGGCTCGTTCCTCGTGCCGGTGCCCGGGGCCGATCCCGTGTTCGAGTTCGCGCTGACCGACGCCGACGGCAACACGCTGCCGGCCGACGGCTTCAGCGGGTCGCTCGACACGTCGACGGGCGTCGTGACCATCACCGTGCCCGACGACTTCGTGTTCGCGCCGGGCGACGTGCTCGTCATCGCCGCGCACCTGCAGTTCCGTGACGGGCTCGCTCCCGGCACCCCCGTCTCGAACTCGATCACGGCGACGAGCGATCGCGACTTCGAGACCTGCGACTACACCCACCTCAACCAGCAGAGCCCCGAACCGCTCTCCGACACCCCGTCCTGCACCGCGGACACCACGGTCACCCCCCAGCCGGCGGCGCCGATCTCGCTGCGCAAGTCGGTCAAGGGCGTCGGCGCGGGCGTACCCGGCGCGGCCCCTGGTGACCCGAACTACGACGACCTCGGCGTGCTCGCGGTTAACGGCGACGCCGATTCCTGCGCCGAGCCGAACGCCGCCAACGGCTACTACGTCAACAACTGCGTGCCGATCACGCGGCCCGGAGGGGTCGAGGAATGGCAGATCGAGTTCACCAACCAAGGCAACGTGCCGGCGGATGCGATCGGCGGCATCGACGTGCTGCCTGCGGTCGGCGACACCGGCGTCGTCGTGGGGTCGCCCCGAGGGTCGCAGTGGGCGCCCGTCTACATCGGCAACATCGGGATCCGGTCTGCTCCGGGCGTCTTCGCCTACTACATGACCAGCGTGCCGAATCAGGCCTGCAATGCGGCGGACATCCAGTACAGCATCCTGAGTGCACCGATCCCCGATACCGATCCGTGTGCAGCCGACGTGAACTCGCGCGCGTGGATCCCCTACGACGCCTCGACGCCTCCTGAGGAGCTCGCGACCGCGCGCGCCACGAAGCTCGTGATCGACTACCCCGAGGGAGCGGCCCTGCAGCCCGGAGCGAGCGGGTCCATCACGTTCCAGACGCAGACCCCCGCATGGATCCCGGATGCCTACGACACCGATCTGCCGATCGCGTGGAACACCCTCGCCGCAGGCTCGCGGGCCACCTTCCAAGGCGCCGAGTACTACCAGGGACCGGTCGAGCCGGTGCGAGCGGGCGTCGCGTTCCCGGTGGGCGAGATCGACCTGCAGAAGTCGCAGGTGGCGCCCGAGTCGTTCCCGTTCCCGCTGCCGGACTCGTACGACTTCGACGTGCAGTGCAACTCGCTGGGCGAAGACGTGGACCTCGTCGACGACGCGGGCGCACCCGTCTCGCCGGTGGCGGTGCCCGCCGACGGCACGCTCGTCGAGGTGGGGTCCGGGACCACGCTTCCGCTCTATGCCGACTGCTCCGTCGCCGAGCTTCCTGCACAGGGCTCGACGGTGACCTACGACCCGACCGGGGTCAACGGCAGGTCCGGCCCCGTCGTCGCCCGAAGCGACTTCAGCGACCGCACCGACATCGACCACCCGTTCCCGGCCGAGCCGGTCGAGGACGCCACGGTCACGGTCACGAACACCTATGAGATTGGCGGCTTCACGATCTCGAAGGACGTCGTCGAGAGCGACGCGGTCGACCAGGACGGCGACCCGATCGCCGCCGACCCGGAGTTCGGCTTCACCGCGAGTTGCGAGTGGCTCGGCGTCGACGTGGTGCTGCCGGACGACCGCACGTTCACGCTGCACGACGGGGAGAGCAAGGAATTCGCGCCGCTCCCGGTGGGTGCGAACTGCACCGTCACCGAGACGGATGCCGCGGGCGCGACGAGCACGAGCATCGTGCTCACCGAGGACGGCGCCGACACAGATCTCGGCGAGACGGCGAGCGCCGACTTCACGATCCTCCCCGACGCGGAGGACGGCACCCACCTGACGGCGCTCGCCGTGACGAACGAGTACACGTCGGGGTCGCTGTCGATCGCGAAGGACGTGACCGGCACCGGCGCCGACGCGTGGGCGCCCGACGAGTTCACCGTGCACCTCGTCTGCACGTGGGACCAAGCGACCGAGAACCCGGTCTACGAGGACGACCTGGTCATCCCGGCGAACGATGCCGTGACGGTCGGCCCGCTCCCGACCGGTGCGGACTGCGTCGTGACCGAGCCCGATGACGGCGGAGCCACCGGTGCACCGACGATCGAGCCGGCATCCGTCACGATCGGGGTCGAGGGCGACGACGGCGACCCGGTCACCGTCACCGTGACGAACGACTTCCGCACCGGCGGGTTCGTGATCGAGAAGAGCATTGCGGGTTCGGGCCTCGAGTACAGCGAAGACGTCGAGTTCGACTTCGAGTACACGTGCACCTACGAGGGTGCACCCGTCGACGAGGGCACCCTCACGATCACGGGCGACGGCACGGCCGGTCCGCTGACCTCGCAACAGGTCACGGGCCTGCCGGTGGGCACGGACTGCACCGTCACCGAGACCGGCAACGGCGGGGCCGACTTCACGCCGCCGCCCGTGAACGTCACGATCCCCGACCAGACGACCGCGGGCGTGGAGACGATCGCGACCGCGCCGATCGAGAACCGGTTCACCGCGGCATCCGTCGCCGTGACGAAGGTCGTCACGGGAGACGCCGGCGAGATCCCCGAGATCGCGGGCGCGACGTACACGGTGCACGTGACGTGCTCGCTGACGGACGGCGGCACCCCGTCGTTCGACGGCGACGTGCAGGTCACGGGCGGCACGTCGACGACGATCACCGATCCGGCGACGGGCGACCCGCTGCTGCTGCCCGTCGGCACGCACTGCTGGGGCGATGAGACCGATGACGGCGGCGCGACGGATGCCTCGGTCGACTTCGATTCGTTCGACAACGCGGTCATCGTCGATGTCAACGACGGCGACGAGCCCGAGACGCTCGCGATCACGGCGACGAACACGTTCGACGTCGGTGAGATCACGGTGGCGAAGGACCTCGCCGGCAACCCCGACCACGCCGAGGGCTTCACCTTCGAGATACTCGTGACCTGTACATTCGACCGCGGCGACGGCAACGCACCGATCGTGGTCTACGACCAGGAGCCGGTCGAACTCGAGGGCGGCGAGTCCGTCACCCTCACCGACATCCCGATCGGCTCGGAGTGCTATGCCGAGGAGCCCGATCAGCAGGGTGCGACCGACGTGCAGATCAGCGCGACGATCGACGATCCGGTCGAAGTGGTCGCGGGTGCCGACATCGAGATCACGGTGACCAACGAGTACCTCGATGCCGGGTTCACGGTCGCGAAGTCGGTCGACGAGGGTGGGGCCATCGACCACGACGGCGTCCCGATCGCCTACGACTCCGTGTTCGCCTTCACCGCGGTCTGCACCTTCGAGGGCGGGACCGTGCTCGACGAGACGTTCGAGCTGTCCGACGGCGACGAGCGGACCTTCGGGACCTTGCCGGCCGGCGCAGAGTGCACCGTCACCGAGACCGATGCGGCCGGAGCGCCGTCGACCGCTATGACGTTGACCGTCGACGGCGTCGACACCGATCTCGGGGACACCACGAGCGCGACGTTCACGCTGTTCCCCGATGTCGAAGGCGAAGAGGTGATCTCGCTCGAGGTGACGAACGTCTACACGGTCGGCTCGCTCACCATCGCGAAGAACGTGACGGGCACCGGCGAGGAGGCGTGGGCTCCCGACGAGTTCACGGTGCACCTCGTCTGCACGCTCGCCGCCGCCGACCCCGACACGGTCTACGACGCCGACGTCGTCGTGCCCGCCGACGGATCCACGACGGTCGGCACGCTCCCGACCGGCGCGGACTGCGTCGTGACCGAGCCCGACGATGCGGGCGCCACGGGCGACCCGGTGATCGCCCCGGCATCCGTGACGATCGGCACCGAGGGTGATGCGGGCGACCCGGTCACGGTCACGGTCACGAACGACTACCGCACCGGCGGGTTCGTGGTCGAGAAGACCATCACGGGCTCGGGCATCGGATTCACCGAGGACGTCGAGTTCGACTTCGAGTACACCTGCGTCTACGAGGGGCAGACCGTCGACGAGGGCGACCTCACGATCTCGGGCGACGGTACCGCCGGACCGCTGGCGTCCGCCACGGTCACCGGTCTCCCGGTGGGCAGCGAGTGCGACATCACCGAGACGGGCGACGGAGGGGCGGATGCCGTTCCGGCTCCCGTGACCGTCACGATCGCCGACCAGCAGACGGCCGGCGTCGAGGAGGTCGCGACCGCGGCGTTCGAGAACCGCTTCACCGCGGGCACGATCGCCGTGACGAAGGACGTCACCGGAACCGGTGCCGGTCTGCCGGGCATCGCCGACGCCACGTTCACGGTGCACGTGACCTGTTCGCTCACCGACGGCGGAACCCCGCTGTTCGACGGCGACGTGCAGGTGACCGGCGGCGAGACGGTGACCGTGCTCGACCCCGCCACCGGCCAGCCGCTGCTGCTGCCGCTCGGCACGCACTGCTGGGGCGACGAGACCGACGACGCGGGCGCGACGGACGCCTCGGTCGACTTCGGCTCCTTCGACGACGCGGTGATCGTCGTGGCATCCGACTCGGACGAGCCCGAGGCGCTCGGACTGACCGCGACGAACCGGTACGACCTGGCCGAACTCTCGATCGAGAAGGACGTCACGGGCAACCCCGACCACGCCGAGGGCTTCACGTTCGAGATCCTCGTGACCTGCACCTTCGATCGTGGGCCGGGCAACCCTCCGCTCGTGATCTACGACCAGGAGCCGGTCGAACTGCAGGGCGGCGAGGTCGTGACCCTGTTCGAGATCCCGATCGGATCCGAATGCTACGCCGAGGAGCCCGACCAGCAGGGTGCGTGGGATGTCGACATCAGCGCGACCGAAGACGACCCGATCGTCGTCGGCACGCAGGAGGACATCACCGTCACCGTCACGAACGACTACCCCGACGCCGGATTCACGGTGAGCAAGACGGTCGCGACCGATGCGGTCGATCAAGACGGGAACCCGATCTCGACGCAGCTGCTCTTCGACTTCTCGGCGACCTGCACGTTCGAGGGCGAGACGGTGCTCGACGAGGACTTCGCACTCCGAACGGGCGAGGAGCAGTCGTTCAGCGAGCTCCCGGCCGGTGCGGAGTGCACGGTGTCCGAGACGGCGCGGCCCGGGGCCCAGACCTCACTGGTGCTGACGCAGGGCGATTCCGACGCAGGGACGACCGTGTCCGGAAACGACGTCGACTTCACCCTGCTGCCCGATGATGACGAGGGCGAGGCCGTGACGCTCGTCGCGTACACCAACACGTTCCCGGTCGGGTCGATCGAGATCACGAAGGCGGTCACCGGAACGGGGGCGGATGCCTGGGGCGGCACCTTCGGCGACTTCGAGGTGCGGTTGGTCTGCGTCAACCTCAACGCGGATCCGCGGGTCGTGTACCTCGACACGCACACCCTCACGAAGGACGCCCCCGGCAACGTCTGGACGGTTCCGAACATCCCGACGGGCACGGACTGCCGGGTCACGGAGCTCGACGACGGCGGGGCCACCGAGGCGACCGTCGATCCTGAAGAGGTCAGGATCCTGGACGACGAGACGGCCGAACCGGTGCAGGTCACGATCACGAACGACTTCCGAACCGGTGGCCTCGACGTGCTGAAGGCCATGATCGGCCCCGGCACCGAGGCCTTCTCGCCCGGGACGTACGTGTTCGGCGTCGAGTGCACCTACGAGGGGCAGACGGTCGTCGACGACGAGTTGACGGTCGAAGCCGACGGCACGCACGGGCCCTTCCGCAGCGACACGATCACCGGCATCCCGGTCGGCGCGGAGTGCGTCGTCACCGAGACGGATTCGGGATCCGCCGACGAGACGCCGCCCCCGACGACCGTCACGATCCCCGACCAGGAGACCGACGGCATCGAGTCGGTCGTGAACGCTGGTTTCGTGAACGGGTTCTCGCTCGGCACGGTCGAGGTCACGAAGGACGTCGACGGTGACGGTGCCGACGCGTCGTACGCGACCGACGCCGTCTACACCGTGCAGGTCACCTGCCAGGTGGAGGTCGCCGACGTGCTCGTCACGGTCTTCGACGGTCCGGTCGAGGTCACCTCCGGCACCACGACGGTGGTCGTCGACGCCGACGGCGAGCCCGTGAAGCTGCCGTTCGGTGCGCACTGCTACGGCGAGGAGACGGACGCCGCGGGCGCGACGCGCTCGAGCGTCGACTTCGACTCGTACGACAACGCCCAGGTCATCGAGTCGGCCGAGCGTGCGCAGGTGCTCACGATCACCGCGACGAACACCTTCGACACCGGAGTGCTCGAGCTGCAGAAGACGGTGAGCGGTGCGACCGACCAGGCGGACGGCAAGACCTTCACGGTCGCGCTGACCTGCACCTTCGATCAGGGTGACGTCAACGACGTCTACACGCTGTTCGATGCCGAGCCCGTGCTCATCACGGCGGGCGAGACGGTCTCGGTCGTCGACCTCCCGATCGGCACCGAGTGCTGGGCCGAGGAGACCGACGCCGGCGGTGCGGTCGAGGTGGTGATCAGCGCCACCGAGGCCGACCCGGCGATCGTCGGCGCCGACGGGCCCGTGACGCTCACGGTCGACAACCGCTTCGATCCGCCGCTGCCCTCGACGGGGGTCGACGGCGAGGCCATGACGATCGCCCTGCTGGCGGCGGTCGGCCTGCTCGGCGGCGGGCTCGGCATCCTCGCAGTGGTGATCGTGCGGCGACGCCGCCGGCTCGGCTGAGCCGCGACGGCCGCCGCCGCGGCCTGCATGACAGAGGGCGGGCGCCACGCGGCATCCGCCCTCGGTCGTGCGTGAGATCGCGGTCTACTGGTTGCCCACCGACTTGTCGATGTTGGCCTTGATGTCGTCGATCATGCCGTCGTGCTCGTCGGGCGCGACCTTCTTGACCGCCTCGCCGATTCCGTCGAGGACCTTGTCGCTGATGTCCTCGGCCTGTTCGCTCTTCAGAACCTCCTGGATCTTGTCCTTGTTCTGTTCGATGAATTCCCCGGCCTGCTTGGCGAGGTCGTCGAATCCGGCCATGCTGTTCCCCCATATCTGCGGCGTCGTCGCCGGTCGAGACCAGCCTACGTTCACGCCCCACGCGCGAGAAAGGGCTCTGGAACGCACCTGGAACGTTTCGACGCGTCGGGAAGGTGCGCGCTCAGATCCTCACGGGGAAGGTCAACAGGATAGCCAGGCCGACGACCGCCACGACGATCGCGAGTCCGAGCAGGGTGCGCACCACCCACGGCTGCAGCTCGCGCTGCGACATCGCGGTCAGGAAGAGCACGAGGGCGAACAGCACGGTCAGGATCGAGTAGTCGTCGCCGCGCTGGTTGTTCTCGAGCGCGGCGGCGAACTTCTCGTCGGCGCGATCGTTGAACTCGGCTGCTTCGGCGGTTCCCGGTGGGACGTAGGCGTCGAGCGCGAAGGGGCCCCGCGCTTCGCGCCCGCCGGCATCCCAGGCATCGAACGCGATGCGGAACTCGGGCGTGAATCGTTCCTCGATGTACGTCGCGAGCTGCGCGTCACCCTGTGCGGTCGCGAGCACCCACTGCACCCAGATCGATTGGTCGCTCGCCCTCGCATCGCGCGCCTCGCTCGAATAGTCGGTCGCCTGCACTCGCGCGCTCGAAGCCTGGCTGAACGCGATCGACATCTCGCCGCCCCACTTCGAGGACTGGAAGCCGCACCAGGCGGTCAGCACCGCGACGGCGGAGAGCAGGAACACCGCGACGGCGTCGATCACTCGCTTACGGACGACGTCGCTGCGACGGGCGGCCAACCCGGGCGCCGGTTCGAGCGGACCGGAACCGGGCTGGACGGGATCGCTGGGCGTCGGCTCGCTCATCTGCTGATTCTGCATCACCTCCCATGAGAAGCGTTCGAGCGCGCGGGCCTGTCGGCGGACGGGTTCACGGGTGCGGCCCGGCTCTGCACGGTGAGGCCGTCGCACACGCGGGAACCGTCGGAGCATGACGGCCATCGCCGGTGTGCGAGACTCGTGCGGTGACTGCCCGGATCCCCGCTGCCGAGCCGCTCGTCGGCCGATTCATCCGTCTCACGCCGTTCGTGCCCGACGACGTGCCCGAGCTCGCGAAGGCCCTGCGCAAGCCGGCGGTGTTCGCGGGCGGCTACGGGGGAGGCCCGGCCGGTCTCCCGGCCGACGACGCCGCGTTCGAGCGGTTCGCGCTCTCGTACTACGCGGGCGGCCCGCTCGCGCTGCCCTGGACGGTTCGACTGCAGGGCGGCGACCACGACGGCCGCGTCGTCGGCGCGACCAAGTTCGCCGACCTCGACCTGACGAACGAGTCCGCCCACATCGGCTGGACCGCGTACGACCCGCGCGTCTGGGCGGGCGGAGTGAACGTCGAGGCGAAGCTGCTGCTGCTCGGCATGGCGTTCGACCACGGCTTCGGCCGGGTGAAGCTGCAGGCCGACAGCCGCAACGAGCGTTCGCGCGCCGCGATCCTGCGGTTGGGTGCGACGTTCGAGGGCATCGCGCGTCGCCACAAGATCCGCGCCGACGGCAGCTGGCGCGACTCGGCGGTCTACTCGATCCTCGTCGACGAGTGGCCCGAGGTGCGGGCGGGGCTCGAGGCGCGGCTGGTGGCGCGCGGCGACGACCCGGTGCAGCTGGTCGGCGCGTAGCCGCGCTTCAGAACCAGAGCTCGATCGCGCCGTCGATCAGGGCCGCGGTGCCGCCGGCGTAGGCGATCGCGATCACGGCGATGCGCGCCGCATGGTGCGGGATGCGCCGGTGCAGCAGCTCTCCCGCGACGAGTCCGGCGAGCAGGGCGCCGATGACGATGGGCCACGAGCCCGGTGCCAGCTCGGGGATCGCCCAGCCGGTCTGCGCGAGCTTCAGCACGAGCGAGGCGGTGCCGATGACCACGAAGTAGGGCTGCAGGGTCGCGGCGAAGCGCGCCTGCGGCCACCTCGTCGCGACGGCGTAGACGCTGAGGGCCGGCCCGCCGACGCCGGCCGCGGCGTTCATGATGCCGGATGCCGCACCCGCCGCGAGTGCCGGTGGCAGGCCGTGCACGACGTGCTCGGCGCGCGTCACGAGCAGCGTGGCGGTGAGGGCGACGATGACGAGCGCGCCGATGATCACCTGCAGGGGAGCACCCGGAACGTGCGCTGCGATGACCGCGCCGACCGCCGTGCCCACGAGGGCCGGAACGACGAGCATCGCGAACCGGCGCCACTCCACGAACCGCCACACCCTCGGCAGGATGATGAGCGACGAGACGATGGCGCAGAGGTTCACGACGATCACGCCGTCGAACGGGCCGAGCAGGATGACGAGGGCGGGCGACGCGACGAGCGCGAAGCCCATGCCGGTGACGCGCTGTGCGAAGGCGCCCACGAGTACGGAGAGGGCGACGGCGACGAGCACCGCAGTATCCTACGTGCGCTGGTCGTGGCCGCCGGCCGCCGCCGTGACGAGCGCGGTCGCCAGGGCTGTACACCGCGTCTGCCCGCCCCACCTCGCCGGTCGAGGAGCGAAGCGTCTCGAGACCAGCGCCGCCCGCCCCCGTTCGCCTCAGCGCACCCGCTCTGGCGTATGCAGCCGCGCCAGGAACGCATCCGTCCCGCGCGGTCGCCGCCGTCGGTCGACCCGCGACACGAGCACCGTCACGAGCAGCGCGAGCGGCACGGTCCATGCGGCGGGCTGCTCCAGGAACGGGCGGATGCCGGGCGCCGCCGCCGCGATCGCCCCGCCGCCGAGGATCGCCGCCCCCGAGAGCACGGCGCCCGTGAGCATGCCCGAGACGGCGCCGCGCGGCGTGAGTCCCCGCCACCAGATGCCGAGCAGCAGCATCGGGCAGAGGGTCGAGGCGGTGAAGGCGAACACGAGTCCGACGCTGCCGGCGAGCCCGGTCGACTCGGTCGCGAGGGCGACGATGAGCGGCACGAACGACGACAACACGGCGGCGATGCGGAATCCGCGCACGCTGCCGCCGAGCAGGTCCTGGCTGATGACGCCCGCGAGCGACACGACGAGGCCCGACGAGGTCGAGAGGAACGCCGCGAACGCGCCCGCGATCACGAGGGCGGTGAGCACGTCGCCGCCCCATCCGGGGAGGAGCCGGTCGGGCAGCACGAGCACGAGTGCATCGGCGTCGCCCGAGGCGACGAGGTCGGGCGCGAACGCCCGGCCGAGCAGGCCGAAGATCGTCGGGAACAGGTAGAAGACCGAGAGCAGCACGAGCACGATGACGGTCGTGCGCCGCGCGGCGTCGCCGTCGGGGTTCGTGTAGAAGCGCACGAGCACGTGCGGCAGGCCGAGGGTTCCGAGCAGCAGCGCGACCATGAGCGAGACCGTGCGGTACGGGTCGAGGTCGCCCGGGCCGGCCGTCGGCGGGAACGCGTCCGCCGCCTCGAGCGAGGGCTCGACGCCGCCGACGAGGATGAGTAGCACGATCACGGGTACGGCGATCGCGGTGAGCTTCAGCCAGAACTGGAACGCCTGCACGAACGTGATCGAGCGCATGCCGCCGGCGGCGACGACCACGGCGACGATCACCGCGACGGCGAGCGAACCGGCCCACGAGGGGAGTCCGGTCGTGATGCGTACGGCGAGGGCCGCGCCCTGCAGCTGCGGCACGATGTAGAACCAGCCGATGACGATCACGAGCGTGCTCGTCACGAGCCTGGCGGTGCGCGACTCGAGCCGGGCCTCGGTGAAGTCGGGGATCGTGTAGGCGCCCGAGCGGCGGAGCGGTGCCGCGACGAACAGCAGCAGCATGAGGTATCCGGCCGTGTAGCCGATCGGGAACCAGAGCCCGCCCGCGCCCGACGTGAGGATGAGCCCGGCGATGCCGAGGAAGCTCGCGGCCGAGAGGTACTCCCCGCCGATGGCCGACGCGTTCCACCACGGGCGCACGGTGCGCGAGGCGACGTAGAAGTCGCTCGTCGTGCGCGAGACGCGTAGGCCGTAGAACCCGATGAGGGCCGAGGCGAGCGCGACGGCCGCGATCGCCGCATAGCTGATCGCGGCGTTCACTCGGCCTCCGTGAGCGCTCGGTACCGCTCCTCGTTGCGCGCGGCGGCGCGCGCGTAGAGCACCGCCACGGTGATCGCGAGCGGATACACGCCCACCGCGAGCAGCAGCCACGACAGCGGCACGCCGAACACGAACGACGCGTCGAGCACGGGCGAGAGCACGATCGCGAGCACGAACAGCGCCGTCGCGACCACGAAGCCGGCGGCGTACGTGATGCCGAGCCGCAGCTGCGAGCGGATCAGCGACCGCACGTAGACGCTCTCGGGCTCGCTGCCCTTGGCGGCGTCACCCGTGGTCGACGGTCGGGCGGATGCCGCGGCCGCACCGGTGCTCGGAGCCGTCACCCGCACCCGGGCGGGCGGCGTCGCCCCACTCGCCGGTCGAGGAGGGCGCGCCGCGCCCGTCTCGAGACCAGCGCGGGCGCGAGGTCCGCTGGTCTCGATGCGGTCCTTCGGCCCTCCTCGACCGGCGTCAGGTTCGCGCTCGTCGCTCATGGCCGCGGCCGCAGGGTCGCCGCCTCGAGCCGCTCGCGCAGCGCGGGCAGCAGGCGGCGGCTCACCGGCAGCTCGGCTCCGGCGATCGTGACGCTCGGGTGGTCGGTGCCGAGGCGGATCCGCGTGAGGTGCGCGAGCGAGACGAGGTACGACCGATGAACGCGCACGAAACCGGCATCCGCCCACTGCCGTTCGAGGTCGGCCATCGGCACGCGCACGAGATAGCTGGCCTCATCGGTGTGCAGGCGCGCGTAGTCGCCCTGCGCCTGCACGTAGCGCACCTCGTCGCGGCGGAGCATGCGCGTCGTGCCGCCGAGCGTCACGGCGATCATCTCTGGCGCGGTCACGGTCGGGATGCCGCCGGTCGGCGTCGTGGCTCCGGCCTTCAGCACCTCGACGATGCGCCCGATCGAGCGCTGCAGGCGCTCGGTGCGTACGGGCTTCAGCAGGTAGTCGACGGCCGCGAGGTCGAACGCCTCGAGCGCGCCCTCCTCGTCGGCCGTGACGAATACGAGTGCCGGCCGGTGCTCGAAGCGCTGCAGGGCGCGGGCGAGGTCGAACCCCGTGAGCCCGGGCATGTGGATGTCGAGGAACGCCGCGTCGACCGGCTCGCGCGTGAGCAGGCGGATCGCCTCCGACCCCGACGAGGCCTGGTGCACCGTGCCGATGCGGGGATCCTGCCTGAGCAGGAACGCGAGCTCGTCGATCGCGGGCTGTTCGTCGTCGGCGATGAGCACGGAGATCATCTGGCGGGGCTCCCGTCTCTCGAAGCGGTGATCGGTGGGTGCTGGTTGGGGCCGGCGGTCGAGTTCGGCTGCGACTTCGGCACCCGCATGCGCACGAGCGTTCCGGCGCCGAGGTTCGTCTCGACGACGAGCCCGTGCTCCTCGCCGTACACCTGCCGCAGCCGCGCGTCGACGTTGCGCAGTCCCACGTGCTCGCCGGGCGAGCCGCCCGCGAGCACCTCCTCGAGCACGACGGGATCGATGCCCACGCCGTCGTCCTCGACGCTGATCTCGGCGAACGCACCGGAGTCGGCCGCCGTGATCGTGATGCGCCCGCCGCCCTCCTTCGCCTCGAGGCCGTGCCGCACGGCATTCTCGACGAGCGGCTGGATCGAGAGGAACGGCACCACCGTCGAGAGCACCTCGGGCGCGACCTGCAGCGTGACCCGCAGGCGCTCGCCGAAGCGTGCGCGTTCGAGCTCGAGGTAGCTGTCGATCGATCGCAGCTCCTCGGCGACCGTCGTGAAGTCGCCGTGGCGGCGGAACGAGTACCGCGTGAAGTCGGCGAACTCGAGCACGAGCTCGCGCGCCTTCGCCGGGTCGGTGTTGATGAACGACGCGATCGCGTTCAGCGCGTTGTAGATGAAGTGCGGGCTGATCTGCGCACGCAGGGCGCGCACCTCGGCCTCGGCGAGCGCGGCCCGCGAGGCGTCGAGCTCTCCGAGCTCGACCTGCGAGGCCACCCAGCTCGCGACCTCGCCCGTGGCGCGCACGAGGCCCGCACGAACGGGCGAGGCGAAGGCCACGATCGCGCCGGCCGAACGGTCGCCGACGAGGATCGGCGCGGCCACGGCATCCGTCTCACGACCGTTGATCGCGATGCGCCGCTGCACGTGCGGTTTGCCCGACGACCGCGCGGCGAGGGCCAGCCCGGTCGCGACCTCGCGCAGCTCGTCGGCGCTGTCGCCATCGACGGTGACGAGACCCGCCGGATCGATGAGGGCGAGACTCTCGCAGCCGAGCATCGTGCGCAGGGAACGGCCGGCGCGCGCGGCATCCGCCCCGTCGAACCCGCCGCGAACGTGCGCGGCCGCCCGGCTCGCGAGGTGCAGCGTCTGGTACGTCGCCTGCTCGGCATCGGTGCCGAGCTCGCGCTGGGCCACCACCAGGCGGCGCAGCAGCAGCACCACGCCGACCGCCAGGGCGCCGGCGACGACACCGGCACTCGCGGCGAGCAGCATCGACTCGGGCATGCTCGAAAGCGTAGCCGTCGTTCATCGGCGCCTCCGAACCGTTCGTCGCACGAGCGGTGCCGTTCACCGACGACGAACGGCGAAGCGGCCACGCCCGCCCGGGCACGCGGCAGCATGGGGCCACTGCTCGCCTGCCACCGGCATCCGCCGACCAGATGTGCGCAGTGGGCGCGGACCTTCCCCCGTGCCGGACCCCCTCGAAGGAGAGACGCCATGGGCAACGACGCCCTGAGCGCGGAGACGACGCAACCCGACGTCGATTTCACCGCGGTGCAAGCATCACCCCGATTCCAGGAGCTGCGCGGTCGCCACCGCAGGTTCGTGTTCCCCGTGCTCGCCGCGTGCCTGGTCTGGTACCTGGCGTACGTGCTGCTGGCCGTCTACGCGCACGACTTCATGTCGACGCGCGTGTTCGGCAGCGTCAACCTCGCGATGGTGCTCGGCCTCGCCCAGGTCGTCACGACCTTCGCCGTGACCATGTGGTACGTCAGCTACGCCAACCGCCGCCTCGACCCGATCGCGGCCGAGATCCGCGACGAGATCGAGTCCGGCGCCGAGTTCGACACCCAGGCGGTGGCCCGATGAGCGCGCTCCTCGGTGCGGCCACGGGCCTCGACACCGCGCGCGTCGCCGCCGAGGCGGCCTCGACCTCGCCCGGCGACCCCTGGCTGAACATCGCCATCTTCGGCGCCTTCGTCGCGATCACGATGGTCATCGTGTTCCGCGCCAGCCGCAACAACAAGACGGCGGCCGACTACTACGCGGCCGGACGCTCGTTCACCGGCGGCCAGAACGGCTCGGCGATCGCGGGCGACTACCTCTCGGCGGCGTCGTTCCTCGGCATCGTCGGCGCGATCGCGATCACCGGCTACGACGGGTTCCTCTACTCGATCGGCTTCCTCGTCGCGTGGCTCGTCGCCCTGCTGCTCGTCGCCGAGCTGCTGCGCAACACCGGGCGCTACACGATGGCCGACGTGCTCTCGTTCCGCCTCAAGCAGCGGCCCGTGCGCATCGCCGCGGCGATCACGACGCTCGTGGTCTGCTTCTTCTACCTGCTCGCGCAGATGGCGGGAGCCGGCGGGCTGGTCTCGCTGCTGCTCGGCATCACCGACACGCTCGGCCAGTCGCTGGTCATCACCGTCGTCGGCGGCCTCATGATCCTCTACGTGCTCATCGGCGGCATGAAGGGCACCACCTGGGTGCAGATCATCAAGGCGGTGCTGCTCATCGCGGGCGCCGGTGTGATGACCGTGTGGGTGCTCGCGCTCAACGGCTTCAACTTCAGCACGCTGCTCGAGAACGCCGTCGAGGTCACCGGCAACCCCGCGATCCTCGACCCCGGACTCAAGTACGGCGTCTCCGACATCTCGAAGATCGACTTCGTCTCGCTCGGCCTGGCCCTCGTGCTCGGCACCGCGGCCCTGCCGCACGTGCTCATGCGCTTCTACACGGTGCCCACCGCGAAGGAGGCCCGCAAGTCGGTCGTCTGGGCGATCTGGCTCATCGGCATCTTCTACGTGTTCACGCTCGTGCTGGGCTACGGCGCTGCGGCGCTCGTCGGCCCCGAGACGATCGCGGCGGCACCCGGCGGCGCGAACTCGGCGGCCCCGCTGCTCGCCTTCGCCCTCGGCGGACCGTTCCTGCTCGGCCTCATCTCGGCGATCGCGTTCGCGACGATCCTCGCGGTGGTCGCCGGACTCACGATCACGGCCGCGGCGTCGTTCGCGCACGACATCTACGCGAGCGTCATCAAGAAGGGCAAGCCCGCCGCGGGCGCCGAGGTCAAGGTGGCCCGGCGCACGGTCATCGTCATCGGCGTCGTCGCCATCCTCGGCGGCATCGGCGCGAACGGGCAGAACGTGGCGTTCCTCGTCGCGCTGGCCTTCGCGGTGGCCGCCTCGGCGAACCTGCCGACGATCATCTACTCGCTGTTCTGGAAGCGCTTCACCACCAAGGGCGCCCTCTGGAGCATGTACGGCGGCCTCATCTCGGCCATCGTGCTCATCATCTTCTCGCCGGTGGTCTCGGGCTCCGAGACGTCGATGCTGAAGACGGCCGAGATCAACTTCGCGATCTTCCCGCTCTCGAACCCCGGCATCGTCTCGATCCCGCTGGCGTTCCTGCTCGGCTGGATCGTGACGATCCTCGACAAGACCAAGGAGGACCCGAAGAAGCAGTCCGAGATGGAGGTGCGTTCGCTGACCGGCGTCGGAGCCGAGAAGGCGACCCAGCACTAACGAACCGACCGGCGGTGGGGGCCGCCGGTCGATCAGGGTTCCGGTGGCGGGGCGGGGGAACGCACCGCCACTGGGGCGGAGCTTCGACGCGGCGGGAATGCCTGCCCAAGTCGCGTCGAACGAACAAGCGGGGCGGATGCCGCGGCCACACGGCCGTGACATCCGCCCCGCTTCTCGTGCCGGCGTTGCCGCACTCGCCGGTCGAGGAGCGCAGCGTCTCGAGACCAGCCGGGCCGCCGGCCCGCCGGCCGAACTCCGGAGTCCGACCCAGGCTGCACGCGTGTCGCGCCGGGCCGCACGGCGTGTCGCCGCTCGGCTCCGGAGTTGCGCCGGCGCTCGAACGCGGCGACGCCCTACGACTTGGAGCTGCGCCGCCGCCGCGCGACGCCCCAGCCGATCAGGGCGAGCCCGACGACCGCGACGATGGGCCCGACGATGGCCCAGAGCGTCTCGCCGCTCATGGCCGAGCCGCCCAAGATGCCGACGCCCTGGAGTGTCCAGACCGCGCCCGAGAGCGTCAGCAGGGCTCCGAGCACGATGAGTGCGAAGTTCATGGGATCCACCCTTCTCCGAGGCATCCGCCTCGCGTTCGGATTGGCACTACATGTTGATCATGTGCCCAGTGAGGCCGTGGAACGCCTCCTGCAGCGCCTCCGACAGGGTCGGGTGCGTGTGCACGTTGCGCGCGAGCTCGAGGGCGCCGAGGTCCCACTTCTGGGCGAGCGTGAGTTCGGGCATCAGCTCCGAGACATCCGGACCGACCATGTGGCCGCCGAGGAGCTCGAGGTATTTCGCGTCGGCGACGAGCTTGACGAAGCCCACGGGCTCGCCGAGGCCGTTCGCCTTGCCGTTGGCGCTGAACGGGAACTTCGAGACGACCACGTCGTAGCCCTCGTCGCGCGCCTGCTGCTCGGTCAGGCCGAACGAGGCGACCTGCGGCGAGCAGAAGGTGGCGCGCGGCATCATGCGGTAGTCGCCGAGTTCCATGGTCTCGGCGTCGCCGATGGTCTCGGCGGCCACGACGCCCTGCGCCTCGGCGACGTGCGCGAGCATGAGCTTCGCGGTGACGTCGCCGATGGCGTAGATGTGCGGCACGTTCGTGCGCATGCGCTCGTCGATCGCGATGGCGCCGCGCTCGGTCAGCTGCACTCCGGCGGCCTCGAGTCCGAAGCCCTCGACGTTCGGCGCGAAGCCGACCGAGATGAGCGCGCGGTCGACCTGCAGGCTGCCGGCGTCGCCGTTCGCGGCGGTGTACGAGACGGTGACCGATGCGCCGTCGTCGACGACCGACTCGACCTTCGTCGACGTCAGGATCGGCACGCCGAGGTTGCGGTACTGGCGCGTGATCTCCTTCGAGACCTCGATGTCTTCGTTGGGCAGCGCCCGGTCGAGGAACTCGATGACCGTGACGTCGACGCCGTAGTTCTTCAGCACGTAGGCGAACTCCATGCCGATCGCGCCCGCGCCGACGATCGCGATCGAGCGCGGCAGGTCGCGCGTCAGGATCTGCGACTCGTACGTGACGACGTTCTGCGAGAGCTGCACACCGGGCAGCAGGCGCACGCGCGAGCCGGTCGCGATGATCGCGTTCGCGAACGTGAGCTGCTCGGTCGTGCCGTCGGCCTTGGCGACGTCGATCGCGTTCGGTCCGGTGAACGACCCGCGCCCGTCGAACTCGGTGATGCCGTTCTTCTTCATGAGGAAGTGCACGCCCTTGACGTGCTTGTCGGACACCTGTCGGCTGCGGTCGAACGCGACGCCGAAGTCGAAGTGCGCGTCGCCCGAGATGCCGAACGTCGCCGCCTGGTCGTGGAAGATGTGCGCGAGCTCGGCGTTGCGCAGCAGCGCCTTCGAGGGGATGCAGCCCACGTTGAGGCACACGCCGCCCCAGTACTTCTCCTCGATCACGGCGACCTTCTGGCCGAGCTGCGCGGCACGGATGGCGGCCACGTAGCCGCCGGGGCCCGCGCCGAGGACGATGACGTCGAAGTGGTTGGTCATGCGACCAGCCTAGGCACTCGGATGCCGGGCCAGAAAGGCCCCGCTGCACGACCGTTGCTCAGGGCAGCAGCGCGATGACCTCGGCCGTGGTGCCCGTCTCGCCGACGCCCGGGAAGACCGTGTCGATGCTGTGGCGGTGCGCCGCGAGGTCGTCATCGGTCATCGCGTCGGTCGCGAAGGTCACGTGGTAGCCGTGCTCGAGGGCCGCGCGGCCCGTCGACTCGACGCCCTTCGTCGTGGCGATGCCCGCGAGCACGATCTGCGTGACGCCGGCCGCCTGCAGCTGCTCGTGCAGGTCGGTCCCGTGGAACGCGCCCCAGGTGCGCTTCGTGATGCGGATGCCGCTGCCCTCGAGTTCGGCCACGATCTCCATCGCCTCGGGCGGCAGGGTCGCGGATGCGGCGGGCGTCGTTCCCGATGCGGATGCCGCGGCCGACGCTGCGGCGGCCGCGGCTGCCCGTGCGGCGCCCTGCTCGGTGCGCCCGGGCGCCTGGCCGACGGCGCGTACGAGCACGACGGGGAGCCCGCGCTCGCGGAACGCGTCGGCCAGCTCGGCGGCCTTCGCGACGGCGGCGGCCGAGCCGTGCTCGGCGTAGCGGGCGACGATGAGGTGCTGCAGGTCGATGACGACGAGCGCGGTGGTGGGGTCGATGGTGCTGAGGGTCATGGGGTTCCTTCGAGAGGGGGCGGTTCGGGTCGAGGCGGCCGGGATTCAGGGGCGCAGAGGCGGATCGCGCGGGGTCAGGGCGCGAGCAGCCGGTCGAACAGCTGGGCGGCCTCGGCGAGGGTTCGCTGCTCGGCGGGGGAGAGTCGTTCGCGCATGGCGTTCAAGAACCAGCCGGTCTTGTTGGCACGGGCTCGCTGGATCGCGGACTGGGCCGCATCAGTGAGGAACACGAGTTGCGCGCGACCGTCGGTCGGGTCGGGGCGGCGGTCGACGATGCCGGCGTCGCGGAGCTCGGCGACGGTCGCACTCATCGACTGCGGGCGTACGTTCTCGAGTCGGGCGAGCTCGGCGATCGTCGCGCCGCCGCCGTCGGTCTCACTGAGCAGGCGCACGACCGCCGTCTGGCTCGGCGTGAACTCCTGCATGCCGCCCTCGTTGCGCACCCTGCGAGCGAGTCGCGCGATCGTCACGCGCAGCGCGTCGGCGGTGGCTTCGAGGTCTGGGGCGTTCGCGGGCATGCAACGACCGTAGCAGATACACAGGCAAACTGTGCAGTTCGTCTGTCTATATCCGATCGATGAGCGTTCCGGCGAGCAGCAGCACCGCGGCGGCCATCGCGAGCACCTGGGCGCGCCCGACCCGGTCGTGCACGCGAGCGACGGCGTACACGGTCAGCACGCCGTAGGCGACGGCGGCCAGCGAGGCGATCGCGGCGATCGGAAGGGGCCCGATCGCGCCGGCATGCCCGTGCGCACCGGACGGCACGTCGGCGGGCGGGGAGCCGGCGATGCTCGCGAACTCGAGCGCCGCCATGAGCAGCATGCCGAGCATCGCGTGCCTCGACACGAGGGCCGGCTCGCCCGTCAGCCGGCGAGGGCCCCGCCGTCGGCGGATGCCGGCCAGGGCCATGGCTCCCGCGAGCAGCAGCACCGCCCAGGCAAGTGGCGACAGCCCGCCGGGCATGGCCGTGTCGAGGAGGGCGGCGACAGCGAGCGCGAGCCCGGCGAGCTCGGGAACGCGGCGGGCGAGCCCGACCGGCCCAGAACCGCGCCCGGCTCCGGGGTCGCCCGCAGGGCCGCCCGCGGGTTCGCCCTCGTGCGGAGCGGGCTCGGCGCTCAGCGCGCCCCCTCGGCGACGGGGTCGACCGCATCGGGCGAGGCATCCGACCCGGCCTCGGGCGCGGGCCGTCGGCGCACGGCGATCGAGAGCACCGCGGCGATGATGCAGAGCGCGGCGCCGCCCCACCAGGCGTACGTGTACGTGCCGAAGGAGTCCCGGATGACGCCGGCGCCGAGGGCCGCGGCCGCAGCGCCCAGCTGGTGCGCGGCGAAGACCCAGCCGAAGACGATGGTTCCGCGGTCGCCGAAGATCTCGCGGCAGAGCGCGGCCGTCGGCGGAACGGTCGCGACCCAGTCGAGGCCGTAGATGACCACGAACAGCACCATGCTCGGGTGCACGACGTCCGAGAGCAACGACGGAAGGAGCACGAGCCCGACGCCGCGGAAGCCGTAGTACGCGACGAGCAGGATCCTCGGGTCGAACTTGTCGGTGAGCCAGCCGGATGCCACGGTCCCGACGATGTCGAAGATGCCCACCACCGCGAGCAGCGCTGCGGCGGTGGTCGTGGCCATCCCGTGGTCGTGCGCGGACGGGATGAAGTGGATGCCGATGAGCCCGTTCGTGGTCGCGCCGCAGATGGCGAAGGCGATCGCCAGGGCCCAGAACGATCGCCGCCGCGACGCGAAGGCGAGTCCGTCGATCGCGCGTCGGGCGGCGTTGCCGGTCGGGCGTGCGGGCGCGACGTAGGTCGCGGGGTCGGCGCCGTACGGCAGCACGCCGCGGTCCTCCGGCCGGTCGCGCAGCACGAGCCAGACGACGGGCACCGCCGCGAGGGCGACGGCCGCGACGAGGAGGGAGGCGGCGCGCCAGCCCGCCGACTCGGCGAGCTGGGCGACGGGTGGCAGGAAGATCAGCTGTCCGGTGGCGGATCCGGCGGTCAGGATGCCCATGACGAGCCCTCGGCGCCGCGCGAACCATCGGTTCGCGACGGTGGCGGCGAAGACCAGGGCCATCGAGCCCGTGCCGAGGCCGATGAGCACGCCCCAGAAGACGAGCAGCTGCCACGAGGCGGTCATGAGCACGCTTCCGCCGGCGCCGAGCGCGACGAGCGTGAGCGCGACCGCGACGACCTGGCGGATGCCGAAGCGATCCATGAGTGCGGCGGCGAACGGCGCCGTCAGTCCGTAGAGGAGCAGGTTGACGCTCACGGCGAGCGACATGACGGTCGTCGACCAGCCGAACTCCTCGTGCAGGGGCACCATGAGGGCTCCGGGCGCGGCGCGGAAGCCAGCCGCGGCGAGGAGTGCGAGGAAGGCGACCGCGGCGACCCACCACGCGGGGTGGATCCGAGGGGAGCGGCGGGGCCCGTTCGCGGCGAGCGGTTCGCGGCCTGAGGGCACGGTCATGCGCGTCGCGGGCTTGCGACGAGGGCGGGTACGGGTGCGGTGGTGCGCATGCGGAACCTTCTGATCGTGCGACACGGTCGCGATCGAGCTCGTACGACTTCTTTGAAGAAAGCTACTCTAGCGGGAGCACCATTGGCGCCGACGAGAGGACGAAGGATGCCGCTGCGATCCGACTGGTCGACCGAGCAGTGCCCGGTCCGACGCTCCCTCGACGTGCTCGGCGACCCGTGGGTGCTCCTGATCATCCGCGACGTGCTGCACGGCCGAGGCCGCTTCGACGCGCTGCGCGACAACCTGCGCATCTCCGAGGCGGTGCTCAGCCGACGGCTGTCGGCGATGGTCGAGGCCGACCTGCTTGTGCGCGTCGAGTATCGCGACGGCAACCGCCTGCGCCAGGGATACGCCGCCACCGAGGCCGCGGCCGAGCTGCTGCCGGTGCTCCAGCAGCTCGCGATCTGGGGCGAGCGTCACACCCCCGTGCCCGAGGGCGGCGGGCACATGGCGATGGTCCACGAGGCCTGCGGCATGGAGACAGTGCAGGGCGAGACCTGCAGCGCCTGCGGCGAGGTGCTCCGCCCCGAGCAGATGACCTGGGTGAAGCCGTGGAAGAACGCCCGCGACCGGCTGCAGCCCGCTGGAACCCTCGTGGCGTGAGCCGCATTCCCTCCTGGCGCGCTAGCGCAGCGACGGGCTCGCGAACAGGGCGTCGAGCGACGGGTGCAGGTGCCGCGTCGTGAGCACGGTCGCGGCGTGCCGCGCTCCGGCCTCGAGGGCCGCATCGAGCGAGGCGCCCGCCAGATGCGCGTCGAGCACGCCAGACATGAAGGCGTCGCCGGCCCCGTTCGTGTCGACGACGTCGACGGGCACGGCATCGACTCGATGGACCCGCAGGTCGGCGTCGACCGCGACGGCGCCCGACGCCCCGAGCGTGCACGCGACGACGGATGCCCCGCCGAGCACGCACGCCTGCATGAACGGCAGCGGGTCGTCGCCGATGCGGTCGGCGTTCATGAAGATCCAGTCGGCGGCCTCGATGAACGGGCGGTGGAACTCCGCGGTGCCGTCGTAGTCGTGGATGTCGGTCCAGATCGGCCGACCGGTCGCGCGTGCCGTGGCGATGAGCCCGCGCGAGCGCTCCGAGAGGTCGAGCACGATCGCCGCGGCATCCGTCATCGCCTGAACGAGGTCGGCCGACGCCGGCGTACCGGGGTCGGCCGGGGTCGAGAGGTAGAGCGACACGCGCTCGCCGGCGGCGGTCATGAGGTTGAGATGGCGCTCGGTCGCGTCGGCCGGCAGGTCGTCGACCTCGATTCCGGATGCCGCGAGCAGGCGCCGCACGCGCTCGCCGTCGGCGTCGTCGCCGATGAGGGTGTGCAGGCGCACCGCATGCCCGAGGCCCACGAGTCCGAGCGCCTTGCCCGCGGAGGTGCCGCCGATCGTCTCGTGCTCGCCGAGTGCGAACTGCATGTGCGGCACGGGCTCGGGCAGGCGGTCGAGCAGCACGATGCGGTTCCAGGAGGCGGCGCCGGAGATCACGATGGGAGCGGTCATGCGGGCCAGCCTAGAGGTGCAGGCCCACCAGAGTGCAAGCGTTTGCAGATTCTGGCGGCGAACCTCACTCGCCCGTCGCGGACCCGTCGATCGGGGCGTCCGGCCAGAACCGGGTCGCAGCACTGAGCACGTCGAGCGCCGACATGTGGAACACGAGCGCCTGGATGTCCTCGTGGCCCGTGATCGGCTCGCTCGGCTGCACCGCTCCCCACGCGAACGGGAGGTCGCCCGTCGCCTGGTCGCGCCGTGCCCACACCGAGGCGGCGTTCGCGCGGATGAAGGTGCCGAGCTCGCGTTGCGTCCAGTCCGGCCCGATGATGGCGCAGACGTCGGCGAGGTAGCGGATGCAGATTCCCTTGCCCGTGGAGTAGTCGACCGTGAACTGGTCGAACTCGCTGCGGAAGGCGAGGTCCTCCGTGAGGATGCCGTCGACGCTCAGGTCGTTCCGCACGGCGATCGCGATCGCCGCCGCCAACGAGTTCGTGTACGGCGGCCCCATCTCCTTCTCGAGCTGGCGAAGGCTGTCGAGGGCGATGGCGCCCTGGTCGCCCGACCAGGTCCACGCCGAGAAGGACGCATTGCCGGTCGGCCGTTCCAGCACCAGGCCGCGGGCATCGCGCATCGCCGGCTCTCCGGCCTCGCGCCGTGACTCCCACGCCTGGAACCACGTCGCATACGCCCAGGTCCTCGAGGCGTACTGCTGCTGTCTCGTGAGGAGTTCGAGCTCGAGCGAGAGGAGCCAGAAGCCCGCGTTCGTGACCGAGTTCCGGCCGGCGAGCACGGGGGCGTCGGATTCGTCGGGAGCCACGTTGAACGCGCCGCCCACCACGTCGGCGTCGGCGACGGCGTGGTCGATCGTCGCCGAGTAGGCGATGTCGCGCCAGTTGCCGTCGAGCTTCGTCCAGCACCAGATGGCCTGATCGAGCAGCTCGGCGAAGAGCGAGTCGTACAGCGGATCGGAATAGCCGAGCGCGGAGCGGTTGCGGATCGCGGTGCAGAACGCCCCGCCCCACCAGCCGAAGTCGTCGCGCCAGATGCCGTCGGTGCCCTTGGCGACGACGGCTTTGAACTTCTCGAGTCCGTACTGCAGCAGGCCCGTGCGGTCGCGCGACCCGCTGGCGATGAGGGTGCGCAGGCCGGCATGCAGCGCGTTGCCGAGGAACCAGAAGGTGCTGCCGTCGGCGCTCGCGGCCCGATACAACTCGTCTGCCCGTTGGAATGCCGCAATGGTCGCCGAACGGTTCGAGGTCATCTTCGTCTCCGATGCATCCTGATTCGGGTTGGAAAGAGGGTTCGGGGGCAAGGTGAACGTACCAAGGCCCCGGGGTCGGGCGCCAGGGCCCGCCCACTCGCGCCCGCGTTCGCGAGGCCCATGCGGCTGCCGACCTTGCGCGGATTCCGGACATCGAGGCGCCGACGGCTCGAAGCGCCTCCCCCACGCGCGTAGCCTCGGCAGAGTGAACTCCAGCACCACGCCGACGACGTCCGCACCGGCCGCGAACGGCGGCCCCGCGGCATCCGCCCCCCGTCAGCCGAAGCGCCTGTCGACCTGGCTGCAGTTCATCGCGATGGGGCTCGTGTGGGGCTCGAGCTTCCTGTTCATGAAGGTCGCGCTCGAGGGCGTCTCGTTCGGGCAGGTCGCGTGGTCGCGCACCGTGCTCGGGGCGCTGGCGCTCGGCATCATCGTGCTGATCATGCGCCCCCGGGTGCCCGCCGCCGACGGAACGCCGGGGCCCGTCCTCCCGCGCGAACGCATCGTCTGGCTGCACTTCCTCGTGGTGTCGGTCACGACGTGCGTCATTCCGTACCTCTGCTTCGCGTGGGCCGAGCAGTACGTGTCGTCGAGCCTCGCGTCGATCTACAACGCGACCACGCCGATCATGACCGCGCTCATGGCGACGCTCGTGTTCCGCGTCGAGCGGCTCGGGCTCGGGCGCTGGGCGGGCGTCGGCGTCGGCATCCTCGGCGTCATCGTCGTGATCGGGCCGTGGCAGTACTCGGCGCTCACCGGGTCGCTCGCCGGGCAGCTCGCCTGCCTCGTCGCGACCCTCTGCTACGGCTTCACCTTCGGCTACCAGCGCAAGTTCCTGAGCCAGCGGCCGATCGCCCCGGCGACCTTCGCGTTCCTCTCGATCGGCGTCTCGGCGGTCGTCATGCTCGCCCTCACGCCCTGGCTCGCGCTCGAGCCCGTCGACCTCGACCTCGCCGCCGGCGGTGACGGCTGGCTCATTCTCGGTGCGCTGCTCGCGCTCGGCGTGCTCGGCACGGGCCTCGCCTACATCTGGAACATCAACGTGCTGCGCGCGTGGGGCCCGACGGCCACCTCGACGGTGACCTACGTGACGCCCGTGGTGGGCGTCGCGCTCGGCGTGGCCCTGCTCGGCGAGCGGTTCTCCTGGCACGAGCCGATCGGCGCGGCGCTCGTGCTGCTCGGCATCCTGCTCACGCAGGGCAGGCTCCGGATGCCGCGACGCCGCGCCCGCGCGTAGGCGCCCGCCCGCGGCATCCGCACGCACGTCGGCACGCCGTTCGAGACAACCGTCTCGAAGGGGTTGACAGTCCCGCCCGCACGTGGTTGGTTAGTCAGTGAAGTAACGAACCAACCAACTAGCAGGGCGAGGCGGCATGGACGAATCGCGACCGATCTTCATCCAGATCACCGAACAGGTCGAGAACGACATCATCGAGGGCACGCTCGCCGAGGGCGCGCAGATCCCGTCGATCAACGAGTTCGCGACCTTCCACCGCATCAACCCGGCCACCGCGCTGCGGGGCGTCAACCGGCTCGTCGACGACGGGACCGTCGAGAAGCGAAGGGGCATCGGAATGTTCGTCACCATCGGCGCCAGGGAGCGCCTCATCGAACGGCGTCGAGCCGACTTCGCCGACACCTACATCAGACCGCTCATCGTCGAAGCCGAGAAGCTCGGGCTCGACGTCGACCAGCTCGCTGCGCTCATCCGCGCGGAAAGGATCGAATCATGACCACCGTCGTTCGCGCGCAGGGCCTGACCAAGCGCTACGGCTCGTTCACGGCCGTCGACGCCGTCGACTTCACGCTCGAAGAGGGCCGCATCTACGGCCTCCTCGGTCGCAACGGCGCCGGCAAGACCACCATCATGCAGCTGCTCACAGGCCAGCTGTTCCCGAACGGCGGGGAGCTCGAGGTCTTCGGCCGAACGCCCGCCGAGCACGCCGACGTGCTGCGCCGGCTCTGCTTCATCGCGGAGTCGCAGCGCTACCCCGAGGACTTCACGCCCGCGCACGTCTTCAAGTCCGCCCCGTGGTTCTTCGAGAACTGGGACGCCGCGTTCGCCGAGCGTCTCGTCGCCGACTTCCGCCTGCCGACGAAACGCCGCATCAAGAAGCTCTCGCGCGGCCAGCTCTCCGCGGTCGGCGTCATCGTCGGGCTCGCGAGCCGTGCACCCCTGACGTTCTTCGACGAGCCGTACCTCGGCCTCGACGCGGTCGCGCGCCACATCTTCTACGACCGGCTGCTCGAGGACTACGCCGAGCACCCCCGCACGATCGTGCTCTCGACGCACCTGATCGACGAGGTCGCGAACCTGCTCGAGCACGTGATCCTCATCGACCAGGGCCGCATCCTGCTCGACCGCGACGCCGAGGAGGTGCGCGGTTCGGCCACCACCATCGCCGGCGCGCGGGCCGCGGTCGACGCGTTCACCGCCGACCGGCCGGTCATCGGCCGCGAGGGCATCGGCGGACTCGCGTCCGTCACGATCGACGGGCGTCTCGACCAGGCCGAGCGCATCCGCGCCGCCGAGCTCGGCCTCGAGCTCGCGCCCGTCTCGCTCCAGCAGCTCATCGTCCACCTCACCGGCACCGACCTCGCCGGCACGGCCGAACAGGAGAAGGCAGCATGACCACCGCAACCGCGACCCCGCTCGTGCGCACCGAGAGCCGCGCCCGCCTCAACGAGATCTGGCGCATCGTGCGCCTGCACACCGTCAACCCGTCGATCTTCTTCGGCATCCCCTGGCTGATCCTCGGCGGTGCCTGGGCGGTCACCATGGTCCTCGCGCTCATCGTGGCGAGTGCCTCGGGTGCGCCGGCCGACGACATCCTCACCGGGTTCCGGTACAGCTGGGCGGTGCTCTCGCCGCAGTGGTACCTCGTGGCCGTCGGCGTGCAGGCCATCGCGTTCACGTTCTCGTTCGCGCTCGGCTTCGGCGCGACCCGCCGCGACTACTGGCTCGGCACGAGCGTCATGTTCGTGCTCGTCGCGGTCGAGATGGCCGCCGCCATCGCGACGCTCGTGCAGATCGAGAAGATCACGAACGGCTGGTGGATCGGCGCGGGCATGTTCGACGCCCTCTGGTACGGGCAGACCACGTGGCTGAACGACTTCTACACCTCGTTC
The DNA here is from genome assembly GCF_009749385.1 of Agromyces allii. Taxonomy (GTDB): domain Bacteria; phylum Actinomycetota; class Actinomycetes; order Actinomycetales; family Microbacteriaceae; genus Agromyces; species Agromyces allii. Next base: position 69,485 of record NZ_WBIN01000014.1, on the reverse strand, counting down.
GCCCTGCAGATGTTCGTGCTGTTCGTCGGAGCCGGCGCCACGGCCATCTACATGCGGTGGCGCATGAAGGGCATGCTCTCGCTCACGGCGGCGCTCATCGTGGTCGTCCTCGGCGGGCTCGCGCTGCTCACCGCCACGAACTCGTGGATCGGCCTCTGGACCTGGCTCGCGTCGATCGGCATCACGGGCGTCTTCACGCTCGTGCTCGGCCTCGCCGTCGTCTCCGCCGTCGGCGGGTACCTCGTGATCCGTCGGGCGACGCCCCGCTGATCGGCGCCCCGGGTGCGGGGCGTGCAGAGGCCGCGGCGCGGCATCCGGTGGGGGTCGGATGCCGCGCCGCACTGTCGCGTCCGGGCACCCGCGCTGCGACCCATGCGTAGGTGGAATTGCGGATGCCGCGACACCCGCCCGTGCGTAGCGTCCGGGTGTGCCGGGCAGGGCGAGCCCGCCGTGCCGTGCGCAGAGGCGGCGCCGCGCGCCGCGGAGAGGACGGACATGGAAGTCGCAACTCGACGCAGGAGGCCGACGGCGCTCGTCGCGGTCGCCGTCGCGACCGCACTCGCAACGCTCGGCGTCGCCGCCCCGGCGTTCGCCCACGGATGGATCGGCGGCTCTGCCTCCGAGCTCGTCGCCCGCCAGGTGATGCCCGGGAACACGGGGTTGGGTGCGGTGACGTACGAACCGCAGAGCCTCGAGGCCCCGGGCGGGTTCCCCGAGACGGGCCCCGCTGACGGGAAGATCGCGTCGGCGGGCATCGCCCAGTTCTCGGAGCTCGACGCGCAGACCTCGACGCGGTGGGTCAAGAACGAGATCACGCCGGGCCCGCACAGGTTCGGCTGGACCTATACGGCACCGCACAACACCGACCAGTGGCGGTACTACATCACGAAGAACGGCTGGAACCCGAACGAGCCGCTGAAGCGGTCGTCGTTCGAGCTGCTCCAGGTCGTGGCGCACGACCACTCGGCGGCGAACAGGAACCCGGTGCACACGATCACGATCCCGAGCGACCACTCGGGCTACCACGTGATCCTCGCGGTGTGGGAGGTCTGGGACACGCCGAACGCGTTCTACAACGTGGTCGACGTGAACATCTCGGGCACGCCGACGACGCCGACCGTTCCGCCCACCACGCCACCGACGACGACGCCGACCACCCCGCCGGTGTCGACCACGCCGACCGTGCCGACGGGCGTGCACAGCATGGGCACGACCTCGTCCAGCGTCGATCTCATGTGGGCGGCCTCGACCGACGACCGCGGCGTCACGGGCTACCGGGTCGAACGGGCGTCGGCGACCGGCGCGTTCGCTCTGGTCGCGCAGCCGACCGGCACGACCTGGTTCGACACGGGCCTCGCGGCCTCCACGACGTATCGGTACCGGGTCGCGGCGGTCGACGGCGACGGCAACGTCTCGGCGTTCAGCACGGTGTTCCAGGTCGCGACGGCCGCCGGGTCGGGAAGCACCGCGCCCGCCTGGAACCCCAGCGGCGCCTACACGAAGGGCGACCGCGTGAGCCACGGCGGCGTCGTCTACGAAGCCGTGCAGACGCACCAGGGCGTGGGCGATCCGAGCTGGATCACCGCGCGTTCGCTCTGGAACCCGGTGGGCTGAGCCGGCGGCGACCACCCCGTCCGACGCCGCGGCGCGGCATCCGCCTCCCCTCGGATGTCGCGCCGCGGTCGGGTGCGGCGTACATCTGGAGGCGGATGCCGCTGGCCGACGGATACGCCTGCAGCCCGACGCGCCACGCCGGCCGCCCGAGCAGGCTGGAGGCATGAGTTCGTTCGTGATCGAGGCAGCAGGCCTCACCAAGTCCTTCGGTTCCGCGCACGCGCTGGCTGGCGTGGACCTCCAGGTGCGCACCGGCGAGTCGCTCGCCATCATGGGCGCATCGGGGTCGGGCAAGACGACCCTGCTGCACTGCCTCGCGGGCATCACCCGCCCCGACTCCGGAACGGTCGGCTTCCGTTCCGGCATCGGGCTGGTGCCGGTCACCGAGCTCGGCGAGCGCGAACGTTCCCGACTGCGCCGGGAGGCGTTCGGGTTCGTCTTCCAGCAGGGGCTCCTGATTCCGGAGCTCACCGCGGTCGAGAACGTCGCGCTCGCACTCATGCTGAACGGGATGCCGCGGGCGACCGCCGAGCAGCACGCCCGCGGGTGGCTCGCCGCCCTGGGCCTCGCCGGGCTCGAGGAGCGTCGCATCGGGCAGCTCTCGGGCGGGCAGGCGCAGCGCGTCGCCATCGCCCGCGCGCAGGTCACGGGTGCGACCGTGGTCTTCGCCGACGAGCCGACCGGCGCCCTCGACTCGCAGACGAGCGCCGACGTGATGGGCGCACTGCTGCACTCGACCACGGGGCAGGGGCGCACGCTCGTCGTCGTCACGCACGATCCGGATGTCGCGGCCAGGTGCTCGCGCGTCGTCGTAATGCGCGACGGGCGCATCGTGGGCGAACGCCAGGGCGCACGCAGCGTGCACCCCGCCGCCGCGGCCCGAGTGGAGGCGCAGGCCGCTGCCGCCGCTGCCGGCTCCGCCGGTGCTGCGGGTACGCCCGAGGGGCCGCGCGCATGATCGCCCGGGTCGCGTGGCTGCTCGCACGACCGGGATCGGCCGGCGCCGCGGCATCCGTGCTCCCCGTCGTCGCCTTCGGCGTGGTCACCGCGCTGCTGCTCACGGTCGCGGGCGGCGCGCAGACGTTCTTCACCTGGACCGACGACACGTCGATGCTGTACCAGTCGCTCGCCGTCATCGCGCTCGTGCTGCTCGTCGTGCCGCTCGTCTCGTTGGGCGGGGCAGCGGCCCGGCTCTCGGCGCGGCGACGCGACGACCGGCTCGCCACCCTGCGGCTGCTCGGCGCGACGCCGGGCGTCGTGCGCGCGCTCGCCGTCATCGAGGCGGCCGCATTCGCGCTCGCCGGGGCGGTGCTCGGGGTGCTCGCGTACCTCGTCGCCGTGCCGTTGATCGGGCTCATCCCGTTCCGCGGCGAACCGCTCGGTGCGGCGGGCGTGCTGCTGCCCTGGTGGGTGCTCGTGGCGGCCCCGATCGCGGTGGCCGCGCTCGCCGCGATGAGCGCGGTGCTCGGGCTGCGGCAGGTCGTCATCTCGCCGCTCGGCGTGCGCACCCGCCAGGAGGCGCCCCGCCTGCACTGGATTCGCGTGGTCGCCGGGGTCGGCGTCGTCGCGTTCGCCTATGCGCTCATGAGCGTGATCGGCGTCGCGCAGGTCGCGCTCGTGCTCATCACGATGCTCGCCGTCGCGTTCGGCGGCACGCTCGCGGTGCTGAACCTCATCGGCCCGTGGGTGATCCGGCTGATCGCGAGCGCGCAGGTGCGCCGTGCGAAGACCCCGGCCCGACTGCTCGCCGCGCGTTCGGTGCTCGAGTCGCCGAAGGCCGCGTGGCGGCAGGTCGGCGGCGTCGCGATGACGAGCTTCATGGCCGTCTTCGCGGGGGTCGGCGTCGGCCTGCTCGGTGCGGCCGCCGCCGACGGGGGCAACGGCGACCCGGAGTCGGCCATGCTCCTCGCCGACGTGCGCACCGGCATCCTGATCACCGTCGTGGGTTCGTTCCTCATGGTCGCGTGCTCGGTCGGCGTCGGACAGGCCGCCGCGATCCTGGATCGTGCCGACCTCTACCGCAGCCTCGACATGCTCGGCATGCCGGTCGCCACGATGGAGGCCGCGAGGCGCCGCGCGGTCATGTCCCCACTGCGCGTCACGGCCGTCGGATCGGCCGTCATCGCGGCGATCGTGATGCTGCCGCTCACGGGCATCACGCTCATCGTCGCGCCGCTCTCGCTCGCCGTGATCGCGGGCGTGCTCGCCGCGGGCATCGGCATCGTCTGGCTCGGACTCGTCGTGACGCGACCCGTGCTCGACCGGGCGGCCGCCGGGTAGGGTCGAAGCATGACTGAGGGCCCTACCGACGAACGGGATGCCGCGATGACCGAGCTGCTCGGCATCCGCTCGAGCATCGACAACATCGACGCGGCCCTCATCCACCTGCTCGCCGAACGGTTCAAGTTCACGCAGAAGGTCGGGCGCCTCAAGGCCGAGCACGGCCTGCCGCCGAGCGACCCGGGCCGCGAGCAGCGCCAGATCGCGCGCCTGCGCGACCTCGCGGTCGACGCGCACCTCGACCCCGCGTTCGCCGAGAAGTGGTTCAACTTCGTCGTCGCCGAGGTGATCCAGCACCACGAGGAGATCGCCGGCGGGACACGCCCCGAATGAACTGGTACCCGCTTGCGCTCCCGCAGCAGGCGGGGCGCCGCTATCTCGTCACCGGCGCGAACCGGGGACTCGGGTTCTTCACCGCCGCACGGCTCGCCGCGGCGGGCGCGCACGTCGTGCTCGCCGGGCGCAGCGCCGAACGGCTCGACGCCGCACGGTCCGCGATCCGCGGCGCCAGGCCCGCGGCATCCGTCGAGGCGATCGTGCTCGACACCTCGTCGCAGGCCTCGGTGCTGCGCGCGACCGACGCGCTGCTCCAGGTCGAGCCGTTCGACGGCATCGTCGCCAATGCGGGCATGGTGCACACGCCGCGTACGCGCGAGCTCTCGGTCGACGGCGACGAACTCGTACTCGCCACGAACGTGCTCGGACACTTCACGCTGCTCGCCCGGCTCGTGCCGCATCTCACGCTCGGCGCGCGCGTGGTGCTGCTCGGTTCGCTGTCGAGCCGCCTCTCGACCTTCCGCCTGAGCGACCTGCAGCTCGAGCACGGCTACGACTCCTGGCGCGCCTACGCCCAGTCGAAGATCGCCTCGCAGATGCTCGGCTTCGAGCTCGACCGCCGTCTGCGTGCCGCGGGCGTGGCCGTCTCGAGCGTCGTCGCGCACCCCGGCTACTCGGTCAGCGGCCGCACGCCCACCGTGCCCGGCGTCAACGAGCCCAGCCGTCGCGACCGGTTCGGCGACGCACTGCAGTCCGCCTGGGCGCAGGGCAAGCATCGCGGCGCCGAGGTGCCACTGCACGCCCTGACGGCACCGGATGTCACGGGCGGGCAGTTCTGGGGCCCCGAGTACCTCACGCGGGGTGCGCCCGCACTGCAGAAGCCGACGCGAGTCTCGAGCGATCCCGCCCTGGGCGCCCGGTTCTGGACCTTCGCCGAAGAGACCACGGGCCGCGAGTTCACGGTCGGCGCATGAGCGAGGTCGAGCGGCGGCGCGAGCCCGGGCCGGGGTCCGGGTCGCGGCGCGAGCCGCAGCCCGAGCCGCAGGGCCTGCTCGCCCGCACCTTCGCCCGACCGTCGGTGCGCCGTGTGCTCTCGCGCATCGTCGTCGTGGTCGGCGTGCTGCTCATGCTCGCCGGCGTGCTCACGGCTCGGTACGGCTACCTCGTGGTCGGCGTCATCGTGCTCGGGCTCGGCGCAGCGCTCGGCCCTGGCCGCATCCGCCGCTGAGCGGCCGCGCAGCGCACCCTCGCCCGCCTTCGCCTGGTCCCGCGCGCGATCTGCACCCGACCTGCACACCCGCTGCGCACGCGCTGCGCACGATCTGCACGTGGTCTGCGCGGGAGCGCACGAACCCCAGCGGCCCCAGCTCATTCACCTGCCGGTAACCATGCCGACGGATGCCGTTGGCGGCGGCTGCCTACGGTGGGAATCCGGAACGCACAGCACGCGCTCGCACCGGGCGCTCGGCCCAGGAGAGCGAGGCGGGCAGCCGCGATGCACACTGTCGACCGCCGGAGCGAGCACGACGTGATCGTGAAGCCCTCGCCCGTCGCCATGGTCTGGAACGAGCCGGGGCGCCCGCAGGACGCCCTCGCCGTGCCCGGTGTGCACCTCTGCGACGGCGAGGCGCTCGTCGAGGTCGAGCTCGCCACGATCTGCGGATCCGACATCCACACCGTGCTCGGGCACCGTCCGGCCAGGTCGCCGCTCGTGCTCGGACACGAGCAGGTCGGCCGCGTCATCGCGCTCGGCGCCGGAGCCGTGCGCAGCGACGGGACGCCCCTCGAACTCGGCGACCGCGTGGTCTGGTCGGTCACCGTGAGCTGCGGCACCTGCGACCGGTGCCGCCGCGGACTCACGCAGAAGTGCCGCACGCTCGCCAAGTACGGCCATGAGCGCGTGCACCGAGGGTGGGAGCTCTCCGGCGGATTCGCCACGCACGTGCAGCTCCGCGCCGGCACGTCGATCGTGCGCATCTCCGAGGAGCTGCCCGCGGTGGTGGCGGCGCCCGCCTCGTGCGCGACGGCGACCGCGGTCGCGGCGCTGGCCGCGGCATCCGCCCGTGTGGATCTCGACGGCGCCCTCGTGCTCATCACCGGCGGCGGCATGATCGGGCTCACCGCCGCGGCCCTCGCGCTCGAGGCCGGCGCGACCGTGATCGTCTCCGAGCCGGATGCCTCGCGGCGGGCGTTCGCGCGTCGACTCGGCGCCCTGAGCGCCGACCCGCGCGCCCGGGCCGACGGATCGGAGCGGCTCGAGTCCGTGCTGGCCGCCGCGATCGGCACCGACACGCGTGAGGTGCTCGTCGCGATCGAAGCCTCGGGGGCCGCCGCCGGTGTCCGCACCGCGGTCGCCAAGGTGGGCGTCGGCGGCGTCGTCGTGCTCGTCGGCAGCGTCACGAGCGGCAGCGAACTCTGCATCGACCCCGAGTCGCTCGTGCGGCGGCTCGCGAGCATCACGGGTGTGCACAACTACGACGCCCGCCACCTCGAGCACGCGGTCGCCTTCCTCGAACGGGCCTGGCGCACGCTGCCGCTCGACGAGCTCGTCGGGTCGACCCACGCGCTCGCCAAGCTCGACCACGCGCTCGACGAGGCCGCGTCGGGTCGACACATCAGGGTCGGCGTCGCCCCCGGGCGGCGGGCCGCCCCCTAGCTGCTCCCGCCGGGGACCGGTTCGAGGGAACATTGGGGGATGACCCCGAACCCCGGACCCGGCGGGAGCCTCACCGATCGCAGGCCGGTTGCGTGACGCGGTGCCCGGTTCGGGGCACGATGGAGACATGATCAGCCGAGAGCTCGCCCTCGCCCTCCGCGAAGCCGGACTCGTGTGGCACCCGCTCTCGGGCGACCGGTTCCAGCTCGACCTGCCGAGCGATGTCGAGGCCGAGGCCGAGGCCGACGTCTTCACGGTGAGCGAGATGACGATCGAGGCGCGCCGGCATCCGACCGGCACGGTGCTCGCGTTCAACGGCACGACCGAGTGGGCGCTCGACTCCGTCGCGCTCGTCGACGCCGTGTGGCTGCCCCGCGAAGACCAGCTTCGCGAGCTGCTGCGCGCGACGTTCCGCTCGCTCACCCGCCTCGACGACGCGTTCGAGGTCGAGATCGAACTCGGCGGCGAACGACTGCGGTTCGAGCACCCAGAGGTGGCCGAGGCGTACGGACTGGCCGTCCGCGAGCTCGTCGGCAGGTCCCGATGACGGATGCCGCGGTCGCGCAGGCGCGCACGCTCGTGGCCGACGCCGCAGAGCTGCTGCGGACCGCCGGAGCGCGGCAGGAGACGCTCGCCGAACTCGTGCCCGAACGACGCGTGCTCGGCATCCCCCGCGCCGCGCGCATGACGCCCGTCGGGCGGGTCTGGCGGCTCGGCGTGCTGCTCGTCGATGAGCACGGCAACCTCTGGGACACCGGGCGCGTGGTGCGCGCCGAGCGTGCTGCCCGCAAGAGCATCACGTCGGAGTCGGTGGCCGAGCAGCGTGCGCTCCGCGCGGCCGCGGTGAAGGGCGGCATCCCGGAGGGCGAGACCGTCGCCTTCGATGCGAGCCCGGTCGACTTCGACGTGCTCGCCCGCGACGCGGCCTCCGGCCCGCTCGTCGTGCGCGACGACGAGGTGTTCGTGCGCTGGAACCCGACCTCGCCCGACGCCCTCGCGCCGCTCGCGCGGTACCTCGCCGAACGCGTCGAGCTGCTCGCGCACCCGCCTGCGGGCGCCTGACGCACCCCGCCAGTCCGCGAGTGGGCTGTCGGCGAACCTTGGCGTGCGGATGCCGCCAACTTCGCCCACTCGCGGAGAGGCCCGTGAAGCAGGGGAGCGTCAGTCGCGCTCGGGATCCCCGTCGGTGCGCGACGGACGCACCTCGCTGGCCTGGATCGACTCGATGACCGAGTCCTGCAGGCCCTTCTGGCCGGTGTGCAGCTCCTGGTGGATCTCGAGCGAGCCCATGAGCGGGCCGAAGGCCGCGCGCATGCGCTGACCCCGTTCGGCGCGTACCGCGCGCACGGTCATGCCGACGACGAGCGCGAGCACGAACAGCGCCGTGAGGCCGCCGATGATCATCTCCATGCCGCCCATCAGACGCCCCGCACCCATCGCCGCCAGTCGGACTGCTGGGTGTAGCCGAGCGAGGACCAGAGCGACTGCCCGAGGTCGTTGTACTCGAGCACCATGGCGTCGATCCGGCTCACGCCGAACGCCGCGAGGCGCGCCTCCGCGCGCCGCATGAGCTCGCGCGCGATGCCGCGTCGTCGGTGCGACGGCAGCACGGCGAGCCGGTACAGGTGCGCGCGCCAACCGTCGTAGCCGGCGATCACGGTGCCGACGATGCGTCCCTCGGCCCGCGCGACGATGAGTGCGTCGGGGTCGCGTTCGAGCTGGCGGGCCACGGCGTCGGGGGTGTCGATCGGGCGGCCGTCGTTCTCGCCGGCGACCTGCCAGAACGCGATCAGCCCGGGGATGTCGTCGCGGGTCGCGGTGCCGTAGGAGATGCCGTCGTGCGCGGCATCCGCTCGGATGCCGGCGACGGATCCCGCGTCGGATGCCGCGTCGCGGGCGCTGCCCGGGTCGAACCCGAATGCCGTGATCGGCGCGAGCGTTCCGTCGCGCAGTTGCTCGAGCACGAACCGCTCGTGGTGCACGACGCGCTCGGGCAGGTCGGCGAGGTCGAACCAGCGCAGGTCGGATGCGGTGGTCTCGAGCAGTCGGGGCTCGCCGCTCCACGAGCGGCAGGCGAAGAAGAAGTCGACGCGCTGCTCGACGGTCGCCGAGGTCGGGCCGGTGCGGTGCATGGTGGTGAGCGGCACGAGATCGGCGGGCTCGACGGCGACGCCGATCTCCTCGGCCGCCTCGCGAACCGTGCCGTGCACGACCGACTCGCCCGCATCGACGTGGCCGGCGGCCGAGGCGCCCCACCACCCGTCGTAGTAGCCGGTGCCCGAGCGCAGCTGCAGCAGCACGCGCGACCCGTCGAGCAGGAAGACGTACCCCGCCGGGATCAGGCTGAAACGGCCGTGGGCGGCCGCGTACTCGTCGGAGTACGCCTGCCGCCCACGGCCGGTGGTCATGCGCGTCGGCTCAGTATCCGACGATGGGGCCGAACGCGTCGGCGAGCGGGGCGCGGTTGACACCCCGCAGCTCGTCGATCGACACGGTGAAGGCGTCCTGCACCTCGAGGGCGCCCGACGCGGCGTCGGTCACGCCGATGCGGCGCACGGGGTAGCCCCGGCCGTCGCAGAGGCCGCGGAACTTCACGTCGTCTTCACGGGGCACCGTGACGATGACGCGGCCCGCCGACTCCGAGAAGAGCGCGGTCGCGAGGTCGATGCCGGCGTCGGCCGTGACCTCGCCGAGGAACACGCGAGCGCCGACGCCGAAGCGCGACACCGCCTCGGCGAGGGCGATCGCGAGGCCGCCGTCGCTGAGGTCGTGCGCCGAGTCGATGAGACCCTCGAGCGCCGCTGCGGCGAGCAGCTCGGCGAGCGTCTTCTCGCCCTCGAGCGACACGGCCGGCGGGCGTCCGCCGAGGTGGCCGTGCACGGTGCCGGCCCACGCGGAGCCGTCGAGCTCGAGCGCGGTGTCGCCGAGGAGGTAGATGTTGTGGCCGTCGTCCTGCCATCCGCTGGGGATGCGGCGCGCGACGTCGTCGATCACGCCGAGCACGGCGATGACCGGCGTCGGGTGGATCGGCACGTCACCGGTCTGGTTGTAGAACGAGACGTTGCCGCCGGTGACGGGAATGCCGAGCTCGAGGCATCCGTCGGAGAGGCCCTCGACGGTCTCGGAGAACTGCCACATGACCTCGGGGTTCTCGGGGGAGCCGAAGTTCAGGCAGTCGCTGACGCCCATGGGCTTGGCGCCCGTGACGGCGACGTTGCGGAACGCCTCGGCCAGCGCGAGCTTCGCGCCCTGACGCGGGTCGAGGTACGAGTAGCGGCCGTTGGCGTCGGTCGCGACCGAGACGCCGAGCCCCGACTCCTCGTCGACGCGGATCATGCCGGCGTCGTCGGGGGCGCCGAGCGCCGTGTTGCCGAGCACGTAGGAGTCGTACTGGTTCGTGACCCACGCGGCGTCGGCCTGGTTGGCCGAGCCGACGAGCTTCAGGAACTGCTCGCGGATCTCGTCGGGCGTCGCCGGACGGTCGAGCTTGGCGGCCGTGTCGGCCTGCAGCGCGTCGATCCAGGTGGGGTACGCGACGGGGCGCTCGTAGACCGGGCCGTCGACGGCGACGGTGCGCGGGTCGACGTTCACGATCTCCTGGCCGTGCCACATGATGCTGAGGCGGCCGGTGTCGGTGACCTCGCCGAGCACGCTGGTCTCGACGTCCCACTTCTTGACGACCTCGAGGAAGCCCTCGAGCTTCTCGGGCTTGACGATCGCCATCATGCGTTCCTGGCTCTCGCTCATCAGGATCTCTTCGGGCGTGAGCGTGGGGTCGCGCAGCAGCACGTCGTCGAGCACGATCGCCATGCCGCCGTCGCCGTTCGAGGCGAGCTCGGAGGTCGCGCACGAGATGCCGGCGGCGCCGAGGTCTTGGATGCCCTCGACGAGGTCGCCCTGGAAGAGCTCGAGGCAGCACTCGATGAGCACCTTCTCGGCGAACGGGTCGCCGACCTGCACCGCGGGGCGCTTGGTCGGGCCGCCCTCGGCGAACGTGTCGGACGCGAGGATCGAGGCGCCGCCGATGCCGTCGCCGCCCGTGCGGGCGCCGAAGAGCACGACCTTGTTGCCCGCGCCCTTGGCGTTGGCCAGGTGCAGGTCTTCGTGGCGCAGCACGCCCACGGCGAGGGCGTTCACGAGCGGGTTGGCCTGGTAGACCGAGTCGAACCAGGTCTCGCCGCCGATGTTCGGCAGGCCGAGGCAGTTGCCGTAGAAGCTGATGCCCGAGACGACGCCGTGCACGACGCGCGCGGTGTCGGGGTGGTCGATGGCGCCGAACCGCAGGGCGTCCATGACGGCCACCGGGCGGGCGCCCATCGAGATGATGTCGCGCACGATGCCGCCGACGCCGGTCGCGGCGCCCTGGAACGGCTCGATGTAGGAGGGGTGGTTGTGCGACTCGATCTTGAACGTGACGGCCCAGCCCTCGCCGATGTCGAGCACGCCGGCGTTCTCGCCCATGCCGACCATGAGGTGCTTCTTCATGTCGGGCGTGACCTTCTTGCCGAACTGGCGCAGGTACACCTTCGAGGACTTGTAGGAGCAGTGCTCGCTCCACATGACCGAGTACATCGCGAGCTCGGCGCTCGTCGGGCGCCGGCCGAGGATGTTGCGGATGCGCTCGTACTCGTCGGGCTTCAGGCCCAGCGCGGCGTACGGCTGCTCCTTCTCGGGAGTGGCGGCGGCGACGTCGACGGTGTCGAGCACCGCAGTCGTCGGGGCGGCGATGTTTGCTGGGGTGTTGATGGTCACGAGTGGCGAGCTCCAGAAGACGGCGGCGATGCGGATGCCGCGGGGCGAATGCCTGACCCGCTCAGTCTACTTGCCCGCGCATACCCCGAGAACGGCGAGCGGATGCCGCGTGCACGGCCCTCTCGGCCCGCCCTCGGCATCCGCTCGGTACACTGGTGGCGGTCGTCGGATCCCGTCGGCCCTGGGCGCGCACATCGGCGCGCACTCCTCGTGGCGGTTCGCGCACTTGCGGAGCCCCGCCCGCGCCCCCACGAGCGACGTTCGCTCAGGCACATCACATGACCTCTTCGATTCCTACGGTGCATCCCGCGCCGCCGTTCCCGTGGCTCGGGCTCATCGTGCTCGCCTCGGCCGTCTTCCTCTCGGTCACGATCGAGATGCTCCCCACGGGCCTGCTGCCCGACATGAGCCGCGAGCTCGACGTTCCGGAGCCGCTCATCGGCCTGCTCGTCACGGTGTTCGCCGCGACGGTCGTCGTGCTGACCGTGCCGCTCGCGGCGCTCACGAAGCGCGTCGGGCGCCGCCGGCTCATCGTGATCACGCTCGCCGTGCTCGCGCTCAGCTGCGTGCTGACCTCGATCGCTCCGAACTACCCGACGGTGCTCGTGACGCGCGTGATCGGCGGTGCGGCGCACGGCGTGTTCTGGTCGGTCGTCGGCGCGTACGCCGGCCACCTCGTGCCGAAGGAGCAGCTCGCCCGCGCCGTGTCGATCTCGGTCGCCGGCGGATCGGCTGCATTCGTGCTCGGCGTGCCGCTCGGCACCGCGCTGGGCCAGGCGCTCGGCTGGCGCGTCGCGTTCGCCGCGATGGGCGCGCTCACGCTGCTCGGCGCCCTGCTCGTGTGGCGGTTCCTGCCGGCCGTCCGGCACCACGCCGGTGAGGCGGATGCCGCGCCCGTTCGGGTGCGCAAGGACCCGACGTTCCTGCCGGTGATCGTCGTCTGCGTCATCACCGCGACCGCGATGATCGGCATGTACAGCTTCTACACGTACATCGCGCCGTACATGACGGATGTCATGGGCCTGCCGTCCAGCGCGATCAGCCCCATGCTGCTCGCCTACGGCATCGCCGGCGCGGTCGGCCTCGTGCTCGCGGGCGCGGTCCTCGGGCGGCGTCCGACCATCGGGCTCGTCGTCGCGATGGTCGCGACGGCCCTGGGCGCGGCCGGGCTCGCGGCGTTCCCCGAGGTGCCGGGCGTCTCGATCGCCGCGTTCCTGCTGTTCGGCACCGCGTTCGGCGCGCTGCCGACGATGCTCAACACGCGGCTGCTGCACTCTGCCTCGGCGAAGATCCGCGACGCTGCGGCATCCTTCTACACGACCGCGTTCAACACGGGCATCGGCGGTGGAGCCCTGCTCGGCGCGGCGCTCTACGGCATCATCGGCCTCGCCGCGCTGCCGTGGGTGCTCGTGGTGCTGTTCGCGTGCGCCACGACGGCGCTCGTCTGGACGGCGCTCGTCAACCGCGCCGGCCGGTAGCCGTTCCGCCGGTCGAGGAGGCGCTTCAGCGCCGTCTCGAGACCAGCGCCCCCCAACGCTCGTCACGCTGGTTTCGAGACGCTTCGCTCCTCGACCGGCGAGACGTCAGGCCGCGCCGCCCCCGGTCGGGCCGATCATCAGCAGCACGGTGAACGCCGCCGCGACGCCGATGACGCCCACGGCGATCGAGACGACCGGGCGTGCGAGCACGAGACGCAGCACGCGGTTCGGGAACGAGCCGTCGGCGGGGTGGTCGCCCGCCACCCGACGCCAGTCGCCCTCGAGGTGGCCTCGGCGCACGAGCCAGAGCTCGAACGGCACGGTCGCGTAGGGCACGATCGCCGTCAGCAGCGCGAAGGCGATGCGGCCGAGGTTCCAGCGCTGGTTGACGCCGACCACGACGGCGATCACGGCGTAGGCGAGGAACACGAACCCGTGGATGCCGCCGCCGATCGTCACGGCGATGTCGACGCCGAACCCGTACTTCAGCACCATGCCCGCGATGAGCAGGGTCCAGGTGATCGCCTCGGCGACGGCGAACGTTCGGTACAGGCGTTTCGGTGACACGGGGGCTCCTCGGGTGGGGGTCCTTCCATCGTGTCATCAGGGCCTGGGCGGATGCCTCAGCCGAACGATTGATTGAACGCGTACCCTTGACCGGTGACCGATCAAGACGTACGCACGCTCGTCGAATCGCATCTGGCGACGATTCCCGACTTCCCCGAACCGGGCATCCTCTTCCGCGACCTGACGCCGGTGTTCGCCGACGGTCCCGCCTTCCACGCGCTGTCCGAGGCGCTGACCGAGCCCTTCGCCGGGCGCTTCGACGTGCTCGCCGGCGTGGAGGCGCGCGGATTCCTGCTCGCCGGGGCCGCGTCGGTGCTGAGCGGCGCGGGCGTGCTGCCCGTGCGCAAGGCGGGCAAGCTGCCGCGCAAGGTGCTCCGCGAGGAGTACGCGCTCGAGTACGGCACCGCTGCGCTCGAGGTCCACGAGGGCGAGCTCCCGCCCGGCACGCGCGTGCTCGTCGTCGACGACGTGCTCGCCACGGGCGGCACGGTCGGGGCGGCCGCACGGCTCGTCGAGCGCGCCGGATGGCAGGTGGCCGGCATCGCGGTCGCGATCGAGCTCGTCGACCTCGGCGGGCGCGAGGCGCTCGGCGACCGCTACGAGATCTTCTCGCTGCTGCAGTACTGAGCCGGCGGCGAGGAGTTCTACTCGCCTGAGCCCACGCCCAGTTCGACGGTGTGCGTCGGCACGAACTTCACCTCGACCTCGGCAGGGTCGACGCCCTGCGCTCGCAGGGCGTCGGCGAACGTCGAGGGGTCGGGGTCGTCACCACTGCCCTCGAGCTCGACGGTGACGGCGCCGCTGCCGCCGGTCACGCCGACGACGCTCCAGCCGGTGCCGTCGACCCACTGCTCGGCCGCGGCGTTGACGGTGGTCTGGTCCGTGAAGTCCTGTACGCGCTGCACGGTCGTGACGGTGAGCGGCACGACCACCACGATCGCCATGAGCGAGAGCACGATCGCCGTGTTGCGGCGACTCCGGCCGAGCACCGCGGGGTCTCGCGGGGGCGTCGCGAGTCGACCCGCACCGTAGACGGCCATCACGACGATGCCCGTGCCGATGATCGCGGCGACGTTCGTGAGGAACAGCAGCATCGCGCCGAGCGACTCGTCGGGGACGCCCGATTCGAGCGTCAGCCCGACGACCGACAGCGGGGGCACGAGCGAGATCGCGATCGCGACGCCCGGCAGTGCGTCGGCGATGTCGCGGCGCACAAGTGCGATCGATCCGACGACGCCGGTCGCGAGCGCGGCGAGGAGGTCGATGAGGCCCGGGGAGACCCGACCGGCGACCTGCGAGTTCGTGGCGGCCGTGACATCCGTCACCGTGAGCAGGCCGACGACGAAGCCGATGCCGATCGCGGTGCCCGCACCGGCGACGAGCAGGAACAGTGAACGGAACAACCCGCTGCGATCGCCCAGCACGGTCGCGAGCATCGTGCCCTGGATGGGCAGCATGAGCGGCGCCACGATCATCGCGCCGATGACGGTGGCGGTCGAATCGGCGACCACGCCGGCGGCGGCGATGATCGACGCGAGGATCAGCAGGATCCAGAATCGACTGATCTTGTGCGGCGCCTGGGGGCCCTCGAACAGCACGGCGTCGCGCATGTACACGATGTCGTTCAGCTGGGGCTTGGGCTTCAGAGGGGCTGCGTCGGTCATCCGGTCCGCCGATCGTCGCGTCGATGGGTGCTCGCCGAGCCTATCCGCGTGCGGACGCGGGCCTGTGGCAGCCTCCGTAGACACGCCGAGGCAGGCGGGCGGCGCCGACGCCGCTCATGCGGGTGCAGCCGCCTGCCGCGCCCGCAGGTCCTTGCGCAGGATCTTGCCCGAGCTCGACTTCGGCACCACGTCGATGAACTCGACCGCGCGCACCTTCTCGTGCGGCGCGACGTGCTCGGCCACGTACGCGATGACCGCGTCGGCGTCGAGGTCGGCGCCGGCCTGGGCCACGACGAACGCCTTCGGGATCTCCTGCCCGTCGTCGTCGAGCACGCCGATGACCGCGGCGTCCGCGACATCCGGATGCCCGAGCAGAACGGCCTCGAGCACGGCCGGCGCGACCTGGTAGCCCTTGTACTTGATGAGCTCCTTGAGCCGGTCGACGATGCGGTAGACGCCGTCGGCCGTGACGGTCGCGATGTCGCCCGTGTGCAGCCATCCGTCGGCGTCGAGCATCTGGGCCGTCGCCTCGGCGTTGTTCAGGTAGCCCTTCATGACCTGCGGGCCGCGGATCCACAGCTCGCCCGGCTCGCTCGGGCCGTCGGCCGGCACGTCGACGTCGGCGCCGGACTCGACGTCGACGACCCGCGCCTCGGTGCTCGGCAGCAGGTGGCCGATGCTCGAGCGATCGAGATCGGGCCGGTCGAGCGGGATGACGTGGGTCACCGGGCTCGTCTCGGTCATGCCGTAGCCCTGGCAGACGATGCAGTCGAGGCGTTCGGCGACGAGTTCGGCGAGCGCCCCGTCGAGCGGCGCCGCACCCGAGAAGACGACCTTGACGCTCGAGAGGTCGGCCTCGGCGACGAGCGGGTGCTTCGCGAGCGCGACGGCGATCGGCGGCGCGATGAACACCCACGTCGCCCGGTACTCGCCGATGACCCGCAGGAACTCGACGAGGTCGAACTTCGGCATCGTGACGAGGCTCGCGCGGCACTTCAGCGCGTAGTTCAGCAGCACGGTCATGCCGTAGATGTGGAAGAACGGCAGCACCGCGAGCACGCGGTCCGACGACTCGAGGCCGATCGACTCGACGTTCTGGGCGACGTTGGCCACGAGGTTGCGGTGCGTGAGCATGACGCCCTTCGGACGACCGGTGGTGCCCGACGAGTACGGCAGCACGGCGAGGTGCTCGGCCGGGTCGAAGGAGGCCTCGGGTGCTGCGTGCCCCTCCGACAGCAGGTCGCGCAGGGACGGGTACCCCTCGGCGCCGTCGAGCACGACGAGGTGGTCGTCGGCGATGCCGACCCGTTCGGCGGCGGCCTTCGCCTGGGGGAGCAGCGGCGACACCGTGAAGAACCAGGTGGCACCGGCATCCGTCAGCTGGTTCGCGATCTCGTCGGGCGTGTAGAGCGAGTTCACGGTCGTCGCCGTGGCCCCCGACCGCAGGATGCCGTGGAACACCGTCGCGAAGGCGGGGACGTTCGGGCAGAGCACCGCCACCACGTCGCCCACGCCGACGCCGCGCGCGGCCAGCGCTCCGGCGAGCAGCTGGATCTGGCCGACCAGCTGGCGGTAGGTCGTCGTGGCCCCGCTGGTGCCGTCGACGATCGCGACGGCGTCGAGGTCGGCCTCGGCCAGGCTCCCGAACAGGTAGTCGTAGACGGACAGTTCGGGAACGGTCGTGTCGGGGCGCGGGCTGCCGGCCATCGGATCTCCTTCGATCAACGGGTGCAGCCATCATCCGTCATCGAAACGATCGAGGGAAGGGCGGATGCCGCGGTCGGCCGCATCCGTCGAGGTCAGGAGTTGGTGCCGTCGGAGGTTCCCGTGTCGTCGCCCTGCGTGCCCTGGTCGCCGGGCTGCCCGCCCTGCCACGGGCCGCCGCCGTTCGGAGGTTCGGGCATCTCGCCGTCGCCGCCGGGGAACTGGCCGGGTCCGCCCTGGAAGTCGCCGCCCGACGGCACCCCGAGCATGCCGTTCAGCAGCGAGCTCGCCGATCCGGCGGCGAACCCGCCCGTGAACGAGAGCAGCACCAGCAGCACGCCGCCCGAGACGAGCACCCACACGCGGCGGTACCACGGGGTCTTCGCTGCCGGCGTCGCACCGATCGCGGGAGCGGATGCCGGTGTCGCACCGGTCGGTGCCGCCGCTCCGTCGGCGCGCGGCGTGGGGTACGTGGCGGTCATGGGCTCCTCCGGAGGCGGGAGCGGGGCGGTTCCCCGCGCTGGCCTCCAGTCGACCCCGAGCCGCTATGCGGAACCCCTCATGCGCCAATGAATCGGCCGAGAGTGCGTGCCGCCGAAGGGCGGAGACGCGAATGGGCGACCGTCGCCGGTCGCCCATCCACGTATTCGAGAGTGCGGGGTTACGCCTCGACGAGGGACGTCTTGATGACGCTCGTGAAGAACGCGAGCCCGTCGATGCCGGAGCGCATGGCCGCGGCGGTGTCGGGGCCGAAGCCGGGCTCGACCGCGTGCTCGGGGTGCGGCATGAGGCCGACCACGTTGCCGCGCGCGTTCGTGATGCCGGCGATGTCGCGCATGGAGCCGTTGGGGTTCACGTCGACGTAGCGGAACACCACGCGACCCTCGCCCTCGAGCCGGTCGAGCGTGTCGGCGTCGGCGATGAATCCGCCCTCGCCGTTCTTCAGCGGGATGGTGATCTGCTGGCCGGCGTCGAAGCCGCTCGTCCAGTCGGTCGAGGTGTTCTCGACCGTGAGCACCTGGTCGCGGCAGATGAACGAGCCGTGATCGTTGCGGATCAGGCCGCCCTCGAGCAGGTGGGCCTCGGTGAGCATCTGGAAGCCGTTGCAGATGCCGAGCACCGGCATGCCGGCGTTCGCGGCAGACACGACCTCGGTCATGATCGGCGAGAGCGAGGCGATCGCGCCGCAGCGGAGGTAGTCGCCGTAGCTGAAGCCGCCGGGCAGGATCAGCGCGTCGACGCCTTCGAGGTCGTGCGAGCCGTGCCAGAGGGCGACGGGCTCGGCGCCCGCGAGGCGGACCGCGCGCTGTGCGTCGCGGTCATCGAGCGAGCCGGGGAAGGTGATGACGCCGATGCGCATGGGCGTCAGGCCTCGGGGCTCTCGTCGCCGAAGTCGATGTTCACGACGTCTTCGATGACCGAGTTCGAGAGGATCTCTTCGGCGATCTGCTGCACGTTCGCGCGCAGCGCGTCGTCGACGGGTCCGTCGACGGTGAGTTCGAAACGCTTGCCGATGCGCACGGAGGCGAACCCCGCGTGACCGGTGCGTGCGAGGGCGCCGGCGACGGCCTTCCCCTGGGGATCGAGCAGTTCGGCCTTGGGCATCACGTCGACGACGATGGTGGGCACCGCGGTTCTCCGTCCGGTGTCGAGGGGTGGTTTGCCTCGATTCTACCGGCCGCGGGCGTGCGCGCCGCACGGGCGCCGCGCCGAGGGGCGAACGGCGGCGCACCGGCATCCGCGATCCGGATCGTCGCAGGTTCGGTCGCCGATGCCGCTGCCGGTTGGGCGCGGGTTGTTCCGCGTGTATTATTCCGGATGGAATAACCAACGACGACCCGACATGCGAACAGAACGGAGGCGAACGGATGCCGCAGCTGAACCCGCTGGCCTTCTCGGCGCTCGCGATCCTGATCGACGCGCCGATGCATCCGTACGAGATGTACCAGCTCATGCTGGCCCGCAAGGAGGACCGTGTCGTCAAGGTGAGCGCCGGATCGCTCTACCGTGCCGTCGAGCGGCTCGCCCGTGACGGCCTCATCGTCGAGAGCGCGACCGAGCGCATGGGCAACCGACCCGAGCGCACGGTCTACACCGTGACCGAGGCCGGGCGTGCGGCGTTCGACGAGAGCCTCGAGGAGATGCTCGGGCGGCAGGTCAACGAGTTCCCCGAGTTCCCGCTCGCGGTCGGCGAGGCGCACAACCTCCCGGCCGAACGCGTCATCGAACTGCTCTCGACCCGGCTCGACGCCGTGCGCGACAACATCGCCTGGCACGACGTCGCCGTGGTGCGCATCGCCGACAAGGGCAAGCCCAAGTCCGTCGTGCTGAACGTCTACTACACGAGGGCGATGCTCATCGCCGAAGCCGACTGGCTCGCACAGACCATCGACGAACTCCGCTCGGGCGCCCTCGAGTGGCCGTCGACCACCGACTGACCCGTCTGAACCGACCGCATCGCGGTCCACTGGAGGCATACATGAACACCGAACGAAAGCCGTGGCCGGCGCTCTGGGCGCTCGTCATCGGCTTCTTCATGATCCTGGTCGACTCGACCATCGTCTCGATCGCGAACCCGGCCATCATGGCCGACCTGAACACCGACCTCACGATGGTGATCTGGGTCACGAGCGCGTACCTGCTCGCCTACGCCGTGCCGCTGCTCATCACCGGCCGTCTCGGCGACCGCTTCGGGCCGAAGAACCTCTACCTCGTCGGGCTCGTGGTCTTCACGCTCTCGTCGCTCTGGTGCGGGCTCTCGGGCGACATCGGAACCCTCATCGCGGCGCGCGTGGTGCAGGGCCTCGGCGCCTCGCTCATGACCCCTCAGACGATGGCGATCATCACCCGCATCTTCCCGCCGCAGCAGCGCGGTGCGGCCATGGGCCTCTGGGGCGCCGTCGCCGGTGTCGCGGCGCTCGTGGGCCCGATCCTCGGCGGCCTGCTCGTCGACTCCCTCGGCTGGGAGTGGATCTTCATCGTCAACGTGCCCGTCGGCGTGATCGGCTTCGTCCTCGCGTGGCGGCTGGTGCCGAAGCTCGAGACGCATGCGCACAGCTTCGACTGGCTCGGCGTGGTGCTCTCGGCGGTCGGCCTGTTCCTGCTCGTCTTCGGCATCCAGGAGGGCGAGACCTACGACTGGGGCACCATCGTCGGGCCGATCACGGTGTGGTCGCTCATCATCTCGGGCATCGTGGTGCTCATCGGCTTCGTGGTCTGGCAGCGGTTCAACCCGGCCGAGCCGCTGCTGCCGCTGGGGCTCTTCCGCGACCGCAACTTCTCGCTCGCGAACGGCGCGATCTCGCTCGTCGGCCTCGCGATGACGGCCATGCCGATGCCGCTCGCGTTCTACTACCAGATCGGTCGCGGGCTCGACCCGACGCAGGCGGCGCTCATGCTCGTGCCGATGGCCGTCGTGATGGGCATCGCCTCGCCGCTCGCCGGGCGCCTGAACGACCGCGTGAACCCGAAGTGGGTCGCGGTCAGCGGCTTCGCGATCGTGTCGCTCGGCCTCGTGCTCTTCGCCGTGCTGATGACGCCCGACGTCGAGCTCTGGGTGCTGCTGATCCCGTCGGCCCTGCTCGGCCTCGGCCAGGCCGGCGTCTGGTCGCCGCTCGCCTCGACGGCCACGCGCAACCTGCCGATGTCGCAGGCCGGCGCCGGCTCGGGTGTCTACAACCTCACCCGCCAGGTCGGCGCCGTGCTCGGTTCCGCCGCGATCGCCGCCCTGCTGAGCGCACGCCTCGCGGTCGAGCTGCCCGGGTTCGACCAGAACAGCGCGGGCGGTGGCGCGCTGCCGCCCGAGGCCGTCGAGGGCTTCACGGCCGCCATGAGCCAATCGCTGTGGCTCGCGGTCGGCGCGTTCGTCGTCGGCGCGTTCGTCGTGCTCTTCTTCGCCAAGCCCAAGGTCACGGTCGCGTGGGGCGAGCACAAGGGCGCCGCCTCCTGGTCGGATGCCGCGGGCGCGCCCACGACCGGATCGCTCACGGCCGTCGACTAGGCGTCCGATACCCGCCGGTCGCCGAGTGCAGACCGTCGGCCGAGGCGCGCTGCGCGCTCCTTGACCGGCGGCCGGCCGGCGTCGCGTCAGCGACGGGTGATCGCCCGCACGATGAAGACGACCGCGAGCAGGGCCGCGGCACCCACCGCGATCACGAGTCCGGGGTTCTCGCGGTACTTCTCCTGCACGAATCCGACGCCGTCGTCGACGATGCCGCGGCCGGAGTCGTAGGCCTGCCGGGCTTGGGCCTGAGCCGAGTCGAGTGCGTCGGCACTCGCGTCCTTGGCCTGCGACGCGGCCGACTTGAGGCCGTCGATCACGTCGTCGACGGTGTCCTTCGCGGTGTCGACGGCGTCGCCCGCCGCCTCCTTCGCCGCCGAGACCGCCGACTCGGCCGCACCGCGCGCGTTCTTCACGGCGTCCTGCGCGTTTTCGGCCGCCGACCCCGCGGCGTCCTTCACCTGGTCGGCCGCGTGCGCCGCGGCATCCGTCACCTGATCAGCGGTGTCGCGTGCCGTCGCCCGTGCTTCCGAGATGGTTCGCTCCGCGTCTGACATGGTGCCCTCCTGCCGTTCGGGAACGGGAGCCGGCTCGTGACGAGCGCTCGCCGTTCCGATGATCCGGCCATGGTAGGGCGCGCATCGGGGGAACGCCTGATCGGGGCGGTGGGGTTGTCACGGGGCGACGCGGGTGGTAACCGAGCCCCCTGCTACGCGAGCCCGGCGCGCTCGAGCAGCACCTGCTTGAGCACGTCGCGGGTCGCCGCCATGCCGCGGTGCACCTCTTCGAAGCTCGTCGAGAGCGGCGACAGGCCGATGCGGATGCCGCCGGGGTCGCGGTAGTCGGGAATCACGTCCTGCTGCCAGAGACGCGCCACGACCTCGCGCATCTCGGGGTGGAAGAGCGTGACGTGGCCGCCGCGCCGTTCGACGTCGTCGGGGGAGGCGAGGGTCACGCCGAGCGGCGCGAGCCAGTCGGCGGCGAGCGAGATCGCGTACTCGGTGAGGGCGATCGACTTCGCCCGGATCGCGGGCATGCCCGCCTCCTCGATCATCGCGAGCGTCTCCTGCATGGCGATCATGCCGACGACGGGCGCGGTGCCGCTGATGAAGCGCTGCATGCCGGGCGCCGGCCGGTACTCGGGCCCCATGAGGAACATGCCGGTCGTGCCCCACCAGCCTTGGATCGGCTGCTCGAGCACCTCCTGCAGGTCTTCGCGCACGTAGGCGAACGCCGGGGACCCGGGCCCGCCGTTGAGGTACTTGTACGTGCAGCCCACGGCGAGGTCGAAGCCCCACTCGTCGGCCTTCACGGGCACCGAGCCGGCCGAGTGGCAGAGGTCCCAGAGCACGAGGGCGCCGGCATCGTGGGCGATGCGCGTCAACTCGGGCGCGTCGGCGAGGTAGGCCGAGCGGTAGGCCACGTGCGAGATCACGACGAGCGCGGTCTGCGGGCCGACGACCGCGGCGAGCTGCTCGGGCGTCACGCCCGACGAGGTGTCGACCTCGATCCACCGCAGGGTCAGTCCGCGCTCCTTGGCGATGCCGTCGAGCACGTAGCGGTCGGTCGGGAAGTTGTCGGTGTCGAGCACGATCTCGCGGCGGGCGGGGTCGCGGGCGACCTGCGCGTCGACGGCCGCGCGCGCGAGCTTGTAGAGCAGCACGGTCGTCGAGTCGCCGATGACGGTCTGGCCCGCCTTGGCGTCGATCACGGCGCGGCCGATGCGGTCGCCGATCTCGTTCGGCAGGCGAAGCCAGGATTCGTCCCACCCGCGGATCAGGCGCCCGCCCCAGCTCTCGCGCAGGAACTCCTCGACGCGCCTGATCGCCGACTTCGGCGGGCGCCCGAGCGAGTTGCCGTCGAAGTAGACGAGGTCGGTGTCGGTCCCCTCGAACTTCGCCCGGTGATGCGCGAGCCCGTCGGAGCGGTCCATGCGCCGGGCGAACGCGAGCTGGGGGTCGAGCGTCACAGGGTCTCCAGTTCTTCGGCGGGCACGACGACGGCCGCGGCGAGCCACGCGGGCAGGTGGGCGAGCGTCGCGGGCGCGGGGTCGGCCGCGAACGTCACGACGCCCTCGGCGGGTTCGTCGCGCGGCCATGGGTCGGTCAGGGCTTCGAGCACTTCGGATGCCGCGAGCCCCGCCTCGGCGAGCAGCTCGAGCTCGCGGGCGTTGACGCCGAGCGGCTGGTCGCCGTTGCCGAGGTCGGTGCCGTAGAGCACGCGCCCGCCCGCGGCGTGGAATCGGCGGAGGTTGTCGACCGCGCGTTCGGCCTCGGGTGTGCGCTCGCCGTAGCCGGCGACGAACAGCGTCGAGATCCACCGCTGCCCGAGCGCGACGGCGCGGGCGATGAGCTCGTCGTCGACCCGTTCGGTGAAGGGCGTGTGCGCGAGCGCGTCGACCCCGGCCTCGACGGCCAGTCGGGTCATGCCCTCGCCTTCGACGTGGGCGACCACCGGCATCCGTCGTTCGTGTGCGGCCGCGACGATCGCGCCGAGCGTCGCGGCGTCGAACACGGGACCGGCCGAGGCGTTCAGCGCGACCTTGACGACGGATGCCCCGAACGCGTGCTGTTCGGCCACGGCCGCCTCGGCGGGCGAGGGCAGTGCGCCCCGCCCGTCGCCGTCGATGGGCGGCACCTCGCGCGCGCAGCCCTCGACGGCCCAGGTGCGACCGACCGGATACCCGCCGGGCGTCGTGAGGAACGCGCCCGCGAAATCGGTGCGGGGCAGGCCCTCGCGGCCGCGGGCCGCGGTCACCACGTCGAGCGGCGCGCCGAGGTCGACGACACCGGCGAGGTTGCCGCCCGCGAGCGCATCTGGGCTCACGAGCATGAGGTGCACGTGGTGGTCGACGAACGGCGGCAGCGCGACGCCCGTCTCGCCGGGATGCCCGCCGTTCAGCGACCGCCGCGCGCGAGCGGCGAGCGGGCCGAGGTCGAGCCGGGAGGAGTCGTCGAGCTGCGGCATCCGATCACCCCGGGATCTCGGTGCGCACGGCGTAGAGCTCGGGGAAGAACGTGAGCTCGAGCGCACGCTGCAGGAACGGCGCACCGCTCGACCCGCCCGTGCCCGGCTTCGAGCCGATGATGCGCTCGACGGTCTTCAGATGCCGGAACCGCCACAGCTGGAAGTTGTCCTCGAGGTCGACGAGCTCCTCGCACGTCTCGTACGCGGCCCAGTGCTGGTCGGTGTGCGCGTAGATCTGCGCGAAGACCGGCACGAGCTCCGGCACGAAGGTCCACGCCTGCGTGACGTCGCGCTCGAGCACCGACTCGGGGATCGGGTAGCCCGCGCGAGCGAGCAGCCGCAGGAACTCGTCGTAGAGGCTCGGCGTCTCGAGGGCCGTGGTCAGCATGGCGGTGGCGTCGGCATCCGCCTCGA
Organism: Agromyces allii; assembly: GCF_009749385.1. GTDB lineage: Bacteria > Actinomycetota > Actinomycetes > Actinomycetales > Microbacteriaceae > Agromyces > Agromyces allii. The sequence continues at coordinate 45,113 of NZ_WBIN01000014.1, read as the reverse complement.
AGACCTTCAGCATGCGGGCGTTCTTGTTGCCGAGCACGAACTCGACCGCACGGTACTGGTACGACTGGAACCCGCTCGCGTTGCCGAGCACCCCGCGGAACTGCGCGTACTCGGCCGGCGTCAGGGTCGCGAGCACCGACCACTGCTCGGTCAGCGTCTTCTGGATGTGCTTCACGCGCGCGACGCACTTGAGCGCCCGCGCGAGTTCGTCGGCCCGCAGCAGGTCGCGCGCGGTCTCGAGCTCGTGCAGCACGAGCTTCAGCCACAGCTCGGTGGTCTGGTGCTGGATGATGAACAGCAGCTCGTCGTGGTGCTCGGGCCGCGAGATCGGTCGCTGCGCACTGAGCAGCGTCGGCAGGTCGAGGTAGCCGCCGTAGCTCATGCGGTCGCTGAAATCGGTGACGACGGATGCCTCGATGCGGCGGGTGTTGCCTTCGACGCCGTCGCTCGCGCGATCGTCGACGCCGGCGTCGGGCTGCTCGGTACTCACACGTTCAGCCTAGCCGCGGGGTCTCGCCGGAGGCGGGTCGGGCGCGGCGGGCGCTCCCCCCGACCGGTAGAACCGGCGGTCTGCCCGCCGCACCGCATCCTTCTCCCCCAAGAAGGCCGTTCGGCTCAGAAATGGATGAAACGGAGCCGACCCTCCGAATCATATCCGATGTCGCGGCGTACAGTGAACCCCATGACATCGAGCGCCTCGCCCCGTCGCGATGCGCGACGCAATCACGAGCGGCTCCTCGCCGAGGCGAGGACCCTCTTCACCGAGCGCGGCATCGACGCGCCGCTCGACGAACTGGCCACGCGTGCAGGGGTCGGGCCCGGTACCGTCTACCGTCATTTCGCGAACCGCGATGCCCTGATCCGCGAGCTGTACGACGCGGGCGTCTCCGACCTGCACGGCCTCGCCCCAGGGATCCTCAGTGCCGAGACCGGCTGGCGCTCGATCGAGCTCTACCTCGAGCGCCTCGCCGAGTGGCTCGCGGCCTCGCCGTACGTGCCTGCGGTGATGCGGCGCATGGCCGACCTCGATCCGACGTACAAGCCGGGCACCGAGTTCGCCGAGGCGATCGCCGGAATGGTCGCCCGCGCGCAGGAGGAGGGCACCCTCCGGCCCGATGTCACGGCCGTCGACCTCAGCGTGCTCGTCGACATGCTCGGCAGCCTCGGGCAGTACGGCGGCGCCTACCTGCCGTTCTGGCGACGCCAGCTCACGATCGTGCTCGACGGGCTGCGTGCGCGGCCCGACAACACGCCCGTGCCGGGCGTCGGGCAGGAGTTCGACGAGTTCCACGACATGTCGCACGCCAAGGGGCCGAAGCCGTCGCACGACTGACGGGCGTAGGCAAAGCCTCCACGCGAAGCTGAGCAATCGTTGCTCATGGGCACCGTGCGCCACCTCGGTAGCTTCGCCGACATGAACAGAACGACCACCGCATCGACCAAGCGTCGCCCCAAGACGTCGACCCTCGTGGTCCTCGGCGTCGTCGCCATCGCCGGCTTCCTCCTGGCGGTCGGCGGCTTCACGGGCGCCGACCTCACCGCCGTCTTCCAGGGCGTCGAGAACGCCTTCGACGGCCCCCAGGGCCGACGGTTCTGAGGCGCGACCGATGATCGAGGTCAAGGGAGCGAACGGCGAACGCCTGCTCTTCGACGGCGCGAGCGTCGCGAAGTTCCGGCACAACGGCTTGGAGGAGGTCGCGCGCAATCCCGTGTCGACCTACCGCAGCATCCAGGTGAAGCACCGGCCCGGCAAGCGCGGCCGGCCCGACACCTACGAGGTGCTGCTCGCGATGGCGTCGTTCATGTCGCTCACGGTCGACGACGAGCAGAAGCCGCGGCTCGACGACCTCGTCGCCGCGCTCGACGGTTCCGGTACGCCTGCGCCCTGACCCGTGGCCTGACCCGTGGCCTGACCCGGTGGCCTACCCGGCTACGCTCCGGCGCGCACCTCGACGAGGTTCGCCCACGGGTCGTCGAACGCCAGGCTGCGGCCGTCGTCACGTGTCGCGACCTTGAAGTGCGACATCCGCTCGCCCAGCTCGCCGAGGTCGTCGGCGCTCGGCACGACGATCTCGACCTTGCCGAGGCCGAGCGCGAGACCGCGGCGACCCGCACCGCGGCTGCCCCACGTGTTCATGGCCATGTGGTGGTGGTAGCCGCCGGCCGAGACGAACAGCGCCTGGTCGCCCATGGCGGCGGTGGTCTCGAATCCGAGGCGGTCGACGTAGAACTCCCGCGCGCTCGCGATGTCGCCGACCGAGAGGTGCACGTGCCCGACGACCGCGTCGCCGATGCCCGTGCCGGATGCCGCGGCATCCGCCCCTCGCTGACCGAGGTGCTCGCGGAGGTACTCGTTGGGGTCGAGGTAGATCGTCGCCATCTCGATCTGGCCGTGCACCCAGCTCCAGCCGGAGCGGTCGCGGTCGAAGTAGAGCTCGACGCCGTTGCCCTCGGGGTCGGTGAAGTAGAACGCCTCGCTGACGAGGTGGTCGGCGCTGCCCGTGAAGGTGCCCGGGTAGCGCGAGGCGACCGAGTAGATCGCGGTCGCGAGCGCCTCGCGCGATTCGAAGAGCACGGCCGTGTGGTAGAGCCCCGCGTCGCGCGGCGAGGCGTGCTTGAGCTCGGGGGAGTGCTGCAGGATCACGACGGGCGTCGTGCCGCGGCCGAGCACGGCGACCGGGCCGTCGTGGCTCAGCACGTCGAGCGTGACGCCGTCGCGGTAGTAGCGGATCATGCCGTCGAGGTCGCCGACGCGCAGGGTCACGGCGCCCATGCCGGTGTCTGCGGCGAGCAGGCCGGCGCCGTTCGGGGTTCCATTAGTTGTAAGCACAACTAATAGTAACGCGGACGCCGGCCGGGTATTCCGCCGGAGGGCGAAATCCCCCTTGAACCGGCGTTCTCCGGGTCCATAGAGTGGAGGCCACACGCTCCGGGGGGATGCCGGGAGCATTCTTCGAGGGGGAACGAATCATGGGTATGGACAACCTGGTGCTCTACGTGGCGACGTACGACGACGCCGCGACGGCGACCGACGACTACCGACTCCTGAAGGACGCCCAGTCGGCCGACGACATCGAGGTCGTCTCGTCGGTCGTGCTGCGCCGCAGTGACGACGGCCGCGTCACCGTCGATGAGCACGGCACCGGCCAGGTCGCCGCCGGCGCGTGGATCGGCGGCGCCGCCGGCCTCGTCGTCGGATTGTTCTCCCCGCCGCTGCTCGCGGCCACGGCCATCGGCGCCGGCATCGGAGCGATCTCGGGCAAGCTGGCGAAGAAGCACGACGAGAAGAAGGTCGGGCTCGACCTCGAGCAGTACCTGCCCTCCGGCAGCTCCGCGATCGTCGCGGTCATCGACGACCGCTACCTCGATCGCATCGACAAGGCGCTCGGGCAGACCACCAAGAAGGTCGACAAGGTGATCGACCGCGACGACTTCGAGGCGCTCGAGAAGGCCATCAGCGAGGGCGGCGACAAGATCGCGAAGGCCATCGCCTCCTAGGCCCGACTGCTAGACGCTAGACGCCGAGACGGTCGAGCAGCTCGCGGTACTTCGCCGCGGTCTGCTCGACGATCTCGTGCGGGAGCGTCGGCGCGTGCTCGACGGCGGACTGGTCCCAGTTCGCGGCGAGCCAGTCGCGCACGATCTGCTTGTCGAAGCTCGCCATGCGACGCTCGGGCGTGGTCTCGGTCGCGTACGTCGCGGCATCCCAGTACCGGCTCGAATCGCTCGTGAGCACCTCGTCGCCGAGGGTCACGATGCCCGTCGCCCGGTCGGCGCCGAACTCGAACTTCGTGTCGGCGAGGATGAGCCCGCGCGACTCGGCGATGGCCTGCGCCTTGGCGAAGATCTCGAGCGAGAGCTCGCGCAGCTGGGCCGCGACGACCTCGCCCACGATCTCGACCGTGCGCTCGTAGCTGATGTTCTCGTCGTGCTCGCCGAGCGGCGCCTTCCACGCGGGCGTGAAGATCGGCTCGGGAAGACGGTCGCCGTTCGAGAGCCCCTCGGGCAGCGCGATGCCGCCGATGGCGCCCGTCTGCTGGTACTCCTTCCAGCCGCCGCCCGTGATGAAGCCCCGCACGACGCACTCGATCGGGAACATGTCGAGCGTGCGGCAGAGCGTCGCCCGGTCGGCGAGCTCGGCGGGCACCTCGGGCAGGCCGAGTGCCTGTAGCCGGTCGTCGAGCGGGTGCGCGAGGTGGTTCGGCACCTCGGGCAGCTGGTCGAACCACCAGCGCGTGAGCTCGGTGAGCATCGCGCCCTTGCCCGGGATCGCGGGCTCGAGCACCTCGTCGAACGCGCTCACGCGGTCGCTCGCGACCACGAGCACCACGGGCGAGAGCCGCAGCGGGTCGCCGGTCCACGTGTCGTCGTCGTCGAGCACCGAGGTCGGCACGTAGAGGTCTCGCACCTTGCCCGAGTAGACGTGGGTCCAGCCGGCGTACTCGGTGTCGCTCATGGTGCTTCCTTTGCTCTGGTTATTCGGCGACGCGCGCGGCGATGTCGGTGCGGTACTGGCCGCCATCGAGGCGCAGGTGGCCGAGCGCCTCGTAGGCGCGGCGACGGGCCTCGCCGAAGTCCTCGCCGACGGCGACGACGTTGAGCACGCGGCCCCCGGTCGCGAGCAGGGGCGGGTCGACGTCGGGCTCGGTCACCGCGCCGATGGCGGTCGCCGCATGCGCGATGTGCACACCGGGAACGGATGCCGCGGCATCCAGCCCCTCGATGGCCCGGCCCGTCTCGGGGGCCTCGGGGTAGCCCTCGCTCGCGAGCACGACCGTGACCGCGGCGTCGGGGCGGAACTCGGGGCGGGGCAGCTCGCCGAGCCCGCCCGTGGACGCGGCCAGCAGCAGGCCCGACAGCGGGGTCGCGAGTCGCGGCAGCACGACCTGGGTCTCGGGGTCGCCGAAGCGCGCGTTGAACTCGATCACGCGGATGCCGCGCGTCGTGAGGATGAGGCCCGCGTAGAGCAGCCCGATGAACGGGGTCTGCTCGTCGGCGAGCTGCTTCACGGTCGGCAGCGCGATGGTCTCGATGACCTCGTCGACGAACGCCTGCTCGCTGCCGAAGTCGGCGTCGAGCCACGGCAGCGGCGAGTAGGCGCCCATGCCGCCGGTGTTCGGACCCTGGTCGCCGTCGCGCAGGCGCTTGTAGTCCTGGGCGGGTGAGAGCGGCAGCACGTTCGTGCCGTCGGAGAGCAGGAAGAGCGAGACCTCCTGGCCGTCGAGGAACTCCTCGACGAGCACCGGCCCCTGCTGCAGGTAGTGGGTCGCGTGCGCGAGCGCCGCATCGCGGTCTTCGGTGACGAGCACGCCCTTGCCCGCCGCGAGGCCGTCGGCCTTCACGACGTACGGCGCACCGTACTCCTCGAGCGAGGCCTCGACGTCGGCGAGGTTCTCGGCGAGGCGCGCACGGCCGGTGGGCACGTTCGCCTCCTCCATGATGCGCTTCGCGAAGGTCTTCGAGCCCTCGAGCGCGGCCGCGGCCTTGCCCGGACCGAACACCGGGATGCCGCGCGTGCGGAGCGCATCGGCGACGCCCGCGACGAGCGGGGCCTCGGGGCCCACGATCACGAGGTCGATGTCGTTCTCGAGCGCGTAGTCGGTGACCACCGAGCGGTCGGTCGGGTCGAGCGCGATCGTCTCGACGCTGCCGCGGGCAGACGAGGTCGCGGATGCCGCGATGCCGGCGTTGCCCGGTGCGGCGACGATCTCGTGCCCGGCCTCCTCGTCGAGGAGCGCGAGGATGATGGCGTGCTCGCGCGCGCCCGAGCCGAGGATGAGGATTCGCACCGGTTCAGGCTACCCGATCGGGCCCGCGCCGCCCGCGGCGTGACGCCGCTCGCGCGCACTGCGGACGCGCACCGCCGACGAGCCCGGGCACCCCGTTCGCGCGCGGACGCAGATGGTCGCCTCGCGGCTCGAATGGCGACCACTCGCGTCCGCACGGTGGGCATCAGCAGGGCATCCGGCAGGGTCGGCGGTGTGCGGGAGGATGGAAGCATGGCACGAGCGAGGATCGGCGACGACGAAGGACGCGCGGCGGTGGCCGCCTGGCGGGCGGCATCCGGAGTCGCTGCCGGTGCGGCCGGCGGTGCTGCCGGTGACGGCGACTCGGCCGCAGACGGGTCGCCCGCGGCATCCGCCCCGACCGTGGTCGACCGCACGACCCTGGCGCTGGCCGTGCGCTACTCGCTGCAGCTGCTCGCCGAGCGCGCGCCCGGCGGCACCGTCGAGGTGCGGGTTCCGCCGTTCGCGGCCGTGCAGTGCGTCGAGGGCCCCAAGCACACGCGCGGCACCCCCCCCAACGTCATCGAGACGGATGCCGCGACGTGGCTGTCGCTGGCCACCGGCAGCCTCGCGTGGGCTGACGCCCGAGACGCGGGCCGCGTGCACGCCTCGGGCCAGCGCGCCGACCTCGAGGGCCTGCTGCCGGTGCTGCGCGGCTGAGCGCCTCACCGTCGTGATCGATGCAGGCGTGACGGCCTACGCCCAGAGGTGCCGAGGCGGCACCGCGTCCCACGGCCACGTCGCGGGTGCGCCGGCCTCGACGACCTTGTAGGTGGGCGCGCCACGGATGCAGAGCCCCCAGAAGCGGGTGCGCCCGCACGACTCGCACGTCAGGAAGCTCACGATCGTGAACTTCCGGTCGGACTCCGCGAGCGCAAGCATGTCGCCGAGCGGGACGTCGGCCCGCACGATGCGCATGCGTCCTTCCACGACACGTTCTTCGAGTGCCGCGGAGGTCTTCGCGATGTCGACGTCGTGCGGCGGAGTGCCGGCGTTGTGCACCAGAGCGGTGTCGCACGTCGCGCAGTCGGTTCCCATCCCGAAACTGTATCGACGCGTGGCGACTCCCGGCTCCAAGAGGTGCTCGCAGCGGTCTGGGATCAGGAGCCGGTGCTCGGCGCATGTCTGTGAGTCCCGACGGGCTCGCGGAGCGGTGTGGCAGGCTGCTGTGATGCTCTCACCGCAGACGCTGAGTGAACCCGATCGTCGCCTGGTCGCATCGTGGGCGGCCGACTGCGCCGAGCGCGTCCTGCCGTTGTTCGAGGCGGAGGCGCCCGACGACGATCGGCCCCGCGAGGGCATCGCGCGCACCAGAGCCTTCGCCCGAGGCGAACTCGATGCCGCCGGCCAGATCCGCATCCGGTTCGTCGCGGGCAGGGCCGCGCAGGCGGTGAGCTCGCCGGCTGCCGTCGCTGCTGCCCGGGCCGCCGCCCAAGCCGCCGGAGTCGCGCACATGGGCGCGCACGCGCTCGGCGCGGCCGCCTACGCCGCGAAGGCAGCGGGACTCGCCGCCCCCGATCGTCCGGAGGCCCTGCATGACGAGATCGCCTGGCAGCTCGATCACCTGACCGACGAGACGCGCTCGGCGTTGCTGCAGTTGCCCCTGCTCGGCACGGACTCGGCGGGCCCGCTCGGCTCGGGCTTGCTCGCGTCGGGCGTGCTCGGGTCGACGATCCGCGAGATCCAGGCTGCGCTCGGCGACGCGCCCACGCCGAATGGCGCCGCGCACTAGGCACCCTTTCCGCTGCCGCGCGAGCGCAGCGAGCGCAGGTACCTGCGCCGAGCCACGATCTGCGCGATGCGGAGCAGCGGGTGCAGCGACCGCCACGGTTGCTGCGGCGCGGGGCTCGTGAGCGAGCGGACGGTCAGGAACACATCGGCGCCCTCGCGATGGACGATGAACGCCTCCTCGCCCGACACCGGATGCCCCGGGAGCGTGCGGTACGCGAACCCCACGCGCGACGGAGTGATGACGACATCCGCCACCTCGATGGGCTCGCGCACGGTGATGCCGAGAACCCGAGCGGTGATCGTCAGGCTGGCACCGGATGTCACGGCGCGCGCGTCGTCGACGCGGAACCCGCTCCGCGTCTTCACCTTCCAATGCAGGATGTCGCGGCTCGCCCGCTCCCAGAAATCGTCGCCGCTGCCGATGCGCGCCGACACCTCGCTGCGGCGGAACCCGTCGGCGCCGCCCGCCGGCCAGATCGGCAGCTGCGGATGCGTCACGCTGCGCCCGTGCCAGGGCGCGCGGTGAGCATCGCGACGAGGTGGCGATCGCCCGGTCCGGTCATAGGCACACTCTTCCATGCGCGCCGAGGCCGGAAGACCGACCGATTCACCGAACCGGCAGCACAAGCGGCACGCCCGTGCGCGGGTGCTCGATCACGTCGACCGGCTGCCCGTAGACGGCCTTGATGCGGTCGGCCGTGAGCACGTCGGCCGGGGCGCCGTGGGCCACGACGCGACCTCGCTCGAGCAGGGTGATCTCGTCGGAGTAGGCCGCCGCGAGGTTCAGGTCGTGCAGCACGACGACGACCGCGTCGCCCTCGGCGGCCTGTGCGCGCGCGAGTCGCAGCACGTCCTCCTGGTGCCGCAGATCGAGGGCCGCGGTCGGCTCGTCGAGCAGCAGCACGGGGGAGCGCTGGGCGAGCACGCGGGCGAGCGCGACGCGGGCCTTCTCGCCGCCCGAGAGGTCGGCGACGGGGCGATCGGCGAGGTGCGAGACATCCGTCGCCGTCATGGCGCGCTCGATCTCGCGATCGTCGTCGTCTTCGGCGGAGGTTCGCGCCCACGGGTGGCGGCCCATCTCGACGATCTCGCGCGAGCGGAACGAGAAGGTCACGCTGTGCTCCTGCGTGAGCACGGCGCGCGTGCGGGCGAGCTCGCGCAGCGGCCAGTCGGCGAGCGGGCGATCCCGGAGGACGACCCTCCCGGAGGACGGCACGCGGTCGCCGGCCAGCACCGAGAGCAGGGTCGACTTGCCGGCCCCGTTCGGGCCGAGCAACGAGTGCACGCGTCCGGGAATCGCCGCGAACGAGACATCCGTCAGCAGGTGCGCACGATCGATCGTGACCGAGACGTTCTCGGCGACGAGGCTCATCGCCACCCTCCGGCACCCTTGCGCTGACGCCGGAGCAGCCAGAAGAAGAACGGGCCGCCCACGAGCGAGGTGAGCATGCCGATCGGCAGGTCGGCCATCGGAACGGCCGTGCGTGCGACGAGGTCGGCGACGAGCAGCAGCAGCGCGCCGCCGAGCGCGCTCGCCGCGATGAGGCCGCGATGGGCCGGGCCGATGACCATGCGCATGAGGTGCGGCACGATGAGGCCGACGAAGCTGATGATGCCCGCGAAGGCGACGGCGGCGCAGGTCAGCACGGCGACGAGCACGATCGAGACGATGCGCACGCGTTCGACGTTGACGCCCAGGTGGCGTGCGCTGCGCTCGCCGAGCGAGAACAGGTCGAGCTGCCGGGCGAGCACGAACGCGAACACGAGCGAAACCGCCACGAGCGGCGCGATGACGCCGATCTCCTGCCAGCGCGATCCGTTCAGCGATCCGAGCTGCCAGAAGATGATCTCCTCGCGGCTGGCGGTGTCGCCCAGGAACGTGAGCAGCGCGAGCCCGCCCGCGGCGAACGCGTTCACGGCGATGCCCGTGAGCACGAGCGTGACGACCTCGGTGCGTCCGCCCGAACGGCTCGCGAGGTAGACGACCATCGTCGTCGCGAGCCCCGCCAGGAACGACGCCCCGGCGGTCACCCAGTCGCTCGTCGCGGTCAGGCCGAAGACGATCGTGACCGCGGCGCCGAGTGCCGCGCCCGACGAGACGCCGACGACGCCCGGCTCGGCGAGCGGGTTGGCGAACACCGCCTGCATGATCGTTCCGGCGACCGAGAGGGCGGCGCCGATCAGGATCGCGGCGACGATGCGCGGGAACCGGATCGTCCAGAGCGCCGCGTCGACGTGCGGCGCCGTCGCCGGCGCGTCGCTCAGGCCGAGACCGCGCAGCAGGCTGTTCCACACCTCGCCGGGCGCGATCTGCAGCTGCCCCATGCCCGCCGAGACGAGCGCGAACACGACGAGCGCGACCGAGAGCCCCGTGAACAGGGCGACCCGTCGGCCCGTCGATCGTCGGGTCTCGAGCGGGGCGGATGTCGCGACGGCGGCGTCTGCGGAGGACTCGAGCCGAGTCATCCGTTGGTGCCGTCTGCAGTGTCGGGGCCGCTGTCGGATGCCGCGACCGCGGTCTGGGGCGCGTACACCGCCCGAGCGAGGGCGTCGACGACCGCCGGCGTGCGCGGCCCGAACCCGAGGATCTCGGTGTCGGCCATGTCGACGATGCGCCGGTGCTCGCCCGCTGGTGTGGCGGCGAGTGCGGGCAGGCGTTCGAGCAGCCCGTCGACGCCGCCGGTGGAGGCGAGGCCCTCGGTCATGACGAGCACGACGTCGGGGGCGGCCTGCACGAGGGCCTCGGCGGTGACGGGCCGCATGCCCTCCCAGCCGATCTCGCCGGCGACATCGAAGCCGCCGACCGCGTCGATGAGCGAGTCGGCGCCCGACTCCTCGCCGAAGAGGTAGTAGACGTTCGCGCTGCCGCGCACGTAGAGGAAGATCATGCGGGGCCGGTCGGCCGGGTCGGCCGGGATCGACGCCTCGATCGGCAACGTGACGGCCGTGAGGTCGGAATCGATCGCGGACTTCAGCAGCTCGGCGCGCTCGGGCACGCCGAGCGCGGCGGCGATCTGGTCGACGAGCTCGCCGATGTTCTCGACGCTGCGCTCCTTCGTGACGATGACCACCGGGATGCCGGCGTCGCGCAGCTGCGCGAGCGCGTCGCGCGGACCGAGCGTCGTGTCGGTGATGACGACCGTCGGAGCGAGCGAGAGCACGGCCTCGGCCGACAGCGTGTGGCCCTCCTGGGTGACCTCGGGCAGGCCGGCGGCCTCGGCGAAGCCGGTCGAGGAGTCGCGGCCGACGACCTGGTCGCCGAGGCCGAGGCTGAAGACGGTCGCGGCGATCGTGCCGGTGATGTCGAGCGGCAGGATGCGCTCGGTCGAGTCGACGGTGACCTCGACGCCGTCGACGCCGGTCACGGTCAGGGGCACGGCGGATGCCTCGTCGGACTCGATGACCGGGAGGCTGGTGTCGGCGAGGCAGGCCGTCGACGGGCCGTCGATCGTGCGCACGTCGGCGGCGAGGTCGAGTTCGTCGAACGGGGTGGAGGCGCCGGGGCACTCGGCTTCGGCGGATGCGCCGTCGGCGGAGGTGCCTGCGCCCGAATCGCTGCCGGGGGTCGCGCAGCCCGTGAGCGACAGCGCCACGAGTGCCGCGAGCGCCGTGAGGGCGGTGCGCGCAGTTCGAATCTTCGTCATCTTAAGGTTAGCCTTACCTCACCTTGCGCGGTGAGTATTCGTCCGCATATGTTAGATGAGCCTAACCTAACTTCAGGCATCCCCCTCACCCGCTGCTTCGCCTCGGAACCCCTGGTTTCGTCGCGCTCGCGCGCCGACCCGGAGGTCCGCGTCTTGACGTCGCAACTGCCCACAGCTCCGCCGCCCGAAACCGAGATCGGCGGCCGACCCCGGCGCCGGCGTTGGCTCGCGGCCATCCTCGCCGCGGCGCTCGCGTTCGGAGGCTCCGTCACGGCCGCCGCTCCGGCCTTCGCCGACGGCGCGCCGACGGTCACGGTGACCGAGGCGCCCCGCGAGGGTGGAACGGTCACGGTCGCCGGCAGCGGATTCAAGGCCGACGGCACGGGCATCTACGTCGGCATCGGCTCCGCGGCATCCGCGGGCTTCTACACCGCGAGCATCACCGAAGCCGGAACGGTCTGGGTGGCGACCGGCCTGGCATCGACCGCGACCCGTGCGCCGATGAACGCCGACGGCTCCTTCTCGCTCGAGCTCGCGGTTCCCGCAGCGGGCGACACCGAGCTCGCCGTGTTCACCTCCCGCGCGCACGGCGGCGGCATGATGGGCGATCTGACCCAGGACACGAAGACCCCGGTGGCCTACGCCGCCGCTCCCGAGGAGCCTGGCACTGAGGAGCCGGGCACTGAGGAGCCGGGCACTGAGGAGCCGGGCACTGAGGAGCCGGGCACTGAGGAGCCGGGCACTGAGGAGCCGGGCACTGAGGAGCCGGGCACTGAGGAGCCGGGCACTGAGGAGCCGGGCACCGAGGAGCCGGTCGCCGCGGCGCCGTCGATCGTCGTGTCGAAGGTGGACGGGCTCGACCCGCACGGCGAGACCGTCACGATCACGGGTTCCGGATTCGTCCCGAACGGCGCAGCGACCACGGGCACCCGTCCGCCGCTCGCAGGCAAGTTCACGGGCACGTACATCGCCTTCGGCGCCTTCGCCGATGTCTGGGCGCCGAGCACGGGTGCCGTCGGCGCGACCCGGCCTGCCGCCGAGGTGAGGTGGGGCGTGCACGAGGCCGATCTCGCGACGATCGGCGGTGCCTCCAAGGGCGGCATCGTCATCGCAGAGGACGGCACCTTCGAGACGACGCTGACCGTCTCGTACGACTACGCGGGCGCGCTCGCCGACGGCAACTACGGCATCTACACCTACCCGGGCGGCGGCGCCAAGAACGCCGAGTTCGAGACCTTCACGCCGATCACCTTCAAGCCGGGCGTCTTCGTCTCGAAGACGGCCGATCTCGACCCCTTCGGCGACACGGTCACGGTCAAGGGCGTCGGCTTCACGCAGACCGCGGCGACCACCGGAGCCCGTCCGCCGCTCGCCGGCAAGTTCAGCGGCGCCTACGTCGCGTTCGGCGCGTTCGCCGACGCCTGGGCGCCGAGCACCGGCGCGGCCGCGGCGACCAGGCCCACCGGTGACGTCAAGTGGGGCGTGCACGCGGCGGACCTCGCGACGATCGGCGGCGCCAACGCCGGCGGCATCGTCATCGACGCGGACGGCACCTTCGAGACCGAGCTCCACGTGAGCGCCGCCTACGCGAACCTCAAGGCCGACGGCACGTACGGCATCTACACCTACCCGGGCGGTGGCGCGAAGTACGCCCCGTTCGAGACCGCGACCACCGTCTCCTTCGCTCCCAAGGTGACGGTCTCCAAGACGAGCGAACTCGACCCGGCAGGCGAGACCGTGACGGTCCGCGGCGCGGGCTTCCTTCCCGCCGGCTCCGCGACGACCGGCACCCGCCCGCCGCTGGCGGGCAAGTTCACGGGCGCCTACGTCGTCTTCGGCTCGTTCGCCGACGGCTGGCAGCCGAGCACCGGCGGTGCGAGCGCGCTCCGCAAGGTCGACGCCCAGAAGTGGGCCGTGCAGGACGCCGAACTCGCGACGATCGGCGGCGCGAACGCCGGCGGCATCGCGATCGGCACCGGCGGCACCTTCGAGACCACGCTCACCGTGCGCGAGTTCGAGGGCGCGCTCGCGAACGGCAGCTATGGCGTCTACACCTATCCGGGCGGTGGCGCGAAGTACGCCCCGTTCGAGACCGCGACACCGCTCGAGTTCGCCGAGCCGGTACCGGTCGCGGACCCGAAGTTGACGGTGTCGCCGTCGACGGATGTCGATTCGACGGTGTCGAACACGTTCACTGTCTCCGGCACGGGCTTCATCGGTGACGGCGCGAAGAACGGCGCGTACGTGCTGATCGGTGAGGAGGGCGTGTGGGACGGCAGCGGGCCGCTGCCGTCGACCGGGTGGCTCGTGCAGGGCTGGGTGATGCCGCAGCAGATCACGGACGGCGCGTTCACGACGACGCTGACGGTTGCTGCCGGCAAGCTCGACCCGGCGAAGCGCTATGTGGTCGCATCGTCCGCGGCGCACGGTCTGTCGGTCACGGACCGCACGCTCGATGCATTCGCACCCATCACGGTCGCCCAGGTGGCGCCGGTGATCGACCCGAAGCTGACGGTGTCGCCGTCGACGGATGTCGATTCGACGGTGTCGAACACGTTCACGGTCTCCGGCACGGGCTTCATCGGCGACGGCGCGAAGAACGGCGCGTACGTGCTGATCGGTGAGGAGGGCGTGTGGGACGGCAGCGGGCCGCTGCCGTCGACCGGGTGGCTCGTGCAGGGCTGGGTGATGCCGCAGCAGATCACGGACGGCGCGTTCACGACGACGCTGACGGTTGCTGCCGGCAAGCTCGACCCGGCGAAGCGCTATGTGGTCGCATCGTCCGCGGCGCACGGCCTGTCGGCCACCGACCGCACGCTCGATGCGTTCGCACCCATCACGGTCGCGTCCATCGTGCCGACCGGGCCGACCCTCTCGGTGACCCCGTCGACGAATGTCGACGGCACGGTCTCGAACACGTTCACGGTCACCGGCGCCGGCTACACCGGATTCGGCGCGTCGCAGGGCGTCTACGTGCTCATCGGCGAAGACGGCATCTGGAGCGGCGAAGGCCCCCTGGTCGCCGACGGATGGCTCGCTCAGGGCTGGGTGATGCCGCAGCAGATCGTGGGCGGCACGTTCTCCACCACGCTGACGGTGACGGCCGGCAAGTTCGATTCGGCCAAGGACTACGTCGCGGCGTCCTCCGCGGCCCACGGCCTGTCGGTCACCGACCGGAGCATGGATGCGTTCGCTTCGATCACCGTGGCGAGCGGCACCGTCGATCCCGTCGATCCCGTCGATCCCGAGGTCCCGGTCGACCCGAGCGTCCTGAAGCTCGTCGTCTCGCCCTCGAAGGACCTCGACGGGGCGAAGTCGAACGTGCTCACGGTCACGGGCTCCGGCTACACGGGCGCGTCGGCCGCGCAGGGCGTCTACGTCGTGTTCGGCGAGAAGTCGGTCTGGGCCGGCAACGGTCCGCTCCCGGCCGACGGCTGGATCGCACTCGAGTGGGTGCGCCCCGACCAGATCTCGAAGGGCGCATTCACGGTGAAGGTCACCGTGCCCGCGGGCAAGCTCGACGCGGCGCGCTCCTACGTCGTGGCCACCTCGGCCGCGCACGGCCTGTCGCAGACCGATCGCAGCCTCGACGTGTTCGCCCCGGTGACGGTGAAGGCCGGCACGAAGCCGGATCCGACGACGCCGACGGAGCCCACCACGCCCACGAAGCCGACCACGCCTCCCGTCGTGGCCCCAGGCACGTCCGTCGACGGCGGTTCGCTCAGCTGGGGCGTCTCGGAGCGATTCGTCGCGTACATCGGCGGCCCGATCGCCAACGGCAGCATCACCGTGAGCGGTGCGACGCGTTCGGGCGGTGCGTTCCAGTTCGGCCAGTCGGGCGGCGACTACAACGCCGGCACGGGTCGCGGCACCGCGGAGTACTCGGGGTCCGTGAGCTTCCGAGGCCATGGCGGACTGCTCGACCTGACCTTCGCCGACCCGGTGCTCCGCGTCACCTCGCCGCAGTCCGGCGTGCTGAGCGTGGCCGTCAACGGGTCGCGCGTCGACCTGGCGAGCGTCGACCTCGGCGCCGCGTCGACGAGCGTGCAGAACGGTGCGACCCGCTTCGCGAACGCGCCGGTGTCGCTGCTCGCCACGGGCGTGTCCGCCTTCGACGGCTTCTACGGAGCGGGCCAGGTGCTCGCACCGCTGACGGCCGTGATCGGGTCGCCCGCTGCGGCACCGGCCGGCGACAGCGGCACCGTGGTCTCCGCGGCCTCGACCGCGACGGCGAGCACCAAGCGCGACATCCCCGCGACGCCCCCGGCCACGACGGGCATCGTGCTCGACACCGCGACCCTCGCCGCCCTCGGCGCGGGCGAGACGGTCACCGTGACCGCCGCCGGTTTCGAGGCGAACGAGGAGGACATCGCCGCGGTCGTGTACTCCACGCCGATCGTGCTCGCCGACGACCTCTCGGCCGATGCCGCGGGCAACGTGACGTGGACGGGAAGCATCCCGGCCTCGCTCGAGCCCGGCGTGCACACGCTCACCTTCCAGGGGTCGACAAACGTCGGTGTGGAGTTCACGGTTCCGGTCGAGAAGGCCGGCGTCTGCAAGGTGACGGCCGGAAGCCTCGACTGGGGCTTCAAGGAGTCGTTCCGCAGCTACCTGACGAGCGGCATCGCCAACGGCGACTGGACGCTCTCGGGCACGACCGAGGACGCGGGCGTGTTCACGTTCGTCGACGGATCGGGCTCGCTCGACGAGTCCGGTCGCGGCGTGCTCGCCTACACCGGTGCGGTCGAGTTCACGGGCCACGACGGCGCACTCGACACGACCATCGCGAACCCGAAGGTCGAGCTCGACGGCGACGGCGGCGCGTTCCTGCTCCTCGACGTCACCGGCACCACGCAGGACGGCCAGCCGATCGACCTGAAGTCGGTGCGGTTCGCCGAACTCGAGCTCGGCGACGGCGTCGCGGTGGTCGACGGCGTGCTGAACGGCGAGGCGACCGCGGTGCTCACCGCCGACGGCTCGGCCGCGTTCGGCACCTACCCGGCCGGCGAGGCGCTCGACCCGGTGTCGTTCACCGCCACGGTCTCGAGCGACTGCGTCGTGGCCGCACCGGCCGCCGTCGAGGCCGTCGAGGCCGACTCGGAGTCCGCCGAGACCGAGGCGGTCGAGCCGATCAGCGAGACCGGATCCACCTGGTGGATCTGGGCGCTCTCGGCCGCGCTGCTGGTGATCGTGCTCGCGATCATCGCGGTGCTCGTCATCCGCTCGCGTCGCAACTCGACCGAGAGCTGACACCGAACCGCCACGCCGGGCCGTCGACCTCACCTGGTCGGCGGCCCGGCGTCGTCTTCGGTGTTCGGATGCCGCGCGGCGGGCGTTCAGCCGCATGCGCGACAATGGTGGGGTGAGCAACGCCCCCATCCCCGCCGAGCCGAACGACTCCGCGGCCCCCGCAGCCGTCGAGCCGATCATCGTCGAGCCCACCGCACCCGTGCCGGCACCCGAGATCCTCATCGAGACCGAGGTCACGAGCGACACCGTGACCGTGCGGCGCGCGCCGAAGTACGGTCGGTTCATGACGCTCGGCGCCGGTCTCGGCGCGATCGTCGCGCTCGTGCTCACGCTCGCGTTCACCCCGACCCAGAGCGAGATCGAGCCCCTCGGGGTCGACGGCGGCCAGGTGTTCGGCTTCCTGCTGCTGATCTGCGCGTCGATCGGCGTCGCACTGGGCGCGCTCGTCGCCCTCGCGTTCGACCGCGCACTGGCCAAGCGCACGGCCTCGGTCGCCGTCGAGCACGAGGTCGCGCACCGCGTCGACGAGACGCCGTAGCGCTCACCGCCCGGTACGACGAAGGCCGCCCCGAGATCGGGGCGGCCTTCGTGCATTTCGCCGGGCACGCGACATCCGGATGCCGCGTGCCAGGCGCAGGTCAGCTGAGCTGCGTCTGCTCGACCCAGCCGAGGTACTCCTCGGTGACCGTGCCGGTGACGTAATCGCCCGTGAAGCACGACAGGTCGAGCGACTCGATCGACGTGCCCTCAGTGATCGCCGCCTGCAGGTCGGCGACCTCCTGGTAGATCATGTGGTCGGCGCCGAGCTCGGCCGCGATCTCGGGGATCTTGCGTCCGTGGGCGATGAGCTCCTGACGGCTCGGCATGTTGATGCCGTACACGTGCGGGAAGCGCACGGGAGGCGCCGCCGAGGCGAAGGTCACCTTGTTGGCGCCGGCGTCGCGGGCCATCTGCACGATCTGCTGCGAGGTCGTGCCGCGCACGATCGAGTCGTCGACGATGAGGATGTTCTTGCCGCGGAACTCGGTGCCCATGGCGTTCAGCTTCTGGCGCACCGATCGCTTGCGCTCCGACTGCCCGGGCATGATGAACGTCCGGCCGACGTAGCGGTTCTTGTAGAAGCCCTCGCGGTACTCGATGCCGAGCTTCTGGGCGACCTGCATGGCCGACGGGCGCGACGAGTCGGGAATGGGCATGACCACGTCGGCGTCGCCGAGCGGCATGTGCTTCGCGATGGTGTCGGCGAGGCGGTCGCCCATGCGCAGGCGCGACTCGTAGACCGAGATGCCGTTCATGACGGAGTCGGGGCGGGCGAGGTAGACGTACTCGAACGAGCACGGCACGAGGCGCGGGTTCTTCGCGCACTGGCGCGAGGTCATCTGGCCGTCGAGCGTGATGAAGATCGCTTCGCCGGGCTCGACGTCGCGCACGATCTCGTAGTCGCCGTTCTCGAGCACGAGAGACTCGGAGGCGACGATCCACTCCTCCTTGCCCTTCGCGGTCAGGCGGCGCCCGAGGATCAGCGGGCGGATGCCGAACGGGTCGCGGAACGCGAGCAGGCCGTGACCGGCGATGAGCGCGATGACGGCGTAGGAGCCCTCGACGCGCTCGTTCACCTGCTCGACCGCCGCGAAGATCTGGTCGGGGTCGAGGTCGAGGCCCGTGATCTGCCCCTGCAGCTCGGTGGCGAGCACGTTCAGCAGCATCTCGGTGTCGCTCGTGGAGTTCACGTGCCGACGGTCGATGTTGAAGAGGTCCTGCGAGAGTTCGCGGGTGTTCGTGAGGTTGCCGTTGTGCACGAGGATGATGCCGTACGGCGCGTTCACGTAGAACGGCTGCGCCTCCTCCTCGCGCTCGGCGGCACCCTTGGTCGTGTAGCGCACGTGGCCGAGGCCCATGTTGCCGATGAGCGAGCGCATGTCGCGCGTGCGGAACGCCTCGCGCACCTGCCCCCGCGCCTTCGCCATGTGGAAGGCCGAGCCGTCGGCGGTCGCGATGCCCGTCGAATCCTGGCCGCGGTGTTGCAGGAGGAGCAGGCTGTCGTACACCTGCTGGTTGACGGGTTCGGTCGAGACGATTCCGACGATGCCGCACATGCGAGCAATGGCTCCTCGAAGGTGGGGGAAGGTGTCCGAGCGGACTGGACAATCCTCCCACACGTGCGCGGGTGAGCCGACTGAGTGCGGGCTGGTGCTCGGCTGAGCATCGCCCGCCTCATCCGCGCGGATTCGCCCGCCGTCATCCGCGGGTCTTGGCCCGCCATCCGCGCGTCGCGACCGAGATCTCGTTCCACGCGTTGATCGAGACGAGCAGCGCGAGCAGGGCGGCGAGCTCGTCGTCCGAGAAGTGGGCGGATGCCTCGTTCCACACGCCTTCGGGCACGTGCGTCTCCGAGAGGCGGGTCACCGAGTCGGTGAGTGCGAGGGCGGCCCGTTCGCGCGCCGTGAAGAAGTTCGCCTCGGGCCAGACGGCGACCGCGAAGATCCGCTGGTCGGATTCGCCGGCCTCGCGGGCGTCGTGCGAGTGCAGGTCGACGCAGTACGCGCAGCCGTTGAGCTGCGAGGCCCGCAGCTTCAGGAGGTCGCGGAGTCCCTTCTCGATGCCGGCGCGGTCGGCCTCGGCGGAGGCGGCGTCGTCGAGTGCGCTGACGGCGCGCGTGAAGGCCGGGGCGACGCCTTCGAAGTCGAGGCGGCGGGCGGGGGTGATGGTCGTCGTGGTGGTCATGTGGTTCACGCTACGGAGCGCGGCCGCCGCTGGTAACGTCCATTCGCATGGCGGATGATTGGGCCAATTCAGGATTGGATCTGCTCGTCGTGCTCGACCCCCGGCACAAGGTGCAGTCGCTCGAACGCGCGCTGCGGGACGCGATCGACGACGGCTCGCTCCGGGCGGGCACCCGGCTGCCGTCGTCGCGCGCCCTCGCTGCAGACCTCGGCATCGCGCGCAACAGCGTCGTCGAGGTCTACGAGCGGCTGCTCGGCGAAGGGCGCCTCGAGGCGCGCGTCGGGTCGGGCACCAGGGTGCGCGAGCGCCTCGCCTCCGCGTCGGCATCCTCGGGGGCCCTCGTCAACCGGTCCACGCGGTTCGAGCTCGACCTCCGCGGGGGCCTGCCCGACGCCTCCGCGTTCCCCCGGTCGGCCTGGCTGGCGGCGATGCGCCAGGCTCTCGCCGAGGCGTCGAGCGCCTCGCTCGGATACGGCCCGCCCGAAGGGGTCGCGCCGTTGCGCGCCGCACTCGCCGAGTACCTCGCCCGGGCCAGGGGGGTGCGCGTGCAGGCCGACGACGTCATCGTGACGCACGGTTTCGGCGAACTGCTCGGGCTCGTCGCTCGCGCGATCGCAGCGCGCGGCGGTCGCCGCATCGCGGTCGAGGCCTACGGGCACGCCTCGCACCGCGAGGTGCTCCAGGCCGCCGGGCTCGAACCCGTGCCGCTCGCAGTCGACGCCGAGGGGGCCGACGTGGCGCGCCTCCACGACTCGGGCGTCGACGCCGTGCTGCTGACCCCCGCGCACCAGTTCCCGACGGGCGTGCCGCTCTCCTCGGCGCGCCGCACCGCACTGGCCGAGTGGGCGATGACCGCCGGCGGCATCGTGATCGAGGACGACTACGACGGCGAGTTCCGCTTCGACGGGCGCTCGATCGGGGCGTTCCAGTCCCTCGCGCCCGACGCCACGGTCTACGGCGGCACCGCGAGCAAGGCGCTCTCGCCGGCCGTGGGCATCGGATGGGGCGTCGTGCCGCCCGTGCTCCGCGACGAGGTGCTCGCGGCGCGCCGGCGAACGGGCGCGGCCACCGACGCGATCGGCCAGGCGGCACTCGCGGTGCTCATCGGCTCGGGCGGGTACGACCGAAGCGTGCGAACCCTGCGCACGCGCTACCGGGCCCGCCGCGAGCGGTTCGAGGCGAGGCTCGCCGACGGAGCGCCCGACGCGAGGGTGCTCGGCCTCGCCGCCGGCATCCACTGCCTGCTCGAACTGCCCGACGGCGTTCGCGAGGCCGACGTCGTCGCCGCCGGAGCGGCACGCGGCCTGCGCTTCGACGGCCTCGCCGCGTACGCGGCCGACGCGGCGACGGCGTCGAGCCGCCCGGCCACGATGGTCGTGGGGTTCGGCGCGCCGCCCGACCTGCGGTTCGAGCAGGCCGTCGCGGCCGTCATCGCGGCGATCGACGCGGCCCGCTGAGCCGCGCGACGCGTCAGTACTCGGAGGGCTTCGCGAGCACGGCCATCGTGCAGCGCGACACGCACACGAGCTTGCCGTTGTCGTCGGTGATGCGGATGTCCCACACCTGCGTCGTGCGGCCGCGCGTGATCGGCCGAGCCTCGCCGTGCACGAACCCGTCGGCGACCGGCCGCACGTGGTTCGCGTTGATCTCCATGCCGACGCAGTAGAACTGCTCGGGGTCGACCGTGAAGCTCGCACCCCAGCTCGCGAGCGTCTCGGCCAGCGCCACGGATGCCCCGCCGTGCAGCACTCCGCCGGGCTGACGCGTGCGGCCGTCGACCGGCATCCGACCCTTCAGGGATTCGTCGGTGACCTCGGTCATCTCGATGCCGAGGGCCCGGATCGCGGTGCCCTCGCAGCGTGCGTTCGCCCACTCGACCGAGGGCTCGCCGAACCAGATGCTCATGCCTCAGAGTCTGGCACGCCGTCCGCCCAGCCACCCACCCGTCCCCGCCGGTCGAGTAGGCGCGCCAGCGCCGTATCGAGACCAGCGCCCAAGGAACCCCTACGCCAGCTCCGCGATGATCGGATGGATCGCATCGTCGAACGCCGAGGCGTCCGATCGCAGCGAATCGGTGACCGCGACGGTCTTCTCGCCGATCCACCAGACGCCGGATGTCGCGAGCGGCAGCACCTCGACGTTCAACTCGAACGAGTGGGCCCGTCGCCCGACCTCGCGCTCGTGCTCGGCGATCGTGCCGGCGTAGGCGCGATACGAGTCCCCGTGGCGCGCGCTGGATGCCGAGCGGTAGGCGTCCTGCGTCCACTCGGCCCAGGCGCGCGCGGCCTCGGCGTGGGGCACGACCGCGGCGAGCAGCACCTCGGCGCCCGAGACGGGCAGCGCGATCTCGGTCTCGTACGCCTCGACGAGCTGCAGCGGCACGGGCGACGGATGCGCCTCGGGCTCGACGGTCATGGCCCACCAGTCGCGCCACTGCGCCTCGAGCAGGTCGTGCTGGTCGATGGCGAGCGTCGCGCCGACCTTGCCGACGTCGCGCACGCGCGGCAACTCGACCGGGGAGGCGACCCCGAGGGCCGCGCGGAGGTACAGCGCGATCAGCACAGGCCGACTCGCGTTCTCTCGGATCACCCACGACGGTGTGCCCTCGTGCATGCCCGGATTCTACGCTCGGGCACGGCCCGCGGCCGGGATGCCGGGACGGGCGGGTTTCGGCGCGCCGTGCGCCGGGTACCCTTGACGGGTGAGCGCGAACTCGTCCTACGCCGCTGCCGGAGTCGACACCGCAGCAGGCGACCTCGCCGTCGAACTCATGAAGGCCTCCGTGGCCGCGACGCACGGTCCAAACGTGCTCGGCGGCGTCGGCGGCTTCGCGGGGCTCTTCGACCTGTCCTTCGCGAAGGCGTACGAGCGGCCGCTGCTCGCGACCTCCACCGACGGCGTCGGCACGAAGATCGCGATCGCGCAGGCGCTCGACAAGCACGACACCATCGGTCAGGACCTGGTCGGCATGGTCGTCGACGACATCGTCGTGGTGGGCGCGAAGCCGCTGTTCATGACCGACTACATCGCGTGCGGCAAGGTCGTGCCCGAGCGCATCGCCTCGATCGTCACGGGCATCGCGAAGGCGTGCGCCGAGACCGGCACCGCCCTCGTCGGCGGCGAGACCGCCGAACACCCCGGGCTCATGGGCGTGAACGACTACGACGTGGCCGGCGCGGCCGTCGGCGTGGTCGAGGCCGATCGTCTGCTCGGCGCCGAGCGCGTTCAGAACGGCGACGCGGTCATCGCGATCTCCTCGAGCGGCCTGCACTCCAACGGCTTCTCGCTCGTGCGTCACATCCTCGCGAACGCCGGTCTGCACTACGGCGACACCGCGGCCGATCTCGGCACGACGTGGGGCGAGGCGCTCCTCGAGCCGACCCGCCTCTACAGCGGCCCGCTCGTCGAGCTCCTCGCCGACGAACGACTCGGCTCGGCCGTGCACTCGCTCTCGCACGTCACTGGCGGCGGCATCGCCGCGAACCTCGCGCGCGTGCTGCCCGTGGGCTCGTGGGTCGAGGTCGACCGGTCGACCTGGTCGCCGGCCGCGGTCTTCCGTTCGCTGAGCGCGCTCGCGGGGTCGACCCTCGAGAGCTCCGAGGGCACCTGGAACCTCGGCATCGGCTTCTTCGCGGTCGTCGAGGCAGATGCCGCGGCCGACGTCATCGCGGCGCTCGAGCAGCTCGGGCTCCCGTCCTGGCAGGCGGGCACCGTCACGATCGGCGCACGCGACCTCGACGGGTTCGAGCAGGGTGCCAAGGGCGTCGACGGCGGAGCGGTCCGCCTCGTCGGCGGCTACGCGAGCTGACCTCCGGGTTCCGACGCATGTCGCAGACGAACGCACCGGCAGCGCACGTATCGCCGGCGCGCATCGCGCAGGCCGTCTCCATCGGCCTCATGGGCACGACCTCGCCCGAGACGCTGCTCGCCCTCGCGCCGCGCATCGAGCGCCTCGGCTTCGACGCGCTCTGGCTCAACGACGTACCGGGCGGCGACTCGCTCGCAGCGCTCCGCGTCGCGGCATCCGTCACCTCGACCCTGCGCCTCGCGACCGGCGTGATCCCCGTCGACCGCAGGCCGGTCGACTCGCTCGACCTCGCCGGGCTCCCGATCGAGCGCACGTCGATCGGCATCGGCTCGGGCGGGGCGGCGTCACCGCTCGCAGCCGTGCGCGACGCGATCGCCGGGCTGCGCGAGCGCACCGACGCGTCGATCGTGGTCGGCGCGCTCGGCCCGCGCATGCGTCGGCTCGCGGCCGAGGTGGCCGACGGCGTGCTGCTGAACTGGCTGACTCCGGATGCCGCGGCCACCGCGATGCGCGAACTCGCGGCCGATGCGGCCGGCCGATCGGTGCGCGGGGTGCTCTACGTGCGCACGATCGTCGACGAGGCGGCCAGGCCGACGCTCGTCGCGGAGTCCGCGAAGTACGACGCGTTCCCGGCGTACTCGGCGAACTTCGACCGCCTCGGATTCCCGGCGATCGACTCGACGATCGACGATGCGTCCGGCCTCGCGGCGTACGCCCAGGCGAGTGAGCCGCTCGACGAGATCGTGCTGCGCGCGATCACGCCCGGGTCGACGCTCGCCGAACTCGAGTCGTTCGTCGAGCACGCGGCGGCATGGCTCGCGGAACTCGCGGAATCACACACCGACAGCTGAGCAGGCTAGGCGCGCTGCTCGTGCTGTTCGTCGTCGGTCACGTAGCTGTCGTCTTCGTCGTCGGCGTACTCCGCCCACTTCGCAGCTTCTTCGGAATATTCGTCATGCGAACTCGTGAGTTCGCGCTCAAGCGCGTTGTAGTCGGTGTTCGGGCTGAAGTACTTCAGCTCCCGAGCGACCTTGGTGTGCTTGGCTTTCTGACGGCCGCGCCCCATGCGTGACCCCCTTACGACGTCTGGCCAGGTGGAATGTTCTTCACCCGGCGCTTCTGGTTTGTATGAATTTCGTCCGGCCGTCAGTTTAGCACCGCCGTCAGGCAGTCAGACGTTGCCATGCACAGGCGCCGAAGTGCGCTCGGAATTGGGCATGCGCACAGCTGGACATGGTTCGATGGAGACGTGACGTCGAGCCCTGAACGCGTGAAGATCGCGGTGATCGGCGCAGGGCAGGCGGGCCTCTCGGTCGCCTACTACCTGCGCCGCTTCGAGCTGGTCGCCGGCGAGGACTTCGTGATGCTCGATCGGGCTCCCGGCCCCGGCGGCGCGTGGCAGCACCGATGGTCGTCGCTTCGGCTCGGCACCGCGCATCGCGTCAACGACCTGCCGGGCATGGCCGACCTCGGCCTGAGCTTCGACACGGCCGACCGCTCGCTTCCGGCACGCGAGGTCGTCGCCGACTACTACGGCCGCTTCGAGGAGCACTTCGGCCTCCAGGTGCGCCGCCCGATGGACGTGCGCTCGGTCACGAACGAGGGCGTCGACCTCGTCGTCCGCTACGACGACCTCAGCCCGCAGCCGCTCGACGAGCAGCGCGCGCGCGGCTTCTTCGGGCGCATGCGCAAGTCGTTCCAGGAGCCGCCCGAGCAGGCGGCACCGCGTCACGAGCTCGCGGTCCAGTTCCTCGTGAACGCCACGGGCACGTGGGGTTCGCCGTTCGTGCCGTACTACCCCGGCATGACCGCCTTCCAGGGGCGGCACCTGCACACGTCCGACTTCGCCGACGCCGAGGACTTCCGCGACAAGCACGTCGTCGTGGTCGGCGGCGGCACCTCGGCGATCGGCTTCATGCTCGAGCTCGAGGGCATCGCCGCCGAGCTCACGTGGGTCTCCCGTCGGCCGATCGACTGGCTCGATCGTCAAGAACTCGACCTCGAGGGCGCGTCGGCCGCCGTCGCCAAGCAAGACGAGGCGGCCCGCTCCGGCCGCGCACTGCCCTCGATCGTGAGCGGCACGGGCGTGCCGAAGAACCGCCGCATCGCCGCGGGCATCGAGCGGGGCCTGCTCGTCGCGCGATCCATGTTCGATCGCATCGACGCCGACCGGGTCGTGTGGGAGGGCGACGACGACCACCCCGCGAGCGAGGTGCGCGCCGACGCGATCATCTGGGCCACGGGGTTCCGGCCCGAGCTGCGCCACCTCTCGCCGCTGAAGCTCCGCGAGAAGGCGGGCGGCATCAGCGTCGGCCAGGGCGCCTCGTGGAACGACCCGCGCATCTTCCTCGCCGGGTACGGCCCGCAGGCGTCGACCATCGGCGCGAGCCGCGCCGGACGCATGATCGCCCGCCAGATCATGGCGATGCTCTAGCCGAGCGGGCTCGAACGGCATCGAGGCGAGCGGATGCGACATCCGCTCGCCTCGATCGCGACCACCGCGTGCGGGGTCGACGCCTACGGCTTGTGCTGCTGCTTCGTCGAGGGGCCGCTGTCGACGGTCGAGCGGCGCGGCGGACGCACGGGCTCGCCGCGGCGGTCCTGGCCGGGCAGGGGGCGCGAGCGTCGGCCGTAGATGAGGTCCGACGAGTCGAGCAGCCACGGCACGAGGGTCACGGTGACGCCGTGCACGAGCAACAGCTTCTGGCTGATGCGGCGAGCCTTGTGGTTGTGGAGGATGCTCTCCCACCAGTGGCCGACGATGAACTGCGGCAGGTAGACCGTCACGACCTCGGAGCCGTGCTCCTCGCGACGCTGCTTGATGTACTGGATGAGCGGGTGGCTGAGGTCGCGGTACGGCGACGACAGGATGCGCAGCTTCACGTGCACGTTCTGCTTGACCCAGTCCTTCTTCAGTTGCTTCGTCGCGTCTTCGTCGAGCGAGACGTGCACCGCCTCGAGGGAGTCGTGGCGCGCCGCGATGGCGTAGTCGAGGGCCTTCAGCACGGGCTTCTGCATGCGACCCACGAGCACGATCGCGTGGTCGCCGGTCGCGCCGAACGTGGTGATCGGGTCGGGCTCGATCTCGCGTTCGACATCGCGGTAGTACCGGTTCACGCCGACCATGAGCGTGAACAGGATCGGCATCATGACGAAGACGATCCAGGCGCCGTGCGTGAACTTCGTGACGGTCACGACGATGAGCACGACCGCGGTCATGCCCGCGCCGATGGAGTTGATCACGAGCGCGCGCAGCATCGCCGAGCGCGAAAGGGCGCGGTCGTCGTCAGGCGCACGGCGAGCCGCGGCCGACTTCGACGTGGGGTGCCGGTTCTTCGAGAGCTCGCGCAGCCAGTGCCGCACCATGCCGGTCTGCCCGAGCGTGAACGAGACGAACACGCCGATGATGTACAGCTGGATGAGCACCGTCAGGTTCGCCTGGAAGACCACGAGGATCACGGATGCCGCGAGCGCGAGAATGAGCACGCCGTTCGAGTAGATCAGGCGGTCGCCGCGCGTCGAGAGCGACTTGGGCGCGTAGCCGTCGCGCGCGAGCACGGAGCCGAGCAGCGGGAACCCGTTGAACGCCGTGTTCGCGGCCAGCAGGAGCACGAGCGCCGTGGTGGCCTGGATCAGGTAGAAGAAGACGCTCGAGTCGCCGAACGTCGCGCCGGCGACCTGGGCCATGAGGCTCTGCTGAGGTTCCGTCGCGCACTCGGCCCAGCCGATGAGGTGGCATGGATCCTCGGCGTAGTGCACCTGCGAGATGAGCGCGAGCGCCGTGAGCCCGGCGAACAGCACGATCGCGATGCCGCCCATGAGCACGAGCGTGCGCTGCGCGTTGCGCACCTTGGGGCGACGGAACGCGGGCACGCCGTTCGCGATGGCCTCGACGCCCGTGAGGGCGGAGCATCCGCTCGCGAAGGAACGCAGGAGCAGCAGGATGACGCCGGCCTGGGTCAGCGACTCGGCGTCGACCTGGAAGTGCGCCGACGATGCGACCGGTGGGTTGCCCATCACCGTGCGGGTCAGGCCCACCACGATCATGACGAAGACGCTGCCGATGAAGAGGTAGGTCGGCACGGCGAACGCCTTCGACGACTCGCTCACGCCGCGGAGGTTGACCGCCGCCAGGATGATGACGAAGATCACCGCGAGCTCGACGCGGAACGGGTCGAGCTCGGGGATCGCCGAGATGATGTTGTCGACGCCCGAGGCGACCGACACGACGACCGTCATGACGTAGTCGACGAGCAGCGCGGAGGCCACGACGAGGCCCGCCTTCTCGCCCAGGTTGCGGTGCGCGACCTCGTAGTCGCCGCCGCCCGAAGGGTACGCGCGGATCAGCTGCCGGTACGACGCGACGACCGTCACGAGCAGCACGACCACGGCGACGGCGACCCACGGCGCGAAGCTCAGGAACGCGAGCCCGCCGACCGTGAGGATCATGAGCAGTTCCTGCGGCGCGTACGCCACGGAGCTCAGCGGGTCGCTCGCGAAGATCGGCAGCGCCAGGTGCTTCGGAAGGAGCTGCCCCTCGAGCTTCTCGGTCGGCAGCGGGTCGCCGATGATCCAGTGCTTCGGCGATTTCAGTTCTGGTGGCGGTGAATCCGCCTCATTTGTCACGGCGGATGAGACTACACCCGCCACTGCCCATGTCAAGTCGGCGGATGCCGCGTGGCTCGACATCCGCGCAGAACGGCCGGTCAGCCACGAATCGGGCGAGTGCTCAGCGCGTCAGCAAGTACGCGCCGGCCGCGGCCGCGAGGCCGAGCGCGAGTGTCAGCAGCACGTTGAGGATCGCGGCGCGCCACCGCCCGCCGTCGAGCAGTTCGACGGTCTCGACGCTCCACGTGCTGAACGTCGTGAGCCCGCCGCAGAACCCCGTGACGAGGATGAGCCGCAGGTCGCCGTCGATCGCCGCGCGCTCGGCGAGGCCGAGGAACGCGCCCGCGAGGCCCGAGCCGACGACGTTGACGATGAGGATGCCGCCCGGCAGGTGTCCGGGCCGCACGGGCAGGGCGCGCGAGAGCGCGAAGCGGAGCAAGGCGCCGAGCGAGCCGGCGACGAGCACGGCGACGACCACGAGCGGCGTGAGCTGCCCGGTCACAGGGTCTGCCCGGCATCCGTGACGGTGCTCGGCATGGGGCGGTGCGCGATGAGCGACCCGATCCGCAGTCCGGCGGCCGCGAGCAGCAGGCCTCCGATCGCCGAGACGGCCAGGTAGAGGGCCGCGAGCCACGCCTCGCCTGCCCCGGAGAGCAGCGCGACCGCCGCCAGGACGGCCGACATCGTCGTGAAGGAGCCGAGCACGCCCGAGCCGATGCCCGCCTTCACCCAGTTCGGCGTCGACGGGCGGGTCCAGAGCCCGCCGACGAGCCAGCCGAGCACGAAGGCGCCGACGAGGTTGATGATGAGCGTGCTCACCGGGAACTCGTGATCGGCGTGCGGCAGCGCGAGATCGATCGTGAGGCGGAGCCCGGTGCCGAGGAGGCCGCCGATCGCGACGGCGAGGTAGGAGCGCACGCGTCGAGGCTACGCCGTGCTCGCGGCCGTCGCCGACAGGTCGTGCACCCAGTCGTTCGTGTGCAGCACGATGCCGGGCTTGACCTCGAACTCCAGCGGGCCGAGCAGCGTGAAGCCGGCCTTGCGGCAGACCGCGTTCGACGGGAGGTTGTCGACGCGCGGGTACGCGTGCACGCGCAGTACCTCGCCATCGGCTCGTGCGAACTCGAGCATGGCGCCGACCGCGGCCGGCGCGATGCCGAGGCCGCGGTACTCGGCCTCGACCGACCAGCCCGACTCGAGGGCGGGCTCGCCATCGTGCTCGTGCTGCCAGTAGCCGACCATTCCGACGCCCTCGGGGTGCCCGGGGATCACGATGCGGAAATGGCGCGCCGTGCCCTCGGCCCGCAGGCGCAGGTACCTGGCGTGGCGGGCGATGACCTGTTCGTCGGTCTCGACGCCGCCCATCTGGTCCATGAGTTCGGGCGTGTTCGCGCGGCGAAGCACGTCGAGGTCGTCGGCCGACCATGGCACGAGCGAGACATCCGTCATGTCCTCACCCAACCACGGCCCACCGACGACGCTCGATGCTAGAGCTCGCGCTCCGCGTACGCGGTCATCGCGTCCCGCACGAAGCGGGCGCCGTCGACGCCGCCGTAGTTCGCGCCGAAGCGCTCATCGGCCACGTACATCTCGGCGAGGCCGAGGAAGTACTCCCTGCTCGGGCCCGCCGCTCCGCCGCCCGGGGTGCCGGGAATGCCGCGCAACCACTCGAACTGACGCTGCGCGAGCGCCTGCGCCTCGTCGCCGGCGGGGTCGATGCCGCGTTCGTGCGCGGCGATCCAGTCGGCGTTGAGGCTCGCGAGACGCTGCTGCCAGGCCCGCTTCTCGTCTGCGCCCATCGAGCGCCACCATGCGTCGCTCTTCGCGTACGCGTCGGCGCCCCAGCGCTGCTCGACCTCCTCCTTGTACTCGGTGTGGTCGAACCCGTCGAACATCTGCTCTGCCATGAGTCGTTCACCTCCTTCCAATGCGTCGATGGTCCGTTCGACCGACACGATCTGCCGTGCCAGCCGCTGCTGCTCCCTGACGAGCCACTCGAGATGGCTCCGCAGGGCGTGCGGAGCGCGCTCTTCGCGCTCGAGCACGTCGGCCACCGCAGGGAGCCCGAGGCCGAGCTCGCGCAGCAGCATGATGCGCTGCAGTCGCACGAGCGCCTCGGCGTCGTAGTACCGGTAGCCGTTCGAACCGATGCGCGCCGGCGCGAGCAGCCCGATGTCGTCGTAGTGACGCAGCGTGCGGCTCGTGGTCCCGGCGAGCTTCGCGATCTCCTGGATCGACCAGTCCACGGCCGGCTCCCTTCTCATGCGGTGGTCGTCGGGTCGTTCGCCCGACGGATGCCACGTTAGAGGTTGACGTTACGTCAAGGTCAAGCCCGCGGCATCCGTCGTTCCTTGCAATTCGCGGCAACGCGATATATCGTGTTTGGAGAAGACGCGATATATCGCGATACGAGGACTTCCGGATGCCGCGGCATCCGCCCGCAACAGAAGGAGCACCCCATGAGCATCGAGCAGTGGGTCATCAACCCCGGCGAATCGCGCGTGATCGACCTCGAGCTCGTCCGGCGCCTCAAGGTCGGCCTCATCGGAGGCAAGGTCGACGTCATCGCGCACGACGAGCCCGGCGCACGCGTCGAGATCAGCGGCGTCACCGGCAAGGACCTGAAGGTCTCGATCAACGGCGACGTGCTCGAGATCGACCACCCCCAGCTCGGCTGGGACAACTTCATCGACGTCTTCAAGGGATGGGCCGGCAACGCGAAGGCCGACGTGTCGATCCTCGCTCCGCGCCACGTCGCGCTGAAGCTCGGCATGATCTCGGGCGACGCCCTCATCGCCGGCTTCACGACCGACGCGAAGATCAGCACCGTCTCGGGCAGCATCGTCGTCGACAACCACGAGGGCGACCTCGACGTGTCGAGCGTCTCGGGCGAGATCTCGGTCGGCAACCACCTCGGTTCGATCGACGCGCACTCCGTGTCGGGCGACGTCGTCGCAACCGGCGAGATCTACGGCTTCGACGCCGACACCGTCTCGGGCAGCATGATCGTCGACGCCAAGGGCACGCCCGGCAAGATCGACACGAACACCGTCTCGGGTTCGCTCACGGTCCGCTTCGACGCCGGAGCCGGTGCCCGCTACCGCATCAACACGGTCGGCGGCACGGTGCTCCTCGACGACACCCGCATCAAGGGCGTGCTCGGCAAGGGCTTCGAGCGCATCACCGGCGAACTCGCGGGCACCTGGCTCGACCTCGCCGCGAACAGCGTCTCCGGGTCGATCTCGGTGATGACGCGGGTGCGCCACGAATCGAGCAGCAGTGAAGGGGCGGATGCCGGCGGCTCCGCCGAGGCCGGAGTCGGCGCCGAACGCGACGCCGAGGCATCCGTATGACCCCCGTCTTCGCCCACGGCAGCCTGCGGCTCTACCTGCTGGCGCTCCTCGCCGAGCAGTCGCGGCACGGCTACGAGCTGATCCAGGCGCTCAGCGACCAGTTCGGCGGCACGTACACCCCGAGTGCCGGCACGATCTACCCGCGCCTGGCGAAGCTCGAAGAAGAGGGACTCGTCACCAAGGCGGCCGACGGTCGCAAGACCGTCTACGAGATCACCGCTGCCGGGCGCGCAGAGCTCGAGTCGCGGCGGCACGAGCTCGACGACATCGAGAACGAGGTCACCGACTCGGTGCGACGCCTCGCCGACGGCGTGCGCGCCGAGGTGAACGACGCGATGCGTTCGCTGCGCGCCGAGCTGGCCAGCGCCGCGCGCGAGGCCAAGCGTGCGGCGACCACGACGACCGCGGGTGCAGCCGGTGGCGCGGGCGCGGGGTCGACCGGTGCGACCGGTGGTCCGGGTTCGGCCGACTCCGAGCGCATCGAGTCCGAGCGCGCCCTCCAAGACGCCGACCTGGCGATCGCGGAGTTCCGCCAGCAGCTGCGCACCGACCTGCGTTCGCATCGCGGGCGTGTGCGGCCCGAGTCCGTCACGTTGCTCACGGCGCGCCTCGCGCAGGTGCGGGCCGACGTGCTCGCGACGCTCGCCCAGCACTGACGGGCGCCGGTCGACCCCCGGTCGGCCACCCGCGCCGGTCGCGGAGCGCAGCGTCTCGAGACCAGCGCCCCGCGCCACACCTCGCCGGTCGAGGAGGCGCGTCGGCGCCGTCTCGAGACCAGCGCCCGGCCCGGGGGTTCGGCCCGCTTCCGCGCCGAGAGGAGTACGACGGGTCGGCGGGTGTCCCTCCGCGCCGACCCGCCGAGTTCAGGGTGCCGCCGGGGCGGCAGCCGGCGACGTCGACTCGCGCTCGCCGGAGGCGCCGGCATCCGCATGCTCGACCGTCGGCCGCTTGATGGCGAACAACGGGATCGTGTATCCGCACAGCGGGCCGATGAGCAGCGCGAAGGCGACTGTGCCGATGCCGACGTTGCCGCCGAGCAGCCAGCCGGCGGCGAGCACCACGAGCTCGATGCTCGTGCGCACGATCCAGATGCGCCATCCGGTGCGTGCGTGGATGCCGGTCATGAGGCCGTCGCGAGGCCCGGGGCCGAAGTGCGCGCCTATGTAGAGGCCGGTCGCCATCGCGAGCACGAGGATGCCGGCGGGCAGCAGCACGATGCGCACCCAGAGGTCGAGACCCGATGGGATCAGCCAGAGCCCGAGGTCGGCGGCCGGCCCCACGAGCAGCACGTTCATGATCGTGCCGAATCCGGGCTTCTGCCGGATCGGGATCCAGAGCAGCAGCACGAACACGCTCGTGATGACCGTGACCAGCCCGAAGTTGAGGCCGGTCTGCTTGGAGATGCCCTGCGTCAGCACGTCCCACGGGGCGACCCCGAGCTCGCCGCGCACGATCAGCGCGATGCCGATGCCGTAGAACAGCAGGCCGACGTAGAGCTGCACGAGCCGACGCACGAGGATCGGGGCCGGGTCGCGGAAGGAGGCGTGGCGGGGGAGCATGAGGCGATCCAATTGCACGATTGGCCTTTCCGTATACATCCAATTCTCCTAAAGTGGCCTCATGGTTGACCGATCGCTCAGCGCCCGTTCCCTCGAGGTGCTCCTCGGCGACTGGCGCGGCCGAGGCAGCGCCTACGAGGCGCTCGCCGACCGCATCCGCCTGCTCATCGTCGACGGGCGCATCCCCGTCGAGACGCGGCTGCCGGCCGAGCGCGACCTCGCCGAACGACTCGGCCTCAGCCGCACGACGGTCGCGGCCGCCTACCGCCGCCTGCGCGAACTCGACCACCTGCACAGCGTGCGGGGCTCCGGCAGCGTCGCGCGACTTCCCGGAGCCCCCGCGATCCTTCCTGCGTCGTTCGAGTCCGAGTACCTCGACTTCTCGAAGGCGGCGCCGCCCGCCCTGCCCTGGCTTCCCGACCTGGCCAGGCAGGCGGCCGAAGACCTGCCCGCGCACCTCGGCGACTCGGGCTACGACCCCGTCGGCATCCTGCCGCTGCGCGAGGCGATCGCCGACCGGTACACGCGTCGCGGCCTGCCGACCTCGCCCGACCAGATCATGGTCACGATCGGCGCGCAGCACGCGATCGCGCTCGTCGCACGCACCGTGATCGCCCGCGGCGACCGGGCGCTCATCGAGATGCCGACCTACCCGCACGCGTACGAGGCGCTGCGGGGCGCCGGGGCCAGGCTCGTGGGCTCGCCGGTCGTGCCGCATGCGGCCGGCGCCGGTGCCGCCGCCCGCGTCGACGCCGACCGGGAGGAGGCCGCGAGCCTCGTGCAGTCGATCCGCCACTCGAACCCCGTGCTCGCCTACCTCATGCCCGACTTCCAGAACCCGACCGGCCGCACGCTGAGCCGTGAGTCGCGGGCGCGCGTGCTCGACGCGGCCGCCCGCCAGGGCACGGTCGTCATCGCCGACGAGACGATCGCCGAGCTCGACATCGATCGCGCCGAGGCGTTCCCGCCCATGGCCGCCGACGGCCCGGCCGTGCTCATCGGCAGCGTCGGCAAGACGATCTGGGGCGGGCTGCGCATCGGCTGGATCCGGGCCGACCGGCCGCTCATCCGCCGCCTGCTCGCGGTCCGGGCGCCCGGCGACCTGGGCACGCCGATCCTCGACCAGCTGCTCGTGACGCGCGGCCTCGAGCGCATGGACGACATCCTCGACCTGCGTCGCGAGCAGCTTCGGGCCGGCCGGGATCTCGTCGAACGACGGGTCGCCGAACTGGTGCCCGAGTGGCACGTGCCGCACGTCGACGGCGGCATCGTGACCTGGATCGGACTCGATGCGCCCGTGAGCTCGCAGCTCGTGCTCGCGGCCCGGCAGGAGGGGCTCATCGTCACCGCAGGACCGAGGTTCGGCATCGACGGTGCGTTCGAGCGGTTCCTGCGCGTGCCGATCTGCCAGCCGCTCGAGGCGA
This sequence comes from Agromyces allii, assembly GCF_009749385.1. Taxonomy (GTDB): domain Bacteria; phylum Actinomycetota; class Actinomycetes; order Actinomycetales; family Microbacteriaceae; genus Agromyces; species Agromyces allii. The sequence continues at coordinate 11,226 of NZ_WBIN01000014.1, read as the reverse complement.
CGGATGCCGCGTTGCAGGCGCTCGCCCGGGCCTGGCGCTCGCTCGGCGGCGTGCCGCTCGGCGCACCCGATCCCGAGCTGCTGGCCTCGGTGGTCTGAGGCGCCCGCCGGGCGCGGACGGTCGAGGCCGCCGAAACCGGCGACCCCGACCGTCTCGCTCAGCGCTGCGTCGGGCGTCGGCGCAGTGCGACCAGCCCGAGCCCCATCACGAGCAGGAGCGCTGCGATCGCGACCCAGCCCGAGTCGACGCCGGTCGAGGCGAGCGACGCGTCCGAGGCGACCGCGGTCACGGTCTCGCTCGCGACGGTCGTGCCGGTCCCGGTCCCGGTGCCGCCGGGGGTTCCGGGCTCACCCGGCGTTCCCGGGTCCACGGGGTCGGTCGGGTCGACCGGGTCCGTCGGGTCGACCGGGTCGGTCGGGTCGACGGGGTCCACCGGGTCGGTGGGGTCGCCCGGAACCACGACGGTGGTCGATCCCCCGGTCGTGCTGTCGCCGACGACCGAGATCGCGTTGCCGCCCACCGTGACGGGGAGCGAGATGCTCGGGATCAACTGCGTTCCGCCGAGCAGTCCGTCAAGCCCCGACGTCGTCGGGGATCCGCTGCCGCCGGTGCCCGGCGTCACGGTCGTCGCGGCATCCGTCGACGTGGAGTCGCCGATGACGCTGATGGCGTTGCCGCCGACGGTCACCGGGATCGCAGCCCCGATGATCGCCTGCGTGCCCCCGAGGATGCCGTCGTCACCCGTGGTCGAGGCGCTGCCCCCGGTACCGGATCCGGCCTGTGCGCCGGGCGTGACGGCGGTCGCGGCATCCGTCGACGCGGAGTCGCCGATGACGCTGATCGCGTTGCCGCCCACGGTCACCGGAACCGCGAGGTCGACGAGGCCCTGGAGCCCGCCGAGCAGCGAGTCGTCGCCCGACGTCGTGGCACCACCCGTGACAGGTGCCGCTCCGGATGCGACGTCGGTCTCGGCACCGCTCGACGACGAGTCGCCGATGGCGCTGATCGCGTTGCCGCCGACGGTCACCGGGATCGCAGCCGCGACGATCGCCTGCGTTCCGCCGAGCAGCGAGTCGTCGCCGCTCGTGACGGGCGCCGCAGCGGGCGTCGATTCGGCGGCCGGGGCGGCCGCGGGTGCGACCTCGGTCGCGGCATCCGTCGACGTGGAGTCGCCGGCGACGCTGATCGCGTTGCCGCTCACCGTCACCGGAACCGCGATGTCGACGAGGCCCTGGAGCCCGCCGAGCAGCGAGTCGTCGCCGCTCGTTTCGGGTGCGGTCGCCGGTGCCGCCGCGGCAGCAGGTGCGACCTCGGTCGCGGCATCCGTCGACGACGAGTCGCCGAGGACCGAGATGCCGTTGCCCGAGATCGTGACCGGCACCGCGAGCGAGACGATCGCCTGCGTGCCCGAGAGGAGGCCGTCGTCGCCGCTCGTCTCCGAGGCGTGCGCGACGCCGGCGCCGAGGAGCGTGATGCCCCCGGTGAGGAGGGTCGCGTACAGCGCCCTCGTGGCGAATCGCTTGAGATTCATGAGTGTTCTCCTGACTGGATGGGTTGGATGCTCCGGGCGCGATGCGGCGCGGAGCGATGACCGTGTCCGTCGTCTCGAGGCGCGCGGAACGGCGCGCCTGCGATCAGGCGGAACGGCCCCCGTCAGTCAGGGGTGGTGTCGGTCTCGAAGATCGGCGACGACGGCAGCGCGTCATCGACCGAGGAGAGAGCCGTGGCGACCGTGGCGTCGAGCAGCTGCGAAGCGCCGACGAGGTCGGAGCCGAGCACGCCTGCACCCGAACCGGCGCCGGCACTCGGACCGCCGGAGGGCAGCGGCGCGCCGCTCGGACCGCCGGCGTCGCCCGGAGGCGCGACCGAGCCCGCGAGGCCCGACGGCGCTGCGATGTCGCTGATCTCGGATCGAGGTGGATCGAGGCCGTGAGGGGCGCCGGACGTCGCGGCGCGCGCGGCGACGATCGAGTCGGCTCTGCCGGGCGGCACCGGGCCGCGAGGCTCGCCGATCGCAGGAGGCGAGACCGGGATCGAGGGCTCGTGGCCCTCCGATCCGCCGCCCGTCGACCCGTCGCCGGGCAGGAGGGGGACGTCGGGGATCTCGGGCAGCACACCGCCCGGAAGTTCGCCGGTCGAGCCGATGAGGCCGCCGAGCAGGCCGTCGACGGCGCCGGTCACGGGCGTCACGACGTCACTGACCCCGGAGTCCCCGAGCAGGCCGCCGACCACGCCTCCGACGACCGGAACACGGCCGACCACCCGGTCGACCTCGCCGACCACGGGATCGAGGATCGCGCCGACGGTGCCGCCGCCCGCGACATCCGTCACGGTCTGCGTCGTCTCGCCGACCGTGCCGACGACCGCGGTGTCGACCGTCTCGACGACGGCGTCGATGGCCTCGGTCGCGCCGCCGACGACGGGCGGGACGAGTTCGACGACGGGTGCGACAGGTGCCGGAACCACCGCGGTGACGGGTTCGAGCACGGAGTTCACGGGTTCGACAACCGTGTCGACGACGGTTCCGAGGGTGTCTCCGACGGCGTCGGTCGTGGCCGAGACTCCGCCGAGCAGGGAGCCGACCGCACCGAGCAGGCCGCCGCCGTCGCGTTCGTCGGCCGAGGCGCTCTGCGCGCCGGAGACCAGCGAGACGGCGAGCCAGGCGGCCGAGAACCCGACCCCGATGAGGGCGTAGCGAACACCGGACCTGCGCATCGCGCTCGTCGTCTGCGTCAACCGGATCACCCCCAACCCTGTCTGCACCATATCGGCTGTCCCTCGAACAGGGCTAGAGGCACGCGCCGGATCGGGTGCACGACGGCCCGTTCTTCACAGGCATCCGTGACCGAATCGGTGCGCCGACCCTGCGAGGATTGACCCCATGTCACTGCTCGCTGCGCTCAGCATGAAGAACCGCGCGCTCATCGCGCTCGTCACCGTCGTGGTGGCGATTTTCGGAGGCATCTCGCTGGGCTCGCTCAAGCAGGAGCTGGCACCCTCGATCTCCTTCCCACAGCTGATGATCGTCACGTCGTACCCGGGCGCGTCGCCCGACGTCGTGAACACCGATGTCTCGACGCCGATCGAGACCGCGATCCAGGGCATCACCGGCCTCGAGGACACGTCGACCACGAGCTCGACCGGCTTCTCGCGCGTGACCGCGAGCTTCACGTACGGCACCGACCTCGCGTACGCCGAGCAGAAGCTGCTCTCGTCGGTGAACCGCATCCAGAGCCAGTTGCCCGAAGACGTCGACCCCCAAGTCTTCGCGCTGAGCCTCGACGACTTCCCGGTGCTGCAGGTCGCGGTCACCGGCGCCGAAGACACGGCCGCGCTCTCCGACGAGCTCACCCGCACCACGCTCGGCGAGATCAAGGACGTCGACGGCGTCCGCGATGCGACCCTCACCGGTGACACCGGCAAGCGCGTCACGATCGTGCCCGACGTCGAGAAGCTCGCGACCTACGGCCTCACCTCGCAGGCCATCGGCGACGCGCTCGCGCAGAACGGCGTGCTGATCCCCGCCGGCTCGATCACCGAGGGCGACACGACCTACGCCGTGCAGACCGGCGACCGCATCGCGAGCGTCGACGAGCTCGCCGCGCTCCCCGTGCTGGGTGCGACCGAGACGCAGGCGGCGCCCGATGCGGGAGCGATCCCCGACGGCGTCGCGACGGGCATCCCGGGGGCGGTCACGGCGCCGACCACCCTCGCCGTGCCCGTGGCGATCACCATCGGCGACGTGGCATCCGTCGAGCTCGAAGAGAGCCCGGTCACGAGCATCTCGCGCGTGAACGGCGAGCCCGCGCTCACGATCGCGGTCACGAAGCTCCCCGCGGCCAACACGGTCGAGGTGTCGACGGCGGTCAACGCGATGCTGCCCGACCTGCAGGCCGCGCTCGACACGACCAACCCGGGGGCCGAGTTCACGGTCGTGTTCGATCAGGCGCCGTACATCCAGCAGTCCATCGAATCGCTCGCGACCGAGGGCCTGCTCGGCCTCGCGTTCGCGGTCATCATCATCCTGCTGTTCCTGATGTCGGTGCGCGCGACCCTCGTGACGGCGATCTCGATCCCGACGTCGGTGCTCATCACGTTCATCGGACTGCAGGCCACTGGGTACACGCTCAACATCCTGACGCTCGGCGCCCTGACGATCGCCATCGGTCGCGTCGTCGACGACTCCATCGTCGTCATCGAGAACATCAAGCGGCATCTCGTCGCGGGGGTCGACAAGTCGGCCACGATCGTGCGCGCGGTGCGCGAGGTCGCCGGCGCCATCACGGCGTCGACCATCACCACGGTCGCGGTGTTCCTCCCGATCGCGCTCGTCGAGGGCGTCACCGGCGAACTCTTCCGACCGTTCTCGCTCACGGTCACGATCGCGCTGCTCGCCTCGCTGCTCGTCTCGCTCACGATCGTGCCCGTGCTCGCGTACTGGTTCCTGAAGCCGGCCAAGGTGCACGCCCACGCCGGTGATTCCGGAACGGATGCCGCGGCCGCCGCCTTCGTCGACGAGGCCGGCGCCGGTGCCCCCGACGAGCTCGAGCACCCGTCGCGTCTCCAGCGCGGGTACCTGCCGATCATCGCGTGGACCCTCAAGCACAGCGTCGTGACGCTGCTGCTCGCGGTGCTCGTGCTCGGCGGCACGATCGCGATGGTGCCGCTCATGAAGACGAACTTCCTCGGGTCCTCGGGCCAGAACACGTTCCAGGTCACGCAGGAGCTGCCGGTCGGCTCGAGCCTCGACGCCATGGACGAGGCGTCTAAGCCGGTCGAAGACGCGATCCGCGACACCGAGGGGGTCGAGACCGTCGAGACCTCGATCGGGTCGAGCGGGCAGGACCTCGCGGCGATCTTCGGCAGCGGCGGCGCGACCGTCACGTACTCGATCACGACCGATGAAGACGCCGACCAGGAGGCGCTCCAGGCCGAGGTGCGCGAGGCCCTCGACGGGCTCTCCGACGTCGGCGAGGTCACGCTCACGGCGTCGAGCGGCTTCGGCGCCTCGAACGACATCGCGGTCAACATCACGGCGTCGAACGCGGAAGACCTCCAGTCGGCGACCGACGCCATGGTCGCCGAGTTCGAGGGCTTCGACTCGCTCACGCAGGTCTCGTCGAACCTCGCCGAGTCGCGCGAGTACATCGCCATCGAGATCGATCGGGATGCCGCGGCCGAGGCCGGGTTCACCGAGGTCGCCCTCGGCGGCTTCGTGTCCTCCAAGATGTCGCCCCAGGCCAAGGGCTCGGTCGTCATCGACGAGCAGACCCTCACGATCTACGTCGCCGACGAGAACCCGCCGACGACCATCGAGGAGCTCCGGGCCCTCGAGGTCCCGACCGCGACCGGCGTCGTGCGCCTCGACGAGCTCGCCACGGTCGAGACGGTCGACGGCCCGACCTCGATCACGACCGTGCAGGGCCTCCGCAGCGCGACCGTGACGGCCACGCCGGCAGGCGACGACCTCACGACAGCGAATGCCGACGTGCAGGTCGCGCTCGCCGAGGCCGACCTGCCCGCGGGCACCTCGGCCGAGATCGGCGGGGTGTCGGCCGACCAGGCCGAGTCGTTCTCGCAGCTCGGCCTCGCGCTGCTCGCGGCGATCCTGATCGTCTACATCGTCATGGTCGCGACGTTCCGCTCGCTGCTGCAGCCGCTGCTGCTCCTCGTCTCGGTGCCGTTCGCGGCCACCGGTGCGATCGCGCTGCAGGTCATCACGGGCGTGCCGCTCGGCGTGCCGTCGCTCATCGGCGTGCTCATGCTCGTCGGCATCGTGGTGACGAACGCGATCGTGCTCGTCGACCTCGTGAACCAGTATCGGGATCGCGGCATGAGCGTGCGCGATGCGCTCGTGCACGGCGCCTCGCGCCGTCTGCGCCCGATCCTCATGACGGCGCTCGCGACGATCTTCGCGCTCGTGCCGATGGCGCTCGGCGTCACGGGCCACGGCGGCTTCATCTCGCAGCCGCTCGCGATCGTCGTGATCGGCGGCCTGCTCTCGTCGACCGTGCTCACGCTCGTGGTGCTGCCCGTGCTCTGCAACCTCGTCGAGGGCGGACGCGAACGTCGCGCGGCCAAGCGCGCGGCGCGTGCCGAGGCGGCCGAGACGGTCGCGGAGCCGGCCCTGGTACCCGCCGGAGCGCCCGCGGTCGCGGCCGACGCCGACGGCGTCCGGCAGGCGCCGAGCGAGCCCGGCGCGTCCGACTCGGCCGGCCGAGGAGTGGAGCGTCTGACCGGCGAACCGAGTGCGCCGACCGATTCCAGCGCCGCCCGCCCCGACGACGCCGGCCCCGACGACGCCGGCCCCGACGACGCCGGCCCCGACGACGCCGGCCCCGACGACGCCGGCCCCGACTCGACCGAGCCGCGGCCGGGGACCTGACCCGCGGCATCCGCCCGAATGCGAAAGGGGCCGCGTGCGATCGCTCGCACGCGGCCCCTTCGTTCGTGAGGTCAGACCTGTTCGTCGACCGGCGCCTCGAACTGCGCGTTGTAGAGGCGGTAGTACGCGCCCTTCGCGGCGAGCAGTTGCGTGTGCGAGCCCTGCTCGACGATCGAGCCGTTCTCCATGACGAGGATCACGTCGGCGTCGCGGATCGTCGAGAGCCGGTGCGCGATGACGAAGCTCGTGCGGTTCTCGCGGAGCGCGGCCATGGCCTTCTGCACGAGCACCTCGGTGCGCGTGTCGACCGAGCTCGTCGCCTCGTCGAGGATCAGCACGTTCGGTCGGGCGAGGAACGCCCGGGCGATGGTGATGAGCTGCTTCTCTCCGGCCGAGAGGTTGCCGGCCTCGTCGTCGAGCACGGTGTCGTACCCGTCGGGCAGCGCGTGCACGAACCGGTCGACGTAGGCGGCGACGGCCGCGGCGAGGATCTCCTCCTCCGTGGCATCCGGTCGCCCGTAGGCGATGTTCTCGCGGATGGTGCCGCCGAACAGCCAGGTGTCCTGCAGCACCATGCCCGTGCGCGAGCGCAGGTCGTCGCGGGTCATGTCGTTGATGTCGACGCCGTTGTAGGTGATGCGGCCCGAGTCGACGTCGTAGAACCGCATGATGAGGTTCACGAGCGTCGTCTTGCCGGCGCCCGTCGGGCCGACGATCGCGACGGTCGAGCCGGGCTCGGCGACGAGGTTCATGTGCTCGATGAGCGGCTTGTCGGGCGAGTAGCTGAACGAGACGTCCTCGAACGCCAGGCGTGCACCGGCTTCGCCGCCCTCGGCGACGGATGCCGGTGACGCGGGCGTCTCGGGGTCGGGGTCCTGCTCCTCGGCGTCGAGTAGTTCGAAGATGCGCTCGGCGCTCGCAACGCCGGACTGCAGCAGGTTGGCCATGGAGCCGAGCTGGCTGAGCGGCTGCGTGAACTGGCGCGAGTACTGGATGAACGCCTGCACGTCGCCGAGGCGCATGGTGCCGCCGGCGACCATGAGCCCGCCGACGACCGCGATCGCGACGTAGACGAGGTTCCCGACGAACATCATCGCGGGCATGATGATGCCCGAGACGAACTGGGCGCCGAAGCTCGCGGTGAACAGCTCGTCGTTCTTGGCGTCGAAGGCCTCGTCGACCTCCTTCTGGCGGCCGAACACCTTCACGAGCGCGTGGCCCGTGAAGGTCTCCTCGATGCGGGCGTTGAGCGCGCCGGTGTGCTTCCACTGCGCGGCGAACATCTTCTGCGACCGCTTCGCGATCACGACCGTGATGACGGCCGAGAGCGGAATGGTCACGAGCGCGACGAGCGCGAGCAGCGGCGAGATCGTGAACATCATGACGAGCACGCCGACCACGGTGAGCAGCGAGGTGAGCATCTGGCTCATGGTCTGCTGCAGGCTCTGCGACACGTTGTCCATGTCGTTGGTGACCCGCGAGAGCACCTCGCCGCGCTGCAGGCCGTCGAAGTACTTCAGCGGCAGGCGGTTGATCTTCTCCTCGACGTCCTCGCGCAGGCGGAACACCGTGCGCTGGATCGCGCCGTTCAGCACCCAGCCCTGCAGCCACATGAACAGCGAGGCGAGCAGGTAGAGCGCGAGCACGCCCATGAGCACCATGCCGAGCGCCTGGAAGTCGATGCCCTGACCGACCTGGAAGTCGTTCATGGCCGAGACCATGTTGGCGATGTCGTCCTGGCCTGCGGCGCGCAGCATCTCGATGGCCTGCGCCTGCGTGGTGCCGGCCGGCAGCTGCTCGCCGAGCGCCGACGAGACGACGCCCTCGAAGATGATGTTCGTGCCCTCGCCGAGGAGCTTCGGCCCGAGCACGCTGAACACGACGCCGATGATGGCGAGCACCGTCACGGAGATGACGGGCCACGCCTCGGGTCGCAGCCGGCCGATGAGCCGCTTGGCCGAGGGCCAGAAGTCGATGGCCTTCTGCACGGGCGCCTGCATGCCGCCGCCGAACGGACCGCCGCCGCGGCGGGGAGGCGCGGCGGGCGCGGGGGCGGCCTCGGCCTCGGAGGCGATCTCGGCCTGGGTGGCCGCGCTGATCGAGCCCGTGTCGGGCTGGGCGTCGTTGCGCTGCTCGGTGGTCATGCTGCGGCCTCCTCGGCGCTGAGCTGGCTGGAGACGATCTCCTCGTAGGTGGGCGAGTTCGCGAGCAGCTCCTCGTGGGTGCCGCGGGCCACGATCTCGCCGTGCTCGAGCACGAGGATCTGGTCGGCGTCGACGATGCTCGAGACCCTCTGGGCGACCACGAACATCGAGGCGTCGCCGATGTCGGCGCGAAGGGCGCGGCGGAGGCGCCCGTCGGTCGCGACGTCGAGCGCCGAGAACGAGTCGTCGAACACGTAGATCTCCGGGCGTTTCACGAGCGCTCTCGCGATCGCCAGTCGTTGGCGTTGACCACCCGAGACGTTGGTGCCGCCCTGGGCGATGGGGGCCTCGAGACCGCCCGGCATGGCCGACACGAAGGCGCGTGCCTGCGCGACCTCGAGTGCGTGCCAGAGCTCGTCGTCGGTGGCATCCGGCTTTCCGTAGCGCAGGTTGGAGGCGACCGTGCCCGAGAACAGGTATGGCTTCTGCGGCACGAGTCCGATGCGCTCCCAGAGCGCGTCGGGCTCGAGGTCGCGCACATCGACGCCGTCGATGCGCACGCTCCCCTCGGTCGCGTCGAACAGGCGCGGCAGCAGGTTGACGAGCGTGGTCTTGCCGGCACCGGTGCTGCCGATCACCGCGGTGGTGGTGCCGGGCTCGGTCAGGAACGTGAGGTTGCGCAGCACGGGGGACTCGGCGCCGGGGTAGGCGAAGCTCACGTCGTCGAGCTCGATGGCGCCGTGCATGCTCACCACGGTCGTCGGCTCGAGCGGCGGCACGACGCTCGAGCTCGTGTCGAGCACCTCGCCGATGCGGTCGGCGCTGACCGAGGCGCGCGGGATCATGACGGCCATGAAGGTCGCCATCATGACCGCCATGAGGATCTGCATCAGGTACTGAAGGAACGCCATGAGCGTTCCGACCTGCATGCTGCCGTCCTCGATGCGGAACGCGCCGAACCAGAGAACGGCGACGCTCGAGACGTTCAGCACGGCCATGACCACCGGGAACATCAGGGCCATGAGGCGGCCGGCGCGCGTCGCGACATCCGTGATCTCGGCGTTGGCGACCTCGAATCGATCGCGCTCCTCCGGCTCGCGCACGAACGCGCGGATGACGCGGATGCCGGTCAGCTGCTCGCGCAGCACGAGGTTGACCCGGTCGATCTTCTTCTGCATGACGCGGAACAGCGGCACCATGCGGGTGACGATGAGCCCGACCGCGATGAGCAGCACGGGCACGCTGATCGCGATGAGCCACGACAGCTCGAGGTCCTGCTGCATGGCCATGATCACGCCGCCGATGGCGAGGATCGGGGCCGAGACGAGCATCGTCGAGGTCATCAGCACGAGCATCTGCACCTGCTGGACGTCGTTCGTCGTGCGGGTGATGAGCGACGGGGCGCCGAACTTCGAGACCTCGCGCTCCGAGAACTCGCCGACCTTGCGGAACACTCCGCGGCGGAGGTCGCGGCCCACGGCCATCGCGACCTTCGCGCCGAAGTAGACCGCCGTGATCGAGCACGCGACCTGCGCGAGCGTGATGAGCAGCATCCAGCCGCCCGTCGTGAGGATGTACTCGGTGTCGCCGGTGGCGACGCCCTGGTCGATGATGTCGGCGTTCAGCGTCGGCAGGTAGAGCGAGGCCATCGATTGCGCCAGTTGGAAGACGATGACGCCGACGACGAGCCACGAGTACGGCTTGACGTAGCGCTTCAGCAGGGAGATGAGCATGGTGCGGCTTTCTACGCAGTGGTGGGTGCGGCGGTGGGCGGTGCGGTGAAGGTGGGCGAGACGGATGCCGCGTCGCGGCGTCCGTCGGCGGGGGCGGTCGTGGTTGCGGCATCTGCGGTGACCGAGAAACCGTGCAACAGCAGTGCGCTGATCTCCTCGGCCGGAACGATGTCGCCGTTCGTGATCATCGGATGCGTCATCGAGAAGGTGGCGTACCGGATGAACTGGGCGGCCCGGCGAGGACTCACCGTGAGCTGGTCGCGATGCGGCAGCAGCATGTCGGTGATCGCCTGGATGACGGGCTCGTTGTCGGGCGGGCGGCGTTTCGCCTGATCGGGCGTGCGTTCGTGGAAGCCCAGGATCGCGACGAGCGCGAAGATCTGCTCGGTGCGGTGCTGGGTCAGCTCCACGATCGTGCGGATCACGTCGTCGAGTTCGCTGGACGCCGGGATCTCGCGGATCGCGTCGACCATCGACGTGGCCTCGATGTGCCGGTGGATCGAGTCGTGCACGAGCTCGTCCTTGTCGGCGAACACGGAGTACAGCGTGCCCTCGGCGACACCGGCCGCCTCGGCGAGCTGCTTACTCGTCACGTCGCGCCCGTACTGCACGAGGAGCGGGATCGCCGCGTCCATGATGGACGCCCTTCGCTCGTCGCGACTCAGGGGTTTCGCCCGTCGTGCTCGTTCTGCCATGACGGGATCATAACTGAATGAGCGCTCACTCAGAAGAGTGGATGCAGATGAACGCTGATTTCGCGATGCCGCGCCGAGCCGGGCGGATGCCGGTGGCCGGCCTGGATCCCGGTGCGCAGACCGTGTCGAGCGGCCTGTCCAGGGCGTTGCGACACGCCCGGGGTGTTGGTGGGATTTGTGTGGTGGGGGTGGGGTTGCGTATGTTTATCCATGTCGCCGCGGCGGTCGGGTCTTCGGGCCGGGCGGTCGGTGCGGTTCTAGCCAAATAA
>NZ_WBIN01000013.1 GCF_009749385.1 Agromyces allii | reverse complement strand
GCCGGGCGCTCCCGCGCCGCCGCGCCGCGCGCCGACGCTCGAACCGGCACCGCCGGGCCGGCCGGCAGACCCGTCGCCGGTCGGCCACCGACCAGGATCACGGCCTGGATCGCGGGCATCGCGACGGTTGCCGCGGCATCCGCGATCCTCGCCTTCGCGGCGATGGCCGCGCCCGTGGCGATCCCGGAGGCGAGCGTGCCGTCGAGCACCCCGCAACCGGCCGCGCCGCCCGAGACCGCGAGTCCGCCGAGCGACGAGCCGCAGGCCCCCGAGCCCGCGCCGCAGCCCGCCGAGCCCGTCGTGGGCGTGAGCGTCCCCGAGCTCGCCGCGCTCGCGCTCGCGGACGCGAGGCAGCGGCTCGCCGACGCGGGCCTCCGGGTCGGCGCCCTGACCGTCGTCGACTCGCCGCAACCCGGCGACACCGTGCTGTCGACCGCTCCCGCCGCAGGTGCGGGCTCGACCGTCGGCAGCGCGGTCGACCTGACCGTGGCCTCGGGGTCGAACGCGATCCCGGATGTCGCGGGCACGACGCGTTCGCAGTCGCTCGCCCTCCTGCGCGACGCCGGGTTCGTCGTCGAGGTCTCCTTCGAGGCCGCTCCCGGCGTCGCTGACGGCTCGGTGCTCGGCACGCAACCGGCGGCGGGCGGGGTGCTGCGACTCGGCGCGACCGTGGTCGTTCGCGAGACGCGCACCCCGCAGGCCTCGACGCCGCCCACGCCCACGCCGACGCCCGTGCCGAGCGGGCCGCCCGCGGCATCCGCGGCCGGTGCGCCATGACCGGTCAACGCGTCCTTCGGGCACCGGCAATCCGTCGTTCACCGAGCGGCGGGATCGTGTGGCGACGCGCGGCAACCGCGCGTGCCGTCTTACCGCCACCAGTCCCACGGGGGAGTCCGTTGAGTCCGTCGCCGCAGTCGGGGAGCGCACCGTGAGCTCCGGGTCGGACACGACCGAGATCATCGAGGCCGCGCTGCTGAACGGCCCCCGCGAGAGCGCCCCCGACGACGCGCCCCGTCCGCGCCCGCGTTCGCTCGACGCGAAGGCGTCGCGCGCGGACACCGTCTTCCGGGTCGTCGCGACCTCGGCGGGCGGAACGACCGTCGCGATCATGCTCGCCGTCGGCGTGTTCCTCTCGATCAGGGCCGGCGACGCGCTCCAGGTCGCGGGCTTCTCGTTCCTCACCGAGACCGAGTGGTCGCCCGAGACGCAGACGTTCGGCATCGCCGCCGTGCTCTTCGGCACCATCACCATCGCGGTCATCGCGATGTGCTTCTCGGTGCCGCTCGCGCTCGGCACGGCGCTGCTCATCTCGGAGGTGGTGCCCGGCCGCGTGAAGTCGGCGCTCGTGACGCTCGTCGACCTCATGGCGGCCGTTCCGAGCGTGGTCTTCGGCCTGTGGGGCGTGTTCTTCCTGCAGGCGAACGTCATCCCGGTCGCGCAGTGGATCTCGACCTACTTCGGCTGGATCCCGTTCTTCGCCGTGACCGACGCCGACGGCAACCGGCTCACCGATGCGAGCGCCTTCACCTCGTCGGCGTTCATCGCGGGCATGGTCGTGGCGCTCATGGTCGTGCCCACGCAGACCTCGGTCATGCGCGAGGCGTTCTCGCAGGCCCCGGTGGGCGAGCGCGAGGGTGCGCTCGCGCTCGGCTCGACGCGCTGGGGCATGATCAGCACCGTCGTGCTGCCGTTCGGACGCGGCGGCGTCATCGGCGGAACGATGCTCGGCCTCGGGCGTGCGCTCGGCGAGACGATCGCGGTCTACATGATCATCTCGCCGATCTTCGAGATCAACTGGCAGGTGCTGAAGACCGGCACCAACTCCGTCTCGGCGCTCATCGCCCTGCGCTACGGCGAATCGAGCCAATTCGGGCTGTCGGCGCTCATGGCGGCCGGCCTGGTGCTGTTCCTCATCACCCTCGTCGTCAACTTCACCGCGTCGTCGATCGTGGCCAGGTCGCGATCCGGCGCCGAGAGCGGGGCATGATGACCGACACGATCACGACGCTCGTCGATCCGGCCGAGCTCGAGGAGCTCGAGCGCGAGATCGCGCCGGACGCCGACGCCGACGCCGACGCAGGCGCCGAAACCGCGCCCTCTGGCGGCCGCCTCGGCCGCACGGTCGTGCCGGCCCGCAGCGACGAGCCGATCGGTCCTCGGCGAGCCGTGCGCGGCGTGACGCTCGACGACCGGTTCAACCTGTTCGGAGCGCTCGCGGCGGCGCTCGCGGTCGCGACGCTGCTGTTCGGCTGGCTGACCCCGATGACCGGGGTGGTCGGCTGGCTCGTCGTCGCATTCCTCGTCTTCCTCGGCATCTACGCGCTCCTCGTGGCCATGCGCTCCGACCGGCAGGCCGTGGTCGACCGGGTCATGACGACGATGCTGTACAGCGCGGGGGCGATCCTGCTCGCGGCGCTCGTCTTCGTCGTGCTGTACACGGTGGGCCGAGGCATCCCCGCCATCAGTCACCTGAACTTCTTCACCGAGACGATGAAGTTCGCCGGCCCCCTCGACTCGCTCGAGGTCGGCGGCATCCTGCACGCCATCGTCGGCACGCTCATCCAGATCGGCATCGCGCTCGCGATCACGATCCCGCTCGGCATCGCCACCGCGGTGTTCCTCAACGAGGTCGGCGGCAGGTTCGCCCGATTCGTGCGCACGATCTCCGACGCGATGACCGCCCTGCCCTCGATCGTCGCCGGCCTGTTCGTCTACTCCGCCGTCATCACGCTCATCACGCATCAGCGGTCGGGCTTCGCCGCGAGCCTCGCGATCACGGTCATGATGCTGCCGATCGTGATCAGGGCGTCGGACGTCGTGCTCCGACTCGTCGCCGGGCACCTGCGCGAGGCGTCGTACGCGCTCGGCGCCTCCCGGTGGCGCACGGTGTGGCACGTGGTGCTGCCGACCGCGCGCTCCGGGCTCGTGACGGCCGTGATCCTCGGCACCGCTCGCGGCGTGGGCGAGACCTCGCCGGTGCTGCTCACCTCGGGCGTCACCGCCGTGATGAACCTGAACCCCTTCGAGGGGCCGATGATCTCGCTGCCACTTCAGGTGTTCGACTTCGTCAAGTCGCCGGAGCCGAACATGATCGCGCGCGGCTTCGGTGCGGCGGCGACGCTCATCCTGCTCGTGCTGGCCCTGTTCGCGATCGCCCGCGTCATCGGCGGCAAGGGGCCGGGTCAGCTCTCCGACCGGCAGCGTCGGGCGGCGGGTGCGGCCTCGGCACGCGATGCCGAGCGGATGTCGCAGCGCTCCAGGCCGGCTGCGGCGACGGCGATCGTCGAGGCCCCTGCCGACCCGCCGCGCCCGCCCGGGGCATCCGACGGCCCGGACGTTCCACCAGGCCGACCGGCCCCACCCGAAGCCCAGACCCCAGAGGAGCGCCCGGCATGACCCGGACACCCCGATTGCGTCGCGCGTTCGCCGCGGCCCTCGCCACCATGCTGCTCGCGGCCGGCCTCGCCTCGGCGGCCTCCGCCCCGGCGTACGCCGACACCTGGCAGCCGATCGACGGCACGGGCTCCACCTGGTCGCAGAACGCACTCGACCAGTGGCGCAAGAACGTGGCCTCCAACTACGGCATGACCATCAACTACTCGGGCACGGGCTCCTCGGCCGGACGCCAGGACTTCATCAACCAGCGCGTCGCCTTCGCCGTCTCCGAGATCCCGTTCCAGGCCCAGCCCGAAGACAATTCGCCGCCCGAGGTGCCGCAGACGGGCTATGCCTACATGCCGATCGTCGCCGGCGGCACGTCGTTCATGTACAACCTCAAGATCGGCGGCAAGAAGGTCACGAACCTCCGCCTGTCGGGCGAGGTCATCTCGAAGATCTTCACCGGCCAGATCGCCAACTGGAACGATGCGGCCATCCAGGCCGACAACCCCGGCCTCGCGATGCCCGACAAGGCGATCGTGCCGGTCGTGCGATCCGACGGGTCGGGCACGAGCGCCCAGTTCACGCTGTGGATGTCGAAGCAGTTCCCGTCGATCTGGACGGCCGGCATGCGTTCGCAGTTCCCGACCCCCGCGAACGGCAAGGCCCAGAACGGCTCCCTCGGCGTCGCGGGCTACGTCAGCCAGGACTACGGCGAGGGCGCGATCACGTACGTCGAGTACTCGTACGCCCTGAAGTCGGGCTTCCCGGTCGCGAAGGTGCTCAACCCCTCGGGGTACTACATCGAGCCGACCTACCAGTCCGTGGCCGTCGCGCTCATGTCGGCGAGCGTCAACGCCGACCTGACCCAGAACCTCGACTCCGTCTACAACAGCGGGGACGCCAGGGCCTACCCGCTCTCGAGCTACTCCTACATGATCGTGCCGACCGAGCTGAACAAGGTGTTCACCACGGCGAAGGGCAGGACGCTCGGCGCGTTCGCCAACTACATGCTGTGCGAGGGGCAGCAGCAGGCGGCCGCGCTCGGCTACTCGCCGCTGCCCATGAACCTCGTGCAGGCGGGCTTCGAGCAGATCAAGCGCATCCCGGGTGCGGACGTCTCGGGCGTCGACCTGAACACGTGCAACAACCCCACCTTCAAGCCGGGCGACTCGCCCTCGAACAACCAGCTCGCGGCCACGGCACCCCAGCCGGCCGCGTGCGACAAGCAGGGACCCGACCAGTGCACGACGGGCACCGCGGGTGCCGTCGAGGAGACGCCGGTCACCGGAACGGGCGGCGGCGGCGGATCGTCGGATGCCGGGGCGAACGCGAATGCGGGCGGCACCCCCTCGGCGGGTGCAGGCACGACCGGTGGCGGATCCACCGGATCCACCGGGGCCACCTACGACGCCAACGGCAACCTCGTCTCGGGCGGCTCGTCGACCACGGCCGGACTCGCGGTCTCGTCGCCCTTCACGCTCGCCGATCCCGGGTGGGGTCCTGCGCAGTTGCTCATGGCCGCGGCCGGGATCCTGCTGCTCGTGGCGATCGTGGTGCCGCCGCTGACCTCCAGGCGGCTCAGGGAGTCACGGCCGCCGAAGGCCTGAGTCCGCTCCCACCGCGTCGGCCGCTCCTCCGCGGCCGATCCGGTGCGCCTCCGCTGGCCGACCGCACGCCAGCGAACCGTGATGAAACCCCAGACGAAGCCCGGTTTCCGCAGTCGATTCGCCGCGGCATCCGTGTGCCACATGCGCGCGAGACGTCGTTGACGCACCGTTCATCGGGACGTCACGAAACGCCCATACTTTCGTCCCCGTCAGCAGCTCGACCGCTGCGAATCACCCTTGGAGAACCAGTGCCAGACGCACGCACCGAAGGACGCCGCCGATCGACGTGGCTCGCATCGGGCACCTCCGGAATCCTCACGGCCGCCGTGGTCTTCGGCGTGATGTCGCTGGGGGCGCTCTCGGCCACCGAACCGGCCGCGGCGGCGGACTCGTCGGCCGTCACGGTCACCGCCGCCGACCAGGACCGGTCGCCCGACCCGGCGCCCTTCCCGGAGCTCGCCGTGACGGTGTCGCAGACCCGCGACCTCGTCGCCCAGGGCATCCAGGTGTCGTGGACGGGCGGCGAGGCCTCGACCGTGCCGAGCCAGCAGACGGGCGGACGCAACTTCCTGCAGATCTTCCAGTGCTGGGGCGACACCGCCGTCGACCCCGAGCACCCCGAGCTGCCCGTCGGTCCGGACCGCTCGACGTGCCAGTACGGCGGCAACCTCACCCCGGGTGCGACGCGCGATGCGTTCCGCGACAGCGACGAGAGCGTCGATCCCGAGGACGCGGACTACACCGTGATCGGCGACGGCTTCGCGAGCCCGACGTACACGTCGATCCCGTTCCGTTCGGCCACCGGCGAGACCGTCGCCTCGATCGTCGACGGCAAGAAGGTCGACGTCGACGTGAACACCAACCAGTTCTTCACCGCGAACACGACGAACGAGATCCCGTGGGCCGGCTCCGGCGGCGACGGAAGCGGCTCGGTGAAGTTCGAGGTGCAGACGGCCATGCAGTCGACCGCGCTCGGGTGCGGTGCCGCGGTGCCCGCCGCCGACGGCTCCGTCACGGGCGCACCGTGCTGGCTGGTGATCGTGCCCCGGGGCACGAGCGACTCGGGCTCGGCGAACATCACCCAGTCGGGACTGTTCTGGGACGCCTGGCAGCACCGGCTCGCCGTGCGGCTCGACTTCACGCCGATCGGCAACCGCTGCCCGATCGGTGCGGCCGAGCGCCAGGTCGCGGGCAGCGAGCTGGTCGGCGCCGCGATCTCGTCATGGCAGCCGGCGCTCTGCAACGCCGAGTCCGGCGCGATCTTCTCCGCGCTCACCGGCGCCGAGTCGGATGCGGCGTTCGCCGCCAACGGCAAGGACACCGCGCCGATGGCCCTCACCTCGCTCCCGCTGGACGCCGACGTCACCGACACCCTCGCCTACGCGCCCATCGCGCTGACGGGGCTCTCGATCTCGTTCGCGGTCGACCGCGAACCGAAGTCCGACGGGTCGGTGCCCGTGGAGGCGTCGCAGCGCGCCGGGCTGCCGTTCACCGAACTCAAGCTCACCCCGCGACTCGTCGCGAAGCTCCTGACGAACTCGTACCTCGATTCGCTGCCGACGCTCGCAGACCGCGACCACCTCAGCCACCTCGACGGCGAGACCAGGGTCTACAACCCGCGCACGCTCAACAACGACCCCGAGTTCCTCGCGATCAACGACCCGGAGTGGGCGCACCAGTCGCTCGTGGCGCCCTCGCTCGCCGACCTCCTCGTGCCGCAGGGGCGCTCCGACCCCGCGACGATGCTGTGGACGTACGTGACCTCGGACCCCGACGCAGCGGCGTTCCTCGCGGGCGAACCCGACACGTGGGGGATGACGGTCAACCCGTGGAGCTCCACCGACGCGAAGCTCAACCCGTCGGGGGTGGCGTTCTCGCTGCCGCGCACCGACTTCCCGAAGGCCGACCCCGTGGAGCAGGCCGCGAGCGGGTCGAGCGGTGCGGTCAACCTGGTGACCTGGCGTCCGTACGTGACCGACCTCGCCACGAGCGCCTACGACACGCTCCGCGGCGACGGGCTGGCGCTCGGCGCCTGGGACCCCCTCGCCTTCACCCCGAAGTACGGCAAGGCGGCGCGGGCGCTCCCCGGCCAGCAGCGCGTGCTCGGCCTGACCGACACCGCCTCCGCCGCGCGCTACCAGATCTACACGGCAGCCCTGATGAACCCGGCAGGCACCTACGTGCCGGCCACGAACGACGCGATGCTGGCGGCCGCGGCCGCGATGACGGCCGACCCCGACCAGCCGCAGGTCTACGGCTTCGATCCGAAGTCGACGGCCGCGGCCGGCGCCACCACCGCCTACCCGCTGACGATGCCCGTGTACGCCGCCGCCAGCCCGTACATGGAGGACGACGAGGTGCGCGCGAGCTACGCGGACTTCATCCGCTTCGCGGCGACCGACGGGCAGACCCCTGGGGCCGGATTCGGGCAGCTGCCCGACGGCTACGCACCGTTGCCGCAGGCCTGGCGCGACATCGCGGTCGTCGCGGCCGGGGTGATCGAAGCCGGGGCCGTGCCCGCGCCCACGCCGACGCCCGGACCCACGAACTCCGGAGGGAGCCCGGCCGTCACGCCGAACACACCCTCGACCGCCGTCGCGCCGGGGGCGTCCGCCCCGGTACCCCCTGCGGCCGGCAACCCGTCGGCGAGCGGCGACGTCGCCGCCGCGCTCGCCGGAGCGACGACCCCCGATGATCCCGAGACGTCGGCGCTCGCCGCCGCCGTGCCGGCGAGCCTGCTCGGCGGCTTCGCCGGGGCCCTCGCGGTGCCCTTCATCGGCCGGATGCGGCGCCGCATCTGAGACCCAAGACCATTCCGACCGCACCATCGGCACGACCGCACCGCCGCACCACCAGCACTGCCGCACGACCCGCACCGCCGCACGACCCGCATCACCTGTTCCACCAATCCTCATCACGAGAAAGAAGACAGATGAACCTCAAGAAGATGGCCGCGTTCGGCGCGACCGTCGGCGTCGCGCTGGCCTGCGTGGGCCTCAGCTCGGCCGCCTACGCCGAGCCCGTCTCGAACAGCTACTCGCTGGTCGGCTCGGACACCCTGCAGGACTCGGCCAACGCCATCATCAACGGCACCGGCGCGGCAGGCGGATTCCTCCGCGTCACCTCGTCGAACACCACGCTCGGCAACTTCGACGCGTTCGGTTCGACCGCCATCCAGACCAAGCCCGGCGGCCCCTACTTCGGCCGTCCGTCGGGATCGACCGCGGGCGTGAACGCGCTCCGGGCGTCGATCCTCGGCACCAACTACTCGGGCAACGCGGCGATCCCGGCCAAGGCGATCACCGGACAGGTCGACATCGCACGTTCCTCGAGCGGCCCGGGCGCCAACGCCAACACCTCCGGCCTGCTCGCCTACGTGCCCTACGGACGTGACGCGGTCGGCTTCGCCTACAAGGGCGGCACCGGCAACTGGGCGACGCTCACCGCAGCGCAGCTCAAGTCGATCTACGAGTGCAACACGACCGAGATCGACGGCGTCGCCGTGACCCCCCGCATTCCGCAGAACGGATCGGGCACCCGCTCGTTCTTCCTCTCGGCCATCGGCGTGACCACCCTCGGATCGTGCGTCAACGACACGAACAACACGACCCCCGAGAACGACGCCACGGTGCTCGGCGCGAACCAGATCATCCCGTTCTCGGCGGCCAACTGGGTCTCGCAGGCGAACGGCGTGGCCGGGGTGAACACCACGACCGCAGCGGGCGTGGCGTTCGGATCGGCCCTCGCCGGGCAGGCCGCCTTCACCGGCACCGCACCCAACCTGGTTCCGAACTCCGCCTACTACACCGACACCAAGTTCGGTCGCGACACGTACCTCGTCGTCGAGTACGCGCGCATCAACTCGGCCGACCCGAAGTACGACGCGGGCCTGGCACGTCTGGTGAACCCGACCGTGGCCAACAGCCTCACCAGCTTCGGCACGATCGGCACGTCGGTCGGCAACGTCAAGAAGAAGTTCGGCTTCCTCGCTCCCTCCACCACCACGCTCACGCGCGCATTCGCGACCCTCTGAAGCTGAAAGGAACGACACCATGAACATCACGTCACGCAAGCTCGCCGCGTCCTTCGTCGCGGTCGGCCTCGTCGCCGCCGGAGTGCTCGGCACGGCCACGGCCGCGTCGGCCGCACGCCAGCCCGACTTCTACCTCCTCGATGCCGGCGACGGCCACCTCCTCGCCGACGGCCAGGTGCTCGCATGGGAGGACCAGGTCATCTCCTCGCCCGGCCCGACCATTCCCGACCTCGACATCCCGTTCCCCGGAACTGCGGATGCCACGGGCGCGACCCTCTTCATCTCCCCGGTCGGCCAGGAGACCACCATGGCCAACTGGTCGGCGACCGGTGACTCGGCCCTCGTGGCAGGCACCCACGACATCCAGTCCCCGAACCTGACGCTGTCGGGCTTCACGAAGGGCAACTGGGCCGGCGTCAAGGCGGGCGGCACGTACAGCCTCGGCTTCGCGTGGACCAAGAACAACGGCCTCAACCTCGCTGACGCGGGCGTGCGCTACACGGAGATCGTCGTGCAGCCCGGCGGCGCCGGCAACTGGACGTTCGCGGACCAGCCGGGCGAGGTCACCCCGCCGGTGGACTGCACCGTCACCCCCCTCCCGGCCGAGTGCCCCGCTCCTCCGGTCGGCTCCGGTGACATCGCCCTCGAGGCGACGACCATCGCCGCCGCCGACGGTGCGCTCAGCCTGTCGGTGCCGGCCGGCGCCAAGGCCACCTTCGGCGCTCCGACGCTGGTCAACCACCTCTCGACGTCGACCGCGACGCTGCCCGAGTTCTCGGTCAGCGACGAGCGCATCGTCACGCGTCCGGGCTGGTCGCTGACCAGCACGGTCGCCGACTTCGCCAGCGGTTCGAACACGTTCGGCGCCGAGAACCTGAGCATCGTCCCGACGCTCAAGACCGACTCGAACGGCGCCGCCCTCGCGGGCGCCCACGCCGGCTCGAAGACCACGGGCGCGGGCTTCGCCTCGGCCGACGCGGGCAAGGGCATCGGCCTCACGACCTTCTCGGCCGATCTCAAGCTCGTCGCTCCCGTGTCGGCCCCGGCCGGCACGTACACCTCGAAGATGACGCTCACGCTCGTCTCGAAGTAACGGCGCAACAGCAGCGGCCGCGAGGTCGTGGACGGGGCGGTGCATCGAGCACCGCCCCGTTTCGCGTCTGCGCCCGCCCGCGGCATCCGAGGCTCCCGTCGTCGTACCCGGAGCCGTCCTGCGCGGCCGGCCCGCGGCATCCGTCGCCCCATGGTGCGCTCTCGTTCAGATCTGGTTCAGCGTTCGGCTTCCGCGCGTACAGCCGGTCTTGCCGAAATGTACTGTGCAGAAATCCACCCCGTCGCGCGTTCGATTCGCGGCCGCATCGGTCGTCGTCCTCGGCTTGCTCCTCACCCCGTTCGGGGTCTCCGCAGCCGTCGCAGCCGACGACACCGTCGGCATCTCCGGCAGCCCGGCGACCGCCGACGGCTCCGACGGCCGCTCGCGCTTCAGCTACGCCGCCGACCCCGGCCAGCACATCGACGACTTCTACGAGGTGCGCAACACGGGCACGGGCGAGCAGACGATGACCGTGCTCGCGACCGACGCCTACAACACCGACGACGGCGGCTACGGGCTGCTCGACACCGAGGCGACCCCGACCGACGCGGGCAGCTGGGTCACGGTCGACGGGCAGCGCCAGGTCACCCTCGTGCTCGCGGCCGGCGAGACGAGGGTGCTGCCGTTCAGCATCGACGTGCCGGCCGATGCCGCCCCGGGCGACCATGCAGCGGGCCTGCTCGTGTCGACGGTCTCGCCCGACGGCCAGGTGCTCGTCGACCGACGCGTCGGCACCCGCATGTACCTGCGCGTCAGCGGTGAGCTGCAGCCGCTGCTCGCGATCTCGAGCATGGCCCCGTCGTACGAGGGAGGGCTCAACCCGCTCGACGGCACCGCGACGGTGACCTACACGATCACGAACTCCGGCAACATCGCGCTGAGCGCCACCGCCGTCACCAGTGTGAAGACGGTCTTCGGCCTGCAGATCGGCGATCTCGTGCGCACCGACATCGACGAGATGCTGCCCGGCAGCACGCGCACCGTCACCGTCGAGGTCGGCGGCGTCGGACAGTTCGGCTACCTCAACCCCACCGTGCGCATGATCGGCAAGGCCGACGGCTTCGTCGAGGCCCCGATCAAGGAGGTCAGCCGCGACGCGGTGCTCATCGCCGTGCCGTGGAGCGTCCTCGTCGTACTGGTGCTCGGTCTCGGCATCTGGCTGTTCCTGAAGTGGCGACGCAAGCGCGATGCCACGAACGCGGCCGCGTGGGTGGCGTACACCGAGGCCGAGGCGCTCCGGAAGGCCGCCGAGTCCGCGCCCGAACGCGAGCCCGCCGGCGGAGCACGGTGACCACGGGGCGAACCGGGCGCGCGCCGGGATCCCGGCTCGCCGGGCTCGGCGCCCTCGTCGGAATCGGCCTCGCGCTGCTCGCGCCGTCGGCCGGCGCCATGGCCACGACGCAGTCGACGTCGATCACTGCCTCGACCGTGGCATCCGGATGTCCCGCGCCCACGACCGCGCCCGCACCGAGCACCGCCGCGATCGACCTCAGCGCGGTCGTGATCGCCTCCGGCGTCGCAGGACCGGTCTGCACGGGTGGCGGTACCCCGTCGGTCGGCGGCGGCGGCACGGTGAACCGTGCCGCGTCGAACGGCGCTGGCGCCGCGGCATCCGTCGCTCCCGCCGTCGTGAAGACCGCGGCCGCCTCCGACGAGTTCGACCTCGGCGGCGTGCTCTACGTCGGCGGGCTGAACAGCGGGTACACGCCCTCGCTCGACCCCCTCGCCGGTGAACTCCAGCTCTGGTTCACGGTGCGCAACGTCTCGAAGTCGACCATCGACGCATCGGCGGACTTCTGGATGTCGGGCCCCTTCGGCAACCGCCTCGGCGAGGCCGACGGCGTGAAGGTCGCGGCGCTGAAGCCCGGCGAGACCCGCACGGTGAGTGCGGAGGTCTCGGGCGTCGGGCAGTGGGGTCTCGTGTCGGCGCACGTGAAGCTCACGCCGCCGAAGACGGTCGACGACGCGACGCTCTCGCCCGTGACCCGTGACGCCTCAGTCTTCGCGCCGCCGTGGTTCGTCGGATTCGTGGCCGCCCTCGTGCTGGGCTTCGCGGCGGTTCGCACGATCCTGCAGCGCGCTCGGGTGCCGATGCTCGTGGGCGGCACCGCGTGACGCTGTTCGACCTCCAGGAGGACGAGGACACCGATGCCGACTGGGGCCGCGGGTCGGTCCCTCCAGGCCGACCGCCACGCGGGTCGAGGCCGCCGCGCGAGCCGAGACCTCCGAAGGTGCCGAAACCCCCGCGCCGCCCGCCTCGCCCTCCGGTCGTGTACGCACCGCTCACGCGGAACCAGGCGATCGCGCGAAGCCTCGCGGCCATGATCGCCGCGCTGCTGCTGATGTTCGGGCTCGACCTGCTCGTGTTCGGGCACGTTCAGCACCAGATCTCGCAGCAGCGGCTCTCCGACACCTTCCGTGCCGAACTCATCGAGGGCACTGCCCCGGTCAGCGAGGGCGACTTCGACGACGTGCTGCTCGCCGACGGGGTTCCGGTCGCGATCATCGACATCCCCGCGCTGCACGCGACCGAGGTCATCGTCGAGGGCACGTCGTCGGCCGATCTGACGGCCGGGCCGGGCCACCGCCGCGACACGGTGCTGCCCGGACAGGCGGGCGTGAGCGTGATCATGGGCCGGAACGCCGCGTTCGGCGGGCCGTTCAGCGGCATCCAACGACTCGCACCCGGCGATGAGATCACGGTGCGGACCGGTCAGGGCCTGCAGGAGTTCGAGGTGATCGGGCTGCGGTACGCCGGCGACCCGACCCCGCCGGCTCCGAAGCAGGGCGAGAGCCGGATGATCCTGCAGACCGCGCGGGGTGCGGCCTTCGCCCCGAGCGGCATCGCGTACGTCGACGCACGTCTGACCTCGAAGGTGCAGCCCGCCGGCACCCGGCAGACCACGACGCTCACCCTGCCCCGCGAGGACACGGCCCTCGCCACCGACCTGACCACGGTGTGGGCGCTCGTCTTCGCCCTCCAGTTCTTCGTCGTCGCCGAGTTCGCGGCCGTGTGGTCGTTCCGCCGCATCGGCGCGCAGAAGACCTGGGTGGTCTTCGTGCCCGTGCTGCTGCTCGGCGGGCTGTTCGTCGCCGACCAGGTGGCGCGCCTGCTGCCCAACCTGCTCTGAGCCGTACACGGCCGCCACCCTCCAACGCCTCCCACCGAAGGGCCGAGAACATGCCAGACACGACCACGATCATCGATGTGGTGCCGGAGAACCGGTCGGGCTCGAGCGGATTCCGGCTGCCGACGTTCGGCCACCGGCCACCGGCATCCGTCGCCGAGACCGACGCCGCCGGCGCCCCGGCCGCGCCCGCGCCGCTCGCGACCCTCGACGCGCGCAACATCTCGGCGTGGTTCGGCGACCACCAGGTGCTCGACCGGGTGTCGCTCACGATGCCGGCCGGTGTCGTCACCTCGCTGATCGGGCCGTCGGGATGCGGCAAGTCGACGTTCCTGCGCATCCTGAACCGCATGCACGAGCTGGTGCCCTCGGCGAGCCTCGCGGGGGAGGTGCTGCTCGACGGCGACGACATCTACGACGCGAGCCGCCGTCTCGTCGACGCGCGCAAGGACATCGGCATGGTGTTCCAGAAGCCCAATCCGTTCCCGGCGATGTCGATCTACGACAACGTGCTCGCGGGGCTGAAGCTCACGGGCGTGCGCGCCTCGCGCGACGAGAAGGACCACCTCGTCGAGACGAGCCTCACGAAGGCGGGGCTCTGGCGCGAGCTCAAGGACCGGTTGCGCGCACCGGGCGGCGGGCTCTCGGGCGGGCAGCAGCAGCGCCTCTGCATCGCCCGTTCGCTCGCCGTGCGCCCGCGTGTGCTGCTCATGGACGAGCCCTGCTCGGCGCTCGACCCCACCTCGACGCGCGTCATCGAGGAGACGATGCTCGAGCTCGTGAACGACGTCACCATCGTGATCGTGACGCACAACATGCAGCAGGCGCAGCGCGTGTCGCAGCAGTGCGCGTTCTTCCTCGCGTCGCACGGCACCCCCGGCGCGATCGTCGAGCACGGCGACACCGAGGCGATGTTCGCCGACCCGATCGATCCGCGCACGTTCGACTACGTCAACGGCCGGTTCGGGTAGCGGATGCCGCGTGCGGCCGCCGGCGTCACGCAGTCGTCGTGGCGGCCGTGCGCGTGTGCGGTCAGGCGAGCGGCGCGCCGAGGGCTGCGGCAGCCCGGTCGCGCACCTCGCCACCGGCCACCATCGCGCTGATCGCCTCGATCTCGGGGGAGAGGAAGCGGTCGGGCCCGGGCACGGCGCCGACGCCGGCGACGAGCTCGACGACCGCGCCCGTCGCGGCACCCGGCTCGAGCGGTGCGCGCAGGGCGAGTCCGCGCGAGGCCGTCATGACCTCGATCGCGAGCACGCGGCCGAGGCCGGCGATCGCGCGGCGCAGCTTGCGGGCGGCGGCCCAGCCCATCGAGACGTGGTCCTCCTGCATGGCCGACGACGGGATCGAGTCGACGGATGCCGGCACGGCGAGCCGCTTCAGCTCCGACACGATGCCCGCGGCCGTGTACTGCGCGATCATGAGCCCCGAGTCGACGCCGACCTCGTGCGCGAGGAACGGCGGCAGGCCCTGGTTGCGCGCCCGGTCGAGGAAGCGGTCGGTGCGCCGCTCGCTCATCGATGCGACATCCGCCACCGCGATCGCGAGGAAGTCGAGCACGTACGCGACCGGTGCGCCGTGGAAGTTGCCGTTCGACTCGACGCGACCGTCGGGCGTGAGCACGGGGTTGTCGACCGCGCTCGCGAGCTCGGCATCGGCGACGGATGCCGCGTGGGCGAGCGTGTCGCGGGCGGCGCCGTGCACCTGCGGGGCGCAGCGCAGCGAGTAGGCGTCCTGCACGCGCGTGCACTCGGGGCCCTTGTGGCTGGCGACGATGGGGGAGCCGGCGAGCAGCGCGCGGAGGTTCGCTGCCGAGACCGCCTGGCCGCGCTGCGGGCGGAGCGCCTGGAGGTCGGCGGCGAACACGGCGTCGGTGCCGAGCAGCCCCTCGACGCTCATGGCCGCGGCGACGTCGGCGGTGGCGAGCAGCATCCGCAGGTCGTCGATCGCGAGGGCCAGCATGCCGAGCATGCCGTCGGTGCCGTTGATGAGGGCGAGGCCCTCCTTCTCGCCGAGGCGCAGGGGGGTGATCCCGGCGGCGGCGAGGGCGGCGCCGGATTCGGCGAGCTCGCCGTCGACGCGCACCTCTCCCTCGCCCATCGCGACGAGCGCGCAGTGCGAGAGCGGCGCGAGGTCGCCCGAGCAGCCGAGCGAGCCGTACTCGCGCACGACCGGGGTGATGCCCGCGTTGAGGATCGCCGCGTACGTCTCGGCGGTCTCGCGGCGCACGCCCGTGCGACCGGTCATGAGCGTCGACAGGCGCAGCAGCATGAGCGCGCGCACGACCTCGGTCTCGACCTCGGCGCCCGACCCGGCGGCGTGCGAGCGCACGAGGCTCGCCTGCAGCTGGGCGCGGCGGTCCTCGGCGATGAACGTCGTGGCGAGCGCGCCGAAGCCCGTCGAGATGCCGTAGTGCGGCTCGGGGTCGGCGGCGAGTGCCTCGATGATCGCGCGGCTCGCGGCGACGCCGTCGAGTGCGGCGGGGTCGAGCACCACGGATGCCCCGTGCCTGGCGACCGCGACGACGTCGGCGATGCCGAGCGGGCCGACGCCGACGACGATCTCGGTGGCGTGGCCGGATGTCGCGGGCGACGTGGTGGCGTTGGCGGGCGCAGTGGTGCTCATGCCTCCATTCCAGCCTGCGTCCGCGCGCGCGGGAACGCCCTGGAGTACGCTGACGTCCGGGATTCCAGACAGAGTCCGTTCCAGGCTGGAGGTCGCATGGAGACGCCGTCGAAGGTGCCCGCCGCCGACCAGACGCTCGCGATCCTCAGCCACCTCGCGGCGCAGCGCGGTCCCGTGCCCGCGGCGACGATCGCGCAGGCGCTCGGGCTGCCGCGATCCACGGTGTACCACCTGCTCTCCGTGATGGCCGAGCGGGGCTTCGTCGTGCACCTGCCCGAGGAGCGCCGCTACGGCCTCGGCATCGCCGCGTTCGAGCTGTCGAGCGGGTTCAGCCGCCAGCAGCCCCTCGCCCGTCTCGGGCGACCGCTCGTCGCGGCGCTCGTCGACCGCCTCGGCGAGAGCGGCCACCTCGCCGTGCTCCACGGCCGCGACGTGCTCTACCTCGTCGAGGAGCGCGCCCCCCGGCGACCGTCGCTCGTGACCGACGTCGGCGTGCGCCTGCCGGCGCACCTCACGGCCACCGGCCGGGCCATGCTCGCCGAGCTGCCGCCCGCCCAGCTGCGCGCGCTCTACCCCGACCGTGCGGCGTTCACCACGCGGCATCCGTCGACCGAGGCAGATGCCGCTGAGTGGACCTACGGGCGCCTGAAGCGCGTGCTCGCCGAGGTGCGCCAGCGCGGCTGGGCCGCCGAGGACGGCGAGGTGACCCCGGGGCTCGCGTCGGTCGGCGCACCCGTCGTCGACCACCTCGGCTGGCCGGCCGCGGCGATCGCCGTCACCTACTCCACCGAGTCCACCGACGAGACGGCGGATGCCGCGACGACCGGAGTGCTCGACGCCGCCGCGGAACTCTCCCGCCGCATCCGCGGCTCGCGCTGAACCGCGGCGATCGGTCACGTGAGGCGGCCCTGCCGGGCCTCACCCGCGCTGTCGCGGTTGACGCCCCCCTTGCGCGAATCGTCACCGGGCGGGGCAAACGGGAATCGCCGCGGCCGGCGATGCGAGGACCGCGCTGCTCGGGACCTTGTCTACTCAAGACCGGTCAGCAGTCAGCACGTAATGATGCTGCCAGGAGCACTACCTTCGGCGTATGGAACCGTGGAACGGATTGACGATCGACACCGGGGACCTCCGCGAAGTGTTCGATCGACTGATCACTCACCTGGAGCAGACGAGAGGTGCGACCGTCACGCTGCAGGAGGACTACTTCTATTCGATGCCGTATCCGGAGATCTACGACGTGATGAAGCCGCCGCCGTCGCCAACCATCGGTCAGCTCACTGAATCGTGGGCCAACCTCCACGGCAAAGCCCTCGACTCCACCGTCACGTTCGAACTGGTGTGGCTGGGCGACCTTCTCAAGGCGCTCGGGCACCTGGCGTAGAGGGCCTTGAAGCCGCCCAGATCCGACCGATTGGATTGCCGATGACCTTTCGAGGTTCATACCCCGAGATCTCAGCTGAGACGAAGTCATACGTGTGCACCCACGTTTTTGACCGGAGCCGCCCGGTTCTCTACGTGACCCGCCCAGATGGGGACTGGTGCGCACTCTGTGGCGACGGTCATCCAGACGAGGCGAGCTCGTACCGAGTCGTCGGTATCGGCCACGTGATCAGCCACGACCCTACGGTTGCGCAGGTCCTAGATCTTGAACCAAACCAGGAAGCGGAACGCTCGGCGGCTGGGGAACCGTGGACTCGGTCAGAGTTCTGATGCCCCCTGACTGCCGAGCCGCCGCAACCGTCTACGCCAGATTCTTCGTGGGCTGGACAAAGCTCACGACGTCACGTTCGCGTCTGAAGCTGCGATGCAGCTACCGCGTGGACAACGCGTCGTGGAGCATGTGATCCCGTTCAAGCGGATCGTGATCGAGATTGTCGATCCAAGCCAGGCGGACCCCAGATCGAACACCCACAATGCTCCGATCGCTGGTGGCCCGGCTACTTCTCCGGAACACCTCATCTCGATCTTCGACCGGCTCCTCCAGAAATGTTGGGTCACGAAGGACGAGCACGACCGTCTGAACCGTGCCGGCAGCAGTCTCCAGTGGGACGCGCCCGATGGCGACGGATGGTCGCGCTACCGACACGCCGGGGTCGTCGCGCATCGCCTCACGGAGGTCGACGATCTCCCTCGTTAGCCCGGCGAGGGATCCGTCTGCGGGACGTTCTAGATGGTTTCCACACCACGGCGATGCCATGCTGCATGGATGAAGTGCGCGCGGAGCCGCTCCCGGTCGATCTCATTCTCTGACGGACGGCAGGGATGATGAGGATTGAGTACTCCAACATCGACTTCAGCGATCTCCACGGCGACCTACTTGCTGATTACCTCATCGCCATCGAGGCGGATCTCAAGCTCCTCGACGACGATGGGAGTTTGATCTATGTGGAGCCTTACTTTCCGATCGTCGAGCTCGCGCGTTCGTTGACGACCTGGCTCATCGGAGGCAACGGGAACGACTTCCGGTTCGACTCCCTGTCCTTTGAAGAACAAGGCACTGTCACGATCCTCAGCGAGGGCCCGGGTTGGTACGTCTTCTCTTCATTCGCCCCAGACACGCGGAGTTCTCCTCACGACTGGGTACAGGTCCAGACGTGCGTGACGGACTACATCCGGAGGGTTCGGATCGACCTGACTCATCAAGGGCTAGATCCTGATCAAGTCATCGGTCCTGACCTACGAGTTGACTGATCACAGCGATGCGTCGGCCTCGCCGTGGAATCGAATAGTGGCCCGCAGGTGGATCGGCTTACGGTCTGCGTGTCTTGGTCGCTGGGGCTACCCAGATCGCAGAGGTGGCCGCGGGCGATAGATTCTCCGCATGGCGAAGACCCTGACTGGCCGCGTCGCCCTCACCGCGCTGCTGGTCCTTCCGTTGCTCACTGGCTGTACCGCGGTGGATGCATCGCACCTGCCCGACCCTGACACGACCCCGGACGCGGCGGCCTCTGCTCCAATCGAAGGGGACGCAGACGGGGACGGCGAGCTCTCCGAGTTCGAGAAGCAGGTACTCGCGAGGCACGCCCCTCGTGACATCGCCCTTCACGATGGCTCTGTCGTCGTGGTGACGCCCGGACAGCCCCTCCCGCAGCCGGTCATCGACCAGATCGTCGCCGATGCGGCGCCAGGCGCGGCGCAGGCACAGACCGATGATGAGTTCGCGCCCATGGCGGGCCGGAGAAGCATCCGCGAGGTGGCGACCTCATACGCGGACCAAATCGGTCGCACCGTCGTCATCGTCTACCGGGACTTCGGCGTTTGGGGCACGATCTCCTCCGTCGACGAATCCGGCGGGACCGAGCTCGCAGGCACCAGTGACCGAGACGCGATGGTCGCGGCGGCTACCGACTGGGCAGAATCCCACGATGAGGCCTACGTCGTCGTTGTCGAGTAACCATCCGCGTCCCTGAAACGGGCGGGATCAGCCGCGCATGACGTGCTCGGACAGCGGACTTGTGCAGGCGTGCGGTTCCCCGCTTGGTCGCCTCTCGGTGAGCTAGCTGGAGACCGCGGGCGTGGGTGCGTCGATCGCCAGCTTGATCCCGATGGCGCCGAGGAGCGTGCCGGTGACCCATTTCTGCCAACGCATCCAGGCGGGCTTGCTCTGAAGGAACACCGCGACCGAGCCCGCGGCGAGGATGATCGCCGCGTTCACCGTCACCCCGACCAGGATCTGTATCGCACCGAGTTGGAACCCCTGAGCGACGACGTTCCCGGCTGCCGGATCGATGAACTGCGGGATCAGTGCCAGGTAGAGGATCGCGACCTTGGGATTGAGCAGGTTCGTGATCAGCCCCATACGGAACAGCTTGCCGGCGGAGTCGCGGGGGAGTGCACTCGTCTCGAACGGCGAGTTACCTTCGCGAGATCGGATGAGCATCCTCATCGATGCGAAGTCCTTCAGAGTCTGCCACCACCGGACCCGAGCCAGCGCGATGCGTCCGGCCCCCACCGCGAGGACTGCGCGATCATGTCCTCATGACGAGTGACGTGCGCAACGTGAACCGGGCTCTGGACGCGATCGCGGAGCCGTGGCAGCCGCACCGGCTGGCGAGTATCAACGACTACGACGTCAAGGTCGTCAAGCTGCTCGGGGAGTTCGTCTGGCACACGCACCCCGACACCGACGAGCTGTTCATGGTGCGTACCGGCAACCTCGTCATCCAGTTGCGCGATCGGGACGTCCACCTCGGTCCCGACGACGTGTTCGTCGTCCCTGCGGGAGTCGAGCACTGCCCCCGCGCCGACGAGGAGGTCACGGCCCTCCTCTTCGAACCGCAGGGGACCGTCAACACCGGGGACGCCGGTGGCGAGCGCACGCAGCCCCTTCGCGAGCTCTAGTACCTGCCGAGCGACCCCTCGCAGGAGTTGAGTCTCCTTGAAACGCCGTGGCGATTCAGACTCGCTGTGCGGCTCGCGCTTTTCGTTGCGGGGCCCTGCGCCAGCGTCGCGCCAGGCGGGAATGTCCCGCGGTGAGGTATAGTTAGAGCTATACAAGATCCAGAGGAGGTCGCCATGTCAGCGCATATCCGCGACACCCGTAAGCGGCTCGGCATGACGATCTACGACCTCGCCGACAAGCTCGGTGTGACAGCCGGCGCGATCTCCCAGATGGAACGGTCCGAACGGGACGAGACGATCCAGCTGTCGACCCTGAAGCGGGCCTTGAAGGCGATGGGTGCTGACCTTTCGACCGAGGCGCAGGACGCCCCGATGTCCGCGAAACACCTCCTCACTGCCCGAACCGCGGCCGCGTCCATGTCGAAGGAGCTCGCCGAGAACGACGAGGACACCGCGCTCCGTATCGCCATCCAGTCGCTCGACCACTTCCGTCACGCCCGCACGCGCGCGGAGATCCTGGACTTCCTCCGAGAGCCGCCGACGACCGGCGATCCCCGGTGGGACACACTGCTCGCGACCGCGATCGCATGGGACGCGAAACGGCGGAAGATCCGGCCGCCAGCATGGACGCGAAAGCCTGCACTCTCGGAGGAGTGGCTGCCGGCAACACCAGGACGCCCCACTGAGCGGTACCTCGACATGATCCGTCAGGCGGCGGAGCCGGAGTTCCGTGAGAAGGGCATCTTGATGCGCGAGCGGGACCTTCTCGTTGCCTGACGACGAGCCGAGGCTGTTCACCGCGGATGAACTTCTCGAGCTCCTCACCGAGCTCGGGGAACGTCTCGCTGACCGCGACGAGAAGGTAGACGCCTACGTCGTCGGCGGCGCCGCGATCGCGGTACTCCTCGACTCACGCAAAAGCACCGAGGATGTCGACGCGCTCTTCTCGAACCTGCACCTGGCGATCGAGGTCGGGCAAGAGATCGCGCGCGAGCGGGGGATCTCATCGCACTGGCTGAACTCGTCCATCCAGTCATACATCCCGACGTGGGCGAAGACGGAAGACACCGAAGCGAAGACGCTGACGTTCGGCGGACTGACCGTGCGGCTCGCGTCGCCCCGGTGGCTGCTAGCCATGAAGATGGCGGCCGGTAGAAGGAAGGACGCCGAAGACATCGTCGCCCTCATCCGATTCTTGGACATCCACTCCGCCGAGGAGATGGCCGACTGGACGATCGAAGTGCACGGTGAAGGGTCGGTGATCCTGCAGGACTCGCGTGAGTCGCTGGTCTGGCAGGCCGAAGAGATGCTCCGCAGGGCGTGGCGCGGAGGCGCCTGACCGAGACTGATCAGCGGCCGGTCAGCGGGCGAGCTGGTAGATCGGCCTCCTTGGCGTACTTCATACCCTTGGCGCCGAGAACATGGTGATGACGGTGACGGTCGCCCCTCGAGTCGTTTCGCGAACTCCGGAATCAGGGATGCCTCAGTCGCCCGCGACATCCGGAACTGCGAAGCGCGCCTTCAGGAGCGTGCCGATCTCGTGGTGGCGGATGAGGAACGCGCGCTCGTCGAGCTTCTTGCGACGAAGCCACGACGTGACCTCGTCATTGGACTTGCTCGCGTTGCAGGCGCCGCAGGCGGGCACGACGTTGCCGAGCGTGTAGCGGCCGCCACGGGAGATCGGCTGCACGCAGTCCTTCTGGAGGGCCCGGTCGCTCGCGCCGCAGTACGCGCAGCCGCGCCACTCGGCCGTCATCGCCTCCCACTGCTCGGCGCTGAGGTCGTGGGTGTTCTGCGCCATGCGACGCTTTCGCCGACGCGCGTACACCGCCGCGCGGCTCCGACTGACGGCCATGCCGACAGGCTAATCCGGAGCGCGCCGGATCACGGGAAGGCGTCGGGGCCTGCCGCGGCATCCGTCATGCGTCGGCCGGACGTGCCGCCCGCGCGTGCTCAGGCGGTGTTCATCGACGGCCGATAGCGTGGTCGAGCCGACGGGCACCCCTCACCGACCGCCGACCATCGGAGCCGCATGACTCCCCTGCAGACCCTCCCACTCGCGACCGCGACCCTCGACGCCGCCGACCACGGCTTCACGGGCCTCACCGGATTCGCCGCCGACGTGCTGAACGCCATGGGCGATGCGGGCGTGGGCGTGCTCGTGTTCCTCGAGGTGCTGATCCCGCCGATCCCGAGCGAGGTGATCCTGCCGTTCGCGGGCTACCTCAGCCAGTCGGGCGACCTGCACCTGGGCTGGCTCATCGCGTGGTCGACGCTCGCGTCGGTGCTCGGCGCCCTGCTGCTCTACGCGCTCGGCGCCGTGATCGGCCTCCAGCGGGCCATCGACTGGATCGCGTGGACCAGGCTCGTCAGCCGCACCGACCTCGAGCGCGGCGCCGAGTGGTTCCACCGGCACGGGCGCTGGTCGGTGCTGTTCGGGCGCATGATCCCGGGTGTGCGCAGCCTGATCTCGCTTCCAGCAGGCGCCGATCGGATGCCGCTGCTCACGTTCGTGCTCTTCACCACGCTCGGTTCGGCTGCATGGAACTCCCTGCTCATCGGGGTCGGCGCAGCCCTCGGCACGCAGCACCAGGCGATCGACCACTGGCTGCAGTACCTCGACTACCTCGTCTACGGGGCGATCGCGATCGGCCTCGCGGTGCTCGTGGTGCGGCGCATCCGCGAACAGCGCGGGCTGCGGCGTGCGGCGGGCGACGGCAGCGAGCCCGCGGAGTCGTGAGCGGATGCCGCGGGCGGCCGCCTGCGGCATCCGACCGCCTGTTACCCAAGCGTGACGCGCTCGCGTGGCGAAGTCGGGGCGGCGGCAGGTAGGTTCATCGAACCGCCCCTGCGGCCCGACCCGGAGGCCACTCCCGATGCCCGAAATTCCAACCGCGCCAGACGCGCCCGCCGACGCGCTCGACGCACCCGCCGAGGTGCTGCCCGACGCGACCGCTGACGCGCTGCTCGACGCGCCAGCTGACGCATCCGCCGAGGCGCACCGCCGCACCTCGTGGTGGGTGCCCGTGCTCGCCGTCTCGATCGCGGTGCTCGGCGCGACCGGCACGTACCTCGGGGCGGGGTACGTCGCGCACACCGTGCGCAACGACCACATCGCCAAGTCGCTCGAGATCGAGCAGCGGGCCGACGACGCCGTCGGCGATCTGAAGGCCGCGATCACGCGTGCCGATTCCGCGGGCCAGAACGGCGCCGCAATCACGGCGATCGCGGTCGACGGCCTCGGCACCGCCGACCTCGCCGGCGTGCTCGAGGCGGCATCCGCCAGTGCGACCGAGTTGGCCGCGACCGAGGTGCCGGCGCTGCCCGAGCCGATCGCGTACGACGAGAGCGCCGTGCGCCCGGCGTGGGTCAGTGTCGTCGAGATCCTCGAGACTCGCGAGCGGGCGCAGGTGCTCGTCGACGAACTCGACGACCTGACGATGGCGACGTTCGACACCGAAGCGGCCGCGGCCGCAGCGGATACCGCCCGCGTCGCCTTCTACGCGTCGGCTGCCGAGAGCGCTGCCGCCCTGCTCGACGCGAACCAGGTCGCGACCTACGAGACCCGCATCGCCGTGCAGCACGGCATCGACCAGTCCGGCGACGGATGGCTCGAGGCCCGTGACAGCTCCGGCGCCTACCGGGCGCTCGCGACGGCCGTCGACGCGATGCGGGCGTCGGCGGGTGCCGAGCAGGCGCGTCGCGCCGAGGCCGACTATGCCGCACGAGGCCCGATCGAGGACTTCGCCAGGTCGATCGCGCACGGCGTGAACCTCGACTTCGTCTGGGCGAACGTCGTGGCCGGAAAGTCGAGCGACGACAACTGGTACGCCGGCACCGCGCTGTACCGCTACGGCGACGGCGGCTGGGCGACCATCGAGCTCAGCCACAGCATCGGCTGGTACTTCACCGACGACATCAACGCGAAGGCCGTCGTCGTGCACGAGGTCGGCCACGCGCAGGTCGTCCGGCCCGAGTGCGAGCCGCTCTACTCGGGTCCGGTGTTCAACGGCGACGACGAGATGTGGGCGACGGCGTGGGCCATCGCCTCGGGGTACGACGTCGACGGATCGGGCATCCAGGCCTATGGCCGCCCGAGCGACGCGCAGATCGCCGAGGCCGGCAAGTGCATCTAGGGGGGCACCCCGCCGTCGTGATGCGCCCGAGCGCGGGCGCCCGCCCGCGGCATCCGCTCAAGTGGTGCGCGGGGCGAGCCAGCGGCGCAGCGAGCGCGTCACGAACGGCAGCACCCAGTACGTCATGATCGGCGTGAGCACGAGGGTGGTCGCGAGCACGCGCAGCCAGATGGGCAACCCGTTCCACCCGGGCACCGGCGATACCAGGTACGTGAAGACGAGGTTCACCGGGAAGAACCCGAGCCAGATCGTGACGGCCTGCTTCCAGCGCGGCGGTGCCGGCGGCAGATCGTCTGCTTCGGATGTCGCGTGCGGGTCGACGACCGGAATCGACCCGGTCGGCGGCTCGTCGAACCATCCCTCGATGCCGGTGCGTCGACGTGAGCGCTCGGACCGTACGAGGCCCTCGCCCGTGGCGAGCCACTCGGCGCGTTCGGCGGAGTGCTCCCATGCGTCGAGCGTCGCCTCGCTCGAGAAGCGATAGAGCATGTGCCAGACGTGCACGTCTTCGCCGGCGCGAACCCAGCCGGAGCCGAGGAACCCCGGATACCGGTTCGCGCGGTTGATGCCGGCCTGCACCCAGGCGGTCACCTCGGGGATGCGTTCGGGGTCGACCTCTCGGCGGATCGAGACGGTGACGGGTTGGTTCGCGGTCATGGGTCGTGGCCTCTCGTTGCCCGCGGGGGTGGTGCGGGGATCGGAGCGAAGAAACGCCGCGAGGGCCCTCGGTGTTCCGTGGGCCCCCTCGGCCTGCACCAGTGTAGGCATCCCGCGTTACCCGAGTGTTTCAGGTCGATAGGCTGCGCGGGTGAGCGACTTTCAGGTTCTGGACATCGGCGGACTCGACGCGTGGCGATCTCACTTCGGCGGATTCCGCCCCGACAGCTCCCGCGACGGCCGCCGCGTCGTCGACCACGAGCTGACCATGCAGTACCTCGGCATGACGGCGAACGCGCTGCAGCCGGGGGAGCAGGCGGGCTATTGGCACCGGCACGCGAAGGTCGAGGAGCTCTACGTGTTCCTCGAGGGCCAGGGTCAGATGGGGCTCGACGACGAGGTGATCGACGTCGGCCCCGGCTCGGTCGTGCGCGTCGGGCAGGGCGTCTGGCGCACCTGGCGGGCGACGCCGGGCGGCACGGGCGAGCTGCGCTGGCTGTGCATCCGCGCCGGCGGAACCGAGCTGCCGCACTTCCCCGACGACTCCGAGCGCGGGGGCGACCGGCCGATGCCCTGGTAGCGACGGAGGACCGTCGCCACGGTGGCGCGGCTGCTGCGGGCTCAGCCCTTCTTCGCCGCGGACACGTCGACGCAGACGACGCCCGTGTTGCCGTCGTGATCGGCGATCACCGTGAGCCCGGGGGCGTCGCTGTCGTCGACGACGGTGCCGCCCGCGGCGACCGCGGCGGCGATCCGCTGCTCGGCCGACTCGGGTGCCACGTACACCTCGACGTGGAACCGCTGACGCGGAGTCGCGACGGCATCGGCATCGGCGTCGGTCTCGGCATCGCCGTCGCCGAACCAGAGATTCGGCACCCGACCCGTCGCATCGCGGACCTCGTCGCTGGGTGATCCGCGGCCCTGGGACTCGGCGCTCCCCGTGAGGAGGGCCGCCCAGACCGGGGCGACGGTCGCGGAGCGGGCGGTGTCGAGGCCGAGCTCCACCTCGCTGACCGAGGCCGGGTCGGCGGTGACCGCATGGTCGGCGGCGATCTCGGAGATGCGTCGCGCGAGGTCGACGTCCTGCTGGGTGACCCACTCGACGATGTACTCGGTTCCCTCGTCGTCGCGGTAGATCGCGTCGTCGCTGACCAGCTCGAGGTCGACGTGCCCGTCGCCGATCGACACGTGCGGATGGTGGCCGACCGCGTCGCCCGCCTCGCCCACGGCGACGACGAATCGTGCGGCGTCGCTGAAGCCGTCGACGAGGTACCTGGCATGCAGCCCCTGGGCGAGCTTGCGCCAGTCGGTCAGCTCGGCTGCGGCGATCGCGTCGCCCCTCAACATGTCCATGAACCCGGAGTGTAACCTCGGCCGGCCACGGCGGCATCAGGGGAATCCAGCTCGAGCCGCGGCATCCGCCCACCGCACCGAGCACGGCGCCGACCGGTGAGGCGCGGCGGCGACGCGTCGGAACGGGTTACTCGGAGGGCGACGGGTCGGGGATCTCCTCCGGACGGTACCGGGGCAGGCGCGAGGCGGGGATCGCCGCGATGGCGCTGAGCCCGGCCAGGATCAGGAACCCGAGCTTGAGCGTGTGCAGGCGCTCCTCCTCGTTGAGGGTCACGGCCGCGTCGACCTGTGCCGGCGTCGCGGTGGTCTGCTCGAGCACCGCGCGGAGGTCGTCGTTGCTGACGAAGTTCACCTCGTCGAGGTCGACCTGCGCGATGAGCTCGTCGGGCAGTTCCGGATGCTCGGCGGCGGCGCCGGCCACGTTCAGCGTGAGCATCGTGACGAGCAGGGCGCCCATGACCGCGGTGCCGACGGCCGAGGCGAGGTTCTGCGTCGTGCCGCGGATCGACCCGACGTCGCCCGCGAGTTCCTTCGGTGCCGCCGTGACGAGCACGTTGAAAACGAGGGTCACGAGTGCGCCTTGGCCGATGCCGAACAGCACGAGGCCGAGGATCGTCGGCAGGGTCTCCCAGTTGTTCGTCACGACGAACGAGAGCCAGATGAGCGCGACGGTCGTGAGGCCGAACGAGAACAGCGCGATGGTGCGCGGGCTGTGGCGACGGTAGAACCGCACGATGAGCGTCGCGGTGATGAACACCGTCAGGTTGAAGGGCATCATCGCGAGCGAGGTGTCGAACGGGGTGCGGCCCTGCACGACCTGGATGTAGGTCGGCACGGTGAAGTTCACCGCGGCCTCCATCGAGACGATGATGAACATCGCGTAGACGGCGGAACGTTCGCGGGAGTGCCCGAGCACGCTCAGGTTCACGAGGGGCTCCTGGCCCCGGCGCATGCGTCGCCTCGTCCAGAGGAAGAAGGCCTGCCCGAGGATCAGCCCGACCACCACGAAGATCGGCGCGGGCGAGAGGCCGAGTACGTCGAACGGGGCGTCGGGGTCGGCGAGCAGGATGCCCCAGGCGTTGAGGTTGTTGAACCCGAGGGTCAGCAGCACGATCGCCGCGCCGATCAGCAGCGACGCGACGAGGTCGATGCGCACCGACCGGTCGCCGCGGTCGGACCGCAGCCCGAAGCTCAGCGCGAAGACCGCGATCGCGAGGGCGAGCGTGATGAAGAAGATCGGACGCCAGCCGACGAACGTGCCGAGCGTGCCGCCGATGAGAAACGCGCTGATGCCCGAGAACGCGCGCGCCGAGCCGAGCGAGCCGACGGCCGTGGCCTGCTGGGTGCCCCGGTAGTTCTCGGCGATGAGCGCGACGAGGGCGGGCACGATGATGGCGGCGGCGGCGCCCGCGAGCACCTGCCCGGCGATCGCCCAGCCGATCGTCGGCGAGAGGATCATGATGAGCGACGATGCCGCGAACACCACGAGCACGCAGCGGAAGATCAGCACCCACCCGATGCGCTGGCCGAGCTTCGCACCCGTCATGACGAGAGCGGCGACCGCGAGGCCGTAGACGACGATCGTGGTGCTGGCGACCGTCGGCGGCACGCCGAAGTCCTCGACCATGCCGCCGAGCGAGATCGGCAGGGCGGCGACGTTGAACGACATCAGCACCTGGGCGAGGAAGAGGCCCACCATGGGTGCCCAGGATCGGCGTTCCTCCGATGACGCGGGCGTCGGCGACGCGGGCGGCGACGACGGTGAGGCGGTGGTGTCGGTCATGAGGCTCCTCCGGAATTCGAGTGCGCGAGCGAGGCGAAGAGGTTGAGCCCGAGGGCCCGCGAGAGGAACGCGCATGCGCGTTGGCCGCGCACGCTGTTGCCGGCCGGGTCGAGCCGCGGCGCGTACGCGCCGATCGCGCCCTTGCCGGGGACGATGGCGACGATGCCCCCGGTGACGCCCGACTTGGCGGGCAGGCCGATCTCGTAGAGCCACTCGCCCGACCGCTCGTACATGCCGCACGAGGCGAGCACGGCGAGCGTGTCGCGGCTGACCTCGGCCGACACGACCTGGTCGCCCGTGATCGGATTCACGCCGCCGTCGGCGAGCGTCGCGCCCATGACGGCGAGGTCCTCGGCCGTGACGGCGAGCGAGCACTGCCGTGTGTAGAGGTCGACCACGTCGGCCGGGTCGTCGTCGAGCCGCCCGTAGCTCTGCAGCAGCCGCGCGATGGCCTGGTTGCGGTGGTTCGTCTCCGACTCCGAGCGGAGCACCTCGTGGTCGAGCGCGAGCTCGCGCCCGGCGAACCGCGACAGTCCGGAGCGGATGCGCTCCCAGCGTTCCTCGAGCGAGCCGCCCGCCACCAGGCCGGTCGTCGCGATGGCGCCCGCGTTCACCATGGGATTCATCGGGCTGCCGTCGTTCAGTTCGAGCGCGATGACCGAGTTGAAGGGCAGGCCCGTGTTGTTGACGCCGACGCGCTCGTGCACGAGCTCATGGCCGATCTCGTCGCAGACCAGCGCGAAGACGAACGCCTTCGAGATCGACTGGATCGAGAATGCCGTCTGGGCGTCACCGGCGTGGTGCGCTCCGCCGTCGGTCTCGACGAGCGAGAGGCCGAACAGCGACGGGTCCGCCTCGGCGAGCACCGGGATGTAGTCGGCGACGGTTCCCTCGTCGAGCCCCGCGTAGCGTCGATGCGCTTCGTGCAGCAGCTCGTCGACCTGCGACCAGCCGGGCAGTGCGCCGGTGGACGCCCGTTGCTCGACCTCCGAGACATCCGATTCGAACACGCGACCCCCTCGATCCGGGCCGAACGCGCCCGGATGCCAGCATCGCGCACGACCTCGGCGTTGCACCGCAACGCGCCGGGGGAGATCAGGTCTGGATGACCGCGACCGGGTCGGTCGTCGGCTGCGGCGAACCGCCGGCCGGTTCGACGGTGATGCCCACCGCGACACCCGGGGCGAAGTCGCCCTCGAGGATGCGCCACGCCTCGTCGCTGCCGGCGACGTCGAACGTGCCCGCCGAGATCGCGCCGGCCTCGTCGATGTACCAGAGCTCGTAGGTGTGCGCGTCGCCGAGCTCGGTGAGGCCCGAGGCGAGGACCGCGCTCCGCCCCTGCTCGGCCGAGGACACCAGGGTCACCTCGCCACCGCCGGCCACCGGGGCGACGGTCTGCTGCGCATCGGATGCCGCGGCCAGCGCCGCCATCTCGCGCTGCGCGCCCCAGCCGTTCGGGCCGAACCAGTTCGCGCCGATGAAGGCGCCCGCGATCAGCAGCACGACGGCCGCGGCCGAAGACCAGGCGATCGCGAGGCGTCGGCGCGCGCGGCGCGCGGCGAGGTCGGCGACGGGCGCCGGAGCACGGTCGGCCTCAGGTGCGGGCGCGGCTCCGCCTGCGGGCGTCGCCTCGACGGCGGGGGCCACGGATGCCGCGGGCTCGACGGGTGCCGAGGGAACGGGGGCGACGGACTCGGGCCCGACCTGCGTCGGGTCG
The DNA here is from genome assembly GCF_009749385.1 of Agromyces allii. Lineage (GTDB taxonomy): Bacteria > Actinomycetota > Actinomycetes > Actinomycetales > Microbacteriaceae > Agromyces > Agromyces allii. The sequence continues at coordinate 169,566 of NZ_WBIN01000013.1, read as the reverse complement.
ACCGGTGCGGCGGTGGCCGCGGCATCCGCCCGCCGTTCTTGAGGTGCCGAGTCGAGCCGATCGAACAGGCCCGCCTTGAGCGAGGCCGGAGGTGCGACGGGCTCGACTGCCTCGCCGAGGCCCGACGCGATCTCGCGGAACGCGGCGACCTCGGCCTGCAGCTCGGGGGAGACGGCGAGGGCGCGCTCGAACCGGGCGCGGTCGAACTCGTCGAGCGCGTCGAGTGCGTACGCCGGTGCCAGGTCGCGCAGGTCGTCGCCCGCGTCATCCGCTCGGCTCATGTCGTCACCCCCAATACGTCTCGCAATCGGATCATGCCATCTCGGAGCCGGGTCTTCACCGTGCCCAGCGGCACCTCGAGTCTCGCCGCGATCTCGGACTGCGTGCAGCCCCCGTAGTAGGCGAGCGAGATGCACTCGCGCTGCGCGGGGCTGAGCCTGGTCAGCGCCTCGGCGACCTTCTCGTGCTCGATCGCGATCTCGGCCGCCTCGGCGACCTCGTCGACCGGCACGTCGAGATCGCGGATGCCGGCCTTCAGGTCGCGTTCGCGCGAGGACTGCGACGCGCGAACGCGATCGACGGCCCGGCGGTGGGCGAGCGTGAGCAGCCACGGGATCGCGGAGCCGCGTTCGGGGTCGAACCGCGCGGCCGTCTGCCATGCCTCGAGGAACACGTCCTGCGTCACCTCCTCGGCCTGCGCCGCATCGACGAGCAGGCGACGGACCAGGCCGAAGACCCGCGCCGATGTCGCGTCGTAGAGGAGGCCGAACGCCTCACGGTCGCCCGACGCGGTTGCGACGAGCAGCTCTTCGAGCGCGCGAGGGTGCTCCTCGAACTGTTCTGCAACGGCGACCACGATACCCAGCATGTCAGAGCCGGGTCGGTCGGACCGCCGCTTGCGCGGCGGCGCGGTTCGTGAGAGGAGGGCATGGCTCATCCGTCGGGCTCGGAGATCTCGGGATGCCGGTCGGTGCCCAGACCGGCACGTCGTCGGGGAGCGGTGGTCATCCGGGGCACCTCGTTTCGCGTGTCATCGGGTATTCGGAGCCGACGCCCGATCCGATTGGTTGCATGCCCGAGAGCATGCGCGGCCGCGCGCTCGTCGACGCAACGGCGTTCTCCCAGCGAGGTGGGGTCGGATGGAAGTTCCGACCCCCACGAGAGAGGCCCCCGCGTGAGCGCGACCCCGCCCGTTCCCCCGAAGGTCAAGCAGGCTGCACGCCTCAAGCAGGAGCGAGCGGAGGAACGCGCCAGGAAGCTCGAGGAGCACCGGAAGCGCGAGGCCCGCGCGAAGCGCAACCGCCGCATCGGGATCTGGTCGGCGGCCGTCGGCGGTGCGGCGATCGTCGCCCTCGTCGTCACGGCCATCGTGCTGACCCCGCAACCGCGAACCTACGCGGCCGGCGGCACGGGCGTCGAGATCGAGGGCGTCGAGACGTTCGAGAACGAGTCCTCGCACGTCCAGGGCGCCGTCGACTACGAGCAGACGCCGCCGGCCGGCGGACCCCACAACCCGATGTGGCTGAACTGCGGCGTCTACACCGAGCAGGTGCCGAACGAGAACGCGGTGCACTCGCTCGAGCACGGCGCGCTCTGGATCACCTACGACCCGTCGCTGTCCGAGGCCGATGTCACCGCGTTGCGCGCGAAGCTGCCGTCGACCTACGTGATCCTCTCGCCGTTCAGCGAGCTGCCCGCTCCGATCGTGCTCAGCGGATGGAACACGCAGCTGTCCGTCGACGACGTGGACGATCCGCGCATCGAGACGTTCATCGAGGAGTACTGGCAGAGCGGCGACGTTCCCGAGCCCGGCGCGCCATGCACGGGCGCCGTGGACGGCCCCGGCAAGGTCGCATGACCGCTCGGAACGGCTCCGTCGGGCGGATGTCGGTGCTCATCGCCGCATCCGTCGCCCTCGTGGTCGTCGCGGTCGTCGCCTTCTCGATCGGCCGGCTCAGCACCCTCGCCGACCCGACGCCGACCGATACCAGCGCCGAGGCCGGGTTCTCGCGGGACATGCAGGTGCACCACCTCCAGGGCGCCGAGCTCGCGATGATCGTCCGCGACGAGACCGACGACCCCGACATCCGGCTGCTGGCGTACGACATCGCGCAGACGCAGTCGCAGCAGGCGGGCCAGCTGTACGGGTGGCTGCGGTCGTGGGGACTCCCGCAGGCGGCATCCGAACCGTCGATGACGTGGATGACCCGGCCTCCGTCGGACGCTGCAGACCACGAGGCGCACGACAGCGGGACGCACGAGCCCGGGCAGCCGATGCCGGGCCTCGCGACCCCGCAGCAGATCGCCGAACTGCAGGCCGCGACCGGCGTGGATGCCGAACGGATCTTCCTCGAGCTGATGATCGCGCACCACCGGGGCGCGATCGAGATGGCCGACGCGGTGCTGGAGCGCTCGACGAACACGCTCGTCACGCCCTTCGCCACGTCGGTCGTGACGAGTCAGAACGCGGAGATCGCCCTCATGGAGGAGCTGCTCGCCGCGCGGGCCTGAAGCCCGCTCGCCCTTCTCGGCCCCCGTACGAGGGACGTGAATCCGCCGCAAGGGGGATCTTTCCAAGCGGGGGTGTTCGTAGTGTGGATCGGGTTCGCTCCAAACGAACCGATCGGAGATCCGCATGATGGACGATGCTCGACCCACGGGGGCCGCGCCCGCCCTCGAGATCCGAGGGCTGGTCAAGCAGTTCGGCGACAAGGTCGCCGTCGCGGGCCTCGACCTCGACGTGCCGAGCGGGTCGTTCTTCGGCCTGGTCGGGCCGAACGGCGCCGGCAAGACGACGACGCTCTCGATGGCCACCGGCCTGCTGCGACCGGATGCCGGCGAGATCCGCCTCCACGGCGTCGACGTCTGGCACGACCTGATCGAGACGAAGAAGCTCGTCGGAATCCTCAGCGACGGTGTTCGGCTCTTCGACCGTCTCTCCGGCATCCAACTCGTGACCTATGCCGGGCTGCTCGGCGGCCTACCGCGCGAGGTGGTCGCCGAGCGCGCCGCCGACCTGCTGCAGCTGCTCGACCTCGAGAGCGCCGGAGGCACGCTCGTCGTCGACTACTCGGCCGGCATGACGAAGAAGATCGCGCTCGCATGCGCGCTGGTGCACGCGCCGCGCCTGCTCGTGCTCGACGAGCCGTTCGAATCGGTCGACCCCGTGTCGGCGGCGAACATCCGCGACATCCTCGACGGGTTCGTCGGCTCCGGCGGCACCGTCATCGTCTCGAGTCACGCGATGGACCTCGTGCAGCGCATGTGCGACCACGTCGCCGTCATCGCCGAGGGCCGGGTGCTCGCGTCGGGCACGACCGACGAGGTGCGCGCCGGGTCGACGCTCGAAGACCGGTTCGTCGAACTCGTGGGCGGACGCCGAGCGGGAGGAGGCCCCGAATGGTTGCGACTCTCGTAAGGCTCCGCTTCCTGCTGCTCTGGAACGCGCTGCAGCGCAGCCCATGGCAGATGGTCGCGGTCGTGATCGGCGGGCTCTACGGTCTCGGCATCCTGATCGGCGTCGTCGCCGGGCTCGTCGGGCTCGGGTTCGCGCCGATCGACGTGGCTCGAACAGCGGTCGTGCTCGCCGGTGCCGCGCTCGTGCTCGGCTGGACGTTCCTTCCCGTGCTGACCTCGGGCATCGACCAGACCGTCGAACCCGCACGACTCGTGGCGTTCCCGATCCCGATTCCCAAGCTGCTCGTCGGGCTCGCCGTGAGCGGCGTGCTCGGGGTCCCCGGCATCGTGACCTCGGTCGCCGCGCTCGCCACGACGCTCACCTGGTGGCGGTATCCGCTCGCCGCGCTCGCCGCCGTCGTGTGCGCCGTGATCGGCGTGCTCACCTGCGTCATCGGATCGCGGATGCTCGTCGCGCTCGTCTCGGTCATCGGCGAGGGCCGGCGGTTCCGCGAGGCGAAGGGCCTCGTGGTCTTCATTCCGCTGATCCTGCTCGGGCCGATCATCCTCGGCCTCCAGCGGCTGTTGAGCGATGATTTCGACTCGCTCCCGCAGATCGCCTCGATCGTCGCGTGGACGCCGTTCGGCGCGATCTGGGCGGTCCCCGCCGACGTCGCCGCCGGGCAGTTCGGGCGCGCCGGCCTGGAGTTCCTGATCGGCGTCGCGACGCTGGTCGTGTTCGCGCTCGCCTGGCGATGGGGCCTCGCCAAGGCGTTGGAGACGCCGGCACGGTCGATGCCGGCCAAGGCCGCGAAGCGCGGGCTCGGCTTCTTCGGCGTCTTCCCCGGGACCCCGGCAGGCGCTGTCGCGGCCAGGGCGCTCACGTACTGGATCCGCGACCCCCGGTATGCGCAGTCGCTGATCACGTTGCCGCTCGTGCCCGTGTTCGTGCTGGTCTACGCCGGCTCGAACGGCGACCTCACGCCGCTGAACTCCGTCGGACCGATCATCGCCTTCCTGCTCGCCCTGTCGATCTACGCGGACGTCTCGTACGACAACACCGCGTTCGCGCTGCACCTGCAGCGAGGCGTGAGCGGTCGCGACGACCGGATCGGCCGCGTGCTCGCGCTCGCGGTCTTCGCCGTGCCGCTATCGCTGCTGACGGTGCTCGCAACCGTGTGGCTGACCGGGGCGTGGACGGCGCTGCCCGGCCTGCTCGGCATCACCGTCGGCGTGCTCCTCAGCGGATTCGGGCTGTCCTCGCTCGTCTCGGGGCGGTTCGTCTTCGCCGTGCCAGCACCCGGCGAGAGCCCGTTCAAGTCGAAGCCCGGTGGGGGCTTCAGCCTGACGCTGTCGTTGTTCGCGACGTGGGGCATCCTCGCCGTGCTCGTGCTGCCCGAACTCGTGTTCGCGATCGTCAGCTTCGTGAGCGGCCAGATCGTCTACGGCTGGATCTCGCTCGCCCTCGGCATCCTGCTCGGTGCGGTGCTGCTCGTGATCGGCATCCGAGTCGGTGGCGACATCTACGACCGGCGAGGCCCCGAGCTGCTCGCGGCGCTGCAACGGCTGAAGTAGCGCCCGAGACCGCGTTCCGACGGATCCGGCGGTTGAACGACGGATGTCGGATGCCGCCGTTCGTTGTGCACTCCGATCGTGTCTGCAACGCTGGGATGGGCAGCACGTCGGCGCGAAACGGGGGCGGTTTCATGGCAACGAACGAGGCAACGCAGAGCTGGACCACGGGCACGGGCGAACCGTTGACCGACGACACGCTGCAGCAGTTGAACGCGTGGTGGCGGGCGGCGAACTACCTCTCGATCGGTCAGATCTACCTGCTCGACAATCCGCTGCTGCGTCGACCGCTCACCCGCGACGACATCAAGCCGCGTCTGCTCGGCCACTGGGGCACGACGCCCGGACTGAACTTCGTCTACGCCCACCTGAACCGGGCGATCCAGGAGCGCAGCCTCAACACGATCTACATCGCCGGCCCGGGCCACGGCGGTCCCGGCATGGTCGCCAACGCCTATCTCGACGGAACCTACAGCGAGCTCTACGGGGGCATCGATCAGTCGACCGACGGCTTGCGGGCGCTGTTCCGACAGTTCTCGTTCCCTGGTGGAATCCCGAGCCACGCGGCTCCCGAGACGCCCGGATCCATTCACGAGGGCGGCGAACTGGGCTACTCGCTCTCGCACGCGTACGGTGCCGCGTTCGACAACCCCGACCTGCTGGTTGCGACGGTCGTCGGCGACGGCGAGGCGGAGACCGGTCCGTTGGCGACCGCGTGGCACTCCAACAAGTTCATCGATCCGCTGCAGGACGGTGTGGTGCTGCCGATCCTGCACCTCAACGGCTACAAGATCGCCAATCCGACGGTGCTCGCGCGCATCCCCGAGTCCGAACTGCTCGACCTCATGCGGGGATACGGCCACACCCCGTACCTCGTCTCCGGCGGCTTCGACGGTGAGGACCCGATCGAGGTGCACAAGCGCTTCGCAGCGACCCTCGACGTCGTGCTCGACCAGATCGCGCAGATCAAGGCGGATGCCGCGGCCGGCGCGCTCGAGGGCCGACCCGCCTGGCCGATGATCATTTTGCGAACCCCGAAGGGATGGACGTGCCCGAAGGAGATCGACGGGCATCCCGCTGAAGACAACTGGCGATCGCACCAGGTTCCGCTCTCCAGTGCACGCGACACCGAGGAGCACCTGCGCCTGCTCGAGACCTGGCTGCAGTCCTATCGACCGGAGGAGCTGTTCGACGAGTCGGGCGCCCCGGTGTCCCTCGCGACCGCGTTGGCGCCGACGGGTAAGCTCCGCATGAGCGCGAACCCCGTGGCCAACGGCGGTCTGCTCCGCACCGAGCTCCGGCTTCCCGACTTCCGCGAGTACGCGGTCGACGTCCCGTCACCGGGCGAGACCGTGAGCGAGGCGACCGCGGTGCTCGGCACCTGGCTGCGCGACGTGATCGAGGCGAACCCCACGAACTTCCGCATCTTCGGCCCCGACGAGACGGCGTCGAATCGCCTGCAGGCCGTGTTCGAGGTGACCGACAAGCAGTGGAACGCCGAGCTGTGGCCCATCGATGCCGCCGACAACCACCTTGCGCGGGCCGGCCGGGTGATGGAGATGCTGAGCGAGCACCAGTGCGAGGGCTGGCTCGAGGGGTACCTCCTCACCGGCAGGCACGGCCTGCTCAACTCCTACGAGGCCTTCATCCACATCGTCGACTCCATGTTCAACCAGCACGCCAAATGGCTGAACACGTCGAAGAAGATCCCGTGGCGTCGCCCCGTCTCGTCGCTCAACTACCTGCTGAGCTCGCACGTCTGGCGGCAGGACCACAACGGCCTCTCGCATCAGGACCCCGGGTTCATCGACCACGTCGTGAACAAGAAGGCCGAGGTCGTGCGGGTGTACCTCCCGTTCGACGCGAACACGCTCCTGTCGACCTACGACCACTGCCTCCGAACGGTCGACTACGTGAACGTCGTCGTCGCCGGAAAGCAGCCGGCTCCCAACTGGCTCACGATGGAGGAGGCGATCGCGCACTGCACGCGCGGCATCGGCCTGCTCGACTGGGCGGGCACCGAGAAGCCCGGAGAGAAGCCGGATGTCGTGCTCGCCGCGGCCGGCGACGTGCCGACGCTCGAGGTGCTCGCCGCGGCGAGCATCCTGCGCGACCGGATCCCCTCCCTCGCGGTGCGGGTCGTCAACGTGGTCGATCTCATGCGCCTGCAGAACGACACCGAGCACCCGCACGGGCTCTCGGACCGCGACTACGACGCGATCTTCACCGAAGATCGCCCGGTCGTGTTCGCGTACCACGGGTATCCGTGGCTGATCCATCGCCTGACCTACAAGCGGCACGGCCACGGCAAGCTCCACGTGCGCGGCTACAAGGAGGAGGGCACGACGACCACGCCGTTCGACATGGTGATGCTCAACCAGCTCGATCGGTTCCAGCTCGTGATCGACGTCATCGATCGGGTGCCAGGCCTCTCAGAACGCGAGGGCCCGCTCCGACAGGAGATGCAGGATGCCCGGCTGCGCGCCCGGGCCTACACCCGGGCACACGGCGAGGACGACCCCGAGGTCACCGGCTGGAGCTGGAACGGCTCCGGGGAGGGAGGCAGCGGACTCGCCGACACGGGCGACGACAACCGCTGACCCCGCCGCCGGCGTGCGGCCGACCTACCAGATGGTGCCGCCGCCGACCGAGATGCCGCCCCACGTGAGCGCGATGAAGATCGCGGCGAACACGACGGGCGCGATGCCCTTGCCGCTGCGCGCGAGCCCCTTCAAGAGGGCGATCACGGCGAGGACCGCCGCGACGATCGAGAGGGCGCCGCCCAGGATGAGCCCGATGAACAGCGGGATGGGCATGAGCACCAGGCCGGCCAGTGCGAACCAGAACGCGGCCCAGGCAGTCGGATTGGAGCGACGTTCGACTGAGGAAGACATGCTTCAGTATCTCGTGGCCGCGTCTCGAGGGACAACGACCGTCGGGTCGTGCCTCGCCGCACCGGCGATGTCGACCGGGAGCCACGAGCGCGAGGTCGGTCAGTGGAGCGACGAACGCGGGACGATCGACGTCACGCCATCGTTCTGGATCCACAGGTCCGGTCCTGCTGCTGCGAGCGCGAGCGATGCGGGAACCCCGTGGATCGGGTGCACGCAGCTGTTCCCGACCTCGACATACGGGAGTTCGGTCGCAGCGCCGGGAACCCACGGGCAGCCGTAGCCGGCGAGCGCGAGGCCGAACCCGGTCGGCGAACCTCCGATCGCGAGGACGGAGCGCGAAGGCGAGACCTCGAGGGCGGTCCACTCGGCCCGGGATATCGCCGGAGTCGCCGCGGAATCGCGGTACCACGCGCCGCCGGTGGCGCAGAGCACGAGGACCGTGTCGTGAACTGCTGCGACCTGTCGGGCGACCGGACAGGGCGCGGCGATTGCGGCGCCGGCGAACACCAGCCGTCCGGGATCCTGCGGGTCGACGTACGGCAACGCGTCGGGGGTCGGTGTCTCGCTCCACGATGTGCCACCGGTCGTCGTGCGGAGGGCGCGGACCGTGCAGTCGGATCCGGTCGTGGCGATCATCGCCGCCGTCGTGGCGCTCTCCGAGGCGAGCGCGAGCACTTCGTGGATCGCCGTGTCGCCCTCAGGTGCCCGGGACCACGTGGATCCTCCGTCCGTGGTGAGCTCGACCACGGCGGTCGCCCCGAGGAGGCAGTCGCCGCCGCCGCCGTATGCCCGCCAGGCGACCGTGCCGCTCGCAGCGGAGAGGATCGGGAACTCGGTCGGGTGCCTCAGGCCTGGTCCGGCAGCGACCGTCGTGAGTTCCGGAGCGGCGTCGGCGTCACCCTTCGCTCCGTCGGCGGCGCGAACCGCAGCGTACGCGCCCACCGCGGTGACCAGGACCAGTGCAGCGACCGCAGCGATCACCACTCTGCGCCTGCGTGTGCCTGCCGGCTCCGGGTGCGGGTGATCGCTCGTCGCGGCTCCAAGGCGCTGTCGCCTCATGCCCGCGATGGTACTCCCGCATTCGCCGGCGCGGCGAGATGCGACATCCGTCCAATCCGATCCTGCACCTCCTCCGAACCCCTCGTGTCGACCCGATCAGGGTCGGCCCCTACGAAGGAGGAGATCCATGCGATCGATCCGCAGCACTCGCACCGCACTCGCCGTGTTCTCGATCACGGCCGTCGCCATGCTCGGCCTGGCAGGCTGCAGCGCGGGCGGCACCAGCTCGTCGGAGTCCGACGAGCCCACGACATCCGAGGAGTCGATGGCGCCCACCGAAGAGGCCATGGACCCCGCCGCCGACCTCGTCGGCCCCGGTTGCGCCGCGTACGCCGAGGCCGTGCCTGACGGCGCAGGCTCGGTCGCCGGCATGTCCGAGGACCCGGTCGCCGTCGCGGCATCCAACAACCCGATGCTGACCACGCTCACCGCGGCGGTCTCGGGGCAGCTGAACCCCGACGTGAACCTCGTCGACACGCTGAACGGTGACGAGTTCACCGTCTTCGCACCCGTCGACGACGCCTTCGCGAAGATCGACCCCGCCACGATCGAGTCGCTGAAGACCGACTCCGAGACGCTGACGTCGATCCTCACGTACCACGTGGTGCCCGGTCAGCTCTCGCCCGATGAGGTCGTCGGAACGCAGACGACCGTCCAGGGCGGAACCGTCGAGGTGACGGGCTCGGGCGATGACCTGATGGTCAACGACGCGAAGGTCATCTGCGGTGGCGTGCACACCGCCAACGCGACCGTGTACCTCATCGACACGGTCCTGATGCCCACGATGTAGCACCGACCGCGGGGCGCCGAGCCGAACCCGGCCGGCGCCCCGCATCGATCCACCTGAGCCGCGGCACCCGCGGCGCCCACGCGGCATCCGTCGCGCAACTCGAGGAGGAACCTCATGTTCAGCTCTGTCAATCGCGCCGTCGCGACCATCTTCGGCGCCGTGTACGTGCTCGTCGGACTGCTCGGCTTCGCCGTCACCGGCGGCGTCGGCTTCATCGCCACCGAGGGGGGACTGCTGCTCGGCATCTTCGCCGTCAACCCGCTGCACAACGTCGCCCACCTGCTCATCGGCGGCGCCCTGCTGATCGCCGGGATCGCGGGCCTTCGCGCGGCGAAGACGGTCAACATCGTCGTCGGCGCGGCCTACCTGCTGCTCGGCATCGTCGGCTTCTTCCTGGTCGGCACCGGCGCGAACATCCTCGCGCTGAACACCGCCGACCACTTCCTGCACCTCGCGAGCGCGCTCGTGCTGCTGGGCGTCGGCCTCGGAGCCGAACGCGCCGCCTCGCACGTCTCGAACCGCACGGCGACGGCCTAGGGAGCCTGCCGTGTCGGCACTGGCGCACCTCACGCGAAGCTGGCCCGTGTTCTCCGCGCTCGGCGCGGGGCTCGTGCTCATCGCGGTGGGCGCCGGTGCCATGGGCGCCCCGACCTGGGGGATCGCAGTCGCTGCGGCGCTGATCGGGAGCGGCCTCGCCGCCCTCGGTTGGGCCGTCGCGGCGCTGCGCACCGGTCGGGCGCCCGCCCCTCGTGCGGCGCTCGCCGTCGCACTCGTGCTGATCGGGGGGTCCGGGGCGCTGTTCGCCTCGGGCGTCGCGTCGGTCGTCGGCATCGCGACCCTGCCGATGCTCGCCGCCGACCTGTTCGCGCTCGTGGTCGCCTTCGGTGCGGCCGCGACGCTGCGATCGGTTCGATCCGCCACTGCGTCGGAGGCAGGGCGAGCGGATGCCGCGGGCGCGCCGCGCACGACGACGGCCGACGTGCGGTCGGCTAACCGACCCATCGTCTCGGCGGTGGGCGTGGCGGCGGGCGCGGCGCTCGTGGCGGCGCTCGCGACCCCGGCGCTGGCCGGAACCCGTGCCGGCGAGGAGGCCGTGCCGCACGGCGAGCACGGCGCGACCCTCACGGTGCCCGACTCGGGGCACCACCACTGACCCCGCCCCCGTCGGGCGCCGGCGACGCGCGCGGCGGGGGCGGACCCCAGACGACCCCGGGCTCCCGAACCCGGGGCCGTCGCCTTTTCGAATACTGATTGTGAAACAGCGCCCCTCGAACCCGCTCGCTCGGGTTCGAGGGGCGTTTTCGTGCGTTCGAATTCCCTCTTGACGGATAGTTCCGAAAACGCTTTACTAAATCAACTCCCGAACCGAACGCGATGCGATGCAGCGTCGAGGCCGGTCCGCGAGCCGCACCACTGTTCTTCCCCACGGCGTCCTGCCGTACACCCGCGGTCGGTCCTCCCGCCGCCCCCACAGAGGAGATCACATGCGAACCACCCGTTTCGCGGCAGCAGGGGCCCTCGGCCTCGCCGCCGCGCTGACCTTCACCGCCTGCTCCGGCAACGCCGGCGCGACCGGCCCCGACGCAGGCCCGCAGCCCGTGCCCACGACCGACGGCTCGGGCAAGACCGTGACCGTCTGGGTCATGGAGGGCGACTACCAGGACGCGACGCTCGAGGCGATCAACGACGCGTTCACCGAGCAGACCGGTGCCGAGGTCGACCTGCAGATCCAGCAGTGGGACGGCATCACCACCAAGATCAGCACCGCACTCGCGACCGCGACCCCGCCCGACGTCATCGACATCGGCAACACGCAGGTTCCGGGCTACGCCGCGAACGGCGGCCTGCTCGATCTCACCTCGTACGAAGACGACCTCATGCAGGGCGCGACCTGGCTCACCGGACTCGAGGAGCCGGCCCGCATCGACGGCTCGCTCTACGCCGTGCCCGGCTTCGCCGGAACGCGTGCGGTCATCTACAACGCGAAGATGTGGGCCGACGCCGGCGTGACCGAGATCCCGACCACGTACGAGGAGCTCACCGCCGCACTCGACGCGGTCGCAGCCGCGCACACCGAGGCCGACTTCTCGCCGTTCTACTTCCCGGGCCAGTACTGGCAGTCGAGCATGCAGTTCGTCTGGGACGCGGGCGCCGAGATCGCGACCTCCGACGACGGCACCTGGACCGGCGGATTCTCGACGCCCGAGGGCATCGAAGGACTCGAGAACTTCGCGGAGTTCCAGAACACCTACTCGACCGGTGCGTCGGCGACCCTCGACAACATCACGCCCGACCAGAACCAGATCTTCGCCGACGGCAAGACCTCGGCGATCCTGAACACGGGCGGCGGCATCGCGGGCATCAAGAAGGCCAACCCCGAGATCACCGACGACATGCTCGGCACGTTCCCGCTGCCCGGCCTCTCGGGCGACCAGCAGCCGGCCATGCTCGGCGGCTCCGTCTGGGGCATCGCGGCGAAGACGCAGAACCGCGACCTCGCGCTGCAGTGGGCGAAGATCGCCGGTGGGCCCGAGATCCAGGAGGACTACGTCTACGGCGTCGACGGGTGGATCCCGAACAGCGTCGAGGGCATCGAGGCGGCGCAGGCCGCGGGCCTCTCGCCGCTGCAGGCCGGATTCTTCCAGGCGGCACTCGTCTCGAAGGCCACGCCGGGCGCGGCGAACTGGCCGACCATCGAGGGCGACAAGTCGATCGCCGAGCTGTTCGGTGCGATCGCCTCGGGCTCGAAGACGGCCGAGGAGGCCGCGACCGAGTTCGACGCGCACCTGGCCGACGTGCTGAACGACTGAGCGGGCGAGCGGATGAGTACGGGTTGCACCTCAGGGGCGGCGGCATGACCGTCACCGCCGAACCGATCATGCTCGAACAGGGCGCCGCCGCGGTGGGGGATTCACCGCGGCGGCGCCCGCCGCAGGGCATCCGTCGGCGGCGGACGAAGGCCCCGCTGTGGCTCCTCACGCCGGCCGGCCTCGTGATGGCCGTCGTGACCCTGGCGCCCATCGTGCTGCTCGTGCTCATCTCGTTCACCGACTACGACCAGCGCTCGCTGTTCACGGGCGAGTTCTCGTTCGTCGGCGTCGCGCAGTACGGCGCGATCTTCACCGACCCCGACTTCTGGTGGTCGCTCGTGCGCACCATCGGGTTCACGCTCGCCATGGTGCTCGGCAGCGTGGCGATCGGCATGGGGGTCGCGCAGCTCATGACCCGCCTCGGCACGGTCATGCGCTACGTCGTCACGGTCGTGCTGATCTGCGCGTGGGCCATGCCGAACGTCGCCTCGTCGCTCGTGTGGAACTGGTTGTTCCAGCCCGGCTACGGCGTCGTCAACTGGCTGCTCACGCAGGTGGGCGTCTTCGGCGACCTCACCCAGATCGCCTGGTCGCAGCATCCGGTGCTCGCGGCCACGAGCATCTGGGCGCTCATCGTCTGGCAGGCCGTGCCGTTCATCGCGCTGACGCTCTACGCAGCCCAGGTGCAGGTGCCGCCCGAGTACTTCGAGGCGGCCCGCCTCGACGGGGCGAGCGAGTGGACGATCTACCGGTCGATCACGCTCGTGTTCCTGCGGCCGACCCTGCTGCTCATCACCATCCTCTCGATCATCTGGGACTACAACGTGTTCAACCAGATCTGGCTCATCTCGCAGGGCGGGCCCGACGACATCACCACGACGCTCGGCATCTTCACCTACAAGACGGCGTTCGTCGGATTCGACCTCGGCGGGGGAGCGGCCGTCTCGGTCGTCACGACGCTGATCCTGCTCGGGCTGACCGCGCTCTACATCCGCAACCTCGTGCGATCGGGGGAGGAGCTGTGAGCGCGGTCGCCGAGACCGTGGCACCCGGCGCACCTGCGGCCGCCCGCGGCCTCCGCACCCCGACCCGGCGCCGCAGGCGACCCCGATGGGGCAGCAACCTCGTCGCCGGGGTCTTCTGCCTGGTCTGGATCTTCCCCGTGTACTGGATGGTGAACACGGCATTCAAGCCGCGCGCCGAGATCCTCACACCGACGCCGCTCTTCCTGCCGCGCAACCCGTCGATCGAGAACTTCGTCGTCGCGGTCACGCAGACCGGGTTCCTCGTCGACCTGCGCAACAGCCTCGTCGTCGTCGCGGGCACCGTGCTCATGTCGATCGTGCTCGGGTTCTTCGCCGCGGCGGCGCTCTCGCGATTCCGGTTCACGGGGCGGCGCACGATCCTCGTCGTGATCCTCGCCGTGCAGATGCTGCCCGGCACGGCGCTGCTCATCCCGACCTTCCTGATGTTCAACTCGATCGGGCTGCTCGGCACCTTCTTCGGCCTCATGCTCGCGTACGTCGCAGCCGTGCTGCCGTTCTCGATCTGGGTCATGCGCGGCTTCTTCGTGGCCATCCCCGACGAGATCGAGGAGGCCGCCCGCATGGACGGGGCGGGCACGTGGCGCATCCTCGTGAGCGTCTGGTTCCCGCTCGTCGGGCCGGGCGTCATCGCGACGAGCATCTTCGCGTTCATCGCCGCCTGGAACGACTACCTCGTCGCCTACACGTTCATGAAGGACCAGGCGATGTACACGCTGCCGGTCTGGCTCGCCTCGTTCACGACCCCGACGGCCGGTACGGACTTCGGCGGTCAGATGGCCGGGTCGGTGCTGTTCTCGTTGCCCGTGATCGTCTTCTTCCTCTTCATCCAACGCAACCTCGTCGCGGGCATGTCGGCCGGCGCCGTGAAGGGCTGACCGCATGACCCGCGCACTCCTCCCCCGCCCTCGGCAGGTCTCGACGACGCCGGGCGCACGCCTCGACGACGCCGACGCCTTCCGGCTCGACCGGTCGACGACGATCGCGGCCCCGAGCGCGCTCCTCGGCGTCGCCGAATGGCTGGCCGCCGAGGTTCGCCCGGCGACGGGGCTCCCGATGGCGGTGGTCGAGACCGATCCTCGAACGGCGACGGATGCCTCCGCCTCCGGCGGCATCCGCCTCGCGCTCGACGCCGACCTCGGCGAGGAGGCGTACCGGCTGCGGGTCGACGGGAGCGGCATCGAGGTGACGGGCGGCGGACCCGCCGGCGTCTTCCGCGGTGCGACGACGCTGCTGCAGCTGCTGCCGCCCGCGATCCACCGTCGCGCGCGCGTCGAGCACGCCTCGTGGGAGGTCGCCGCGGTCGAGCTCGCCGACGAGCCCCGGTTCGGCTGGCGCGGCACGATGCTCGACGTCGTGCGGCACTTCATGCCCAAGCGCGATGTACTGCGCTTCATCGACCTCATGGCGATGCACAAGCTCAACCGCCTGCACCTGCACCTGACCGACGACCAGGGCTGGCGCATGCAGATCCACCGGTATCCGCTCCTGACCGAGGTCGGCGCGTGGCGGCACGAGAGCCAGATCGGCGCCCACCCCGACGGCGCCGGCGACGGGCGCCCGCACGGCGGCTTCTACACGCAGGACGACCTGCGCGAGATCGTCGCCTATGCCGCAGAGCGCTTCGTGACGATCGTGCCCGAGATCGAGTCCCCGGGGCATGTGCAGGCCGCGCTCGCCGCGTACCCCGACCTCGGCGTGCGCGACGTCGAGCCCGGCCCGCTCGACGTGTGGCCGCGATGGGGCATCGACGAGAACGTCCTGAACGCCGAGGAGTCGACGGTGCAGTTCTTCCTCGACGTCTTCGACGAGGTCATGGACGTCTTCCCCGGCCCGTACATCGGCGTCGGCGGCGACGAATGCCCGCGCGACCAGTGGCGCGAGAGCCCTCGCGTGCAGCAGCGCATGCGGGAGCTCGGACTCGCCGACGAGGCATCCGTGCAGGCCTGGTTCATCGGCCGCATGGCGGCGCGCCTGGCCGAGCGCGGCCGCCGCGTCTTCGGGTGGGAGGAACTGCTCGAGGGCGAGCTCGTCGGTGACGCCGTGATCGCGTCGTGGCGAGGGGCGGCGGCCGCCGCGATCGCCGCGCGGCGGGGATACGACGTGGTGGCGTGTCCCGATGACGTGGTCTACCTCGACTACCGGCAGTCGGATGCCGCGGACGAGCCGATTCCCGTGTCGGTGCCCATCACCGTGCTCGACGCCTACCGATTCGACCCCGTGCCGGTCGGACTCGACGACCGGGCCGCCCAGCACGTGATCGGAGGCCAGGCGAACCTCTGGACGGAGTACATGGACTCCTCGCGCACCGTCGACTTCTTCGCGTTCCCACGGCTGTGCGCGGTCGCCGAGGTGCTGTGGTCGGGCCCAGGCGGCAACGAGGCGGACTTCCTCGGCCGCCTCGACGGACACCTCGAACGGCTCGATGCACTCGGCGTGGAGTACCGTCGCGCCGCCGGCCCGCTGCCCTGGCAGCGTCGACCCGGGATCCCCGGCCGGCCGGAGACCCGGGAGGAGCGCGACCGACACGTCGCGGCGCTCGTCGCCGGACTTGCGGGCGCGTGAGCGCTGCACACGCGAAGATGGGGGAATCCGCTCCGCCCGAGGTGCGGGCCGAGAGGAGCATGCGCATGAGCCGCACACCCGGCAGCGGCGGTGCCGACCTGCGCAGCATGAACGCGCGCCAGGTGCTCGGCGCCCTGCACGGCCAGGCGCAGCCTCAGACGGTCGCCGAGCTCGCGGGCGCCGTGCGCCTCACCCGACCGACCGTCGAGGCCGCGCTCGCCGAGCTCGCGGGCATGGGGTGGATCGACGACCTCGAACCCGAGGCATCGCCGAACCGCGTGGGGCGGCGCGCGCGTCGCTACCGGTTCAACGCCGACGCCGGGCTGCTCATGGGCGTCGACGTCGGGCCGCACGCGGTCACCTGCCTCATCGCCGACCTCAACGGCACCGTGCTGCACTCCGAGGAGCAGCACTACGACGACCACGGCGACGCGGCGACGGCGTGGGCCGTGATCAGCACGGTCGTCGATCGGGCGATCGCAGCGGTCCCCGAGCGTCCGCTGCTCGCGACGACCGTCGGCGTGCCCGCCGTCGTCGGACCCGACGGCGTCATCGCCTACTCGGTGGTCGTGCCCGGCTGGCTCCGCGCCGACATCCCCTCGCTCATCACGAGCTCGTTCCCGTCGGAGGCGACGTACTTCGACAACGACGTGAAGCTGGCGACGCTCGCCGAGGCCGAGTGGGGGCGCCTCGCGGGCGTCGACCACGCGATCTTCCTGCTCGCGGGCCGGCAGATCGGCGCGGGCGTCATCGTGAACGGCCGACTCACGCGGGGCGCGAACGGCGCCGCGGGCGAGATCGGCGGCCTCGACTCGGTCGACTGGGCCTCCGCGCCCATCCGGCTGAACGACTCGTTCGAGCCGCGCATCCCGATCGAGGAGATCTTCGAGCGCGCCGCAGGCGGCGACCCCGAGGCGGTCGGCGCCGTGGCGGTCTTCGCGAGGGACCTCGCCGAGGGCGTCGCCGCGCTCGCGCTCACGGTCGACCCCGAGGTCGTCGTGGTCTCGGGCGAGGCCGCACTCGCCGGAGACGCGTTCCTCGTGCCGCTGCGTCGCGCGCTCACCTCGCTCGCGCTGTCGACGCCCCGTGTCGAGCGGTCCTCGCTCGACACCCGGGCCGTGGCGCTCGGCGCCGTCGCCCGGTCGCTCGACCACCTGCGGGCGTCGGTGCTCGAACTGCCGAAGGCGATCTGACGAGCGCGGTCTAGACGAAGTCCTCGACGTTGTGCGGGGGCTTGAGCTCGGCGGCCGCGCGCACGTCGGCGGCGCGCTGCTGCCGGTTCTTGCGGATCATCCGGTCGTCGCGCAGGGGCAGCTGCAGCTTCTCCTCCGCGGGCACGCCCGTGTGCAGCTGGCGTACGCGCTCGACCTCGGTGTCGAGCACCGCGCCGAGCACGATCGCGAGGTTCGACAGCCAGACCCAGAGCAGGAACGCCACGGCGCTGCCGAGCACGCCGTAGTTGCGCTCGTAGGTGCCGAGCCCCACGGCGTACCAGCCGAACAGCCAGGTCGCGACGCCCCACGTGAGCACCGCCCCAGCCGCGCCGATGCTCATCCAGCGGAAGTTGCGCCGGCGCACGTTCGGCGTCGCCCAGTAGAGCACGGCGATCGTGGCGGCCATGAGGGCGACGGCCACGGGGATCTTCACGAGGTCCCACCAGAAGACGACGCCCTCGTCGAAGCCGAGCGTGCGTGCCGCGGCATCCGCGACCGGGCCGCTCAACAGCAGGATCACGGCGAGCACCGCGACGAGCAGGAGCACCCCGGCGGCGGTGAGCACCATGAGCGGGCGCGACTCCCAGAACGGTCGGCCCTCCTCGACGTGCAGGATGCGGTTCATGCCTCGGCCGAACACGCCGAGGTACCCGGAGACCGACCACAGGGCGCCCGCCGAGCCGACGATGATCGCGAACCACTGGTGCGACGCGTTCAAGAGCTGCTCGACCGGCTCGGTCAGTGCCGTCGCGATGGAGTCGCCCCCGAGGTCGGCGATGACGCCGAGCACGGCCCGGGTGACCTCCTCGGCGGTGCCGAACACGCCGAGGATCGCGAGCGCCGCGAGGGCCGCCGGGAACACGGTCAGCACCGCATAGTAGGTGAGCGCGGCCGCGACGTCGTACGACTGCGTGATGCGGAACTCGTGCCAGGTGCGCACGGCGATGAGGCGCCACTCGTGACCCGAGATGCGGATGGGGGAGTCCTCGTGGGTCATCTGGCCTTCGGCGATCAGTCGAGTTGCTCGTGCAGGAACGCCGCGACGCGTGCGCGCATGGTCTCGTCGAGGATACCGATCGAGTGCTCCGACCCCGAGCTGATCGCGAGGTCGACGGGCACGCCGGCCGCCTCGAGGCTGGACGCGAACCGCCGCGACTGGCCCAGCGGGATCACCTCGGTGTCGGCGTGGCCCACGAAGAACGGCGGGTCGCTCGAGTCGATGAACGTCGCGGGCGAGGCATCCGCCGCCTGAGGGCACGCGTCGTCGCCGGACCCGGGCTCGCAGCCGAGGTACTCCGCGACGATGCCGCGCAGCCACGGCGACGCGGCGTCGGTCGTGAGCTCGGCCGCCGTCAGCCCGACCGGGCCCGAGATCTCGGCGACCGCCGCGACCCGGGACCCGGTGTCGAGATCGCCCTCGCCGCGGGTGCCGAGCAGTGCCGCCAGGTTGCCGCCCGCCGACCCGCCGAACGCGCCGATGCGCGTCGGGTCGATGCCGAAGCGCTCGAGCTGCTCGGGGTCGCGCAACCACTCCACCGCGAGCGCGACATCGTCGATCGCCGCCGGGAAGCGCACCTCCGGTACGAGTCGGTAGTTGACGGATGCCGCGACGAACCCCTCGCTCGCGAGCCACGCGCACACGTTGCGCCAGTCGGCATTCGCCTTGTCGCCGCGCGCCCAGCTGCCGCCGTGGATCGAGACGACCGCCGGCAGCAGGCCCTCGTCGTCGGCGGCGAAGGCGGCGGTCGCCGCCGACGGGCGGCAGACGTCGAGCGTCAGCACCGTGCCGTCGTCCTGCACGCCGTACTCGAGGTCCTGGTCGATGCGGATGCCGGAGGGGGCCGTGAACGTGCGGATGCCGACCTGGGCGATCGTGCTCGAGAGCTCGCTCGCGGCATCCGCCCCTCGAGGGTCGATCTCGCGCAGTTCGCGGTGGAACCCCGAGAGCGCGGCCACGCCGACGACCGCCACGAGGGCGGCTGCGGCGGCCACCAGGATGCGTCGTGCGCGCTGGCGAGGGCCGCCTGCGGTTCGGGTCGAGGTCACGGCGGGCTCCGGTCAGGGGTGCAGTGATGGTAACCCGCCCGAGCGGTTCAGCGGAATCGGGCGGCGCGGATGTCGCCGCTCGCCCGGGGCGGACACGGCGCAGGGGTCGGTGCACGGCGGTTTCTCAGCGGCATCCGGTAGCCTGATGACGTCGGTTCTGGACACCGCACATGTCGTGCGGATGGGTTTGTGAGTCCAAAGGGCCGGTTTCGCGTCATCAGGTCGCGAATAGTCACCGTATGTGAACGGCCCCGGTCGACGATGTTCCGGGTTCTCAGCGCGCGCCTTCAGCGGTGCTGCCATGTACTTGAAGTAACCCAGGAAGCACATCCATGCCCAAGAACAAGAAGCCCGCCGGCGGACGCCCGGCCAAGAACTTCGATCCCTCGTACGCGAGCGGCGGCAAGGGTCGTCCGGCACGCGCCGGCGGCACCAAGCCCGGATCGCGCAGCGCCGGCCACCGCGGCTACCGCCCCGAAGAGGCCGACGCCCCCCGCGTCAAGGACCGCTGGTCGCGCGACGAGCGCGTCTCCACCGGCCGCACCCCCCACCGCGCCGACCGTGACGGTCGCGACGCCGGCGCCGGTCGCGCCCCCCGCGAAGACGACCGTGGCGCGCGTCGCTACGACCGCGACGACCGCGCTCCCCGTTCGTTCGACCGCAACGACCGCCCTGCGCGTTCGTTCGACCGCAACGACCGTCCGGCTCGCGATGACCGCGCCCCTCGTTCGTTCGACCGCAACGACCGTCCCGCTCGTGACGACCGCGCCCCCCGTTCGTTCGACCGCAACGACCGCCCCGCGCGTTCGTTCGACCGTGACGACCGTGCGCCTCGGTCGTTCGATCGCAACGACCGCCCGGCTCGTGACGATCGCGCCCCTCGGTCGTTCGACCGCAACGACCGTCCCGCGCGTTCGTTCGACCGGAACGACCGCAACGACCGGCCCGCCCGCTCGTTCGATCGCAACGACCGTCCGGCCCGCGATGACCGTGCGCCTCGTTCGTTCGACCGCAACGACCGCCCGGCGCGTTCGTTCGACCGTGACGACCGTGCCCCCCGTCGCGACTTCGACCGCAACGACCGCCCCGCGCGCTCGTTCGATCGCAACGACCGTCCGGCCCGCGATGACCGCGCTCCTCGTTCGTTCGACCGCAACGACCGCCCCGCGCGTTCGTTCGACCGCGATGACCGTGCCCCCCGTCGCGACTTCGACCGCAACGACCGTCCGGCTCGCTCGTTCGACCGCGCCGGGTTCCAGGACTCCGAGCGTCGTCCGTCGAGCTTCTACCCGGCGAAGGACGCGGGCAGCCGCTTCACCCCGAACGACGACGTCGTGCTCGAGCGCCTCGAGGCCGAGGCCATCCAGGCCGGCGACGTCGACGGCGTGACCTTCGGCGACCTCGGCCTCGGCCAGAACGTCGTGCGCGCGCTCGCCGACCTCGGCGCCGCCTCGCCGTTCCCGATCCAGGCCGCGACGATCCCCGTCGTGCTCGAGGGTCGCGACGTGCTCGGCCGCGGCAAGACCGGCTCGGGCAAGACCATCGCCTTCGGTGCCCCCACCGTCGAGCGCCTCATGAAGCTCTGGGCCGAGTCCGGCAAGTCGGGCGGCAAGCGCCAGATGGGCCGCCGTCCGCGCGCCCTGATCCTGGCCCCGACCCGTGAGCTCGCGCTGCAGATCGACCGCACCGTGCAGCCGATCGCGCAGAGCGTCGGCCTCTTCACCACCCAGATCTACGGCGGTGTGCCCCAGGGCCGCCAGGTCGGTGCGCTCCAGCGCGGCGTCGACATCGTGATCGGCACGCCCGGCCGCATCGAGGACCTCATCGAGCAGGGTCGCCTCGACCTCAGCGAGATCGCCGTCACGGTGCTCGACGAGGCCGACCACATGTGCGACCTCGGGTTCCTCGAGCCCGTGCAGCGCATCCTCCGCCGCACCGCGAAGGGCAGCCAGAAGCTCCTCTTCTCGGCCACGCTCGACCAGGGCGTCGCGACGCTCGTCGACGAGTTCCTCGTCGACCCGGCCGTGCACGAGGTCGCCGGCGAAGACCAGGCCTCCTCGACGATCGAGCACCGCGTGTTCGTGATCGAGAACCGCGAGAAGCGCGACATCGTCGCCCAGCTCGCGAACCGCAAGGGCAAGACCCTCGTCTTCAGCCGCACGCGCGCCTTCGCCGAGGACCTCACCGATCACCTGTCGGACTACGGCATCCGTGCCGTCGCCCTGCACGGCGACCTCAACCAGTCGCGCCGCACGCGCAACCTGCAGCAGCTCACCTCGGGCCGCGTCGACGTGCTCGTGGCGACGGATGTCGCGGCACGCGGCATCCACGTCGACGACATCGACCTCGTGATCCAGGCCGACGCGCCCGACGAGTACAAGACGTACCTGCACCGCGCCGGCCGCACCGGCCGCGCGGGCAAGGAGGGTCGCGTGGTCACCCTGATCCCGCGCAACCGCCAGCGCCGCATGACCGACCTGCTCGACCGCGCCGAGATCGACGCGCCGTTCGAGTTCCTCGCGTTCGGCGAGGAGGCGTTCCCCGAGGACCACGCCCCCGCGCAGGCGCAGGTCGAGCCCGACACGGCCGACACCCCCGACGTGCTCGAGGAGGCCGACGAGACCGTCGACGTCATCGAGATCGAGGTCGAGGACGAGAACACGGATGCCGCGGCCGACGCCGCGGACGAGGCCGGCACGCCCGAAGCCGCCGAGTCCGACGAGCCCACGGCCGTCTGAGACATCCGTCACCCGAGAACGAACGGGCCCGCGTCGTCATGACGCGGGCCCGTTCCGCGTTCGGGGGTTGCGAACGTGAGAGCGGTTGCACGGCGCGGCCGCCCGGGATTCCTTGACAGCCCGGATCGGAAGTCGATATGTTGACGTCAACATTCAGGATGTTGACGTCAACATCCCTTCTGATTGGAACAGACAACGGTGTCCTCTTCGAACGAACGTCCGCGCCATGCCATCGCGCGCCGCGCCGCTGCCGGCCTCGCCGCCGCAGCCGTCGTGGCCGGCTCATTCCAATTCGTCTCGGAGGCCGCGTCCGCCGCGGAACCCGACGCGATCCTCACACCCAACCCCGCCGTCACCGGTCCGGCCTTCGAAGGCTGGGGCACCAGCCTCGTCTGGATGGCCAACGCGACGGGCGCCTACCCCGAAGAGCTCCGCACGGAGCTCATCGACCAGCTCTTCGGCGAAGACGGCCTGCGCCTGAACATCGCCCGCTACAACGTGGGCGGCGGCAACGCGACCGACGTCGACGACTACCTGCGCGCCGGCGGCGCCGTTCCCGGGTGGTGGAATCCCGACGCGCCCCTGACCGACGGCGCCGGCGCGATCACCTCGTCGTACGCCGACCGGGACCGCTACCTCGCCGCATGGACCGGCGACGAGGCATCCGACTACGACTTCGACGTCGATGCGGCGCAGCTGGCCTGGGTCGACGAGATCAAGGACCGCGTCACGAAGTGGGAGGCCTTCAGCAACTCGCCGCCCTACTTCATGACCGAGAGCGGCTACGTCTCCGGCGGATTCGACGCGAACGCCGAGCAGATCAAGCCCGCCGCGATCGGCAAGTTCGCCACCTACATGAAGACGGTCGTCGAGCACGTCGAGGACGCCTACGGCATCTCGTTCGACACCATCGACCCGCTCAACGAGCCGAACACGAACTACTGGGGCACGACGCTCAACGGCTCGGGCAAGCCCACCGGCGGGCGCCAGGAGGGCGCCCACGTCGGACCGGCCCGCCAGGCCGAGGTGCTCACCGCACTCGCCGCCGAGCTCGACGAGGCCGACACGACCACCGCTGCCGGCATCTCCGGACCCGACGAGACCAACCCCGGCCGGTTCGTCACCGACTGGGACGGCTGGACGCCCGCGGCCAAGCAGGCCGTCGACCAGCTCAACGTGCACACCTACGGCACCGGCGACCGCCTGCGCGTCCGCGACATCGCGAAGTCCGCCGACAAGCCGCTCTGGATGAGCGAGGTCGAGGGCAACTGGGGCGGCAACTCCTGGAACCCCGCCTCCATCGAGAACGGGCTCGGCATCGCCCAGCACATCACCGGCGACCTGCGCGAGCTCGACCCGTCGGCCTGGGTGCTCTGGCAGCCGGTCGAAGATCTCTACAACATGGAGAAGACCGAGAAGCTCAACTGGGGCTCCGTCTTCATCGACTTCGACTGCAACGCCGACGGCGACTCGGTGCGGCGCCTCGCCGACGGCGACGCCGACCCGTCGTGCCGCGTCGCGACGAACACGAAGTACGACACGCTGCGCAACTTCACCCACTACATCGAGCCCGGCGACCGCGTCGTGCCGACGAACGACACGAACACGACCTCCGCGGTGAAGGCCGACGGCACCGGTGCGGTGCTCGTGCACACCAACACCGCCGCCACCGCGAAGACCGTTCGCGTCGACCTCTCGCGATTCGCCGAGATCGGCGCAGGCGCGACCGTGACGCCGATCGTCACGACCCAGTCGCCCGGCGACCAGCCATCGGCGAACGCGCTCGTCGCCGGTGCGCCGGTCGCGATCGACGCGGCCACGAAGTCGGCCGTGCTCACCGTGCCCGCCAAGTCCGTCACCACCTTCGTCGTGGACGGCGCGAGCGGTGTCGCCGCCGACGCACCCGCACTGCGCGACGGCGAGGACTTCCGCCTCATCGGCACGCAGAGCGGCAAGCCCGTCACCGCCACCGCAGGATCGCCCGCGACCGTGCTCGGCGGCTCGACCGACGACGCCGCCGCGCAGGTGTGGACGGCGACCCGCCTCTCCGAGGGCGACGGAACCGCGCGAGACCGCTTCGTGCTCCGCCTCGCCGACGGGCGGGCGCTCGCGACGAACGGCAACAGCACCGTGCTGCGCACCATCAGCGACGAGGACGCGGCGACGGATGCCTCGGCGCAATGGCTCGCGAGCTCGACCGACGGCACGCGCTTCACGCTGTTGAACGCCGCACGTGAGCGCGTGCTCGACGTGTCCGGCCAGTCGACTTCGGCCGGCGCGACCGTCGGACTCTGGCAGTCGAACGGCGGGGCGAACCAGACCTTCACGCTCGACCTCCCCGAGACCGAGGCCGACGGCGACTTCCCCGAGGCGACGCTGGCCGAGCTCGTGGCGCGCGACTTCACCCTGTACTTCGCGAACAGCGGCGCCGTGACGACCGACGCCGTGGCCACGACCGACCGCATGGGCCTCTACCAGACCCGCTCCGACCAGCCGTTCGGCGCCGAGGCGGCGACCGGGGCGAGCTGGGGCTACGTCGCGAGCGGCACGTCGAATCCCGTTCGAGGCAACTCGAGCACCTCGACGGCTCGCACCGACACGCTCCTCGTCGATCAGGAGCCCACCGGTGCGACGCTCGCGAACCGCGAGGTCGGCTACGGCTTCGACCTGCCCGAGGGCGACTACGAGGTCACCTTCGGGTTCGACCTGCCCTCCGGCTGGGCGGCTCGCACGGTCGAACTCCGCGCTGAGGGGCAGGTGCTCGCGAGCGTGACGCCCGGCGAGGCGCTGCTCGAGCGCACCTTCCCGGTGACCGTGAGCGACGGGCGACTGGACGTCTCGGTGAAGAGCCCCACCGGGCGCACCAACGCCTATCTCGATCCCGCGGTCAACTACGTGATCGTCAAGGCTCCGACCGAGTGGACCACCGAGGTGCTCGTCGAGCAGCTCGCGCAGTCCGAGGCATCCGAGGGGGTCGACTACACCGATTCGAGCCTGGAGGAGCTGGTCGCGGCACGCGCAGCAGCGCAGGACCTCGTCGACGCGGCATCCGTCGACGACGAGGCCATCGAAGCCGCCTACTTGCGCCTCAAGGCGGCGTTCGAGGAGCTGCTCGAGGCGATCCCCGCCTACACGAGCTTCCGCCCGGGCCAGGAGTGGCGCGACACGAGCGGCAAGATCATCCAGGCGCACGGCGGTCAGGTCGTCCCGTCGACCGATGAGGACGGCGAGACGATCTACTACCTCTACGGCGAGGACCGCACCAACGGCTACCACTCGGCGCCGGGCGTGCACGTGTACAGCTCGTACGACCTCTACAACTGGACCGACCGGGGCCTCGCGCTGCGGGCGCTCGCCTCGAAGGACCAGTTCGACGAGCCGTACTACGAGGAGCTCTACGGCGACTACACCCAGGCGCAGAAGGACGCCGTGTACCGCGACCTGGGCACGGTGCCCGTGGCCGGGGTGACGCCGCCCATCATCGAGCGGCCGAAGGTGATCCACAACGAGGCCACGGGCAAGTGGGTCATGTGGGCGCACATGGACGGCCCGTCGGAGACGTCGACGGCGCAGTACGCGAAGGCCAAGGCCGGCGTCGCGATCGCCGACTCGCCGTTCGGACCGTTCCGGTACATCGACAGCTACTACCTGAACTCCTCGCCCGACGGCTGGGGAACACCGGGCATGGCTCGCGACATGAACCTCTTCGTCGACGACGACGGCACCGGCTACATCCTGTACTCGAGTGAAGACAACGCGACGATGTTCATCTCGAAGCTCGACGACGAGTACACCGATCTCGCGACGCCCGCCGACGAGGCGGTCGAAGGAGTCGACTTCAACCGCATCTTCGTCGGCAAGTCCCGCGAGGCTCCGGCGATCTTCAAGCACGACGACCGCTACTTCCTGCTGACCTCCGGCACGAGCGGCTGGTCGCCGAACCCCACGCGGTACGCGAGCGCGACCGACATCATGGGCGACTGGACCGAGATCGGCGACCCGTTCCCGTGGTGGGCGCAGTCGAACTCGTGGAACACGCAGCCGACCTCGGTGATCCCCGTCGACCGCGAGCACGGCAAGTACATCTACATGGGCGATCGTTGGAACGGGGGTTCCGACACCGCGCTCGCGAACGCACCGCTCGTGTGGCTGCCGATCAGCCTGGGCGAGGGCGGCGACACGCTCTCGGTCGAGGTGTACGACGAGTGGACCCTCGACCAGCTCGACGGCTGGTCCGAGTGGAAGGTCTCCGGCGTGCCGTCGAGCGTCAAGCTCGGCGAGCCGCTCGACACGGCCACCGTCACGGTCACGGCGAACGGCGAGACCACGACGCAGGCCGTCACATGGGCGTTCGACGGCTCGTTCGACCTGCCGGGCACGGTCACCGCGACGGGCACCCTGCCCGACTTCGGGGGGCGCACGTTCACCCGCACCATCACGGTCGTCCCCGAGAACGTGCGCTACGCCGTGAACGCGGGCGGACAGCGGACCCCCGACTGGCAGACGCTCGTCGACACCGCCGCCGAGCAGGCGCCGCTGCTGAACAGCCGCCCCGACCAGAAGTACGGGGTCGACGCGGGCACGAGCACCGCCTGGGGCTACCTGGGCGACCAGAACGCGGTGTCGACGCAGAGTGACACGATGTTCGGCACGCTGCGCTATGCGACCGAGGGAGCGGACCTCGCCTACCGCTTCGACGGGCTCGAACCGGGCACGTACACCGTGTACGCCGGATACTCCGACCCGTGGGCGCAGTGGAACGACCGTGGTGCGAAGGTCACCGTGAACGGCGTCGTCGTCGAAGCCGATCACGACTTCGACGCGACGAACCAGACCGCGGCCTACGCCGGCGTGGTCGTCGGCGAGGACGGGCGCGTCGACCTCTCGCTGAGCCCGACGCGCGGACCCGACGTGCAGCTGAGCTGGCTCGTCATCACGTCGGACACGGCTCCCGAGCCGGAGCCCGAGCTCGACGTGACGGCGACCGCGAGCACGAGGTGCGTTGCGAAGAAGGTCGTCGTGACCGCGACGCTGGCCAACGCGGCGGAGGTTCCCGTCGCGGTGACGTTCTCGTCGGCCTACGGCCAGAAGACGTTCGCCGCAGTCGCTCCGGGCAAGAACGCCTCCGCGGCCTTCACGACCCGGCAGGCGAGCCTGTCGGCCGGCGCCGTCACGGTGACGGTCGAGGCCGTCGTCGACGGGAAGACGGTGACACGCACGGTTGATGCCGCGTACAGCGGCGCCTCGTGCGAGTGAACGCCGACCCGGAACCCGCCCGAACCGACACGACACGACACGACACGACATGAGACGAGGAGCACGAGGATGAGGAACGCGAGAACCGCGGCGCGAGTGGGGGCGGTATGCCTCGGCGCGGCGATGCTGGTCGGCATCGCCGGGGTCGCCGCCGCAGAGGAGCAGTACGGCGACGGCGCGGTCGACATCGGCGTGCAGATCGCCGAGCTCACCGAGCCCGGCGTGCTGGCCATGACGGTCGCGAACACCGCGACGACGCTCACCGAGAACGGGTCGACCCCGACGCAGCGCCAGTTCACCGGGCAGCTGCCGACGGTCACCGTCACCGACACCCGCACGGCCGAGGAGATCCCGGCAGGGGCCGGCTGGTACGTGATCGGCACCTCGAGCGACTTCATCGGGGATGCGGGGCAACCGGCGATCGGTGCCGGGCACCTGGGCTGGGCACCGCACCTCATCGACGGGGGCGATTCCGGGCTGGTCGCCGAGGGCGACGTCGTCGACACGGTGATGGACGACGGCGACCCCGACGCGGGCGCGCCGTACGGCCTCGTCGACCAGGAGCTGCTCGCGCTCGCGATCGACTCGGGTGCGATCGCGCCAGAGGGGCAGTGGACGGCGAACGCCGACCTGTACCTGCGGACCCCGGCGAACGTGGCGCCCGGCGCGTACACGGCCACGCTGACCCTCTCGCTGTTCGAGTAGGAACCCGCCGATGCGCCGACGCCCCGCCCTCCGAGCCGCTGCCGTGATCGCCGCGGTCACGGCGGCGATCGCGACCGGACCGGTGCTCGCACCGGTCGCCGCGTTCGCGGAGGACGGGGCCCCGGCCGTCACCTGGTCGGTCTCGCCGTCCGACGAGCCGGGCGACGAGCAGGGTGCCGAGCGGGGCGCAGCGCGTGGCGCCGACGGACGCGCCGGGATCGAGCTCGAACTCGACCCCGGCGCGACCGCGACCGAGCACCTCGTGGTGCGCAATCTCGGCGAGGAGGAGGTGCGGTTCACGCTCACGGCCGCTGACGGATACCTCACCTCGACCGGCAGGTTCAACATGCTCCCGTCGGACCAGGTGTCCGTCGACGCGGGGAGCTGGATCTCGCTCGACCCCGACGTCGTGGTTCCGGCGGGCGGGAGCAGCGTCGTGCCCTTCACCGTGACGGTGCCCGACGACGCGACCCCGGGAGACCACGCAGCCGGCGTCGCGGCGTCGATCACGGCGCTCTCGCGCGGCGACGGAGCGACGGTCGGCGTCGAGAGCCGGGTCGGGTTCCGCGTCACCACCCGCGTCACGGGCGAGATCGCGCCGGGGTTGACCGTCGTCGGCGACGGTGGCTACCGCATCTCGTGGAACCCGTTCGCGCCCGGTTCGGCCGAGGTGACCGCCGAACTCGCGAACACGGGCAACGTGCGGCTCGCCGTCGACCCGACGCTCACCTCCGGCGGTCGGAGCATCTCCGCCGGAGGCCTCGGATCAGGGCAGACCACCGAGCTGCTGCCGGGGGATCGCCGGACCGTGCGGTTCGCGGTGCCCGAGGTCTGGCCGCTCGGCCCGATCGCGCTCCCGGTGCGCGTCGAGGCGACGACGGTTGGGCCCGACGGCACCGGCTCCGCACTCGAGCCGGTCTCCCGCACGGTCACCGTGTGGGCCCTGCCACTGCCCCAGCTCGCGGTGCTCCTGGCGCTCGTGCTCATCGCCGTCGGCCTCGCCAAGGGGCGGAGCCGCCAGGCCGAGCGACTCGACCGGCTCGTCGCGGCGGCACGCGAAGCCGGGCGCCGCGAGGCGCTCGGGGCGGACGCGCGCACGTGAGCGACCCGTCGCCGAGATCCCCCTGATCGACGAGCGCCCGGGCCCGATGGATCCGGGCGTTCGCCATACCCCGTGGCCCCCTCGGTCATCCGCCCTGTCACCCGTTCGGGTTGCGTGATGGGTCGTCGACTGCGTAGCCTGAATTCCCGACCGAACAATCGGTCAGGAAGTCGGGCGACGCTGACGGCTTCCGTGTCCCTTCCCCCGAGCACGCCAGAACAACGGAGTTCGCATGTCGACCGAAGCCAGAGAGCGCACGCAGACCGGGCGCATGCCCGCCGAGGAGCGGAGGGTGCTCGCGGGCACCCTCGTCGGCACCTCGATCGAGTGGTACGACTTCTTCATCTACGCGCAGGCGGCCGGCCTCGTGCTCGCGCCGCTCTTCCTCGCGCCGCTCGCGGAGTCCAACCCCGGGCTCGCCCAGGTGCTGGCCTTCGCGACCATCGGCATCTCGTTCCTGTTCCGACCGCTCGGCGCGATCGTCGCCGGCTACCTCGGCGACAAGCTCGGGCGCAAGAAGATGCTCGTCTTCACGCTCATCATGATGGGTGTGTCGACCTCGCTCATCGGCTTCCTGCCGACCTACGCGGCCATCGGCATCGCGGCACCCGTCCTGCTCATCCTGCTGCGCATCCTGCAGGGGTTCTCGGCCGGCGGCGAGTGGGGCGGTGCGGCGCTCATGGCCGTCGAGCACGCCCCGAACGGCCGACGCGGCTTCTTCGGCGCCTTCCCGCAGATCGGCGTGCCGGTCGGCATGATCCTCGCGACCTTCACGCTGTGGGTGCTCACGAGTTCGATGTCGCCCGAGGCGTTCATGAAGTGGGGCTGGCGGATCCCGTTCCTGCTCTCGATCGTGCTCATCATCGTCGGCTACGTGATCCGTCGCGCGGTCGAGGAGAGCCCGGTCTTCGAGGAGCTGCTGAAGCGACGCAAGGAGTCCTCGACGCCGCTGCGCGAGCTCTTCAAGCACAACTCGAAGCAGGTCGTGCTCACGGCGGTCATCTTCATCGCGAACAACGCGGCCGGCTACCTGCTCATCGCCTACTTCGCGACCTACGCGGTGACGGCGCTCGGCATGGATCGTCCGAGCGTGCTGCTCGCCACCACGTTCGCGTCGTTCGGCTGGCTGATCTTCACGCTGTTCGGCGGGCGCATCTCCGACCGGCTCGGCCGGGTGCGCACGTTCCAGATCGGCTACGTCTTCCTCGCGCTGTGGGCGATTCCGATGTGGTTCCTGATCGACACCGGCGAGATCGGTTGGTACTTCGTCGCGCTGTTCGTCATGACCTTCGGACTCGGCCTCTCGTACGGCCCGCAGGCCGCGCTCTACGCCGAGATGTTCCCGGCTCGGGTGCGCTACTCGGGCGTCTCGATCGGCTACGCGCTCGGTGCGATCCTCGGTGGCGCGTTCGCGCCCATGATCGCCGAGGCGCTGCTGAACGCAACGGGCCAGTCGTGGACGATCGGGCTCTACATCGCCATCGCGGCGGTCGTCTCGCTCATCGGGGTATCGCTCGTCAAAGAGCCGAAGGGTCGCGACCTGCTCGAGTGAGCTGCGGATGCCGCGTGGCGCCGTCGACCCGGTCGTCGGTGCCGCGCGGCACGCCGCCGTCTGCACGCCGCCGTCTGCCAACGCCTCGACACGCTCGGCATCCGCCTCCGGGCCGTTTCGCGCCGCTAGCATGAGCGCGATGCGCTCCGTCCGTGGGGGTCACGGGTGCCGGGTGCGCACGACGTGGAGGGCACGACATGACCGACGACGGCAACCCGAATGCCACGCAACCCGCTGCGACGCCTCCGCCCGGGGGAGCCGAGACCGGCGCCCCGGCGGCGTCGTCCGGGAGCGCGACACCGACCACGACCACCGAGCCGAAGCCGGCCGGCGTGACCCGGGGGCTGCTCATCGGAGTGGGCATCGGCGTCGTCGTGCTGTCGTTCGTCGCGGCGTTCCTCGGGTCGTCGCTCGCGAGCTCGAACGACGCCGCCGAGGTGGCGGCCGCGCCGACGCCGACTGCCGTCGAGTACGACGAGGCCGCCTACGAGGAGGCGATCGAGGAGATCCTCCCGGCCGGCTCCGCGGTCCGCGCGGGAACGGGTGTCCCCGAGTCGGGCAAGGGGTACGAGGGCGACGTCTACATCGACCTCGCCAGCTCCGACGTCTACCTCTTCCAGGACGGCGACTGGACGGAGGTCGGCAACATCCGCACCTCGGCCGCCGAGAACCTGACGGGCGCGACCGGGGCCACGGGTGAGAAGGGCGCCACCGGCGAGACCGGGGCGAAGGGCGAGACCGGCGCCACCGGCAAGACGGGCGCCACCGGCAAGACGGGCGCGACCGGCGAGCAGGGCGAACCCGGCACGCAGGTGCTGCTCGGCGCAGCCGAGCCCGACCCGAACACCTGCACGACCGACGGCGACGTCTACATCGACACCGCGGCCGTGTCGTTCTACCTGTGCGACTCGGGCGAATGGGTGCTCTCGGCCCCGCCCACCCCGGCGCCCGAACCCGTCGAGGGCTGATCCGCCTCGCGTCGCAGACCGGCTTCCCGCGTGGACGGGGAGCCGGTCTCGGCGTTTCCGGACCCTCGGGTGGCGGCACGCGGCATCCGCCTGCCATAATTACTACCTGAACGGTCGGTCGGGAATTCCCGACCGGAGTGCGCACCCCGCACCGATGCCCGAGGCGTCGCGTTCGATCGGAGACAGTGCGGTCAGGAGTGAACCATGGCAGAGGCCTACCTCGTCGGCGGCGTGCGAACGCCGGTCGGGCGCTACGGCGGCGCCCTCGCGAGCGTGCGACCCGACGACCTCGCAGCCCTGGTCGTCGGTGAGCTCGTGCGCCGCGTCGGGCTCGACACGGCCGGTGAGCTCGGTGCGATCGACGAGGTCATCCTCGGCGCCGCGAACCAGGCCGGCGAAGACAACCGCAACGTCGCCCGCATGGCCGTGCTGCTCGCCGGCCTGCCCGACGAGGTGCCCGGCATCACCGTGAACCGGCTCTGCGCCTCTGGCATGTCGGCGATCACCATGGCCGCGCAGGCGATCCGTGCCGGCGACGCCGACCTCATCATCGCGGGCGGCGTCGAGTCGATGACGAGGGCGCCGTGGGTGCAGGCCAAGCCCGAGAAGGCCTGGGCGCGACCCGGCGCCGCGTACGACACGTCGATCGGCTGGCGCTTCCCGAACCCCGAGCTGCTCGCCCGCGAGAAGGCGACCTACGCGATGCCCGAGACGGCCGAGGAGGTCGCCCGCGTCGACGGCATCACCCGTGACCACGCCGATGCCTTCGCGCTGCGGAGCCAGCAGCGCGCCGCCGCCGCGATCGCCGCCGGCCGGTTCGAGGCCGAGATCGTCGGCGTGCCGACGCACCACGGCGAAGTGCTCGTCGACGAGGGTCCTCGGCCCGAGACCACGCTCGAGGCGCTCGCACGCCTCCGGCCGGTCGTCGCCGGCGGCTCGGTCGTGACGGCGGGCAACTCGAGTGCATTGAACGACGGTGCTTCGGCGATCCTCGTGGCGAGCGCCGAGGCGGTCGAGCGGCTCGGGCTCACCCCGCGCGCCCGGATCGTCGCCGCTGCCTCCGCGGGCCTCGCGCCCGAGATCATGGGCCTCGGCCCGGTCCCGGCGACCGAGAAGGCGCTCGAGCGCGCCGGCCTCGACCTCGACGACATCGGTTCGATCGAGCTCAACGAGGCCTTCGCGACGCAGTCGCTCGCCTGCATCCGCCGACTCGGACTCGACCCCGAGCGCGTCAACGCCGACGGCGGGGCGATCGCCCTGGGGCATCCGCTCGGCTCGTCGGGCTCACGCCTGATCGTGACCCTCCTCGGTCGCATGGAGCGCGAGCGCTCGCGCTACGGCCTCGCGACCATGTGCGTGGGCGTCGGTCAGGGGTCCGCCCTCATCGTGGAGCGCGTGTCATGACGGATGCCGCGGCGAACGCCGCCGCAGATCCCGCCGTCGACCCGGGCGGCGCGTCGCCCTTGCGCATCGAGCGACGGCCCGACCGCGTGATCGCCACGCTTGACCGCCCGGCCGTGCGCAACGCGATCGACCAGCGGACCATCGACGCGCTGCACCTGCTCTGCGCCGAGCTCGAGGCGATCCCGCGCATCCTGATCCTCACCGGGGCGGGGGGCGTCTTCGCCTCGGGCGCCGACATCCCCGAGCTGCGCGAGCGGCGCGCCGACGATGCCCGTCGCGGCATCAACGCGAACGCGTTCATCCGCGTGGCCGAACTGCCGATGCCCGTCATCGCGGCGCTCGACGGCTACGCGCTCGGCGGCGGGGCCGAGCTCGCGTACGCGGCCGACATCCGCATCGCCACGCCGTCGCTGAAGATCGGCAACCCCGAGACGGGGCTCGGCATCCTCGCCGCGGCCGGGGCGAGCTGGCGGCTCAAGGAGATCGTCGGCGACGCGCGCGCGGCCGAACTGCTGCTCACCGGGCGCACCGTCGAGGCCGACGAGGCCCTCGCGATCGGGCTCGTGAGCTCGCTGCATCCGCAGGAGGCGCTCCTCGACGCGGCGCACGCGATCGCCGATCGCATCGCCCGCAACGACCCCGCGGCGACGATCGCGACGAAGCGCGTCTTCCGTGCGCCGCGTGAGGCCCACCCGGCAGCCGACCTCGAAGCCCAGGCCGTGCTCTTCGAGAGCCCCGAGAAGTTCCGCCGCATGACCGAGTTCCTCGAGAGGAAGCAGAAGTGAACGACCGACTGACCAACGCCGGAGCGCCGCTCGACGTGGGCGTGCTCGGCGGCGGCCGCATGGGAGCGGGCATCGCGCACGCGTTCCTCCTCGCCGGATCCCGCGTCACGGTCGTCGAACGCGATGCGGATGCCGCGGGCGCGGCGCAGCAGCGCGTGCTCGAGTCCGTCGCGGCATCCGTTGCCAGAGGTGCCGCCGACGAAGGCGCCGAGGCCATGACCGCGCGGTTCGCAGTGAGCACCGACGTCGGCGCGTTCGCGCGCTGCGGGCTCGTCGTCGAGGCCGTGCCCGAGCAGCTCGAGCTGAAGATCGACGCCCTCACCCGGGTCGAGGCGGTGCTCGCCGACGATGCCGCGCTCGCCTCGAACACGTCGTCGATCTCGATCGACGGGTTGGCAACGCTGCTCGATCGCCCCGACCGGTTCCTCGGCATGCACTTCTTCAACCCCGTGCCCGCCTCGACGCTCGTCGAGATCGTGCGCGGGCGGGCGACGGAGGCGCCACTCGTCGACGCGGCGCGCGACTGGGTGCGCGCCATCGGCAAGACGCCCATCGTGGTCGCCGACGCGCCGGGGTTCGCGTCCTCCCGTCTCGGTGTCGTGCTCGGCCTCGAGGCGATCCGCATGCTCGAGTCGGGCGTCGCCTCGGCCGAGGACATCGACCAGGCCATGACGCTCGGCTACAAGCATCCGGTCGGGCCGCTGCGCCTGACCGACCTCGTGGGCCTCGACGTGCGGCTCGGCATCGCCGAGTACCTCGCCGAGACGCTCGGCTCGCGTTTCGAACCGCCCGCCCTCATGCGCCGCATGGTCGCCGAGGGCAAGCTCGGCCGAAAGACCGGCGAGGGCTTCTACGTGTGGGACACCCCGTGATGGGGCGTCCAGTGAAAGGAATCCAGATGACCGAGATCCTGCCCAGCTACGTGAACGGCGGTTGGTGGACGCCGGATGCCGCGGGGTCGCCGATTGCCTCCGCGTCCGAGGTGCGCGACGCGTCGACCGGCGAGATCGTGGCGCGAGTGTCGACCGAGGGCCTCGATCTCGGCGCGGCGCTGGAGTTCGCCCGCACTGTGGGTCAGCGCTCGCTCGGTGCCCTGACGTTCCACCAGCGTGCGGTGCTGCTCAAGCAGATGGCCCTCGCCCTCACCGAACGCAAGCAGGAGCTCTACGAGCTGTCGAGCCGCACGGGCGCGACGAAGCAGGACTCCTGGGTCGACATCGACGGCGGCATCGGCGTGCTCTTCGCCTACTCCTCGAAGGGTCGGCGCGAGCTGCCGAACGCGCAGGTCTACGTCGACGGCGGCGTCGAGCAGCTCTCGAAGGACGGGTCGTTCCTCGGGCGGCACATCTACACGCGCCTGCCGGGCGTCGCCGTGCAGATCAACGCCTTCAACTTCCCGGTGTGGGGTTCGCTCGAGAAGTTCGCGCCCGCGTTCCTCGCGGGGGTGCCGAGCCTCGTCAAGCCCGCGACGCCGACCGGATACCTCGCCGAGGCGTTCGTGCGCATCCTCGTGGAATCGGGCCTCCTGCCCGACGGTTCGCTGCAGCTCGTCTCGGGCAGCGTGCCGACGCTCTTCGAGCACCTGCGGCTGGGCGACCTCGTCGCGTTCACGGGATCGGCCTCGACGGCCGAGCACCTGCGCGCCAACGACTCGGTGCAGACCGGCGGTGTGCGCTTCACGAGCGAGACCGACTCGATCAACGCCTCGGTGCTCGGTCCCGACGCGATCGCCGGCACGCCCGAGTTCGACGCGTACGTCAAGCAGCTCGTCGCCGAGATGACGACGAAGGCCGGCCAGAAGTGCACGGCGATCCGCCGAGCCGTCGTGCCCGCGGCATCCGTCGACGGCGTCATCGAGGCGGTGCGGGCGCGCATCGCCGAACGCATCGTGATCGGCGACCCGCGCGCGGAGGGCGTGACCATGGGTCCGCTCGCGTCGCTCGAGCAGCGCGACGAGGTGCTCCGCCAGGTGCGCCGGCTCGCGGGCGAGGGCGGCGAGGTCGTGATCGGCTCGACCGATGCCCCGAGCGTGCGGCTCGCCGACGGCTCGACGGGCGTGCCGGTCGACGGCGCGTTCGTCGAACCCGTGATGCTCAGATTCGCGGATGCCGCGAGCGCCGCCCTGCACGAGGTCGAGGCGTTCGGGCCGGTGACCTCGATCGTCGGCTACGACACCGTCGACGACGCGGTGCGGCTCGTCGCGCGCGGCGGCGGATCGCTCGTCACGAGCGTGGCGACGCACGACCCGGCCGTCGCCGTGGCGCTCGCCTCGGGCATCGCGGCGTACAACGGGCGACTGCTGCTGCTCGACCGCGACGACGCCCGCACCTCGACCGGCCACGGCTCGCCGCTGCCGAACCTCGTGCACGGCGGGCCCGGCCGCGCGGGTGGCGGCGAAGAGCTCGGCGGCATCCGTGCCGTGCTGCACCACATGCAGCGCACCGCGGTGCAGGGCTCGCCCGAGATGCTCACCGCCCTCACAGGCGTGTGGCACGCCGGCGCGGCCTCGACGCCGTTCGCCGAGGCCGGGCAGCCGCATCCGTTCCGCAAGTCGCTCGCCGAGCTGCGCATCGGCGACCAGGTCGTCTCGGGCTCGCGCACCGTGACGCTCGAGGACATCGAGACGTTCGCGCACTTCACGGGCGACACGTTCTACGCCCACATGGACGAGGCCTCCGCCGCGGCCAACCCGTTCTTCCCCGGACGGGTCGCACACGGCTACCTGCTCGTGTCGTGGGCCGCCGGACTCTTCGTCGACGCCGCGCCGGGGCCCGTGCTCGCGAACTCCGGGCTCGAGAACCTGCGCTTCGTGACGCCCGTCTCGCCGGGCGACGCCATTCGCGTCGAGCTCACGGCCAAGCAGATCACCCCTCGCGAGACCGACGCGTACGGCGAGGTGCGCTGGGACGCAGTGCTGCGCAACCAGCACGACGAGCTCGTCGCGAGCTACGACGTGCTGACCCTCGTCGCGAAGGAGCTGGCCCCGACCGCGTAACCGGCTCGCAGTCTGCTTCGCGCCACGAAGGGCTAGTGCCGGCGTCTCGTGGCCGCGTCCGATGACTCCCGATCGTCTGGATTGCCGTCTCGGGCACCTGGCAGTGCCTCCAATCCTGTGCTCGCGGCCTCCGACCGCACTCCGACCATCGCGCCCATGGATGCATCGTGGATGCTCGGCGGGCAGGTTGTTCGACGACGGTATGCCAGTTCCGCCTCATCGGCTGAGGCGGAACTGGCATTCGAAATCCAGATCGGTCCGGAGCGGGGGTTGGGCCGGGCTCGGACATGAGCTTCGGGCCGTCAGCGGGTGGCCGGTGGCCGGTGGGCGGTGGGGCGCGCACTGCGGGCTCTGGGACGCGGTGGTCCACAGCTGAGACGCGGTGGTCGACGGCTGAGTTGTGCGCGGCTCGCGCGAGGCACGTGGGTCGGGCGTGGAGTTCGAGGACGACGGCGGCACCCGGTGCGGCGCGGACCCGAGGTCGCGTCAGCCGCGCAGCGCGAGCACGAAGGGCAGCACCGAGGTGGCGCCGGCCAGTCGGAGTTCGCGCGCCGCGACCGTGAGCGACCACTTGCTGTCGGCGAGGTCGTCGACGAGCAGCACGCCGCCGGTCGGCACCTCGAGGCCCTCGGTGGAGAACCGCTGCCAGACGCCGGCGAGGCGGAAGGCGCTGTTACCGCCGGGCTGTCCGCTCGGGCCGCCGTTCGCCGGGGCGAGCGCGCCGAGGTAGGGCAGCCGGCCGATGCGCGCGAGTCCCTCGGCGAGCGAGCGCACGAGCTCGGGGTGCGAGCGCGAGGGCATCGAGACGACCGCGACCGGCCGTTCGGCCCAGCCCCAGTCGGCGAGCACGCGCACGCAGGCGTCGAGCATCTGCGGCGTGACCGGCGCATCGGGCGCTCCCGCCGCGAAGACCTCGCGGAGGGTGCCGCCCCAGCCGAGGTCGGTCAGGCGGGCGAGCGCCCGGCCCTCGCCGGCCTGCTCGCCGGGGGCGATGCGGCCCTTGACCGGCACGCCGAGCCGATCGGCGCCGGTCGGCCATGCCTTGCGGGGCTCGACGGGCACGCCGACGCGATCGAGGGCTCCGGATGCCGCCTCGGCCGCCCCCTCGGCGAGGTCGCCCGGGTACCACACGCCGGCGCAGTTGTCGCAGCGGCCGCAGGGCGCCGCCGTCTCGTCGTCGAGGGAGCGCTGGAGGAACTCCATGCGGCATGCGTCGGTCTGCTCGTAGTCGATCATGTGCTGCTGCTCGGCCTCGCGCTCGGCCGCGATGCGCGCGTACCGTTCGGCGTCGTACCGCCACGGCTCGCCGGTGGCGACCCAGCCGCCCGAGACGCGGCGCACCGCGCCGTCGACGTCGAGCACCTTGAGCAGGAGCTCGAGCGGGGTGCGGCGGATGTCGACCCTCGCCTCGAGCGCCGGAGTCGACAGCGGCACGTCGGACAACTCGCCGATGACCCGGTGCGCGCGCTCCTCGTCTGGCATCGACGCCGTGGCGAAGTAGTGCCAGATCGCACGGTCTTCGGTGCCGGGCATGAGCAGCACGTCGGCGCTCTCGCTCGCACGGCCGGCGCGGCCGACCTGCTGGTAGTACGCGACGGGCGACGACGGGGCGCCGAGGTGCAGCACGAACCCGAGGTCGGGCTTGTCGAACCCCATGCCGAGCGCGCTCGTGGCCACGAGCGCCTTGACCTCGTTGCGCTTCAGCATGCCCTCGGACTCTTCGCGCTCGTCGGGGTCGGTCTGCCCGGTGTAGGCGCGCACCTCGTGGCCGCGCTCGCGGAGCACCCTGGCGATGTCGGTCGCGGCCGAGACCGTGAGCGTGTAGATGATGCCGGAGCCCGGCAGGTCGTCGAGGTGGCTGAGCAGCCAGGCGAGCCGGCTCGCCGAGTCGGGCAGTCGCAGCACGCCGAGGCGCAGCGAGGTGCGCGCGAGCGGCCCGCGGATGGTGAGCACGCCCTCGCCCGCATCGCCGCCCGCCGCGGTCGACCCGAGTTGCTCGGCGACATCCGCCACGACCCGGCTGTTGGCGGTCGCCGTGGTCGCGAGCACGGGCACCGAGGCCGGCATCTGCGCGATGAGGTCGCGCAGGCGTCGGTAGTCGGGCCGGAAGTCGTGGCCCCAGTCGCTGATGCAGTGCGCCTCGTCG
Source organism: Agromyces allii (assembly GCF_009749385.1). GTDB lineage: Bacteria > Actinomycetota > Actinomycetes > Actinomycetales > Microbacteriaceae > Agromyces > Agromyces allii. The sequence continues at coordinate 130,526 of NZ_WBIN01000013.1, read as the reverse complement.
ACGACGAGCATGCCCATGCGCTGCACGAGCGCCGGCAGCTGCTGCTCGCGGAACGACGGGTTGTTGAGGCGCTCGGGGGAGACGAGCAGCACGTCGACCTCGTCGCGGTCGAGCGCCGCCAGCACGTCGGCCCACTCGTGCGCGTTCGTCGAGTTGATGGCGACGGCACGCACGCCCGCACGCTCGGCGGCCGCGATCTGGTCGCGCATGAGCGCGAGCAGCGGCGAGACCAGCACGGTCGGCCCGGCGCCCTCGCGGCGCAGCAGCAGCGTCGCGACGAAGTACACCGCCGACTTGCCCCAGCCCGTGCGCTGCACCACGAGCGCGCGCCTGCGCCCCTCGACGAGCGCCCGGATCGCTTCGAACTGCCCGTCGTGGAAGACCGCATCGTCGCGCCCCACGAGTTCGCGCAGGGCGCCGAGCGCCGCCGCATGCAGGTCGGAGGGCGCGGAGTCGGCAGGGGTCATGGGCCCACTCTGTCGGATGCCGCCGACAACCGCCTGTGCGAGAGCGACCGGCAGGCCGGCGCGGCAGACGACGACGACGACGGCCGCCGTCGCCGCGATCAGCCCAGGAGGTCCTCGACGCGGTTCGAGGTCGGCATGCGCAACCCGTCGAGGGCGACCGCGACGACGTCGTCGGCCAGCCGGTCGGCGGTCTCGGTGCCGCCGGGGCGGTACCACTCGACGAGCGAGTTGATCATGCCGAACGTGAGGCGCGCCACGACGCTCGCGTCGAGGTCGCTGCGGAGCGACCCCTCGGCCTGCGCCTCGGACACGAGCGCGGTGACCCGCCGGTCGAACGCGCGTCGGCGTTCGAGCGCCCGCCGCTCCACCTCGGTGTTGCCACGCACCCGCAGCAGCAGCGTGACCGAGGGCAGGCGGTCGACGAGCACGTGCACGGCGCCGCGCAGCACGAGGTCGAGCCGGTCGGCAGCGCGGCCGCCCGCGGCATCCGCGTCTTCGAGCACGCCCTCGAGCGCGGCCAGGGCCGAGTCGAGTGCGCGGTCGAGGATCTCGTCCTTCGAGGTGAAGTGGTGGTAGATCGCCGACTTCGAGAGCCCGAGCCGCTCGGCGAGCACGCCCATCGAGGTCGCGTCGTACCCGTACTCGTTGAAGGCGGCGACGGCGACGTCGAGGATGCCCTGCTGGTCGTAGCCGGGGCGCCCGCGTCGGAGTGAGGTGTTCTCTGGCATCGCTGTCATCCTCCCACCCGAACGGTCGGTCAGCGGTCAAGCCGCCCGACGAACCGTTCAGTCCGCCAGGCGAAGACGCTCAGGCCCGCTGGACTCAGGCGTTGCGCAGATCGTAGACGCGCTTGTACTTGCCCTCGCTGCGGGGCAGCGCGCCCGGCTCCTCGAGGCGCACCTCGACCGTGGAGCCGATGAGTACCTTGATCTTCTTCGCGAGCACGACGGAGGCCGCCTCGCACGTCTCGCGCGAGAGGTCGGGGTGCCGCTCGATGCGCACGGTCATCGCGTCCATGCGGCCGTTGCGCGTGAGCTCGAGGATGAAGTGCGGCGTCAGGTGCTCGATGCCGAGCACGATCTCCTCGATCTGCGTCGGGAAGAGGTTCACGCCGCGCAGGATGATCATGTCGTCGTTGCGGCCGGTGATCTTCTCGATGCGGCGCATCGCGGGTCGCGCCGTGCCGGGCAGCAGGCGCGTGAGGTCGCGCGTGCGGTACCGGATGACGGGGAACGCCTCCTTCGTGAGCGAGGTGAACACGAGCTCGCCCATCTCGCCGTCGGCGAGCACGGCACCCGAGTCACCGTCGATGATCTCGGGCAGGAAGTGGTCCTCCCAGATGTGGGGGCCGTCCTTCGTCTCGAGGCACTCGTTGCCGACGCCGGGGCCCATGACCTCGCTGAGGCCGTAGATGTCGAGCGCGTCGATGCCGAGGCGCTCCTCGAGTTCGTGGCGCATCTCGTTCGTCCACGGCTCGGCACCGAGCACGGCGACCTTCAGCGACGTCGAGCGCGGGTCGATGCCGGCTTCGACCATGGCGTCGGCGATCGTGAGCAGGTAGCTCGGCGTGCAGAGGATCGCGTCGGGCTCGAAGTCCATGATGAGCTGCACCTGGCGGGCGGTCTGGCCGCCCGACATCGGGATGACGGTGGCTCCGAGCGCCTCGATGCCGGCGTGCGCGCCGAGCCCGCCGGTGAACAGGCCGTAGCCGTAGGCGTTGTGCACCTTCATGCCCGGTCGGATGCCGCTCGCGCGCAGCGATCGGGCGACGAGCGAGGCCCAGCGCTCGAGGTCGCCTTTCGTGTAGCCGACGACCGTGGGCCGGCCGGTGGTGCCGCTCGACGCGTGGATGCGTGCGACCTGCTCCATCGGCACGGCGAACATGCCGAACGGGTAGGTCTCGCGGAGATCGGCCTTGGTCGTGAACGGCAGCTTCGCGACATCCGCCAGAGTCCTGATGTCATCGGGGTGCACGCCCGCCTCGTCGAACTTGCGCGTGTAGAGCGGCACGTTCGTGTAGGCGTGCCGGACCGTCTGCTGCAGCCGTTCGAGCTGCAGCGCCTCGAGCTCGGCGCGCGTCAGGCGCTCCTCGACATCGAGCGATTCGGATGCCGCGGGCGCGAGGCCCGAGACGCTGGGGGAGAGGGTCGTCGTCGACACGTGGTGCTCCTGGTTCGCGGACAGGTCAGAAGGTTCGGTTGGTGGAGATCGAGCGGCCGCGGAACTCGGCGACGGGTTCGCCGTGCTCGTCGACGACCGTCACGTCGTAGATGCCGGTGCGGCCCGAGCGGGTGCGGCGCACGGCGGTGGCGGTCAGGGTCTGCCCGGCGGTCGTGGACTTCAGGAACGTGATGTCGGCTCCGGCGGCGACCGTGACGGTCTCGTCCTCGTTGCAGGCGATCGCGAACGCGGTGTCGGCGAGGGCGAACACGAAGCCGCCGTGGGTGATGGCGAACCCGTTCGTCATGTCCTCGCGAACGCGCATGGAGACGACGGCGTGGCCGGGGTCGTCGCGTTCGACGACGAGGCCGAGGGATGCCGCAGCACGGTCGCGCTGCATCATCTCGCGGTTGATCGGGGCGGCGGTCGCGGCATCCGTCATGTGAAGCTCCTCGTCGAGTTCCGGGCGCCGTTGCTGCGGCGTATCTCCGACTATATACTAACTGAACGATCGGTTAGTATTATGTTCAGAGACGAACGGATGCCGCCGGCACCGCGCCAGAGAACACCACAGGCACGTGAACAACACAGGAGTCGACGATGACCTCACCCGCTGACCTCAGCGTGGTCGAACGCGAGCCCTCGCCCGAGGAGCTGCAGTTCAACGACCTCATCGCGGCGGACTCGCGCATCGAGCCCCGCGACTGGATGCCCGAGGCGTACCGCAAGACGCTCATCCGCCAGATCAGCCAGCACGCGCACTCCGAGATCATCGGCATGCAGCCCGAGTCCAACTGGATCACGCGCGCGCCGAGCCTCAAGCGCAAGGCGATCCTGATGGCGAAGGTGCAAGACGAGGCGGGCCACGGCCTCTACCTCTACTCCGCCGCGCAGACGCTCGGCATCACGCGCGACGAGATGATGCAGCAGCTCATCGAGGGCCGCGCGCGCTACTCCTCGATCTTCAACTACCCGACGCCGACCTGGGCCGACATGGGCGCGATCGGATGGCTCGTCGACGGCGCCGCGATCTGCAACCAGGTTCCGCTCTGCCGGGCGTCGTACGGCCCGTACGGCCGCGCGATGGTGCGCATCTGCAAGGAGGAGTCGTTCCACCAGCGGCAGGGCTTCGAGATCCTGCTCGAGCTCATGCAGGGCACCGAGGCGCAGCGGCAGATGGCGCAGGACGCCGTGGACCGCTGGTACTGGCCCGCGCTCCAGATGTTCGGCCCGCCCGACGACCAGTCGCCGAACTCCGCCCAGTCGATGGCGTGGAACATCAAGCGCTTCTCGAACGACGACCTGCGCCAGCGCTTCGTCGGCATGCTCGTGCCCCAGGCCGAGGTCATGGGCGTGACGCTGCCCGACCCCGCGCTGAAGTGGAACGAGGAGACGGGCCAGTACGACATGAGCGAGATCGACTGGACCGAGTTCGACGAGGTGCTCGCCGGCCGGGGCCCCGCCAACGCCGAGCGCATCCGCCGACGTCGCGAGGCCCACGACGAGGGGGCCTGGGTGCGCGAAGCCGCGGCCGAGTACGCCCGCAAGCAGTCGGCGCGGGAAGCCGTCGCATGATCGCCGGTCGAGGCTTGGGTCGAGTAGCGCAGCGTATCGAGACCAAGAAGCGTATCGAGACCAAGGAGACGAGATGAGCACCCCCGGCGAGATGGGAACCGAGCCCTGGCCCCTCTGGGAGGTCTTCGTGCGTGCCAACCGCGGGCTCAGCCACGTGCACGTCGGCTCGCTGCACGCACCCGACTCCGACATGGCCGTGCGCAACGCGCGCGACCTCTACACACGCCGCAACGAGGGCGTGTCCATCTGGGTCGTGCCCGCCGACGCGATCACCACGAGCGACCCCGACGCGAAGGGCGCCTTCTTCGAGAGCCCCGCGGGCAAGAACTACCGCCACGCCGTCTACTACACGAAGAGCGAAGGGGTGAAGCACCTGTGACCGCCGAGCTGCACGAGCACGAGCACGAGCACGACGCCGGCGACGCGACCCATGCCCACGGCTCGGTCACGGTCGACGAGCTCGCGCTCGCCGAGGAGCTCGCGGGCTCCGGCATCACGGGCGCCGGTCGCGTGGCGTCGGCTGATGCCGCGGAGTACGCCATGCGCCTCGGCGACGACGCGCTCGTGCTCGCCCAGCAGCTCGGCATGTGGATCACGCGAGCCCCCGAGCTCGAGGAGGACGTCGCGCTCGGCAACATCGGCCTCGACCTCATCGGCCACGCGCGCTCGCTGCTGCACTACGCCGGAACCGCGACCGGACGTTCGGAGGACGACCTCGCCTACTGGCGCGGCGAACCCGAGTTCCGCAACACGTGGCTCTTCGAGCAGCCCAACGGCGACTTCGCGCACACGATCGCGCGCCAGCTCGTCGCCTCGCTGTACCTGTACGAGCTCTACCGCGCCCTCGAGCCCTCGACCGACGCGACGATCGCGGCCATCGCGGCCAAGTCGGTCAAGGAGGTCGACTACCACCGGGACCACGCCGTGCAGTGGGTGCTGCGCCTCGCGGGCGGCACCGACGAGTCGCGTCGTCGCATGATCGTCGCGGTGACCGACACCTGGCCGTACGTCGACGAGCTGTTCGTCGACGATGCGCTCACCGCTCGGCTCGCCGACGACGGCGTCGCCGTGGAACCGTCGACCCTGCGCCCGGCGTTCGAGGCGGCGGTCGACGCCGTGTTCGCCGAGGCGCGGCTCGAGCGGCCCACCGGTCGCACCGCGTTCATCGCCTCCGGCGGCGGGCGCGAGGGCCGGCACACCGAGCACCTCGGGCCGCTGCTCGCCGAGATGCAGGTGCTCGCACGCCAGCACCCGGGGGCGTCGTGGTGACCGCGGTCGCCCGCCCCGAGGCATCCGCTCGCCCGTTGCCGGTGGATGAGGCATCGCGACGCGCCTGGCGGGTCGCCGCGACCGTGACCGACCCCGAGATCCCGGTGCTGACCATCGAGGACCTGGGGGTGCTGCGCTCGGTGGAGGTGGCCGACGACGGTGCCGTGCGCGTGCAGCTCACGCCCACGTACAGCGGATGCCCTGCGCTCGACGCCATGCGCGACGACGTGCTGCTCGCGCTCACGCACGCCGGGTACGACGACGTGCGCGTCGACCTCGTGCTCGCCCCCGCCTGGACCACCGACTGGATGAGCGAGGACGGCAAGCAGAAGCTGCGCCGCTACGGCATCCAGGCGCCGACGGGCCGCGCCGCCGTGCGCGACGCCGGGCCCGTGCGCGTGCAGCTCGCGGTCAAGTGCCCGCGCTGCGACTCGCTGAACACGCGCGAACTCGCCCGCTTCGGCTCGACCTCGTGCAAGGCGCTCTACGAGTGCCGCGAGTGCCTCGAGCCCTTCGACTACTTCAAGGTGCTCTGATGGCCGCGCGCAATCTCGGGTCGACCACGATGTCGGCCACGGTCACGAACGGGGCTTCGGATGCCGCGGCCGAGGCGTTCCTCGCCTCCACCGTGGGCGGCGGCCACCTGCCGAAGCGACGCCGTGCGAGGTTCCACCGCCTGGAGGTCGCCGAGGTGCGCCCGCTCACCGCCGACGCCGTCGAGGTGACCTTCACGGTGCCCGCCGAGCTCGCCGACGAGTACGCCTACCTCCCGGGGCAGTACGTGGCCCTGCGCACCGAGCTCGAGGGGCACGAGCGCCGCCGCAGCTACTCGATCTGCCGCCCGCCCGAGCACTCCGCCGATGGCACGGCCACCATCTCGGTCGGCATCAAGCGCGACCTCGGCGGCATCTTCTCGACCTGGGCGAACGCCGAGCTGAAGGCCGGCGACGCGCTCGACGTCATGAGCCCGCAGGGCACCTTCACGTCGACGCTCGATGCACTCGACGGCAAGCACATCGTCGCGATCGCCGCAGGGTCGGGCATCACCCCGCTCATGGCGCTCGCGCACACGGTGCTGGCCCGCTCCGCGACGTCCGAGTTCGAACTGATCTACACGAACCGGTCGACGCTCGACGTGATGTTCCTCGAGGAGCTCGCCGAGCTGAAGGACCGCTACCCCTCGCGGATCGCGCTGCACCACGTGCTCTCGCGCGAGCAGCGCACCGCGCCGCTGCTCTCGGGCCGCATCGACGCCGAGAAGCTCGGCACCATGCTCGACGTGCTGATCCGCCCCGAGACGGTCGACGAGTGGTTCCTCTGCGGGCCGTTCGAGCTCGTGCAGCTCGCCCGCGACACCCTCGCCGAACGGGGCGTGCCCGCCGAGCACGTGCGGTACGAGCTGTTCACGAGCGACGCCGAGCGGGTGGAGCCGCAGCGCGGCCGCCCCGTCGAGGTGCAGCAGGGCGAGCGCACCTTCGCGATCGAGTTCACGCTCGACGGGCAGTCCTCGACCGTCGAGAGCCCGGTCTCGGCGCACGAGTCGATCCTCAACGCGGCGCTGCGCGTGCGGCCCGACGTGCCGTTCGCGTGCGCCGGCGGCGTCTGCGGAACGTGCCGCGCCCGGCTCGTCGACGGCGACGTGACGATGACCGAGAACTACGCGCTCGAGCCCGACGAGCTCGAGCGCGGGTACGTGCTCACGTGCCAGTCGCACCCGACCTCCGACCGCGTCACGGTCGACTACGACGTGTGAGCGCCGGACTCGACCGACCCAACCGATCGGCCGTGCGCCGACCTTCGAACGGACCATCCTCTACGAGAACGGAACGAGCATGATCGAGAGCAACGTGGCCGACGGCGTCGTCGAGATCGTGCTGAACGCCCCGGAGAAGCTGAATGCGCTCGACGAGCGGGCGCTCGACGAGCTGGCCGCCGCCTACGCCGAGGCCGAGCGCCTGGCCGAGTCCGGCGAGGTGCGGGCTCTCGTGCTGCGCGGCGAGGGGCGCGCGTTCTGCGCCGGCCGCGACATCTCGGGCGTCGACCCGCGCGACGACGACGTGCTGGGTTACCTCGGCGGGCGCGTGCAGCCGCTGCTCGAGCGCATGGCGGCGTTCCCCGCCCCGACGTTCGCGGTCGCGCACGGAGCCTGCCTCGGCGTCGGACTCGGGCTGCTCGTGGCGAGCGACATCGTCTACGTCGCCGACACGGCGAAGATCGGCTCGCCGTTCGCGAACCTCGGCGCGACGCTCGACTCCGGCGGCCACGCGCTCTTCGTCGAGCGCCTCGGCGCGCACCGCACCATGGACCTCATCGTCACGGGCCGGCTCATGTCGGGCGCCGAGGCCGTGGCCGCCGGATTGTTCTCGCGGGTGTTCCCCGCCGACGAGGTGACGGATGCCGCCCGCTCCGCGGCCACCGCCGCGGCGACCGGGGCCACGCAGGCGTTCATCGCCTCGAAGGCGCTCGTCGCCTCGATCCGCGACGACCGGCTCGGACTCTGGGCGTCGATGGCCGACGAGAACCGTGCGCAGGCCGCGCTCTGCGACACCGACGACTACCGCGAGGGCTTCGCCGCCTTCCAGCAGAAGCGCAGGCCGGTCTTCACGGGTCGCGCCTGAGCGGACCCGACCGACGGAACGCCCGTCTGCGGCATCCGATCCTCGTCAGGTGTCCCATGTTCGGGGGCGTTGCCGGTCGCGGCCGGGGAGCGTAGATTTCGCGCGCATTCCCTGCAACGCGCACACCCGATTCCGTGCGGCGCGGCCCGACGCCGCACGGTTCAGCGGAAGGAAGCGCCGTGTCCACACCTCGCAGGATCCGTTTCGTGCTGAGCGCGACCGCCGCGGCGGTCGCGCTGGTCGCGGGAACGCTCGTCGGTGCGACCACCGCGCAGGCCGCGGCACCGCCGCCGCCGTCGATCGCGGCGCTGGGCGACTCGATCTCGCAGGCCTTCGACGCGTGCGGGTACAAGGCGTGTCCGACCTACAGCTGGTCGACCGGCAGCGTCGCGTCGGTGAACTCGCACGCGTCGCGACTGCGTGCGGCCGGTGCGACGAGCCTCGCCGTCACGAACAACTCGGTCGTCGGGGCGGTGGCCGCAGCCCTTCCCGCGCAGGCGCAGCTCGCGGTGGCGCAGCGGGCGCAGTACGTCACGATCCAGATCGGTGCGAACGACGCGTGCACGACGACGGTCGCGGGCATGACCCCGACCGCCGCGTTCGAGGCCTCGGTGCTCGCCGCGATCACGGCCGTCAACACCGGACAGCCGACCGCGAAGATCTTCGTGGCGAGCATCCCGAACCTGAAGCGCATGTGGGAGGTCAGCAAGGGCAAGGCCGGCGCGAGGCTCGTCTGGGCCGCCGGGCGCATCTGCCAGTCGATGCTGGCCAAGCCGACGAGCACGGCCGCCGCCGACGTCGCCCGCCGCGACCAGGTGCAGGCCCGCGCCAACGAATTCAATGCGGCACTCGCGCGCGTGTGCACGCCCGCCCGCAACTGCACGTTCGACGGCAACGCGGTCGCGAACTACGTCTTCACGTCGAGCCAGATCTCGGTGCTCGACTACTTCCACCCGAGCATTGCGGGGCAGGCCAAGATCGCCGAGATCACCTGGCCGCTGACCCCGTACGGAGCTCCCTGATCCGCCGGTGCCCCCCACCGGCCTGCAGGGCCCGGGTGACTCGCGATCGCCCGGGCCCATTCCCTGCCCGATCCGTCGAACTCGACGGGCGAACGGATGCCGGGGGCGGGCCGCGCTCGGAATAGGGCGATCGCCCGATACGCGGCGGCCACCTCAGCGACGAACGTCGACTCCAGACGAACAGGGAGTCGACATGATGATCTCGGAACTCAGCTACCTCCACCTCCAGCACGCCGAGGAGGTGCGCATCGCCCGCGACCTCGAACGTCGTCGCGAGCACCTCGAGCGCATGCTCGAGGGCGAGCAGGGCGGCGACCGCGCGGCCTCCGCCGCACCGCGCGCGTCGAGGTCGACCTTCAGGCCGCGCCGCCGCCTCGCTTGACCGGCGCCCGCGCGTCGGACACGCTGAGCCTATGAGCGAATCGACGCGCACCGCCGCCCGTGGGGCCGCCTACTGGATCTGCTACGCGGTCACGCTCATCAGCGCCGCCGTGAGCGTGACGTTCGCGATCATCGCCGTCATCGACGGCGGGCTCGAGGCCACCGACGCGCTGTACGCGACATCCCGCAGCATCGCCCTGGTCGTGCTCGCGCTCGTCGCACCGCTCTTCCGATCCGATGCCGCATTGCTCACGGTCGCCGTGGCGATGACCATCGTGCAGGGCATCGACACCTACATCGGGGCGCTGCAGGGCGATGTCGCGAAGACCGTCGGGCCGGTGGTGCTCTGCCTCGCCACGATCGTGGCGGCCACGTTCCTCGCGCGGAGCGACCGGATGCGAGACCGGGACTGACCGTGCCGCACTCCTACCCCCTCCATTCCGAGGTCGAGGCACGGTGCCTCTGCTGCGAGTCCGTGCAGCCCTTCGTGTTCGCCTCGCCCACCGATCAGGTCGTCTGCACGCACTGCCGCCGGCACCTCGGCGACGAGAAGGCCGAGCGGCGCGACCGCGAGCACGTCGCGCTCTGGCGCTCGATCGTCGAGGCTCGGGATGCCGCAGCCGCCGACGCGCGCACGGCGGCCGACGAGGCGGCGACCGAGGCCGCGGCGACGATCGCCTCGCTCACCGCCGAGCGCGAGCAGCTGAGGGCGGGCGCGATCGACGGATCGGGCGAGACCGGAGCCGCGCTGCGGCGCGACCTCGAAGGCGAGCTCGTGCGCCGTGCCGAGCGGGCCACCGAGCTGACGAACCGACGCCTCGACCGCGCCATGGTCGCCCTGTGGCAGGTGCAGGCGTTCCACCACCCCGACGCGCGCAAGCCCGGCGCCTGCTCGTGCGGCAAGCCGTTGCCCGCCTGCCCAGAGAGCCGCATCCTCGAGGGCGTGCGCCAGGAGATGCGCGACTGGGAGACCCGGAACCTCGCGCTGCTGCGTGACGGCAAGCGGCACGGGCTGCCGCCGGAGCACCCCGAGGTCGCGGGTGCCGGCGCGGGGGCACGCGGCGGGGCCGGAGGTGGTCCGGCGCAGGCCGCTGCCGTTCGCCGTCCCGGTGTCGGCGGCCGCTGACAGACTGAGCACATGCCTTCGTCGATCGGCACCCCGGGCGGCACGCCCGAACGCCCGGCGCTCTTCTTCGCCGATGCGGCGGAGTTCCGTGCCTGGCTCGAGGCCAACCACGACTCGGCGCCCGAGCTCTGGATGGGCCTCAACAAGAAGCACGTCGAGAATCCCGGCCTCACCTGGGCCGAGGCCGTACCCGAGGCGCTCTGCTTCGGCTGGATCGACTCGGTCGCGCAGCGCATCGACGACGACGCCCGCCGCCAGCGCTGGTCTCCGCGCAAGCCGACGAGCATCTGGTCGGCGGTCAACGTCGCCCACGTCGAGCGGCTCACCGCCGAGGGGCGCATGCACCCCGCGGGCTTGGCCGCCTACGAGCGCCGCACTCCAGAGCGCACGGGCGTGTACTCGCACGAGTCCGTCGACGAGCAGCTGCCGCCCGAGGCGGTCGCGAGGCTCGAGGCCGATGCCGCGGCATCCGCGTTCCTCGAACAGGCGACCGCCACCTACCGGCGCCTGGCAGTCCACTGGGTGATCTCGGCCAAGCAGGAGGCCACCCGCGAGCGGCGGCTCGTGCAGCTCATCGACGACAGCTCGAACGGGCGGCTGATCGCCCCGCAGCGGTTCGGCGAGACGCCGAAGTGGGTCGCGCGTGCGGCCGAGGCGGCCAGGGCGGCCGGTGGTTCCCCGGACGTCGAGGGGGAGTCCACCGACATCCGGTGATGAGCCCTCGACGAGGCGGGGATCCCAGTCGAACTGCGCCCTAGAAGCGGGCCGCCATAAGGCTGAGCTGATGCTGGATCTCCCAGCTGATCGTCGGGTCCCCGCCGAGCACGATGATCTTGGCGGGCCGGAGGCGGGCGAGCTCATCGGCGACGTACGAGGGGAGCGATCCGCGAGGCGTGAGGAGCATCGGTGCGCCGTCGCGGAGCGCCACCGGCGCGGCCGCGAGTGCGTCCGGGAAGTTCTCGCCGCTCGCCAGGTACACCACCGGCGTGCCCGACGCGAAGCGCGCCTTCGAGACAGCCACCGCCGTCGCGTAGCGGTTGACGCCCGCGAGACGTTCGACCGTGGCGGAGGTGACCGCGGACACGCGATCGATCACGGCAGCGCCGACCGCCGGGGTGCCGCCGAGCACCACGACCTTCGCGGGGTGGAGCCGGAGCAGCTCGGCTTCGGCAGCGGGCGAGAGCCCGGTCGGTGGAGTGAGGAGCACCGGGCCCTCCTCGAGCCCGGCCAACGGTGCCCCGGCCAGTGCGTCGGGGAAGTTCTCGCCGTTCGCGAGGTACACCACGGGAACCCCCGGCTCGAAGTGCGAGGCGGAGACGAGCGCGGCCGTCTCGTATCGACGGGCGCCCGCGATGCGGATGACCGCGCCCGTCGTGAGCTTCTGGAGCGCGGTGAGGACGCCCGCGTCGACGGCGGGTGCGCCGCCGACGACGACGATCTTCGCCGGCCGAAGTCGTGTGATCTCATCGGCGACCACCTGGGGAAGGCTCGCCGGCTTCGTGAGCAGCACCGGCCCCCCTTCGAGGCCGGCGACCGGCGCCGCTGCGAGTGCGTCGGGGAAGTTCTCTCCGCTCGCGATGTACACGACGGGCACATCGGGCTCGAATGCCGACTTGGAGATCTCGACCGACGTCTCGTACCGCTTCGGGCCGGCCAGGCGCTTCGCCAGGGCGCCCATGCGCATGTCGCCGAGCGCGACGTTGTCGTTCGCTCCGAGGACGATCTTCGTCGCGTCGTCGGCGTATGGGGCATCGCGCCAGACCTCGTGCGACCAGTCGTTGCCGATCCCGACCTTCGACTGGAAGGTCAGGTCGTAGGCCCCGGCGGTCAGCCCGCTGATCGAGTACTCGCCATCACCGTCGGTGTACGCGAAGTGTTCGTAGATGTCGACTCCGCCCGACCGCTGAGCCTCGACGAACGCACCGGACAAGGGGGCGTTCTCGAGATCGAGCACACGCCCGCTGATGGTCGACCCGGTCGACAGCTCGGCGTCGAAGCCGGACTTCGCCTCGCTCGCGAGCAGCTTGATCCTTCGAGCCGTGGTGGAGTCCGATGCTCCCTGCCACCACTCGTCGACGTAGATCGCCTGGGGGCCGCTCCAGGGGGAGGCGAACTGTAGTGTGTACGTTCCGGCCGGCAGCGCGACCACCTTGTAGACGCCGTCGCCGTCGGTCTCGGCGCTGTACTCGGGCCCTGAGACCGAACGCACCCACAGGACGGCCTCCACGATGGGCTTGCCCGCCTGGTCGGTGACGCGGCCGGCGATCGACGCGCCTGGAGTCAGTTCCGCGTTCACGGCGTCCTTCGTCGCGCCGGATGCCAGCGTGATCACCGAGGCCGTCGATTCGGAGGAGGCGTTCTGCCACCACTCCATCACGTAGTCGCCCGTCGGCCGTTCGGATTGGGGTTGGAACAGCACCTTGTACCGGTCGGCCTCGAGCGCCCCGAAGGAGTAGCGTCCGGCGGCATCGGTGAAGGTGTGCGTGCGGTACGTGTAGGGCTGGTCATCGGCCCCCTTGAGGAACACGCCGATGCCCGCGAGCGGCTTGGCACCGGGGGCGGTCACGATGCCCGAGATCACGCCGGTGCCGCTCGCAGCGGCCGCGGGCTCCGTCTCGAACGGGTGCAGGAGACCCGCCGCGAGGAGGATCAGCACGAGGGCGGCGAGCAGTCGTGCACGCGGCGTCGACGTGCGGAGTCGGGTCATCGGGGAGCTCCTCGGAGGTCACGGCATCGTCGCTCCCTCGCGTGCACCGCGGAGCAGATAGGGAGATCAAACCACACCTGCAACGTCGTGAGCCAACCGGCTGATCTGCGGCATCCGATGCCGACGCCCGCAGTCCTCAGCGCACGCGTGAACCGGGACTCAGCGGCTGCCCTGCTGGTCGTGCGCGGCGATGTCGCGGTCGAGCTCGTCTTCGATGAGCAGGTCGCGGCGCACGTGGTCGCTGCGGTAGGCGGCGCGCCCGAGCATGTGCGCGGTCATCGGCTGCGTGAGCAGCTGGAACGTCATGATGAGCACGACGGTCGTCAGCACGCCCCAGGTCGGCACCTGCACGACGATCGCGACGAGCACCGCGGCGAGGCCGAGCACCTGCGGCTTGGTTGCGGCGTGCAGCCGCGTGAGCACGTCGGGGAACCGCACGATGCCGATGCCCGCGGCCATCGACAGGAACCCGCTCACCACGATGAGCAGGCCGACGGCGATCTCCGCGGCGCTCATGAGGCGTCCTGCTTTCCCATGTAGCGCGAGATCGAGATCGAGCCGACGACCGCGAACATCGCGAGCACGAGCAGCACCACGAGCGTGTCGGTGTGCTTGTTGACGGCCATCTCGGCGCCGAGGGCGCAGATGGCGATCGCGAGGAGCACGTCGGTCGCGAGGGCGCGATCGAGGATCGACGGTCCGCGGATGATGCGGATCACCGCGGCGATCGCGCCGATGCCGAACATGATGCCCGCGACGATGCTCGCGAGCGTGAGGAAGCTCATCGGTCCTCCTTCGAACGGATGTCTCGGGACGGGATGTCTCGGGTGCGGCCCGGTCGGCCCTGGGCGCGCCGGGCGCGACGCGCCTCGCGGACGGACTCGGCCTGGGCGTGCGTGCCGATGGCGAGCACGATGCGCTCCTCGGTGCCGAGCACCTCGCGGTGGGTGCGCTCGAGATCCGCGGCCGTGCGCGTGCCGAGCGCGTGCAGGTAGAGCAGGCCGCGTTCCCGGTCGATGTCGACCACGACGGTGCCGGGCACGACCGAGATGGCCTCGGCGGTGAGCGTGGTCACGAGGTCGGACCGGGTCAGCAGCTGCACGGCGATGATCGAGTTCATCGGCTTCCACCACGGGTTGATCGAGAACCACGCGACCTGCAGCGAGGCGACGACCACGTCGAACATCATGCGGAGTCCGAGCAGCAGACCCCGCCACGGGTTGAAGCGGCCGCTGAGCAGGACGGGCGGCAGGTAGAGGGCGCGGGTCACGAGCACCGCGAGCACGATGCCGGAGACGATCGTGAGCAGGTCGATGTGGTCCCAGAGGAAGCACCACAGCGCCACGAGTGCGACGAGCAGCGGGAGCTGGCGCCACACGCTCCACCACCGGTTGACCGTGGGGACCGAATCGGTCGTCGGGCCCGTCGTCATTGCACACCTCCGGGGAACACGAGGGAGACGTACGACGACGGGTCGACGAGGTCGGCCGCCGCGCGGTCGGCGAGCCCGAACAGCGGGCCGGCGAACACCGTCAGCAGCACCGTGACGACCACGAGCACGGTCGTCGCGGCGACCATGAGTCGCGGAGTCGTCTTCGTGGCCGTGACGGTCGCGCCCTCGGGGGCCTCGAGCACCGAGCCGAGCAGCACCGACTCGTAGCCGTCGAGCTCCTCGCGCCCGCGCCAGAACGCCATGTTCCAGAATCGCGTGAGTGCGTAGAGGGTGATCAGCGAGGTGATGGCGCCGGCCGCGATGACGACCCAGACGAGCCAGGCGGTCGCCGGATCGGCCGCGGCCTGCTCGCCGCCGGCGAGGAAGAGGCCGGCCTTGCCGAGGAACCCGGAGAACGGCGGGATGCCGCCGAGGTTCAGCGCCGGGATGAAGAACAGGATCGCGAGGAACGGCGACGCCTTCAGCAGGCCGGCGAGCCGGTTGATCGAGGTCGCGCCGCCGAAGCGCTCGATGAGTCCGGTCGTGAGGAAGAGCGTCGTCTGCACGGTGATGTGGTGCACCACGTAGTAGATCGTCGCGGCCATGCCGAGCTGGGTTCCGAGCGCGATGCCGAAGATCATGTAGCCGATGTGGCTGACCAGCGTGAACGAGAGCAGTCGCTTGATGTCGGCCTGCGTGAGCGCACCCAGGATGCCGATGACCATCGTGAGCCCGCCGATGACCATGAGCAGCAACGAGAGGTCCTGCTCCGAGAAGATCACGGTCTCGGTGCGGATGATCGCGTAGACGCCGACCTTCGTGAGCAGGCCCGCGAACACCGCGGTGACCGGCGCCGGCGCGGTCGGGTACGAGTCGGGCAGCCAGAACGACAGCGGGAAGACGGCCGCCTTGATGCCGAACGCGATGAGCAGCAGCAGGTGCAGGATGAGCTGCACGTTCTCGGGCAGCGCCCCGATGCGCACCGAGAGCTGCGCGATGTTCGCCGTGCCGGTGGCGCCGTAGATGAGCGCGATCGCGCTGAGGAAGAAGAGCGACGAGACGAGGCTCACGATGATGTACGTGACGCCCGCGCGGATGCGCTCGCCCGTGCCGCCGAGCGTCAGCAGCACGTAGCTCGCCGAGAGCAGGATCTCGAACCCGACGTAGAGGTTGAACAGGTCGCCCGCGATGAACGCGTTGAACACGCCCGCCGACAGGATCAGGTAGCTCGGGTGGAAGATCGACACCGGCGTCTCGCGGTGGCGGTCGGCGACACCCTGCCCGACCGCGTACACGAGCACGACGAGCAGCACGATCGCCGAGACGAGCAGCATGATCGCCGAGAGCCGGTCGACGACGAGCACGATGCCGAACGGCGCGGGCCAGGCACCCACGTTCACCGCGATCGGCTCGCCCGCGTCGACGACCGCGAGCAGCACCGAGGCGATCACGACGACGGCCGCGAGCACCGCGGTGCTCACGAGCATCTGTGCACGACGGTGGCGCCCGAGGATCAGGGCGGATGCCGCACCCAGCAGGGGCAGCAGCACCACGAGGGGCACGAGCGCGGCGGTCATCGGTCGGCCTCCCGATCGGTGCGATCGTCGCCGTCGGCGCGGTCACGGGCGGATGCCTCGAACTCGAGGTCCTCGTCGGGCTCCTCGTCGCTCGCCTCGATGATCTCCTGGATGGCGGCGTCGTCGGCGGCGGAGATGCGGATGAGGTCTGCCGCCTCTTCGGCGTCGTGCAGGTCCTCCTCCTCGTCGTCGATGAGGTCGCCCTTGGCGCCGAGCTGGGCCAGCCACCACGAGCGGTAGATGAGGGCGAGCATGAAGGCCGTGATGCCGAGGTTGATCACGATCGCGGTGAGCACGAACGCCTGCGGCAGCGGGTCGGAGATCTCGTCGGGGTCGACGCCCTCGCCGAGGATAGGCGCGAGCCCCGGCGCGCCGCTCATGAGGTAGATGAGCACGTTGACGGCGTTGCCGACGAGCAGGAACCCGATGAGCACGCGCGTGAGGCTGCGTTCGAGCATGATCGAGATGCCCGCGCCGAACATCACGGCCATGAGCACCACGAGGGTCAGGGATCCGGTCATGCGCGAGCCCCCTCGGTGGGTGCGGGCTCGGGGTCGTCGACGTCGTCGTCGGCGTGCTCCTGCTGCCGGTCGACCTCGCCGCCGAGCGAGCGGAGGATGTCGAGCACCAGGCCGACGACCACGAGGTAGACGCCGATGTCGAACAGCGTCGAGGTGCCGATCGAGATCGTGCCGAGCACGGGCACCTCGGTCTCGAACCAGGCGGACTCGAGCGGGACGCCGCCGAAGAACAGCGAGGCCGTCGCGGTGCCCGCGGCGAGGAGGAGGCCAGTGCCGAGCAGGCGCCCGGCGTCGACGGGCGCGGCCTCGCCGAGTTCGTAGCGTCCGCCGGCGAGGTAGCGCGCCACGAGCGCGAGGCCCGCGAGCAGGCCGCCCGCGAAGCCGCCGCCGGGGGCGTTGTGGCCGACGAAGAGAAGGAACACCGAGACGACGATCGCCGGGTGGAAGAGCAGGCGCACGAGCACCTCGATGAGGATCGAGCGGTTGCGCGGGGAGATCGTGCGGCCGGCGAGCAGCCACGTCTGCCTGGTCGACGCGGCCTCGCCCGCGGCATCCGTCTCGCCGTCGGTGTTCGCGAGGCTCGTGCGCGGGGCGCGGATGCTCGAGGCGGGCTCGGGCAGCGGACGCATGCGGTCGCGCCGGTCGAGGCCGAGGTCGCCGTCGTCGAGGCGGGGCGCGCCGCCCGTGCGACCCGACACGAAGATGAGGCTGGCGACGCCCGTGGCGACAGCGACGAGCACCGAGATCTCGCCGAGGGTGTCCCACGCACGGATGTCGACGAGCATGACGTTGACGATGTTCTTGCCGTGCGCCTCGAGCGCGAGGGCGGGCAGGCCGCCGGCGATCGTCGGCTCGATGCGGGCGCCGAGGGCGACGAGCCCGATCACGCCCATCACGAGGCCCGCGAGGCCGCCGATGACGCCGCGTGCGAGCTTGTGCACCGGAGGATTGCGCTGCGCGATCTGCTTCGGCAGCCGGCGCAGCACGAGCACGAACACGACGATCACGATCGTCTCGACGAGCGCCTGCGTGAGGGCGAGGTCGGGCGCGCCCGACATGCCGAACAGCAGCACGAGACCGTAGCCCGTGACGCTCACGAGCAGCACGGCGGTCATGCGCTGGCGCACCATGACGGCCGCGATCGCCGCGACGCACATCACGAACGCGATGAACGGCTGCGAGGTGAAGTCCCAGAGCCGGATGTCGGCCGGCCACTCGGAGTTCAGGATCGTCGCCGTGCCGAGCCCGCCGATGAACACCGCGATGATGATCGTGAGGTAGCCCGGGAGGCCGCGGGACTGGATCGCGGTCGTGACGGCCGCGGCCGTGCGGTCGACCGCCGACACGATGCCGAGGTAGCCGCGACTCGAGTCGACCATGGGCACGACGGCCGCCTGCAGGCGGGCGACCTCGCGGCGGCCCCAGACGAGCAGTCCGCCGATGGCGAAGATGCCGAGCGAGATGAAGAGCGCGGGCTCGAGGCCGTGCCAGAGCGCGAGGTGGGTGTCGTGGCCGCCCGGCAGCTCGTCGGCGTAGGCGGCGAGCAGCGGCTCGATGAACCCGATCGCGAACGCGGCGACGAGGCTGCCGACGGCCAGCGTCGCCGGGGCGATCGCGATCGCGGCGCCCGGCGCGTGCAACGGCGTGGGCGGAACGTCGGGCTTCGTCGAGAAGGCGCCCCAGAGGAAGCGGGCGGTGTACGCGAAGGTCAGCACCGACCCCGCGACCGAGCCGATGAGCGCGATCCACGCCCAGGTGGCGATGGACCCGCCCTCGGCGGTCGCGTCGATGAAGGCGGTGAGCACGCCCTCCTTCGCCACGAACCCGAGCAGGGGAGGGACCCCGGCCATCGACGCGGCGGCGAGGGCCGCGATCGCGGTGATCACCGGCATCCGTCGCCCGAGGCCCGAGAGCTTGCGCCAGTCGCGCGTGCCGGCGGAGTGGTCGATGATGCCGACCGTGAGGAACAGCGTCGCCTTGAACATGGCGTGCGCGAGCAGGAGGGCGACGCCGGCGAGGGCGGCGTCGCGCGTGCCGAAGCCCGTGACGAGCACGAGGAAGCCGAGCTGGCTCACGGTGCCGTAGGCGAGCAGCAGCTTCAGGTCGTACTGGCGCAGCGCGCGCCAGCCGCCGACGAGCATCGTGAGCACGCCGAGTGCGATGACGATCGGATGCCACACCTCGAGGTCCGCGTACCCGGGGGCGAGGCGCGCAACCAGGTAGACGCCGGCCTTGACCATCGCCGCGGCGTGCAGGTAGGCGCTGACGGGAGTCGGTGCGGCCATCGCGGCCGGAAGCCAGAAGTGGAACGGCACGAGCGCGCTCTTCGAGATCGCGCCAACGAGCACGAGCGCGATGCCCCACTCGGCCGCGGCGCCCGTGACGGGGTGCGCGATGAGCTCGGACAGCGAGGTCGTGCCGCCCTCGACCGCGAGCAGCACGAGCCCGACGAGCATCGCGAGGCCGCCGAACGTGGTGACCGTGAGCGCCTGCAGCGCCGCACCGCGGCTCTCTTTGCGGCCCGTGTAGTGGCCGATGAGGAGGTACGAGAGCACGCTCGTGGCCTCCCAGAACGTGAACAGCACGAACACGTCGTCGGAGGTGACGAGGCCGAGCATGACGCCCGCGAAGGCGAGCAGCAGCGCGGCGAATCGCCCGAGCGCCGGCTCGTCGTCGGCGAAGTACCACGTGCAGTAGAGCAGCACGAGCGCGCCGATGCCCGTGACCACGAGCGAGAGGATCAGCGCGAGCGCGTCCATGCGGAAGCTCAGCGCGATGTCGAGCTCGGGGATCCACGTGACGGACTCGACGACGGGCGTGCCCGCGAGCACGCCGGGCAGCCAGGTCAGCAGCACGACGAAGGTCGCGGCGGGCACCAGGGCGATGAGCGGGAAGACCCGTCGGCCGAGGCGCTTCGTGAGCCACGGTGTGAGAACCGAGGCCGCCGCGAAGATCGCGAGGCTGGTGATCATCCACCCTCCTCATGCTTCAGCTTCAGTAACAGTCCGTCCGGACAGTTTACCGGGGGCGAGCGCACGGTCCGCCCCCACATCGCGAATACATGACCGGCGAGGGATGCCGCGGGCGGGCGAATGGCGCAGGATGGACGGATGCCGATCCTCATCACCGTCGACGAACTCGCCTCGCGCCTCGCTCCGGGCGCGCCCGACGGCCGAACGGTCGTGCTCGACGTGCGGTGGACGCTCGCGCAGCCCGACGGATCCGGGGCATACCGCAACGGGCATATCCCCGGCGCCGTGTACGTCGACCTCGACACCGAACTCGCCGACCACGACGTGGTCGGTGCCGGCCGGCATCCGCTGCCCTCCGAGGCCTCGCTCACGACGGCCATGCGACGGTGGGGACTGCACGACGGCGACACCGTGGTCGTGGTCGACGACCTGGGCAACCAGTCCGCCGCACGCGCCTGGTGGCTGCTGCGCCACGCCGGATTCGGCGACGTGCGCCTGCTCGACGGCGCACTCGGTGCGTGGCGGGCAGCGGGGCATCCGCTCGAGACGGGCGAGGTCGTGCCCGAACCCGGCGACGCGACCGCGCGCTACGGCGGAATGCCCGTGCTCGACATCGACGGGGCCGGGGCGCTGCCCGACCACGGCGTGCTGCTCGACGTGCGCGCGGCCGAGCGCTATCGCGGCGAGGTCGAGCCCATCGATCCCCGCGCCGGACACATCCCGGGCGCCCGCTCGGCGCCGACCGCGACGACGCTCGACGCCGACGGACGCTTCCTGCCCGCCGAGGTGCTGCGGGCGCAGTACGCCGAGCTCGGCGCGGTGCCCGGCGCCGACGTCGCCGCCTACTGCGGTTCGGGCGTCACGGGCGCCCATGCGGTCGCCGCGCTCGCCATCGCCGGCGTCGACGCGGCCCTGTTCCCCGGATCGTGGAGCCAGTGGTCGAACGACGCCTCGCGCCCCGCTGCGACGGGCGGCGAGCCGGGCTGACGCCCAGGCGGACGCGGCCGGCTTCGCGGTCGTCGGTGCTCAGACCGGCACGTGCCCGACGCCGATGAGCGTCGAGACGTCGACGCGGGTGATCTCGCGCTCGGCCAGGATCTCGTGGAATCGGGCCGCGACGGCGTCGCGCGTCTCGTCGTCGAGGTCGGCGATGAGGCGCGCCCTCGACATCCCGACGACGAGCTTCCAGGCGAGCTCCTCGTCGAGGTCGAGGTGCCGCGGCACGAGCTCGCCGCGCGTGCGTTCGAGGCCCAGCCCGCCCAACCACTGGGCGAGCGCGCCCGGCGTCTCGGGCAGCCCGGGCAGTGACCGGTCGCGGTACGCGGCGACCGCCTCGGCTCCGACCTCTCCGCCCTCGGCCTCGACGGCGTCGCACAGCGCCTTCGTGAACTCCCGGAACGCGGTCGGCGCCCACAGGGTCACGGCGAACCGTCCGCCCGGCTTCGCGCGTTCGACGAGACGGCGGGCACCGGCATCCGCATCGCCGAAGAAGAACACCCCGAGCACGCACTGCACGAGGTCGTAGCCGGTCGGCTCCCACTCGAGCACGTCGACCGCATGCAGCCGCAGTTGCGGGAGCGGTGCCGACTCGCGCTCGGCCCGCTCGCGCACGAGCTCGATCATCGTCTCGGACAGGTCGACCGCGTCGACGACGCCCGTCGGCCCCACGAGCTCGGCCGTCGGCAGCGCCGATGCGCCGTCGCCGCAGCAGGCGTCGAGCACGAGCTCGCCGAACTGCGGCGCCGATCGGATCACCGTCGCCATCGAGATCGGATCCCACACCACCGGATCGAGCGCCGCGAACGCCGAGGCGTGCTCGACGAAATGCCGGACGGTACCCCGAACGTCAGACTGTTCCCCCATGTGCCCATTCTGCTGCTGATCTGCTCGGATGTCTGGAATTCAGGCAATCGAAAGCCCGAACGTGCAGACTGGACTCTTCCGCCTTTCCGATCGAATCGAGAAGACCCCCTCATGAATCGTGCCCTGCGCCGCGCCGCGCCCGTCGCGCTCGCCACAGCAGCTGCCGTCCTGCTCCTCGCCGGATGCGCCGGCAGCGCCGACCCGAAGGCCACCGACACCCCGTCGGCCGCCGACTGCATGGACCTCTCGTCGGGCTCCCTGAGCGACGGCGTCAAGGTCGAGGGCGACTTCGGCGCCGTGCCGACCGTCACCTTCGACACCCCGCTCGAGGCCGAGGAGCTGCAGCGCACGATCGCGATCGAGGGCGACGGCGACGTCACCGCGACCGGCGACAGCGTGAACGCCGTGGTCAGCGCGTTCGCCGGCACCTCCGGCAAGCAGCTCTTCTCGCAGCCCGCCACCATCGAGGCCGGCGGCGAAGGCGTCTACGAGGCGTTCCTCGCTGGCATCGACTGCGTGCCCACCGGGTCGCGCACGGTGACCGTCGCCCCCGCCTCCGCGCTGTACGACGGCGCCGGCAACGAGAACGTCGGACTCGCCGCGGGCGAGAGCGTCGTCATCGTCGTCGACGTGCAGGAGCCGCTCACGGCCAAGGAGTGGACCGAGAACGTGCCCGAGGTGAAGTTCGGCGCCGAGGGCGAGGCCCCCACGGTCACGCTGCCCGACACCGCACCTCCGACCGACTTCGAGCTCAAGGTGCTCGAAGAGGGCGACGGCGACGTCGTCGCCACCGGCGACACCGTGACGCTCAATTACCAGGGCACCAGCTGGGACACCGGCGAGGTCTTCGACCAGAGCTACGGCGGCGACCCCGCGCAGTTCTCGACCGACCAGGTGATCCAGGGCTTCGGCGCAGCGCTCGTCGGCCAGAAGGTCGGCACGAAGCTCATCGTGACGATCCCGCCGGTCTACGCCTACGGCACCGACCCCGACGCGGCCGACCTCGGCGGGCAGACCCTCGTGTTCCTCGTCGAGATCCTCGGCACGGCGCCCGCGGCGTAACCACTCGCCACCCGGCATGCGAACGGGCCGCAGCGATCACTCGCTGCGGCCCGTTCCGCGTCTGCGTCGACGTCGACCTCGACGTCAGAATGACGACCGCGCGTCAGGACGGAATCCGCGGAATCGTCCTGAGCCGCGTCCGAAGTCCTGACGCGGTGACGGTCGAGGTCAGGCGGGGTCGGCGTGCGTCGCGGGGGCCGCCTGCGTATCGGCAGACGCCTGCGCTGCGGGAGACGCCGGCGCACCGGCATCCGCCTGCGCCGCGGCATCCGTCGCCCTGATGCGCCGCACCGGACGCTGCAGGCCGCGCGCCACGCCCGTGCGCTCGAGGCGGCCCGCGATGAGCAGGCCGAGCCAGACGCCCGCGAGGTTCGAGAGCACCGAGAGCGTCGGGTACGCGATCTGCGCCCACAGCGGGAACCGGTCGACGCCGAGGAACGGCATCGAGTAGAGCGCGTAGGGGAGGGCGAAGGCGGCCGCGCCGACGTAGAAGATCCACGGGCGGAACGACCGGTACAGGCCGAGCGCGAGCGGGATCTCGACCATCGCGCCGATCATGAGGCACGTGAGGATGGCCGACGGGCCCTGCGGCGTCAGCACCGCGTTGATGAGGCCCGCGATGAGCGCGGTCAGCAAACCGACACCCGGCTGGCGCAGCAGCGCGAGCGCGATGACGAACGGGATGCTCCAGATGCCGGCGAACGCGGCGTACAGCAGCGGGATCGCCGGCGCGACCGTCGTCGAGAGCACGAACGCCGGGATGAGCACGAGGCCCGCGGCGGCGCCGATCGCGGCGCACGTGAGCAGCAGGCGGGTGGGGGTCTTCATGCGGGTCGACCGGGTCGTCGTCGTGGGCACGGCTCAGGCTCCGATCAGCAGCGAGGTCTCGACGGCGGGTGCGCCCTTCGGCAGCCGCCAGTAGCCGCAGAAGCTCACGTCGGTCTTGGCCCAGCCGCGCTCGTTCACGAGCAGACGACGGATGCCGGTGGCGAGCCCCGACTCGCCGACCGCGTAGGCGTGGGTCACGACGTCGCCGGGCAGTTCGAGTCCGGCCGCCGCCGCGTACGCCGCGGCGCCCGGGCGTTCGTCGTGGTCGCGCACGATCCAGTGCACGACGACGTCCGCCGGGGTCGGGAACGCCTGCACGTCGTCGGCGTGCGGGATCTCGACGATCGCGACGCCGCGCGCGTCGGCGGGCAGCGAGGCGCAGATGCCGGCGACCGCGGGCAGGCCGGTCTCGTCGGCCACGAGCAGGAACCACGCGGCCGACTCGGGGGCGTCGAAGCCGTAGCCCTCGTCGAGGATGCCGACTCGGTCGCCCGCCGTGCACGTGCTCGCCCACGACGCCGCGACGCCCTCGAGCCGGCCCGTCTCGGGGCTCTCGTGCAGCACGAAGTCGATGTCGAGCTCGGCACCGCGTTCGGCGGTCGCCGGGCGGAACTCGCGCACGGTGTAGTTGCGCATCACCGGCCGGACGGCCTTCGGCGTGCGGAGCAGCTGGGCGTAGCCGAGGTAGCCGTCGCGATCGGGCAGGCGCACCTCGTCGGCGCCCTCCGGCGGCAGGAAGAGGCGGAACCACTGGTCGAACCCGCGCGGCGTGAACTGCTCGATCTCGCCGCCGCCCACCGTGATGCGCGTGAACGACGGGCTCACGCGCGTCGACGCGAGCACCTCCAGCTCGATCGGGGTGGTGCGCTCGGTCTTCACCTGGCGGCTATGCGTCTTGGCCATCGGGGATCCTCTCGGATTCTGGGGTCGTGGGAGTGCGGGTGGTCTGCGGCAGCGGCCGGGCGGTCAGAGCCCGACCTCCGTGCGGTCCGAGGTGACGCCGCCGAGTCCGGCCTGGAGCGCCCACCAGTAGATGCCGATCGAGACGACCCAGAACGCGATCACGAAGACCGTGTCGCGCACGCGCCAGCGGCTGATCGTGCGCTCGGTCCGGGTCGCGTGGGCGCCGAACGCGCGGGCGTCCATCGCGAGGGCGACGCGCTCGGCATGGCGGATGGCGCTCGCGAGCAGCGGGATCGCCGTGCCGATCGTGCGGCGCACGGCCGCGATCGGCCCGCGCCCGGCATCCGTCCCGCGAACGCGATGCGCCGCGCGGATGACCTCGAGCTCGTGCCCGAAGCGCGGCACGAACCGCAGCGCCGCGAGGGCCGTGTAGCCGATGCGGTAGGGAACGCGCAGGTTCTGCACGAGCGCTCGCACGAGTTCGGGTCCGCTCGTCGTGAGGCCCGCGATGAGCGAGAGCATGAGCAGCGCGGCGATGCGTAGCGCGGTCGCGAGGCCGACGAGGTAGGCCGCGAGGGTGAACTGCCAGTCGCCGATCTCGAAGATGACGACGGATGCCGCGGCGCCCCCGCCCGGGATGCGCTCGGGGTCGACCCACAGCCCGAAGCTGAGACCGAGCACGAGGATCACCACCGGCACGCCGAGGAGCAGCACCGCCAGGGCGCGGCCCGACAGGCGGGCGCCGATCACGAGCAGCGCCAGGGCGAGCACGATGAACGCGATCGGGATCGCGAGGCCGCGCGTGAAGATCAGCGCGAGCATCACGGGCAGCGGCGCCGCGAACTTCGCGAGCGGGTTCAGGTAGTGCAGGAAGCGGATGCCGGGGGCGGGCGCCTGCTCGGCGTACGGGTCGACGGTGCGGGCGGGCGCTCCGGGCTGCGCCGCCGGTGCCGCGGGCGCCGCGCCGTTCGTGCCGCTCGTGGGCGCGGCGGCCTCGGGCGTCAGGTCGGGCGTCACGGCGCTCATGCGGCGGCCCTGCGGGCGACGGGCAGCTGCGACATCCGCGTCACCGCATGCCATTCGGGGTGCGACGCGAGGCCGCGGGTCGCACGAGCGAGGGGCGGATGCCGCAGCCCGGCCGCCTCGATCAGCGGACCCGCGAGCACGTCGGCCGTCGTGCCGACGCCGAGCAGGCGCCCGTCGCGCATGACGGCGACGTGCGTGGCGTGGTCGGCGACGAGCTGCAGGTCGTGCGTGACGACGAGCACGGTCGTGCCCTCGGCGTTCAGGCCGCTGAGGATGTCGAGCAGCTCGGAGGCGCGCGCCCGGTCCTGCCCGAACGTGGGCTCGTCGAGCGCGAGCACGGGGGCGCCGGCGACGAGCGCCGTGCCGACCGAGAGGCGGCGCTTCTGCCCGCCCGAGAGCAGGAACGGGTGCCGGTCGCGGTGCTCGGTCAGGTCGAAGCGGGCGAGCATGCGGTCGACCTCGACGCGGCGGGTCTCGTCGTCGACGCCCTGCAGGCGCAGTCCGAGCTCGAGCTCCTCGGCGACCGTGTGCGCGACGAACTGGTGCTCGGGGTTCTGGAAGACGAACCCGATCTGCCTGGCGCGGGTGCGCGCATCGGCCCGCGACGGGTCGAGGCCGAGCACGTCGACGCTGCCCTTCGGCGAGGCGATGACGCCCGCGATGGCCTGCAGCAGCGTGGTCTTGCCGGCGCCGTTCGTGCCGACGATCGCGAGGAAGTCGCCGGATGCCACGTCGAGGTCGACGCCGTCGACGACGACCGGCCCTCGGCGGCCGCCGCGCCGCACCGAGCAGTCGCGCACGGTGATGGCGGGCGCGGCGCCGTCGGTGGCGGCGGCGGGCGCGTCTGCGTCCAGGCGCGGGGAGGGCAGCACCTCGACGGCGTCGAGCGCCGCGGCGAGTTCGGCCGGGCTGAGCGGCAGCGGGTCGAGCACGATGCCCGCGTCGCGCAGGCGGAGCGCCGCGAGCGTCGAGACGGGCAGCCACACGCCGAGCTCGAGCAGCTGCTCGGCCCGGTCCTGCAGCACGTCGCGCGCAGGGCCGTCGATGACGAGTCGGCCCGCGGCGTCGAGCACGATGACCCGGTCGACGATGTCGACGGCGGCGTCGAGGTTGTGCTCGACGAGCACGATCGCGTGGTCGCGCTCGCTCGCGAGGTCGCGGAGCACCGCGTAGACCTCGTCGATGCCCGCGGGGTCGAGGTTCGCGGTTGGCTCGTCGAGCACGAGCACCGGCGCGGCCAGGGCGAGCGCGCATGCGACCGCGAGACGCTGGCGGCCGCCGCCCGAGAGCACGTCGGGGTTGTCGGCGCGGCGCTCCCAGAGACCGACGAGCTTCAGTGCGCGCTCGGCGCGCTCGAGCACCTCGGCGGCCGGCACGAGCTGGTTCTCGGGACCGAAGCACACCTCGTCGAGCAGCGTGCCCGTCACGACCTGCGCGTCGGGGTCCTGGAACACCATCGCGACGTGCTCGCTGAGCTCGGCGACCGTGTGCTCGGCGCTGTCGAGTCCGGCGACGCGAACGGTGCCCTCGAGCGTTGCGGGCACCGCGTGCGGCACGAGCCCGTCGAGCGCGAGCGCGAGCGTGGACTTGCCGCAGCCCGACGGCCCGAGCAGCAGCACGACCTCGCCGGGGCGCACCTCGAACGAGACGCCGTCGGGCGTCGGCCGCGCGGACTCGTCGTGGCGGATGCTCACGGCATCGAGGCTGATGAGGGGGGCGGCGGTCACGTGGGTCCCGGAGATCGGCCGGATCGGCTGCGTGGCCGGTGCGGCAGTGAGTGGGGGCTCGCCGAGCGATCGGCTTAGGACAGCCTAACCTTTGGTGTCGGATGCCGCGACACCCGCCCCCGCCGCCGGCACTACTCGACCGGCGCAGCCGCCGGCATCCGCGACCCGTGGGCGAGCACGGCCGCCTCGAGCTCCGCCTCGATGAGGCCGAACGTGTCGTACTCGGCGATCGCGTCCGCGAGGGCCTGCGCGCGGTCGGTGAACGCCGGATCGGCGAGCACGCGGTCGACGCCCTCGCGCACGGCCTCGGCGGTCGGCGTGCCCGAACGGAGGTTGACGCCCGCGCCCGACCACTCGACTCGCATCGACACCTCGGGCTTGTCCTCGGTGTCGCCGGCGGCGACCAGGGGAACGCCGTGGCTCAGGGCGAACTGGGTTCCGCCGTATC
This sequence comes from Agromyces allii, assembly GCF_009749385.1. Classification (GTDB taxonomy): domain Bacteria; phylum Actinomycetota; class Actinomycetes; order Actinomycetales; family Microbacteriaceae; genus Agromyces; species Agromyces allii. The sequence goes on along the minus strand of NZ_WBIN01000013.1, from coordinate 102,842 downwards.
CGGCGTTCGTGACGAACACGTCGGTCTTCGGCATCAGCAGGTCGTAGGGCAGGAACTCCGCGGCCCGCGCGTTGGCGGGCAGCTCGCCGAGCTCGGAGACGGGGCGGCCGCCGGTCGAGACGACGACGAGCACGTCGCGGTCGGCGAGGGCGTCGAGCGTCGGCCGGATGAGTCGGTCGAGCTCCTTGTTGTCGATCGTGCCCTGCGTGACGTGCACGACCGGACGGTCGCCGTCGAGCTCGTGCCACCAGTCGGGCAGCGCGCCGGCGGCCGGAGCCGGCGGCAGCACCGTGCCGACGAACCGCACGGTCGGCGTCAGGTCGCGGCGCGGCGGCTCGAAGTCGGATGGGCCGAGCTGCAGGAACCGCTCGTGCACGCGCGACAGGTCGAGCACGAACGACGACAGGCTCGGGCGCCCCAGCGAGTGCAGCAGCTCGTTCGCGAGCTTCTGGGTCGCACGGAACACGACGCGCTGCACGAGCACGTTCAGCACCCGGTTGCGGATCCGGCCGAGCCCGCCCGGCACGGGCAGGAGCCCGAGGCCGTAGGGTGCGACATCCGCGCTGGACTGGCTGAAGGGGAGCACGCCGACCGCGACGATCGGCGGATGGCCCGCCTCCGCGTCGTGCTGCCGGTCGATCAGCAGCGGCAGCACGCCGGCGAAGGCAGACTCGACGACGATCGCGTCGGGCGAGACCTCGTCGATCGCCGCCTCGACGGCCGCGAACTGGTCGGGCACGGTCTTCACGAAGATCGTCTGCACGTCGTACTGCAGCTTGGCGATGCCCCGGTAGCGGTCGCGGTCGGGCAGCTGGTCGTGCACGTCGCGATCGTCGTAGTCGGCGAGGCCCCCGAGGGCCCGGTGGGTCGCGCCGGCGGCCTCGACCGCGTCGCGGAAGCGCGAGCCGGTCAGCACCGTGACGCGGTGGCCGCGCGACACGAGGTCGCGGGCGATGGCGACGATCGGGGCGACGTGCCCCTGGATCGGGTTGGAGCAGAGCAGGTAGTTCGACATGTGGATCTCTTCGACGGATGCGGCGAACCGGGCGGATGCGCCCGGCGCATGCCGGTGAACACCCGGCACGAGGGGCGACGCTAGCCACGCGCGGATGTCGCCCGCCACCGATTCCCCACGATCTCGGTGCTGGCACCCGGGCGAATCAGGGCAGGCACTGAGAATCGGGGCCGGCGTAGGACCTCCGCCGCGGGAATGCCCCGGTCGTGCGCGGTGTTGTATCAATGTCCGGGTGCGGAAGACCCCGCGCCGGAGGGAGGACAACGTGGGAATCAGTTACGTCGAGTTCGAAGACGAAGCCGGGGTCCTGCGTCGCTACCGCAAGCACGCGAACGGCCGTGGCCTCGTCTCGACGACGGCGAAGGTCGACCCGAGCGCCTTCGTCGACCCGACGGCGTACGTCGACCCCGGAGCCGAGGTGCAGCGCGGAGTGCGCATCGAGCACGGCGCATGGGTCGAAGCAGGAGCGATCGTCGCCGAGCGCGCGGTCGTGGGCGTGAACGCCCGCATCGGCCAGCGCGCGGTCGTCGGCCGCAGCGCCGTCGTGGGCCCCTTCGCCCAGGTCGGCAGGGAGGCGCGCGTGCAGAACGCCGCCAGGGTGCCGCGCGAGTACGTGGTCGAGGCCGGATCCGAGTACAGCGCCTCGGGCGACGACCTGCGTCGGCTCGGCCTCGCGGCCTGAGCCGCGGCTCACCCCGAAGCAACGGAACGCCCGCACGACTCACGTCGTGCGGGCGTCGTCATGTGCGGGGGCAGCATGCCGGTCGGGACGCTTCGCTCCTCGACCGTCGGATGCGCTCGGCCGTTGGCCTCGAGACGCTCCGCGCCCCGACCGCCGGGAGCGGCTAGTCGACGGGCGGCAGCAGCTGCCCGGCCAGCAGCGCGAGCGTCTGCTCGCGCCCGGGCGCGGCATCCGTCGCCTCGCTCGCGAAGGCGCCCGAGATGGGCGAGACCATGATCTCGTCGATGCCGTGGCGGGTCGCGAGGGTGCGCAGTTCGGATGCCGCGGCATCCGGTTCGCCGATGATCCAGCGTCGTTCCATGCCGGCGATGACCTGGTCGACCGCGGAGTCGGTCGCGGCCGACTGCGCCTCCTCGACGGTCTCGAGCTCGCGCATCGGGCGGCCCGCGTGCAGGCGGGCCATCGCGCGCAACTGGGGCAGGGCGCGAGCGCGGGCCTCGTCGTGCGTGGGCGCGACCGACGCGTTGGCGGTGAGGAAGGTCTGCGGGGTCGGATGCGCCTCGCTCGGCTGGTACTCGGTGCGGTAGAGCTCGAGCGCACGCTCGAGGCCCTCGCCCGAGAAGTGGTTCGCGAAGACGTAGGGCAGTCCGAGCGAGGCGGCGAGCTTCGCCGAGTAGTCGCTCGAGCCGAGCAGCCACACGAGCGGCACGCCCGCGGCGTTCGGCGTCGCCGTGATCGCGTACTCGCGCCCGCTCGTGAGGCGCAGCGTCGCGCCGTCGGGCGAGACGAGGCTCAGGATGTCGGCGATGTGATCGGGGAACCGGTCGACGTCGGCCGTCGGCCCCGAGATGCGCAGCAGCTGCGTGATGACGGGGTCGCTGCCCGGCGCGCGACCGAGGCCGAGGTCGATGCGGCCCGGCGCGATGGCCTCGAGCGCGGCGAACTGCTCGGCGACGACGAACGGCGCGTGGTTCGGCAGCATGACGCCGCCCGACCCGACGCGGATGCGCTCGGTCTGCGCGACGGTCGCGGCGATCAGCACGGGCGGCGTGGTCGAGGCGACCGAGCGCATGTTGTGGTGCTCGGCGAACCAGTAGCGGGTGTACCCCAGCCGGTCGGCGAGCTTGGCCAGGCCCACGGAGGCCGCGACGGCTCCCGCACTGGTCTGGCCGCTCCGCACGGGAACGAGATCGAGCACGGACAGGCGCAGCGTTTCAGACATCTCCAACGACAACCGGCGGCGTCGTTCGGGTATTCCGGATGCCGCGGCATCCGTTCATCGCCCTGACGAACGTCTCGGGATAACCCTGAGGATTCCGCAGGGATGCCACTGGCGCGCGGTGCCGCCCGCCGCCGTTGTATGGGTTCTGCGTTCGTGCGTGCCGATGGGAAGTCCCGCGGCCGTCCGCCTCACCGAGTGGGGCCAGGGCCCGCGGCGCGACTCCATCGAAAGGAACCACCGTGAACACCCCCATGTCCATCGCCGACCTCGACCTCGACTCCGTCGCCACCGAGCTCGTCACCCGCGAGGAGGCCTTCGCCGACCTCGCCGCCCGCCTCGAGGGACGACTGAGCGTCCCCGGCGACCCCCGCTGGGATGCCGACCGCACCGCCTGGAACCTCGCCGTCGACCAGCGCCCGGCCGCGGTCGTCGTCGCCGCGAGCGCATCGGACGCCGTCGCGACCGTGCGTGCCGCAGGTGCCGCCGGCCTCGGCGTCGCCGCCCAGTCGACCGGCCACAACGCCGGCCCCCTCGCCGCCCAGGACGACTTCGACGAGGTCGTGCTGCTGCGCATGCACGAGCTGCGAGGCGTCGAGATCGACGTCGAGGCTCGTGTCGCCCGCATCCAGCCGGGTGCCCAGTGGGGCGACGTGGTCGCCGCCGCGGCCCCGCACGGCCTCGCCGCGCTCGCCGGATCGTCGCACGACGTCGGCGTCATGGGCTACACCCTCGGCGGCGGCGTGAGCTGGCTCGCCCGCTCGCACGGCCTCGCCGCGAACCAGGTGCTCGCGGCCGAGATCGTGACCGCCGACGGCGTGCTGCGCCGTGTCGACGCCGAGCACGACACCGACCTGTTCTGGGCGGTGCGCGGCGGCGGCGGCGACTTCGGCGTCGTCACGGCGCTCGAGTTCCGGCTCTTCCCGATCGCCGAGGTGGTCGCGGGCATGATGCTCTGGCCTCTGGATGCCGCGGACGAGGTGCTGCAGACGTGGGCCGCCTGGACGGGCGGGCTGCCCGACAGCGTCACGTCGACCGCGCGCGTCATGCGCCTGCCCGACGTGCCCGAGCTGCCGCCGTTCCTCGCCGGACGCTCGCTGCTGCTCATCGAGGCCGTCTGCCAGGAGAGCCCCGAGCGCGCCGACGAACTGCTCGCCCCGCTGCGCGCGCACGCCCCGGAGCTCGACACCGTGCACCCCCAGCCCGTCGCGGAACTGCTGCAGCTGCACATGGACCCGCCGGAGCCCTCGCCCGGATTCGGCGACGGCATGATGCTCTCCGAGCTCTCGCCCGCCACCGTGCGCGCGTTCCTCGAGGCCGTCGGGCCCGGTGCCGACACCGCCCTGCTCGTCGCCGAGCTCCGCCACCTCGGCGGTGCGCTCGACCCCGACACGGCGCTCGCGCTGGCCGCCGAGCACGGCGTGCCGACGCCCGGGGTCGTCTCGGGCTTCGACGCGCAGTACCTCGTGTTCGCCGGCGGCATCCCGATGCCCGGCCTCGGCGACGCGCTCGTGGCCTCGCTCGGGCGCCTGTTCTCGCGCATCGAGCCGTGGCGCGCACCGGTGGAGTACCTGAACTTCGCCGAGCACGCCAGGTCTGCCGAGCAGCTCTGGGGCGAGCGCGTGCACCGCCTGCGTGCGGTCAAGCTCGCGGTCGACCCCGCGGGCCTGATCCGCTCGAACCACCCCGTACGCCGCTGAGATCGGGGGTCACTCGGGGGTTTCCCCGAGTGACACCCGGTCGGGCGCGGAGTAACGTGTCGAGCCGGACGGGCCGGGGTGGACCGATCCGGAACGGATCGGGGGACCGATGAGCCGGCTCGGCGACAGACTTGCGACCTTCGGCGGCGCGCGACCCGATGCGCTCGCCCTCGCGCCCGGACAGCGCCAGCGGTACCTCGCGATGGGCCTCGTGCTCATCGCGACCGCGGCCGTCTCGGCCGCAGCAGCCACGTTCGCCCTCGTCATGGCCCTCACCGCGCCGGTCTGGGTGGCCGTGGTCGTCGGCATCGGCTGGGGTCTCGTGATCCTCGCGATCGACCGCATGCTCGTCGTCGGCATGCCGCGCCAGAAACGTGCCTCCGCCAACCTGCTGCTCGCACTGCCGCGCGTCGCGCTCGCCCTCGTCATCGGCGTCGTCGTTGCGACCCCGCTCACGCTCGCGGTGTTCGAGCGCGAGATCGCCGCCGAGACAGAGGTCATGGTGCTGGAGGCGAAGCAGGCGTTCGAGGAGGAGCTCGCCGCCGACCCCCGCTACGACGAGATCCCGGCGCTCACCGAGAGCGTCGCCGAACAGCGAGCGCTCATCGCCGACGGCGGACGGGCCGCGCTGGCGGCCGATGCCGACTACGTCGCCGCCCAGGCCGCGACCGCCGCCGCGCAGGCGGCCTACGACGAGGCGAACCGCGTCTGGCTCGCCGAGCTCGACGGCACCGGAGGCACCGGCATCGTGGGCGACGGCCCCATCACGCAGTCGAAGAAGCTCGACCGCGACGGCAAGCTCGCGGCCCTCGACGCCGCGAAGGCCGCTGAGGCTGAAGCGAAGGCGCAGGCCGAGGCCCGCATCGAGACCGGTTCGGCCGAGGCGGTCGCCCAGGCCGAGCAGACGCTCGCCGCCGACAGCGCGGAGCTCGACCGGTTGACCGCGGCCCGCGACCTCGAGGCCGCCCGCTACGACGCGGCGGCCGATCAGAGCACCGGCATGCTCGCGCGCCTCGACGCGCTCTGGCGCATCGGCGAGCGCAACGGCATGCTCGGCTTCGCGCATCTCATGATCGCGCTGCTCTTCGTGTGCATCGAGCTCATGCCCGTGCTCACGAAGACCCTGCAGAACCTCATGGCGCCGACCGCCTACGACGAGGTCGCCCAGATCACCGACGACACCATCGTGGCCGCCGAACGCGAACGGGCGGCCGAGCGGCTCCGCAGCGCGCGCGACGAGTCGGCGCCGAGACTCGACGTCGCCGAGTACCGCGCGGGCCTCCGCCGGGAGTCGGGCCGACGCGTCGCCGACGCGTTCGTCGCCAGGCAGGAGGAGGCCGAACTCGCCGCCGTCGACGAGTGGGCCGAGCAGCGGGCGCCGTTCATCGCCGCGCGTGCCGTGCGCGAGTGGGAGCAGGACGCCGACGGGGCTCCGTTGGCGGCCGCGCCGTGACCCGGCCGCGCGCAACCCGGCCGTGTCACCGAACTGCGCCGTCACGCGGCTGAACGTTCCCTGCTTGGGGGTGTCGCGCAGCCCCGCCCCTTCATAGGCTGGGGGTCTGCGACGCTGTCGTCGCATCTGTTCCACGGGGGAGGAAACGAATGACGGTCCATCACGAGCTGCCCACCGGCGCCGATTTCGCAGCACTGGCCGGTCCGCACCATCCGGCCATCACGATCTACGCATCGACCTCGCCGGTGGTGAACGAACGCGAACGGGCCGAGGTCTCGGTCAAGAGCGCGTTCGACCACGCGATCGACGTGGTCAAGCAGGGCGGGGCCGCGGCATCCGAACTCGATGCCCTCCGACGCGAACGCGACGGCGTGCTGGGCGACTTCGCCCTCTGGGGCGGGCTCTCGCGGTCGCTCGCGATCTTCGTCGCCCCCGGGTTCACCGAGGTGTTCGTGCTGCCGAACCGACTCGACGACGCCTGGCACGTCGGCTCGCACTTCACGCTCGGCCAGCTGCTGCGCGCACCGAGCCAGGATCAGGAGGCGTACGCGCTGACCCTCTCCTCGAACGAGTGGGCGCTCTGGCACGCCACGCCCACCGCTCGCGCGACGCACCTCGAGACCGACCCGTCGCATCCGGCGAACCTCGACGCGGCGACCAATCGCGAACCCAACGAGAACAGCCCGCGCGGCGGCCAGCACGGCGACCGCGGCGAGGTCGGCGACGAGCGCGGCAAGAAGCTGCTCGACATCTACGCCAAGCGAATCGCCGACGCGACCAAGCACGAGCTCGCGGCGGTCGACCCCGACGGGCGCGTTCCGCTCTTCGTGTTCGCCGCCGAGCCGTTGCTGAGCGCGTTCCTCGACCGTTCGCGCAACGGCCGCCGCATCGTCGGCGTGCCCGGCTCCCCCGACCGGCTCGGGGCCTCCGAGATCGACGCCGCGCTGCGCGAACAGCTCTCGCGGCTCAACGTCTCCGAGGCATCCGAGGCACTCGACACCCTCGCCGAGGGAACCGCGGGGCGCGTCGAACGCGACCTTGCGGCGATCGCGCGGCTCGCGGCAGACGGTGCGGTCGAGACGCTGTGGTTCGACTTCACGACCTCGGTCAACGGCACGCTCGACCGTGAGACGGGCGCCGTCGAGTTCGCGAGCGGAAACGGCGCGGGTGACGCGCTCGCCGACGGAACCCCCGCCGGCGACCTCCTGCCCCAACTGGCGCTGCTCGTGATCTCCAAGGGCGGCAAGGTCGTCACCGTGCGCGGCGACGACCTCGGCGAGGGCTGGAACGAACCCGCCGTGGCCGAACTGCGGTTCGCGCTCGCCTGAGCGCGGGTCAGAATCCGGTGGCGGATGCCGCGGCGGGCTGCGCCGCGGCATCCGACCGCACCGCATCACCGAACCGGTCGAACTCGACCACCGGGATCGCGAACGGCTCGCGCCACGAGAAGCGCACGACGATCTCGGTCGCCCGATCGTCCTCGATGATCGCCTCGACGCCCGTGTCGACGAGCACGCGCCCGCGACCCTTCGGCGCGCGCTCGCGCAGCTCGAGCCACAGGCTGCCGGGGTGCGGCACGACGCCGGGGTTCGTCGAGACGAGGGAGAGCTCCCACCCCGCAGAGGGGCAGAGGCCGAAGCCCGTGACGCGGATCACGCGTCCGACCGAGCTCGTGAAGGCGGTCGCGGTGAAGTCCTCCGGGGAGAATTCGCAGTGAAGGTCGCTCATCCCGGGCACGATACGCACGCGCCGAGAGCCCGGCATCAGGGACAGCGCTGAGATGCGGATGCCGCGGCGACCCGCCGGTACGCGGCTCCGACGTGCGAGGGGCCGCCGCGGCATCCGGACGCCCTCCACTGCCCGACCGGGCCCGACGCCTAGGCTGGCGAGCATGCGTTTCGGAATGTTCATCCCTCAGGGCTGGCGCCACGACCTCGTCGACATCGACCCGGCCGAGCACTGGCAGACCATGCACGACCTCGCCGCGTACGCCGACGCGCCCGACTCCGGTTGGGAGTCGATCTGGGTCTACGACCACTTCCACACCGTGCCCGTGCCGAGCGAGACCGAGGCCACGCACGAGGCCTGGACCCTCATGGCCGCGTTCGCCGCCTCGACCTCGCGCGTGCGCCTCGGCCAGATGTGCACATGCGTCGCCTACCGCAACCCCGCCTACCTCGCGAAGGTCGCCGCGACCGTCGACCTCATCTCGGGCGGACGCACCGAGATGGGCATCGGTGCCGGCTGGTACGAGCACGAGTGGCTCGCCTACGGGTACGGGTTCCCCGACGCGCCCACCCGGCTGCGCGCGCTTCGCGAGGGCGTCGAGGTCATGCACCAGGCCTGGACCACCGGGCGTGCGACCCTCGACGGCGAGTTCTGGCAGATCACCGACGCCGTCGTGCAGCCGAAGCCGCTGCAGGCCGGCGGCATCCCGATGTGGATCGCCGGCGGCGGCGAGAAGGTCACGCTGAAGATCGCCGCGAAGTACGCGAGCTACACGAACTTCAACGGCGGGCCCGAGGTGTTCAGCCAGAAGAGCGAGATCCTGCGCGGGCACACCGATGCCCTCGGACGCGACTTCGACTCGATCGTGCGCTCGTCCAACTTCAACACCGTCGTCGGCGCGGATGCCGCCGACGTCGAGCGTCGCCTCGCCGCGATCGAGGCGCGCGTCGCGCCGTACCTGGGGGCGGCCGGCACGGCGCGGTACCTCGCCGGGTTCCACTCCGACGAGTCACTCGTCGGCACCGTGGGCGAGGTCGTCGCCAAGCTCGAGGATCGCCGCGACCGCGGCATGTCGTACGCGATCCACTACTTCCCCGAGATCGCCTACGACCGCAGCGGGCTCGACCTGTTCGCGGCAGAGGTCATCCCGGCGCTCGCCGACTAGTCCGGCGCGGGCCGCCGCTCTGGCGGCGGCCCGCTCGGCGTGGTGCACTGGAACTCGGCGGGAGGGGAGACCGATGCGATGGCAGCCGGAGGTCGCGCGAGGCGCGTGGATCGCGGAACGACTCGACCGAGGATCGCTGACGGCGACCATGCACTCGGTCGTGCCGCGCGGATTCGCCGCGTATGCGCGCATCTTCCATCCGCTCGAGGGCCGGCGTCCGGTGGGCGCCACGTGGGACGAGCTGCGTCGTGACCCCGAGTTCTGGCCGGGCGGGTGGGAGCAGCGCCCGACGACCTGGCGCTCGCTCGCCCACGACCTCGGCGTCACGTGGCATCCGCTCGTGCAGTGGCACTCGATCGCGCGGGCGAGCGGCGAGGACGGCCGGTGGAACGGCATACCCGGACCCGACGGCTGGCGCTACGGCGAGCCGTTGTCGGGCGGCGTGTCGGCGCAGATGCTCGCCGAGATCGCGGTGGTGCTCGCCCGCCACACGTCGACGCCCGATGTCGGCCAGGCCGCCGTCTGGGAGGGGCACGGCGGCCTCTTCTCGAACGACGGCATCTCGCGCATCACGTTCTACGCCGACGATGAGCTCGAGTCCGAGGTCGACGAGGCTGCGTTCCTCGAGTCGCCGCCGCTCGGACCCGAGGTCGACGCCGGCCCGAGGCTGGAGCTTCCGGCGCGCTCGCACGTGCTGTTCGACGCCGGCATCCGCGAACTGGCCGACGAGTCGTGGCCCGAGCGCGCACCGTGGGTGCGCGACTCCTGGCCGGTGACGCCGAGCCTCGTGTGGCCCGAGGACCGCGCCTGGGTGCTCGTCGGCGAGGTCGACTACGACTCCACGATCGTGGCGGGCAGCGCCGATGTCGTGGCCGACCTGCTCGCGGCACCCGGGCTCGAGGTCGAGGAGATTCCCGAGGGCGCCGACCTCAGCTGGGACGGCGACCGGCTGAACGGCTGAGACCCCGCAGGCCGGAGGCGACAGCGCCTCGTCGGCCGGCGGGGTCTGCTCCGCGATGCCGGAGGTTACGCCGCGATGGCCTCGTCGAGCTTCGCGGCGAGCTCGGCGTCGGTCGGCTCGGTGAAGTGGGTGCCGTCGGGGAACACGACCACGGGGATCTGCGTGCGACCCGAGATGGCCTTGGCGCGGTCGGCGCCGTCGATCTCGACCTCGAGGTCGACGTAGTCGTAGTCGACGCCGCGGCCGTCGAGGAGGGCCTTCGAGCGGCGGCAGTCGATGCACCACTCGGCGCCGTACATCGTGATGCGGGCAGGGTTCAGGTCAGAGGAGGGGGAGGTCATACAGAGAATCTACGTTCCGCGGCTGAGGGGTATTCCCAGCATCGGATGCCGCGCCCGCCGAGGCGCGCTCGCCATGACGGATGCCGCGGGCCGGCGCGAGGCGCCCGACGCCCTCGGCTCGGTTGCAGACCGCGACGCAGGGCGCAACGGGGTGCGTGGAGGCGAGCCCGGTGGCAGACTCGCCGCATGCGATTCGAGACGACGATGTCCCAGACGGGCAACAACACGGGCATCGAGGTGCCGCCCGAGGTGATCGAGGCGCTCGGAGCCGGGCGCAAGCCGCCGGTGGTCGTGATGGTGAACGGCTACGAGTACCGCAGCACGGTCGCCGTGATGGGCGGGCGGTACATGATCTCGTTCAGTTCCGACAAGCGTGCCGCGACGGGAATCGGGGGCGGCGACGCGATCGTGGTCGACCTCGAGGTCGACACGACGCCGCGCACCGTCGAGGTTCCCGCGGATCTCGCGGCAGCGCTCGCGACGGCGGGGGCTCGCGATGCGTTCGACGCGCTGTCGCCGAGCGCGCGCAAGGCGCATGTGACGAGCGTCGAGTCGGCCAAGGCCGACGACACCCGACAGCGTCGGATCGACGCGATCATCGCCAAGCTCGGCTGACGACACGGGCCGCCCCGCCTCGCACGCCCGGCGACGCGCAGTGGGCGACGCACGTCACGCCACGGGGCGCAGCTCCGAGTCGTGCCCGACGCGCGGCCGATCGGCGCCCACGAGTCGCACGAACGCGCTGAGCTGCGCGACGCCCGCTGGGGTGTGCGGCAGCGCCTCGAGGAGCCCGGGGGAGTAGAGCAGGTACGCCGCCCACTTCGCGCGCGAGATCGCGACGTTGAGCCGGTTCTTCAGCAGCAGGAATTCGACGCCGCGCGGCGCGGAGGTCGCACTCGACGCGGCGAGCGAGACGATCGCGACCGCGGCCTCCTGGCCCTGGAACTTGTCGACCGTGCCCACCGGGACGTCGGTGAGCCCGGCGTCGTCGAGCGCACGCCGAACGAGCGTGAGTTGCGCGTTGTAGGGCGTGACCACGATGACGTCGCGTTGTTCGAGCGGGCGCCCGCCCGCGGCATCGGGATCGGTCGGATCGACCCAGGCGAGCCCGAGCAGCCGCTCGACGTGCTCGACGACGGCGTCGGCCTCTTCGGCGGACGCGACCGTGTTGCCCTCGTGCTCGATCGGCACGGGCACGAGCCCGGGGTGCACGCCGTCGAGCGAACGCGTCGAGGCGACCTCGTGCGAGTGCAGTTCGCCCTCGTACGAGAGGCGCGAAACGGGCGCGGCGACGGCGGGGTGCATGCGGCGGCTCTCGGCGAGGAAGAAGCCGAACTCGGCGGGCAGCACGTCGTGGCCGTCGGCGATCCAGCCGAGGGCCGACGTGTCGACGGGCTCGAGGTGGATGCCCTGGCTCACCTGCGGCAGCTGCTGGGGGTCGCCGAGCAGCAGCAGGTTCCGGGCTGAGACCGAGGCGGCGATGGTCGAGGCGAGCGAGAACTGGCCGGCCTCGTCGATCACGAGCAGGTCGAGCGAGCCGCGCGGCACGCGGTCGTCGTTGGCGAAGTCCCAGGCGGTGCCGCCGACGACGAAACCGGTCGTGGCGTGGGCCTCGGCGAACTGCGCGAGGCCGTTGCGCTTCTTGTCGAGAAGCGTGTACTCGTGGTCGCCCGGGGCGGACTCGTCTTTGGGCGCCTTGCCGACGAGGTCGGGTGCGAGCCCCGCCCGGATCGTGGCGTCGAGCACGTTCTCGACGACGGCGTGCGACTGGGCGACGACCCCGACCTTCCAGGCGTGCTGCGAGACGAGCGTCGCGATCACGTGGGAGGCGACGTAGGTCTTGCCCGTGCCGGGAGGACCCTGCACGGCGAGGTACGAGTCGTCGAGCTGTTGCAGCCCGGCGGTGACTGCGGCGACGTAGTCGTGGTGGGCGGCGAGCGTCGCGCTCGCGCCGAGTCCGAGCCCGTCGCGCGTTCGCGGAGCCGCACGGCGCAGGATGTCGACGGCCGGGTTCCGAGGCCATCGCGGCCAGGTTCGGGCGACCTGCTCGGCCCACCCGGCGATCGCGCCCTTCTGCCGGCCGGCGTGCGGCGGCGCCCCGGGCACGACCGCCACGGGCAGCCCCGACCACATCTCGCCGGCGACCGCGCGCTCCTCGACGACGACGCCGTCGTCGAGCACCTCGACGATCTGCACGGGGCTCGGCGTGCGCGCCCCGGGCCGGACGACGGCGCGGCGCGCGAACGGCGCAGGCGCGTCGTAGAGCACGAACACGCCGCCGCCGACCGAGAACCGCGAGCCGGGCGCGATGCGCCCGCGCAGGAGCACGTGCCGCCGGTCGACCTGCTGCCCCTCTTCACGGAACCAGGGCTGCACGACGGTGGATGCCGAGGGGTCGACGACGAGCACGTCGCGCTGCTCCTCCCATGCCTCGAGCGGCTGCTCGAGGCGGAAGAAGTGCGCCCACCAGAAGCTCTTCGCCTCGCGGTCGTGGTAGTCGATGGCCGCCGCCGCGAGCGCGAGCGCCGTGTGGTCGGCGTCGCGCGCAGGGTCGTCGCGGGGGCCGGCGAGCTGCTGGAGGTGCAGTGCGACCGGCGAGGGCTCGTAGACCCGGCCCTCGGCCTTCGCCGCCTCGACGAGCTGCGACTCGGGCACCGACGGCACGCCGGCGGCGCGGGCGAGGCCGAGCAGCCAGTCGCGCAGGCGCAGCGTCGACACGCAGTCGTAGCGGTTGTAGTCGGCGAGGTCGTCGAGCACGAGCTGCCCCGCAGCCTCGCCCGGGAGCCCGGTGTCGGGATCGACGGCGGAGCCCGTCGCGGCGAGCTGACGCGCCCGCACGTACTCGAGGATCGAGTCGCCGCCCGACTTCACCTCGGCCTCGCGCAACTCGGTGCCCATGTAGAGCGGCTCGAGCTTCTTGATCGAGTACGACCGGCTGCCCACGCGCACGGCGCGCTTGACGATCGGGTAGAGGTCGACGAACACGCCGTCGGCGAGCAACTGGTCGACCTCGGCCTCGCGCACGCCGTGACGCGCCGCGATCGAGAGCAGGTGCGCCTTCTCGTAGTTGGCGTAGTGGTAGATGTGCAGGTTCGGGTGCGCGGCACGGCGTGCGGCGACGAGGTCGAGGAAGCGCTCGAGCGCGACCTTCTCCTCGGCGAAGCTGTGCGCCCAGAGCGGCGTGAACGCCTCGTCGACGTCGACCATGCCGAAGAGGTAGTCGATGCCCCACTCCTTCGCCGGCCCCTCGGTGTAGAGCGGATCGCCCTCGAAGTCGAAGAAGAGGTCGCCCGCATCGGGCTCTGGGATCGCCGCGAGCGCCGACGGGTCGCGCACGTCGACGGGCGGCGGCAGCGGCGGGTCGTCGGGGGAGCGCGTGCCCGCGCCGGACTCGACGAGCGCGGTCGCAGCCGTGAGCGCAGCCTCGGCCTGGAGCTGCAGTCGCGCCTGCAGGCGGAGGTTCGCGAGGGTCGCGTCGAGCACGCCCGGCACCGGGGCGTCGGATGCCGCGAGCTCGTCGATCGTCGTGATGCCGGCCTCGGCGAGCGGCGTTCGCTGGGTCACGCGCAGTCCGGCGACGAGCAGCACGTCGCGGTGAGCCTGCACCTCGAGGTCGCACGTGGCGCAGCGCCCGTCGAGCCCGTAGCGGGCATCGCCCCAGGCGACCGGACCGGTGTCGGCCAGGCGCTCGGCGATGATGCGCTCGAGGCGCTCCCGGCGCAGGCGGTAGACGGGCGCGATGTCGTCGAGGCGGTGCGTGCTCGTGGTGCCGTCGCCGAGCAGCAGCTCGACGGTGTCGGCTCGAGGCACGTCGATGCGGTCGAGCTGCTCGGCGTAGGCGGCCAGCTGCAGCAGCGCCGTGACCTTCGCGCGGCGCGCGAGCTTGCTGTCCTGCACGAGGTAGCGGCCGTCGGGCTGCCGCACGATGAAGTCGGCGAACCCGATGAAGCCGTCGTCGGCGAAGGTCGCCTGGAACACGACGGGCGCCCCGGCGGCGAATGCGGCGTTCGTGGCCTCGACGGCGGCGGCCACCGCGGCCGCGTCGCGCACCGATGGCCGCTCGATCTCGACGACGCCCGCGCCGAACTGCTCGCGATACCGGTCGAGCACGCGTTCTTCGTGGGCGTCGCCCATGCGGCCCGAGCGCTCGAGCATGGCGTCTTCGGGGTCGGGCACGGGCTCGATGCGGCCGAGCTTGGCGTCGAGGGCGCGCAGGAACGCGAACTCGCATTCCGACGCCTTCTTGAGGTCGCTCGCGCTCGTGACCACCGTGCCGTCGACGAAGTACATCGGGCTCCCTCCGACCGTGCTGCCGTGGCTCAACGTTAGCCGCGGCATCCGACATCGACCGGGTCGGCTCGAGGCGCGGAAGCCTGCCGCGTTCGCGGGCTAGGGCCCGGTGAGCGCCCCCCGTGCGATGCCCAGCATGCCCTCGACCGCCTGCCCGAGGCGCGCCCCGCGATCGCCGAGGTCGGAGCTCGAGTCGGCCCAGCGCACGAGCGCGTGCGCGTTCAGCCCGTCGATCATGCCGAGCAGCTGCCAGGCGACGGATGCCGCGTCGTCGGTCTCGAACTCGCCGGCCGCGACGCCGGACTCGACGATGCCGAGCAGGAAGGCGTGCCAGTCGTCCATCTCGTCGCGCACGCGCTGTGCGAGCGCCTCGTTGCGACGACCCATGGCCCAGGCCTCGACCCAGATCACGGTGACGTCGGCGCGCGTGCCGTCGAGGAGGGTGTCGAGCAACTGCGCGAGCCGCTCCCGTGGCGTCGGCAACGGCGCGAGCAGCGCGGCGACCTCGGCGAGCTCGGTGGCGACGACGGTGCCGAAGGTGCTCGCGATCAGGGCGTCCATGTTCGGCTCGTAGTGCGCGACGAGCGCGGGGGCCACGTCGATGCGTGCGGCCACGCTGCGCAGGGTGACCGCGTACAGGCCCTGCTCGAGGGCGACGTCGCGCGCGGCATCCGTGATCTCGGCCGATCGTTCTGCCGGGGTCTTGCGGGCGGCCTTCTTGCGGACCGGTCTTGACATGGTGACCTCGTGTCGGTAGCGTCGCTGCAACTTATTGATCGATTGATCAATAGTAGATCGAGTCCCCGATCCTGTCGAGAGATCGACCAGCCGAGAGTCCTCAACGATGAGCAACACCACCACCGCGACCCCGGATGCCGCAACGACGCCGCACCCTCAGCTCGCCACGCCCGGGGCCGCGCCCGACGCAGCCGGCGCAGCGCAGCACGCCGCCACGACCACGCCCGCCGCCGACCGCGCCGGCCACGTCGAGACGCACGGCGCCGACTTCATCCCCGAGTCCGAGCGGCACGGCAAGCCCCGCGAGCTGTTCTGGGTCTGGATGTCGGCCAACGTCATCTACCTCTACTTCGTCATCGGCGGCGTGCTCATGCTGCTCGGCCTCCCGCTCTGGGAGGCGCTGGCCGTCACGGTGCTCGGCAACCTCTGGTGGGCGGCCGTAGGCCTGCTCGCGATCAGCGGCCCGGCCTCCGGCACCCCGAGCGTCGCGATCATGCGCGCCATGTTCGGCATCCGCGGCAGTCGCGTCTTCGGCGCCGGACTCGGCGTGGCCATCGGCATCTTCTACGAGATCATCAACATCGCGTTCGCGACGCTCGCGGCCCTCGCGCTGGTCGCCCAGATCGGCATCGTGCTGCCCGCGGGTGCCGAGTGGGGCGTGCTCGTGGTCGTCGCCGCGTTGAGCTTCGTGATCGGCATCTACGGCCACGCGACGATCCTCAAGCTCGCCCCGTACTTCTCGGCCGCGCTCGCCGTGGTCTTCATCGTGCTCGCCGTCTTCGTGTTCGGAGCGGCTGACTTCACGTACGCGCCCGCTCCGCTCGAGCCGGGCGAGCACTGGGCGATGCTGCTCCTCGGCTTCGCGATCGTCGCGTCGAGCCCGCTCTCGTGGGGCACCGGCGCCGACTACGCGCGTTACCTGCCGAGCGACGTCTCGAAGACGAAGGTCGCGGTCTGGACCGCGCTCGGCGGCTTCATCCCGGCCATCTTCATCGGCACGCTCGGCGTCGTCGCGGGCACCGCGATCGACATGACCGACCCGCAGCTGACGATCTCCGAGATCGTGCCCGGCTGGTTCACGCCCGTCTTCCTCGCGATGATCGTGCTCTCGAGCATCACGAACAACGTGCTCGTCGCCTACTCCACGGGCCTCTACGCGCAGGGCCTCGGGTTCCGGATGCCGCGAGCCCTCACCGTCGTCGTGACGGGTCTCGCCGCGACCGCCGCTGCCGCCTGGCTGCTCTTCATCGCCCCGAGCTTCCTCGACGCGCTGAACTCCTCGCTCGAGCTGGCCGTCACGGTGCTCGGACCGCTCGTCGCCGTGTACGCGGTCGACATCGTGCTGCGCCGCAACCGGTACGACGGCCTCGCCCTCACCGACGAGCGCCGCGGCAGCCCGTTCTGGTACCGCGGCGGTGTCTTCTGGCCGGGCGTGATCGCCGTCGTCGGCGCGATGACGGTCGCCGTGCTCTCGGCCAACACGACGCTCTACGTCGGCCCGATCGCGACCGCGCTCGGCGGTGCCGACCTCTCCGCGATCGTCGGCCCGCTCCTCGCCGGCGGCCTGTACGCCGTGCTCTGGCTGACCACGAACCCCTATCGCGACCCGGCGAAGCGCCCGGCCGCGGCATCCGCTGCGATCATCGAAACGGATGCCGCGGCATCCGACCGAACCGAAGGAGCCCACGCATGACCTGGCGCATGCCCGCTGAGACCGCACCGCACGACCGCACCTGGATGGCGTTCCCGACCGCCGGGACCACGCTCGGCGAGTCGGCCGCCGACCACGAGGAGGCCTACACGGCGTGGACCGCCGTCGCGCACGCGGTCGCCGAGTTCGAGCCCGTGACGATGCTCGTCGACCCGACCGAGCGCGAGCGCGCCGCGCAACTGCTCGGCAGCGGCGTCACCCAGGTCGAGGCGCCCGTCGACGAGTACTGGATGCGCGACCACGGCCCGACCTTCGTGGTCGACGACGAGCGCCCCGGCGTGCTCGGCGCGGTCGACTGGATCTTCAACGGCTGGGGCGACCACGAGTGGTCGGAGTGGCGCAAGTCGGCCGAGCACGCCCGCATCATCGCCGAGCTCGTCGGCGCCGAGCTCGTGAGCTCCGTGCTCGTGAACGAGGGCGGCGGCATCCACGTCGACGGCGAGGGCACCGTGCTGCTCACCGAGACCGTGCAGCTCGACCCGCGACGCAACCCCTACGCCGACCGCGCACGTGTGGAGGCCGAGATGGCCCGCACCATCGGCGCGACGAAGGCCGTCTGGCTTCCCCGCGGCCTCACGCGCGACTACGACGACTTCGGCACGAGCGGGCACGTCGACATCGTCGCGACCCTCGCCTCGCCCGGTCGCATGCTCCTGCACCGCCAGGACTCGACCGAGCACCCCGACTTCGAGGTGACGCGCGACCTGCGCGCACGGCTCTCGCAGGAGACGGATGCCGCGGGCCGCACGTTCGAGATCCTCGACCTGCCCGCACCCGCCGCGATCCGCGACGACGAGGGCTTCGTCGACTGGAGCTACGTGAACCACCTCGTCGTGAACGGCGGCGTCATCGCGTGCGGCTTCGGCGACGACCGGGCGGATGCCGCGGCGCGCGACGTCCTCGAGGCGGCCTACCCGGGCCGCAAGGCCGTGACGGTCGATGCACGACCGCTGTTCGCGCGCGGCGGTGGGATCCACTGCATCACCCAGCAGCAGCCGTCGCTGCCGAGCGCCCGATGACCGGCGGTTCCGGCGCCTCGGGGTTCGACGTCGTCGAGGCGACGATCGCCGAGCTGCGCGCCGCGCTCGAGTCGGGCCTCGTCACCTCGGTCGAGCTGCTCGACGCGTACCTCGCGCGCATCGCGGCCTACGACGCCGCGGGCACGGACACGGCGCTGAACGCGCTCGTGGTCGCGAACCCCGACGCCCGCGCCGACGCCGTCGCCTCCGACGTTCGCCGGTCGCGCGGCGAGGCGCTCGGCCCGCTCGACGGCATCCCGTACACCGCGAAGGACAGCTACCTCGCGAAGGGACTGACGGCCGCAGCCGGTTCCCCGGCGTTCGAGCATCTCGTCGCGCAGCGCGACGCGTTCACGATCGAGCGCCTCCGCGGCGCCGGCGCGGTGCTCATCGGCCTGACGAACATGCCGCCGATGGCGAACGGCGGCATGCAGCGCGGCGTCTACGGACGTGCCGAGAGCCCGTACAACGCCGACTTCCTGACGGCCGCGTTCGGCTCGGGCTCGTCGAACGGCTCCGGAACCGCGACGGCCGCCTCGTTCGCCGCCTTCGGGCTCGGCGAGGAGACCTGGTCGAGCGGCCGAGCGCCCGCGTCGAACAACGCCCTCTGCGCGTACACGCCCTCGCGCGGCGTCATCTCGGTGCGCGGCAACTGGCCCCTCGTGCCCACGATGGACGTCGTCGTGCCGCACACGCGCACCATCGCCGACCTGCTCGAGGTGCTCGACGTCATCGTCGTCGACGATGCGGACACACGTGGCGACTTCTGGCGCGTGCAGCCGTGGGTCGAGATCCCGAAGGCCTCCGACGTGCGCCCCGACTCCTACGTCGGGCTCGCGGTGACGGATGCCGCGGGAGCGACGGATGCCGCGGGCGCCCGTCTCGACGCCGCGCGTGCCGTGCTCGCCGGTCGCCGCTTCGGCATCCCGCGCATGTACGTCAACGCCGACCCCGAGGCGGGGACGGCGGAGCCGGGTCGCGAGCCCGGCATCGGCGGATCGACCGGACAGCGCATCGAGACCCGCGCCTCGGTCATCGACCTGTGGGAGGCCGCACGCCGCGACCTCGAGGCCGCGGGCGCCGAGGTCGTCGAGGTCGACTTCCCGGTCGTGTCGAACTACGAGGGCGATCGCGTGGGCGCCCCGACCATCGCGACGCGCGGACTCGTCTCGCCCGAGTACCTGCGCCGCGAGATCGTGGATCTCTCGGCCTGGTCGTGGAACGACTTCCTGGCCGCGAACGGCGACCCCGCCCTCGACTCGCTCGCGGGCGTCGACGGCGAACGCATCTTCCCGCAGCCCGAGGGCACGCTGCCCGACCGGTACTTCGGCTTCGAGGACGACGTCGTGACCTACCCGACCTGGGTGCGCGAGCACCCCGAGGCGACGTTCGACGACATGCCCGAGCTCGAGGAGGGCCTGCGCGGACTCGAGGAGACGCGTCGCATCGATCTCGAGGCGTGGATGGACGGGCTCGGCCTCGACGCCGTGATCTTCCCGGCCTCCGCCGACGTCGGCCCCGCCGACATGGACGTGAACGAGGCCTCGGCCGACCTCGGCTGGCGCAACGGCGTCTGGGTCGCGAACGGCAACCTCGTGCCGCGGCACCTCGGCATCCCGACGGTCACGGTGCCCATGGGCACGATGTCCGACATCGGGATGCCGGTCGGGCTCACGTTCGCCGGCCGCGCCTACGACGACACGGCGCTGCTGCGCCTGGCCGCCGCCTTCGAGGCGACCGGCGCGCGCCGCAGCGAGCCGCCGCGCACCCCGCGCCTGCCGTGACCGCCTGAGGCGCCCGGGCACCCGCCCCGGGCGCCGGTTGCCCCGCTGGTTGAGGAGCGCCCGACGGAGTCGGACGCGTCTCGAAACCCCTGCCCGGTTTCGAGACGCGTCGCCGCTCCGCGCCGGCGCTCCTCAACCAGCGTTCCTCCACAGACGCCGCCGGCATGGATCCGCTCACGACTCCGGCCCGAGGCGTGGGGCGCCCGCCGGTGCAGGTCATCCTCGTGGAATGCCGCATGTCTACCTCCTGGAATGCGCCGACGGCACGACCTACGTCGGCAGCACGCTCGACCTCAACGGAGAGTCGCTCAGCATCGTCGTGGAGAAGGTGCGTTCTATACCCGGCGGCGATTGCCGGTGCGTCTCGTCTACAGCCAAGAGTTCGAACGGATCGACGAGGCGTACGCCATGGAGAAGCGGGTGCAGGGGTGGAGCCGCGCCAAGCGCCGAGCACTCGTCGAAGGTCGCATGAGCGAACTTCCGCGGCTTTCGGCGAGACGTCGCCGACGCGAAACGCGCTCCGCCGGTTGAGGAGCGCCCCGCCCGTTGAGGAGCGCCCCGCCGGTCGAGGAGCGCCCGACGGAGTCGGACGCGTCTCGAAACCCCTGCCCGGTTTCGAGACGCGTCGCCGCCCCGGGCGCCTCAGCCGACGTTCACGTCGCGCGAGTGCAGGCCCGTGGCGCCGTCGGGCACGACGCCCTGGCGCTTCGAGGTCTGCACCTCGCCGTCGGCGCCCGTCGCGCGCACGCGCAGGGTGTGCGAGCCGGAGGTCGCGTCCCAGTCGAAACTCCACTGCACCCAGGTGTCGTCCGAGACGGCCGTGGCGAGGGCTGCAGGTTGCCACGGACCGTCGTCGACCTGCACGTCGACCGCCGCGACGCCCACATGCTGGTGCCAGGCGACGCCGGCGACGACCACCGGACCGGCCGAGAGGCCCTGGCCCTGACGGGGCACGTCGATGCGGGACTGCAGCTTGATCGGACCGCGCTCGCTCCAGCCGCGGTCGGTCCAATACGCGGATGCCGCGTCGAACCGGGTCACCTCGAGCTCGGTCACCCACTTCGTCGCCGAGACGTAGCCGTAGAGCCCCGGCACGACCATGCGCACCGGGAACCCGTGCTCGGCGGGCAACGGCTCGCCGTTCATGCCCACCGCGAGGATCGCGTTCCGGTCGTCCTGCAGCACCTCGAGCGGCGTCGAGGCCGTGAACCCGTCGATGCTGCGCGAGAGCACCATGTCGGCATCCGCACTCGGAACGGCCGTCGCGAGCAGTTCGCGGATCGGGTAGCCGAGCCACACCGCATTGCCGATGAGGCCGCCGCCGACTTCGTTCGACACGCACGCCAGCGTCGTCACGGACTCCTCCAGGGGCAGGGCGAGCAGCTCGTCCCACGTCAGCACGACCTCCTGCTCGACGTCGCCGTGGATGCGCAGGCTCCAGTTCGCCGGCTCGACGGCCGGCACCGCGAGCGCCGTGTCGATGCGATAGAACTGCGCGTTCGGCGTCACGTACGGCGAGAGACCGTCGAGGTCGAGTTCCGCCCCAGCCGGAATCGACGCCGATGACACCGGATCGGGTAACCGGATCGCCTGGCGCACCGCCGTGACCGCGCGGGATCCGGCCTGCAGCGCGTAACCGCCCATGGCGGCGAGTGCGCCGATCGCGGCGGCACCGCCCGCCCAGCCGAGGAACCGGCGGCGGTCGATCGCGGCCGTGCCCGCGGCATCCGCTCGCTCGTCGTCGTCGCCGCTTGCGGCGTGCGGTGGACCGGCGACGGCCGGCTCGACATCCGCACCCGGGAGGCGTTGCGTGAGGAGCCGCAGCGTCACGACCCCGGCGATCGCCGCGAGCGCCGCGGGTGCGAACGCCAGCATCGAGGCGTTCGCGCGCGTGACCGCGGCGAGCACGCCGACGCCCCCGAACACCCAGAAGACCACCTGGCCCCACGGCGGCCTCCGCGCCTCGAGGACCCCGGCACCCGCGGCCACGACGAGCAGCACGAGACCGATGCCGACCAGCAGCGCGGCCTTGTCGTTCGTGCCGAACAGCGCGATCGCGGCATCCTTCGCCCACGGCGGCGCGAGATCGATGAGCAGCGAACCGACCACGGCGAACGGACTCGATGCCGACGCGAGCAGCGCCGCGGCGAGTTCGCCCACCCCGGCGAAGACGATGACGGAGGCCACGCCCGCGCCCGCGGGCAGCCACCAACGCGACGAGGTGGTGCGGCGATCGGCCATCTCCTCAGGCTACGCGCGCGGATGTCGGTTGCGCCTGTCAGAATCGGATCCCATGAGCGAGCACACGGCAGACGCCCACGATCTCATCGAGGTGCGCGGCGCCCACGAGAACAACCTCAAGGGCATCTCGCTCGACATCCCGAAGCGCAGGCTCAGCGTGTTCACCGGCGTCTCGGGCTCGGGCAAGTCGAGCCTCGTGTTCGGCACCATCGCGGCCGAGTCGCAGCGCCTCATCAACGAGACGTACTCCACGTTCATCCAGTCGTTCATGACCACGCAGCCGCGGCCGGAGGTCGACAGCCTGCGCAACGTCTCGGCGGCGATCATCGTCGACCAGGAGCGCATGGGCGCGAACTCCCGGTCGACCGTCGGCACGGCCACCGATGTGTACGCGCTGCTGCGCATCCTGTTCTCGCGCCTCGGCGACCCGTACGTCGGCCCGAGCTTCCACTTCAGCTTCAACGTGCCCGCCGGCATGTGCCCGCGATGCGAGGGCGTCGGCCAGGTCAACGACCTCGACCTCGACGCGCTGTTCGATCGCGACAAGTCGCTCGCCGAGGGCGCCATCACGATCCCCGGCTACACGGCCGACGGCTGGATGGTGCGCATCTACTCCGAGGGCGGGTTCCTCGACCCCGACAAGAAGATCCGCGACTACACCGAGGCCGAGCTGCACGACTTCCTCTACAAGGAGCCGACCAAGGTCAAGGTGCAGGGCATCAACATGACCTACGACGGCCTCGTGCTCAAGCTCCAGAAGAGCATGGGCTCCAAAGACCGCGACTCGCTGCAGCCGCACATCCGCGCGTTCGTCGACCGGGCCTTCACGTTCACGACCTGCCCCGAATGCGGCGGCGCTCGCCTCAACCAGGAGGCGCTCGCCTCGAAGGTCAACGGCATCAACATCGCCGAGGCCTCGTCGATGCAGATCTCCGACCTCGCCGCCTGGGCCGCCGAGATCGACGACCCGAGCGTCGCCCCGCTCATCGCGAACCTCCGCCAGAACGTCGAGTCGTTCGTCGAGATCGGCCTCGGCTACCTCAGCCTCGACCGCCCGGCCGGCACGCTCTCGGGCGGCGAGGCGCAGCGCGTGAAGATGATCCGGCACATCGGCTCGGCCCTCACCGACGTCACCTACGTCTTCGACGAGCCGACCGTCGGCCTGCACCCCCACGACATCCAGCGCATGAACCGACTGCTGCTCCAGCTGCGCGACAAGGGCAACACCGTGCTCGTCGTCGAGCACAAGCCCGAGGTCATCGAGATCGCCGACCACATCGTCGACCTCGGCCCGGGCGCCGGCTCGCACGGCGGCCAGATCTGCTTCGAGGGCGACCTCGACGGGCTGCGCGCCTCCGAGACGCTCACCGGCCGCCACCTCGACCACCGTGCGCGACTGCGCGACACCGTGCGAGCGGCGAAGGGCGCCCTCGAGATCCGCGGGGCGACGCAGCACAACCTGACCGGGGTCGACGTCGACATCCCGCTCGGCGTGCTCACGGTCGTCACGGGTGTCGCCGGCTCCGGCAAGTCCTCGCTGATCCACGGCAACGTTCCGCGGCACGAGCAGGTCGTGGTGGTCGACCAGTCGCCGATCCGCGGGTCGATCCGATCGAACCCCGCGACGTACACCGGTCTTCTCGACACCATCCGCAAGGCGTTCGCGAAGGAGAACGGCGTGAAGCCGGCCCTCTTCAGCGCGAACTCCGCGGGCGCATGCCCGAACTGCAAGGGCATCGGCCTGGTGTTCGTCGAACTCGGCCCCATGTCGACCGTCTCGAGCGTCTGCGAAGAGTGCGGCGGCAAGCGGTTCACCGCCGAGGTGCTCGAGTACCGCCTCAACGGGCTCAACATCGCCGAGGTGCTCGCGCTCTCGGTCGACGCGGCACTCGAGTACCTGACCGACAAGACCGCCCGGGTGATCCTGCAGCGGCTCTCCGACGTCGGCCTCGGCTACCTCGGTCTCGGGCAGGCGCTCAACACCCTCTCGGGCGGCGAGCGGCAGCGCCTGAAGCTCGCCATCAACATGGCGAAGAAGGGCACGATCTACGTGCTCGACGAGCCGACCAGCGGCCTGCACCTGGCCGACGTCGATCGCCTGCTCGCGCTGCTCGACCGTCTCGTCGCCGACGGCAACTCGGTCATCGTCATCGAGCACCACCAGGCCGTCATGGCGCACGCCGACTGGATCATCGACCTCGGCCCGGGCGCCGGGCGCGACGGCGGCCGCATCGTGTTCGAGGGCACGCCCGCCGATCTCGTCGCCTCGGCGAAGACCGACGCGACGACGCTCACGGCGACGCACCTCGCGGCGTACGTCGGGGCCTGATCGGGCGGCCCGAGCCGGCACGGCCCAGCCCCGATTCACAGCTTGAAATCAGGTCGGTCTGCTCTTCGAGCGGGGGCCTGGATCATCGGCGTAGCGTCGATGACATGAGCAGAACGTATGTCATCACCGGGGCCGGATCGGGCATCGGAGCAGCCGCCGCGGCACTCCTCTCCGACCGCGGCCACCGGGTCATCGGCGTCGACCTCAAGGGCGCCGACATCACCGCAGACCTGTCCACCGCCGACGGACGGTCGGCCGCAGCGGCCGCCGTCGTCGCGGCCTCGGGCGGCGTCGTCGACGCCGTCATCGCGGCGGCCGGAATCTCGGCGCCGATCCCGTTGACCGTGGCCGTGAACTACTTCGGCGTCACCGAGTTCCTCGACGCGCTGGCGCCGACCCTCGCGGCCTCCGACGCGCCGCGCATCGCCGTCGTGAGTTCGATGGCGAGCCTGCAGCCGAACTCGACCGAGCTCGTCGAGGCGCTGCTGGCCGGCGACGAGGCGAAGGCCCTCGAGATCGGTGCGGCCCTCGCCGAGCAGGGGCCCGAGACCGGCTACCTCAACTACCCCTCGTCGAAGCGCGCGCTCAGCCGGTGGGTGCGCCGCGAGTCGATCGCGCCGCGCTATGCGGGAGCCGGCATCCCCGTGAACGCCGTGGCCCCGGGCACGGTCGTCACGCCCATGACCGCGCCGCTCCTCGCAACCGAGGAGGGGCGCGCGATGGTCGACGCGGCGGTGCCGATGCCGCTCAACGGCCACTCCGACGCGGTCGTCATCGCGCGACTGCTCGCCTGGCTCACGAGCGAGGAGAACACGCACGTCACCGGCCAGACGATCTACGTCGACGGCGGTGCCGATGCGACGCTTCGCGGCGACGACATCTGGAGCGCGCTCGACCGCGGCTGACCGGTTCGAAACCGACGCCGTTCCGAACCGACGCCGGCGCCGACCTCTCGAGGCGGTCCCGGCGTCGGCGTTCAGGCCGGCGGGTTCGCCCGCATGACGTCGACGACGGATGCCGCGAGCGAGGCCCCGATCTCGTGCGCCGGGCGCTTGCGGCCCTTGATCTCGAACGAGTGGTTGGCGTCGGCGATCCACTCGAGTGAGATCGGGGCGCCCGTCGGACCGCGTTCCGCCCGGAGCCGGCCGACGAGGTCGTCGAGCTGCTCGTTCGGGGCGGCGAACGGGTCGTTGCGTCCCTGGAGGAACAGCATCGGGGCGGCCACGTCGGGCAGGTGCTCGTCGCGCGCCTTCTCGGGGCGTCCGGGCGGGTGCAACGGGTACCCGAGGAACGCGAGGCCGGCGGCGGGCATGCCCTCGGCCACGGCCATCGACGCCATGCGTCCGCCGAAGGACTTGCCGGAGACCCAGATCGGCTCGTCGGGTGCGCCGGCCTCGACCGACCGTGCGCGCGCGAACTCGACGACGCTTCGCCAGGTCGCGGTCGCGACGGGCGCCCGGTCGGGGAACTTGCGGCCGGCCTCGCGGTAGGGGAAGTCGAACCGCAGGGTCGCGACGCCGAGCGCCTGCACGGCCGTTGCGAACCCCTCGAGGAACGGATGCTCCATGCCCGTGCCCGCACCGTGTGCGACGACGAGGGTGGCCCACGCGTCGGCCGGTCGGCCCGAGAGCCCGCCCACCGAGGGCACGCCGCCGAGCAGGCCCGAGGCATCGG
Organism: Agromyces allii; assembly: GCF_009749385.1. Lineage (GTDB taxonomy): Bacteria > Actinomycetota > Actinomycetes > Actinomycetales > Microbacteriaceae > Agromyces > Agromyces allii. Next base: position 76,792 of record NZ_WBIN01000013.1, on the reverse strand, counting down.
CGGCACTCGCGCCCGCGGCATCCGTCGCTCGGGAGACGTCGATGCGGACGGGCTCGTCGGTCATTCGATGATCCTGAACAGGTCGCCGACGGCGTCGGCGAGGTCGACGACGGTGCCCTTCGCATCGACGAGGGCTCCGAGGTTCATCGCGAGCCGCGGCACGTGGGCGACGAGCACACTCAGTGTGTCGAGGTGCACCGCGAGCTCCGCGGCCTCTGCAGTGCCGTCGACGAGGTCGTCGAGCGTGTCTCGCTTGGTGCGTTCGAGGGTGCCGAGGTCGAGCTGGAGCGCGGCGATCCACGCCTGTTCGAGACCGAACAGCACGGCGTAGGGAAGGAGCCGTTCGTGCAGGTGGAAGCGCGCGAGGGCGTCGGATGCCGCGGGGGTCGCGGACGCGCCAGCGGGCGCCTCGGCATCCGTCGTCTGCGGAACGGGCACGAGCTGGGCGCCCGTCGGCGACTGCAGCGTGCGGAGGCGGTCGGCCTCGGCGAACTCGAGGTACCGGCGCAGGCCGTCGAGGTGTTCGCGCGGCTCGCGCGCCGGCGGCAGGAACCGGCGCCACGACGCGGGCGTCACGACGATCGTCGCGATCGTGACGGCCAGGGCCGCGACCGTCGCGATGAGGGCCGGCCAGTCGCCGGCTCCCAGCGAGGCGACGATGAACAGGCCCTCGACGAGCATGCCGAGATAGGCGAGCACGGTGAGGGTCGTGCCCGGCCACGTCATGCGGGCCTCGGCGACGAGCCCGGCGCGGGCGAGCGCGTAGTGCGCGTCGCGCACCACGGCCTTCAGCCTGGCGGCCAGCGCGCGCCGATCCGACGAGAACCGTCGCAGGCGCTCGGTCGTGTGCTCGGGCCCGAAGATCGCCTCGAGGACGGCGAACTCGTCGTCGGTGAACACGCCGCCGGGCTGGAGTTCGACGCCGATCGGTTCGCGCTTGCCCTCGCCGGCGATGATGCGGATGCGCCGGGACACCGCGAGGTCGACGAGCACCGCGGCGGCCGCACGCCGGTCGGCCTCGACGAGGAGCGCGTCGTGGAGCACCGATGCCCCTCGGGCACGCGTGTACTGCACGACGGGGGAGTGCACGGGCTGCCGTGACACGATGCGGGCGACGACGCCGAGCGCGAAGATGACGAGCGCTGGGACGACGGCGAGCAGGATGACGGTGGCGAGCACGCGCCCAGTCTAGGGATCGGCGCGGAGGCGCCGCGGGAGGACGGCGCCCCGCGTCAGCGTGTGACGGGCTCCACCGGAGCGGTCGCGAGCCCCTCGGGAGGCAGCGGCGCCGCGGCGCGCGTGAGCGGGGCGCCCGCGAGCGAGGCGACGCCCTCGATGACGGCGCGGTGCGCGGCCGCCGAGCCTGTGAGGCGGAAGTGCCCGGCCGCGGGCACGATCACGTTCGTCGCACCGGCGAGCGCACTGCCCTCGGTGACGTGGGCGTCGAGCGTGCCGAAGATCGAGACGATGTTGGCGTTCACGGCCGCGTCGCGCTGGAGCTCGAGGATCGTGGCATCCGTGGGGAGGAACGCCCGCATGCTCGGGTCGAGGAACCATCGGGCCCGCACCGAACCCGCGTAGGGCGCGGCGAGCGTGACGGCCCCGCGAACGTCGAGCCGCTCCACGGCCGAGGTTCCGAACGGCCCCGACCCACGCACGAGGTCGGTCAACAGGTGCTTGGCGATGAGCCCGCCCTTGCTGTGCGCCACGATCACACGCCCGGCGGGCGGCGCGGCCACCCGGGCGAGCGCGCGTTGCAGCCTGCGCGACGTGTCGGGAACGGGGCGACGGTTCATGCCGAGTCCGCGCACGATGGTGATGCGGTGCCCGGCCCGGTTGAGCGCGTCGGCGAGTCTGGTCAGGAAGCTCCAGTGCTCGTGCACCCCTGGCACCAGCACGACGTCGGGCAGCGTCGGGTCGCCTTCGCGCCAGCGGGCGGGCGGGTCGCCGGCGACGAGCTGCGCGAGGCGCCAGCGGATGCCGTAGCCGTAGTCGCGCAGCACCCATCCGACCCTGGTCGTGGTGCTGCCGCCGAACGAGCGCGACAGGGCGATGCGGCGTTCGTACGGGGCGAGACGGCGCCCGGGCCGATCGCCCAGGGCGTGGGCGATGACGAGGTCGTCGAGCTCGCCGGTGTCGCGGGCGACCACCTCGTGGCCCCGACCCGGGACCTCGGCATAGCGTGCGTTCGGCGCGAGGCCCGCGACGGCCTGCGCCCAGAAGCGGGGCACGACGCGGTCGTCCTCGCCGCGCACCACGAGGGTCTCGGCGCGCACGTGCGGCATCACGCGTTCGAGATGGTGCTCGAGCGCCGGCCGCAGATTCGCGAGCACCCAGGGCAGTCCGGCCTCGGCCATGGCTCCGGCGCCGCGCGCGAACGCGACGGGGTCGATCACGGCGACGTCCTGCAGCAGGCGGGCGGTCTGCCTGGCCCGCGAGCGTTCTCGCGGATTGACCGAGGGGCCGATGAGCACGATGCGTTCGACCAGCTCTGGGTGCCGCGCCGCAAGGTCTGCGACGATCTGGGCGCCCATGGAATGCCCGACGAGCACAGGACGTGCGAGGCGTTCGGCCCGCACCAGGTCGGCGACGAGGTCTGCGGTCTCGGGCACGGAGAGCACCCGGGCCGGTTCGGGCGCCTCGCCGAAGCCGGGCAGGTCGAGCGCGAGCACCCGGCCGGTCGGGGCGAGGCGCTCGCCGAGGCCGCCCCAGTACTCGGCCGCCATGCCGAGGCCGTGCACCAGCACGTAGGTGGGCGGCGTCGCGGGACCGGGGTCGTCGGCAGGGGCGCCGAGCGGCGTACCCGCCTCGGCGCCGGGGCGCGGCGTCTCGTGGACGACGATCGTGCGATCGCCCCAACGGAACGTGCGAGCGGGCATTCCCGCAGCCTACTCGCGGGCCCCGACGCGGCTCAGTCGGCCCTCGGCGCGCTCGGATCGTGCGCAGCGATGTCGGGCGCCCGCCCGCCCGCCGCGCGCATCGCCACGACCCGCATCGCCGTCGTCGTGAGCAGCACGGCGACGACCGCCACGATCGCCGCGATGCCGGTCACCGTCGACGAGGGTTCGTCGGTGAGGCGCGCGACGGCGATCCACGCGAGGCCCCAGCTGAGCGAGAGCGCCGGAGCGATCCGCCCGCGGTCCCAGACGGCCAGGGCCATGCCGAGCAGTCCTGCGACGGCGACGAGCGCCACCGACCAGGTCTCGGGCGGCAGGCCGAACCCGTCGAATCCGGCCGCGACGAGCACGGCCGCGACGTTGGCGATCGTCGCGACGCAGACCCATCCGAGGTAGAGGCCGATCGTGCCGTCGGTGACCAGCGCGTCGGTCATGCTCTTCGGGCGAAGGGCGAGTCCGATGCGGAACGCCGCGACGAGCACCACGAGCAGCGCCGCGATCACGGGAACGCTCAGCCACAGCAGGTCGAACTGGATGCTGAGGATCCAGGCCGCGTTCAGCAGCAGCGACGCCGCGATCCACGGGCCGATCCGGCGGTGTCGTTCGTCGGTGCGCTGAGCGGGCAGGAACTGCCACACCGCATACGCGAGCAGCCCGAAGTAGATGAGCGACCAGATGCTGAAGGCGCCGCCGCCCGGCGCCACGAGCGTCGCGTCGGCCGCGAGTGCGCCGCCCGCGGCATCCTGAACCCGCTGACCGCCGGCCGCGCCCGACCCGATGAACGAGCCGACGACGGCGACCACGGCACTGACCGCGACGACGAGCTGCCTGGCGAGATCGCGAGGGGGTGCCGTGGCGGAGGTCGCACCCGCTGCTCGAGGATGTTGCGGCGCTGCGCTCGCCGCGGAGGCCGTGCGCTCAGGGTTCGTCATCGCTGCTCCTGCCGTCGTCGTTCGGATCCCGGTCGGATTCCTCCACCCTAGGCAGGGGGTCGGCGGCCCGCATCGAACCTTCGAACGACACGGAGGGGGTTGACAAGCGCCGTCGACGGCGGCTCGGTGCGAGGACTACCAGCCCTCGGTCAGCACCCGGTCGAGCATGGCCACGAAGAAGTCGGCCGACTCGTCGTCGAGGCAGAGCGGCGGCTTGGTCTTCAACACGTTCTGGTGGTCGCCGGTCGGCTGCATGATCACGCCGAGCGCGAGCAGGCGGTCGCAGATCGCCGCGGTCTCGGCCGTGGCGGGTTCGAGGGTCGCGCGGTCGCGCACGAACTCGACGCCGAGGTAGAGGCCGAGCCCGTGCACGGCTCCGATGAGCGGATGCCGCGTGGCGAGCTCCTCGAGGCGGTGCTTCAGCCGCGTGCCGACGTCGAGGGCGTTGCGCTGCAGGCCCTCGTCGCGGAACGCGTCGAGCACGGCGAGGCCGGCGACGCTGGACGCGGGGCTGCCGCCCGTGGAGGAGAAGAAGTAGCCCTGGCTGCGGAACCGGGCCGCGATCTCGCGCGTCGTGATGACCGCGCCGAGCGGGTAGCCGTTGCCCGCGGCCTTGGCCACGGCGATGACATCGGGCACGACGCCCTGCTGCTCGAAGCCCCAGAACCAGTGCCCGAGGCGGCCGAACCCGGCCTGCACCTCGTCGGCGATCGCGAGTCCGCCGGCGGCGCGCACGGCCGCGTAGACCTCGGCGAGGTATCCGTCGGGCAGCGGGATGCCTCCGGCGTTGCCGAAGAACGTCTCGGCGATGAAGGCGGCGGGCGGGCGCCCGGCGGCGGCGAGCCCCGCGATCACGGCCGCGGCCTCGGGCGCGTAGCGCGCGGCATCCGCCCCGCGATGCACGCCGCGGAACGGGTTCGGCGCGTCGACGCCGTGCACCCAGTCGGGCCGGGTGGCGAGCGCGTTCGGGTTGTCGGCGACCGAGGTGCTCACCGCATCGGATGCGTAGGTCCAGCCGTGGTACGCCTCGAGGATCGCGACCACGTCGCGTCGGCCGGTGGCCGCGAGGGCGACGCGGATCGCGAGATCGGCGGCCTCCGAGCCCGAGTTCACGAGGAACACGGTGTCGAGCGGATCGGGCGCGAGGGCGGCGAGCCGCTCGGCGTACTCGACCACGGCGCCGTAGTGGAACCGCGAGTTCGTGTTGAGCCGACGCAGTTGGCGGCTGACGGCATCGGCGACGCCCACGTGCCCGTGCCCGAGCGGCGTCACGTTGTTCACCATGTCGAGGTACGCGCGCCCGTCGACGCCGACGAGGTGCTCGCGCCACCCGCGCTCGATGCGCGGCGGCGCCTCGTAGTAGTGCTCCTGCACCTCGGCGAAGCTCGCGGTGCGGCGGGCGAGCAGAGCGTCGGTGTCGGTGACGGCGGCCACCGACGGTGTCGGTCGAGCGGATGTCGCGAGCCCGAGCAGCGGCGCCGGGTCGACCGTCTGCGCCAGCCAGCCGTGCGCGTACTCGGGTCGCACGAGGTGCGGAACGGCGGGCTGCCCGACTTGCTCGAGGCGGATGCGCACGCGTGCACGTCGCGGGAGCCCGTCGGCGACGGGCTGGTCGGGCAGGCTCGCGGGCGGCACCTCGACGACGAGTCGGGTTCCGGCCGAGCGTGATTCGACGACCTCGAGGCGCTGCTGGTCGGCGAACCAGACGTCGATGCCGGTCGGGATCGTGGCCGACGACGCAGCCGAGCGGATGCGGCTCCCGGTGAGTCGCGGCGTCGCGCGCTCGATCCACGCGGCGGATGCTCCGGAGTCGAGCGCGTCCAGTGCGAGGCGCTCCTCGAGCTCGGTGTCGAGCCACGCCCCGGCGTCGACCGCGTCGGACTCGGGGGAGACGTCGAGTCGCACGGCCGCCGAGGTGTCGAGGTCGGGCAACCGAACTCCGAAGGTGCCCGTCGCGGTCTCACCGGCCGGGAGCTCGACGCCGAGTTCTGCCGCGATCTGCGCCGTCATCACCGCGGTGGGAATCGACACCGCCTGCTCGAAGATGCGCCACTCCCGCTCGATGCCGTCGGCGGCATATGCGTTCTCGCCGCCGTCGAGCTGCACCTGGTGCTCGCCGCTCACGACGAGCACGGCGCCGCGCACGACGACGAGCGGCCAGATGGCCGCCACTTCGGCCGGCGAGAGCGGGCGCAGTGCGTGGAACGCGCGGATCGCGGGCAGCACCGAGACCGGCTCGGCGCCCGCGTGGTGCAGCACCGACGAGATCGTGATCGCGAGTTCGGCGACCGCCCATGAGCGCGTCACATCGCCGAAGTCGATGAGGCCGTCGGGCAGGCCGGCGTCGCCGGAGTGGTCGGGGTCAGCGTCGGTCGAGCGCACGACGTTGTCGTCGGTGAGATCCAGGTGCACGCCCTGCATCGGCAGGTCGCCCGCGAGGGCGGCGATCGCGGTCCAGGCGGCGGCCGCGGCATCCGTCACCCGCTCGCGCCTGGCCCCGTCGGGGTGGTGCGGCGCGAGCAGTTCGACGACGCGGTCGGCGAAACGGGGATCCCACTGCAGCACGCGGTCGAGGCCGTCGTGCTCGAAGTCGGCGAGGGCGAGGCTCACGTGCGCCGCCAGCCCGCCCAGGCGCGCGATCGCATGCGGCGAGAGGTATGCGTCGCCGTGCAGCGTTCCTCCGCCGAGGAACTCGATGAGGCGGATGCTGAGGGGGCCCTCGGTCGTGTCGGCGACGATCGAGCGCGGCCGGCCCGCGGCATCCGTCGTCGTGGTCGCGATGCGGAGCGTCGGCGCGTGCGCCGCGATGCGCGAGGCCGCCGCGTCCTGTGCCGAGAGCTCGAGCGCCGTGAATCCGGGATTCGTGATCTTCACGACGCCGATCGGAACCGGATCGACGGTCCGGCTCCCGTCGGCAGCGGCCGCCGACGAGAGTGCGAGGAAGTTCTGGTCCTGCTGGCTGCCGAGCGACTCCAGGTGAACGTCGAGCCCCCACTGCTCGCGCAGGATCGCGGCGACCTCGGCGACGGGCAGGTTCGGCGCGGCGAGTTCGCCCGCGCCGAAGAAGTCGAACCCGAGCGGCCGGCGGTCGGGGCGGGGATCGGTCATCAGGCTTCGGCTCCAAGTTCTTCGCGGATGCGTCGCAGGTCTTCGAGCAGCGACCCGATCAGGATCCAGTGCGACGAGGTCGGTGGGCGCACGACGAGTGCCGACGTCAGGGCGGGCACCATCGAGGTCATCGGTTCGGGTTCGGGCTCCGCGACCCGCGCCGCGAGCCGGATGTCGTGGGCGACGCGGTGCAGCTGCTCGGCGATCGCCTTGACCGTCGGCTCGTCGTGCAGCGAGGCGTCGTAGTGGTCGGCGAACGCGCGCGTCATGCCGATGAGCTGCGTGACGATCGGGCCGAGCTGCTCGAGCAGGTCGCGCAGCTGGCCGAGCTCTTCACGGTGCGCCGAGCGACGGGGGTTCAGCGTGAGCGACTCGGTGCCGGCCTCGATCGCCGCGTCGGCGGCGTCGCGCATGGGTCGCAGCAGGCGCGCCTCGATCATGAGCGCCTCGATGTCGGCGCGCGACTGCGTCGTCTCGAGGGCCGCGGCCAGTCGATCGGCGGATGCCGCGAGCTCGCCGCCGAGCAGGGCCGCCTCGCGCCGTGCCGGGGCGATCGCCACGGGCGGCACGATCGCCGCGTTCACGACGATGCCGATCGCGGCGCCGATCAGGGTCTCGAGCACGCGGTCGAGCGCGTAGTTCGGCGTCGCCGCGCCGAGCGCGAGGGTCAGCATGGCCGAGATCGCGACCTGGTTGCCGGTCGCGGGCGTCATCTTCAGGGCCCAGGCGACGGCCATCGCGACGAGGATCGACACGAGCACGACCCATGAGTTCGTGCCGAACACGAGCGACAGCGCCGACGCGACGACGACGCCGAGCAGCACGCCGATCGAACGCTCGATGCCCTTGCCGAGCGACTGGTTCACGCTCGGCTGCACGACGAGCAGGGCCGCGATGGCCGCGAAGACCGGGAGTTGCGCCGGAATCAGGGCGCCCGCGATGAGCCAGGCGGCGATCGTCGCGACCGAGGTCTTCAGGACCTGCAGCACCGGCAGGCGCTTCGCGGCCCGCAGGTTGGGGATCACGGCCATCGGCTCAGGCTGGGTCGGGAAGTGCGGCGAGCGCGCCTGCGATCGGCAGGCCGCCTTCGGTGAGCTCGAACTGCGCACGCGACGCCGCCCCCGACACGAGCAGTGCGGCGACGGTGGCCGCGACATCCGCCCGGCTGATCGAACCCTTCGGCAGCGTGGTGTCGGCCACGACGAGCCCGGTCGGCGGCGCATCGGTCAGGCCGCCGGGCCGCACGATCGTGTAGTCGAGGCCGCTGGCACGCACGGCGGAATCGGCCTCGCTCTTCGCACGCAGGTAGATCTGGAATACGTCGTCGGATGCCGCGTCGAAGTCGTCGGCGCGCATGGCCGAGATCACGACGATGCGGGGCACGCCCGCAGCGCGAGCGGCGTCGGCGAGCAGGATCGCGCCGTCGCGGTCGACCGTGAGCTTGCGCTCGGCGGTGCTGCCGGGCCCTGCGCCTGCCGCGAAGACCACGGCGTCGGCGCCCGCGAGCACGGCGGCGACCTCGTCGACGGACGAGGCCTCGAGGTCGAGCACGACCGGCTCTGCGCCGGCGGCCTCGACATCGACGACGTGGTCGGGGTTGCGGATCAACGCGACGGGATCGTGCCCGCCGTCGGCGAGCAGGCGTTCGAGGATGAGGGCGATCTTGCCGTGACCTCCGGCGATGACGACGCGCATGACCCCAGTCAACGCGGATGCCGCCGACGGCGCAACCGGGCGAGCCGATGCTTCCGATCCGGCGGGCCAGGGGTCAGACTGGGCGGGTGCCGCTCGGCACGTCCTCCTGCGACGACGATGAACCGGGGCACCCATGGCCATGCAGCGAACCGTCTCCGCCCGAATCGACCTGAGCCTCGACGATCCTGCTCGGCTCGTGTTCATGGTGTCCGTCGCGGGCGGGGCTTCCGGCGAACGGCTCGAGCTGCTCGCGAACGGCGTCGAGGTGCCTGCGCTCGAACTGACGGATGCCGCGGGCAGCCGCCTGCACGTCGTCGACGCGCCGGCTGGCGGACTGTCGCTGGCCTACTCGGCCACCGTCGACGGGCAGGCCGCCCCGGGCTCGAGCCGACCGCTCGACCTCGTGGAGTACCTGCGCCCGAGCCGGTACTGCGAGTCCGACCGTCTGGGAGCCACGGCCGTCGCCGAGTTCTCGGGACTCGAGGGGCATGCGCTGCTCGACGCCGTGTCGTCGTGGGTGGGCACGCGCCTCGCGTACGTTCCGGGTTCGAGCGGACCGACCGACGGCGCGGTGCAGACGCTGCTCGCCCGGCAGGGCGTGTGCCGCGACTACGCGCACCTCGTGATCGCGCTGCTGCGCGCGCTCGACGTGCCCGCGCGTCTCGCGGCCGTCTACGCGCCCGGCCTCGATCCGATGGACTTCCACGCCGTGGCCGAGGCGCACGTCGAGGGCGCGTGGCACGTCGTCGACGCGACCGCGCTCGCCCCGCGCTCGACGCTGCTGCGCATCTCGACCGGACGCGACGCCGCCGACACCGCCTTCCTCAGCTCGTACGGCGGAGCCGTGCGCCTCGACGCGATCACGGTGGCGGCGACCGCCGACGTGCTGCCGTTCGACGACATCGGCGAGCTCGTCGAGCTGCGCTGAGGAGGTGGTTCCGGGCGGCGGCTAGGCGAGTGGCGCCGCGAAGAACGCGAGCTCGTGTCGGGCCGATGCGTGGAACGCGCGGCGCATCGCCTCGCGACGCTCGGGGGTCGCGGCGGCCGCCTCGCGCGTCACCAGCTCGATCGCCTCGCGCGTGGCCACGGCGAACGCGGGGTCGGCGTAGGTCTCCAGCCACGACGCGTACGGATGCTCGGGGTCGAGGGCGCGCTGCCCGAACTCTCCGGCGGCGAGCCGTTCGCCGAGGTCCACGTAGATCCAGAAGCAGGGCAGCACGGCCGCGGCCAGCACCGCGTAGTCGCCGCGCGCACCAGTCGCGAGCAGGTGGTCGAGGTAGGCCGTCGTCGCGGCGTCGGGCTCCGCGGCGAAGACCAGGGCGGCGGAGGTCGCGTCGGCCTCGGTCGGCAGCGCCACGCCCGTCGCGTCCGCGTCGCCCGTGAGCCACCGCGTGTGCAGCTCGAGCTCGCCGACGAGCGAGCCGTGCGCCGAGTCCGCCCAGAACGCCTGGCCCGCGGCATCCGGAGCCAGGCGCGATGCCTCGGCGAGCACGCGCGCGTAGTCGCGCAGGTAGAGGGCGTCCTGCGCGAGGTAGGCGAGGAAGGGCTCGCGCTCGAGCGTGCCGTCGGCGAGGGCGCGGATGAACGGCAGGTCGTCGATCGCCGCCCGCACGTCGGCGATGCCGCCCCACCACTCGTCCGCGATCTCGGCGGGCATCGGCGCGGTGCGCAGGCCGCCGCGCGACCAGAGTCCGGCGAAGTGGCTCACGGGCCCGTGTCCGCCGCCGACCTCGAGCGCCTCGCCGTGCCGCAACGACTCGCGCAGCCACCGACGGGCCTCGCCGACCGCGGCCTCCCAGTCGCCGAGCTCGGCCTGGAGCGTCGCGACCGCCGACGAGAGCGAGCAGCCGGTGCCGTGCGTCGCGGTGGTCGCGATGCGCTCGCCCGTGAACTCGACGACGCCGGCGGATGCCGCGTGCACGAGTGCGTCGGGGGCGTCGCCGCCCGGCAGGTGGCCGCCCTTGGCGAGCACGCGTGCGCCGGTCGCCGCCGAGACCGCCTCGGCCTGCGCGATGGCCTCGGCCCACGTCGTCGCCGGAGCGACGGGATGGGCGTCGGCGACCGCCCCCGCGAGCACCGCGAGCTCGAGCAGGTTCGGCGTGATGAGGTCGGCGAGCGGCAGCAGGTCGCGCAGCGCCAGCTCGGCGTCGGGGTCGAGCAGGCGGTCGCCGCTCGTCGCGACCATGACCGGGTCGAGCACGACGATGGGCACGCTCGTGCGCCGCAGCCAGTCGGCGACGACCGTGATGACCTCGGCGTTCGCGAGCATGCCGACCTTCACGGCGTCGATCGCGATGTCGTCGCTGATGGCGTCGAGCTGCGCGGCGAGGAACTCGGCCGGCGGCACGTGCACGCCTCGCACCCCACGCGTGTTCTGCGCCGTGAGCGCAGTGATCGCCGACATGCCGTAGCCGCCGACGGCCGCGATCGACTTGAGGTCGGCCTGGATGCCCGCGCCGCCCGACGGGTCGCTCCCCGCGATGCTCAGCACGCGCGGCACGCGGCGAACCCGGTGGGTCGCGGCCCCCGCGGTCATCGTGCGCTCCAGGCCGCGGCGAAGGCGACGGCCGCGTCGCGCGGCGAGGGCGCGGCGCAGATGGCCGACACCACGGCGACGCCGGCGGCTCCGGCCCGACGCAGACCCGCGACATCCGCCAGCGTGATGCCGCCGATCGCGACGCACGGCAGCTCGGCCTCGGCGGCGAACCGGGCGAACCCGTCGATGCCGAGCGCCGGCGGATGGTCGGGCTTCGTGGCCGTGGGGCGGATCACGCCGACGCCGAGGTAGTCGATCTCGCGGCGCGCCTGACGCCGGAGCCGCGCGAGGTGCTCGGGCTCGTTCGCGGTGAGGCCGATGATCGCGTCGTCGCCGAGCAGGTCGCGAGCAGCGGATGCCGCAGCGTCGCCCTGCCCCAGGTGCACGCCGTCGACGGGCAGGCCGCGCTCGCGTGCGGCCAGCGCCACGTCGACGCGGTCGTTCACGAGCAGCGCGGCGCGGCCGTCGATCGCGGTCGCGAGCGCCTCGAGCTGCCGCAGCAGGGCGTCGGTCGATGCCGTCTTGTCGCGCAGTTGCACCGCGCGCACGCCGCCGTCGACCGCGTCGGCGACGACGGACGCGACGCCGCGCGGTCCGCAGAGCGTCGCATCCGTCACGAGGTAGATGGAGAGGTCGAGCGCGCGGCGCGTGGTCATGCGCCGGCCGTCGCGGTGGTGGGCTCGGTGATCGCCGATGCGATGGCGGATGCCGCGGCATCCGTCACGGTGACGTTCGCCCGGTCGAGCACGTCGGCGGGCGCGACGGTCGCGAGCGCATCGAGGAACGCCACGGCGAACGAGCCCGGACCGGCCGAACGGCTCGCCGCGAGCTCGGCGGCGATCGTGTAGACCACGGTGGCCGCGACGGTCGCGACGAAGGGATCGGCGAGCAGCGCGGCGTCGGTGCTCCCGTCGGCTGCGGCGCCGGCGTCGCGGCTCGCCCCGAGGAACGCCGCCGTCACCGCGCCGAGCGCGCAGCCGCCGCCCGTCACGCGGGTGAGCAGCGCGTCGCCGTTCGCGATGCGGGCCGTGCGGCGCCCGTCGGTGATGAGGTCGACCGGGCCCGAGACCGCGACGACCGAGCCGTGTGCGAGGGCGAGCGAGGTCGCGGCGTCGGCCGCGGCATCCGTGCTGTCGGCCGCGTCGACGCCGCGCCCGCCGGCGCCCGCACCCGCGAGCGCGATGATCTCGCTCGCGTTGCCGCGGATCGCCGTGGGCCGCGAGGCCACGAGCTCGTGCGCGAGCGCCGTGCGCACCGGCAGTGCGCCGATCGCGACGGGGTCGAGCACCCATGGCGTGCCGGCGACGGATGCCGCGGCCACCGCCTCGCGTGCGGCGTCGCGCTGCTCCTCGGCGGGCGTGCCGAGGTTCACGAGCAGGCCGCCCGCGATGCCGGCGAACAGGCCGGACTCCTCGCGGATGTCGACCATCGCGGGAGCCGCGCCGATCGCGAGCAGCGCGTTCGCGGTGAAGTTCGTCACGACGCTGTTCGTGATGCACTGCACGAGCGGCGGATGCTCGCGCAGCCGGCCGAGCAGCGCAGCGCTCGCGTCGATGAGGTGGGCAGGGTCGATTCGCAGACGTTCGCTCACGCGACATCCCTTCGCTAGTTCGAACTAGATCAGGTTCGACGGGTGTGTTCTCAGCCGCGATCGCCCTGCGAGGGCGGGAGCGCGGCACCCCGTGTCACTGCCCGCCAGCCTAGCCCGGTCGCGGACGTCGCCATTGCCAGGTGTCGCCGCCCCCAGTTCGGGGCCCGATCCGGCGGGACGCTGGCGGTTCCGCGCGCCTCGGGCTAGCTTGCTCGCAACGACCCGCCGGGTGGCGGCCCCGTCGCCGGACGACCTCCGAATGCGCTCGGCCGCACCGTGACCGTTCCTCCACGGACCCGGCGGGTCCGTCATCTCTCTTCGCGATGACGTGCGACGGGCGGATGTCGCGTCGCCGGCGAGTGGCGAGAACGTTGCGAGCGGTGGCAGGCTGGCCCCATGAACGCCGCCGACCGTGCCAGCAGCACCCGTGCGCACCGCGTTGCCGTGCTCGTGCTCGAGGGGGCCAAGCCGCTCGACGTCGGCATTCCGGCGCAGATCTTCACGACCCGCGCGTCGATGCCCTACGAGGTGCGGGTCTGCGGCGCCGCGCCCGGACCGGTCGCGGGCGGTGACGGGCTCTCGTACCACGTCGCCGACGGGCTCGAGGCGTTCGAATGGGCCGAGACGATCTTCATCCCGGGCTACCGGCATCCCGATGTCGAGGAGCCGCCCGCGATCGTCGTCGACGCACTCCGGGCTGCGCACGAACGGGGCGCGCGGCTCGCGGCCATCTCCACGGGGGCCTTCGCCCTCGCGGCGACCGGGCTGCTCGACGGGCGCCGGGCCACGACGCACTGGCACTACACGAAGGCGCTCGCCGCGAGGCATCCGCTCGTGCAGGTCGACGAGAACGTGCTGTTCGTCGACGAGGGGCGCGTGCTCACCTCGGCCGGCGCCGCGTCGGGCATCGACCTCTGCCTGCACCTCGTACGACGCGACCACGGCGTCGCGCTGTCGAACCACGTCGCCCGGCGGCTCGTGGCCGCGCCGTACCGCAGCGGCGGCCAGGCGCAGTACGTGCCGCGCGCGCTGCCCGACGACCTCGGCGAGCTGTTCGCCGCGACCCGGCACTGGGCGATCGAGCGCATCGAGGAGCCGCTGACGCTCGCCGACCTCGCGCGCAACGCGAAGGTGTCGACGCGCACGTTCTCGCGACGCTTCGTCGAGGACACCGGGTACACGCCCATGCAGTGGATCCTGCGCGCCCGCATCGACCTCGCGCGCGAACTCCTCGAGCGCACCGACCTCGGCGTCGAGCAGATCGCCGCGCGCGTCGGACTCGGCACCGGCGCGAACCTGCGCCTGCACTTCCACCGCGTGCTCGGCACGTCGCCGATCGAGTACCGGCACACGTTCCGGGAGTGAGACGCGGTCGCGCGAAAACCGAATTGTGGTCTATTCCAACAAAAGGGTTGCGCGCGACGGGTACGGTCACGTACTCTCGCTCTCACGTCGTCGAAGCGCTTCGAATCCATCGGCTTCGACGATCACGAGGGGTCCAAAGGGGGGTACCGGGATGGTGACGATCAGTGATGTGGCCAAGGCTGCGGGCGTCTCCATCTCGACCGTCTCCTACGCCCTGTCGGGCAAGCGCGCGATCACCGCGTCGACCCGCACCCGCATCGAGGCCGCGATCCGCGAACTCGACTACGAGCCCAACGCCGGAGCCCGCATGCTCGCCGGCGCCACCACCAACATCCTCGCCCTCTCGGCGCCGATCCATGCCGACGGGCACCTGCCGACGCACATGCGGTTCGTCACCGCCGTCGTCGACACGGCGCGCAAGCACGACTACGACGTGCTGCTGCTCGCCACCGACGACGACGTGTCGGGCATCCGCCGGGTGGCGGCCTCGTCGCTCGTCGACGGCGTGGTCGCCATGGGCGTCAAGAACCACGACGAGCGCGTCGACGTCGTGCGCCGGGCCGCGCTGCCCGCCGCCTTCATCGGCATCCCGGGCGAAGACGGCCACAGCGGCGACGGCGTCGCGTGCGTCGACCTCGACTTCGAGCTGGCGGGCCGGCTCGCCGTCACGACGCTCGCCGAGGCCGGCCACCGGTCGATCGGCGTCGTCGGCCACCCGCCGACCTACCTCGCCAGGGGCACGGGCTTCGTGCAGCGGTTCAACCTGGGCCTCGAGGCCGAGGCGGCCGCCCGCGGCATCCGCATCGCCGTGGTCTCGCCGACGCTCGCGCGCGGCGCGGCCGAGCGGGCCTTCGACGAGCTGCTCGACGCCTCGCCCGAGATGACCGCCGTGATCTTCCATTGCAACGAGCCGGTCGTCGAGTCGGTGCTGCGCCGCATCCGCGAACGCGGACTCGACGTGCCCCGCGACCTGTCGCTCTTCGCCGCGTGTGCGAGCTACGACACGTCGCACCTCGTCATCCCGCTCGACTGCATCCCACTGCCACTCGACCTGATGTGCCGCATCGCGGTCGAGTCCGCCCTGCGCCAGGTGCGCGGGGCCGACGCCCTCGGCGTCGAACTCATCACGCCCGTCACCGAGAACCGCGGATCGGTCGCACGACCCCGGCTCTGAGGCATCCGCTCCACGAAATCCAACCGAACCGAATCACCGAGTCGAACGCTGCGCATCGTCGAAGCGCTTCGACAGTCCTTCGCACGAGCACCACCCCACCCCACACCAGCTGCACCCACGAGAGGAAACGCACCATGGGAATCACCAAGCGCGGCATCGGCGCCGTCGCAGCACTGGCCGCGACGGCCGCACTGCTCACCGGCTGCTCGACGGGCGGCGAGTCCGACCCGAACACCCTGAAGCTCTGGCACTTCGAGGGCACCGACAGCGATGTCGGCATTGCCTGGAACAAGGCCATCGAGATCTTCGAGGAGGAGACCGGCGCCACCGTCGAGTACGAGGACAAGAGCTTCGAGCAGATCCGCTCGACCGCCAGCCAGGTGCTCAACTCGAACGAGGCACCGGATGTCATGGAGTCGCCCAAGGGCAACGCCACCGCCGGACTGCTCGCGAGCCAGGGTCTGCTCGCCGACATCACCGACGCGGTCGAGGAGTACGGCTGGGACGACCTGCTCGCCCCGTCGCTGCAGACCACGGCGAAGTACTCCGACGAGGGCATCATGGGCTCCGGCCCCTGGTACGGCGTGCCGAACTACGGCGAGTACGTCACCGTCTACTACAACAAGACCGCCTTCGACGAGAAGGGTCTCGCCGAACCCACGACCTACGCCGAGTTCGAGGACATCCTCGACACCTTCGCGAAGGACGGCACGACGCCCCTCGCGCAGGCCGGCGCCGAGTACCCCCTCGGGCAGCTCTTCTACCAGCTCGCCCTGTCGAAGGCCGACCGCCAGTTCGTCAACGACTACCAGCTCTACGAGAACCCCGTCGACTGGCAGGGCCCCGAGCTCACCTACGCGGCCGACAAGATCGTCGAGTACGTCGACAACGGCTGGATCTCGCAGGACTCCACCGGCCTCAAGGCCGAGGACATGGGCGTCGGCTTCATGAGCGGCGAGTACCCGATGATGGTCTCCGGCTCGTGGTGGGCCGGCCGCGTGATCAACGAGGCCACGACCTTCGAGTGGGACACCTTCGCGTTCCCCGAGTCGCAGCTGGTTCCCGGATCGTCGGGCAACATCTGGGTCGTGCCCGAGAACGCCGCCAACAAGGACCTCGCCTACGAGTTCATCGACATCACGATGCGCCCCGAGATCCAGGCCCTCATCGGCAACAACGGCTCGATCCCGGTCGCGGCCGACCCCGCCGACATCACCGACGAGAAGTCCGCCGCGCTCATCACCGAGTTCAACGAGGTCGTCGCTGCCGACGGGCTCGCGTTCTACCCCGACTGGCCCACGCCGAACTTCTACGACCAGCTCGTCGGAGCCCTCCAGGAACTCGTGAACGGCACCCTGACGCCCGAGCAGACGCTCGAGCAGCTCGGCACCGACTACGAGGACGGCGTCGCCGACATCATCGGCTGACCCGATCGCCCTCGACCGGCGGGCGTCGCCGATCTGGACACGACGCACGACGCCCGCCGACCGGGAGGCACCGGCCGAACCGCTGACGGTTCGGCCCGCGCTCCACCGAAAGCTCCCACCGAGCTCTCCACCGAAAGGAACCATCGTGGTTTCCACCCTCGCCACGCGACCTCGCGGGTCGCGGCGCACCGACGGCATGAGTGCCATCTCGGGTGTGCGATCCAGCGGGTTCTGGTTCTTCCTGATCCCGGGCCTGCTGCTGTTCACGTTCATCATCCTGATCCCGCTGGTCTGGAACGTGTACCTCAGCTTCACCGACTGGCGGGGCGTCCGCCCGCCCGAGTTCATCGGCCTCGAGAACTGGGTCGAGCTGTTCCAGGACCAGAAGTTCTGGGCGTCGTTCCGCAACTCGCTCTCGATGATCGTCGCCATGGTGATCATCCCGACGCTGCTCGGCCTGGTGCTCGCGGCACTGCTCTTCGACGTCATCGGCCGCAAGTTCGGCGGGCGGCTCGCGAGCTTCCTGCGCGCCACGTACTACCTGCCGCAGATCCTCCCGGTCGCCATCGCCGCGATCGTCATCGGCTGGATCCTCCGCCCCGAGAACGGCGCGCTGAACACCGTGCTCGAGACCGTCGGTCTCGGCGCCCTCCAGCACAACTGGCTCGGCAGCCCCGACACGGCCATGCTCTCGATCATGGCCGTCATGGTCTGGGTGCAGATCGGCTACCCGGTCGTGATCTTCATGGCCGCCCTCCAGCGCGTCGACCCCGAGCTCTACGAGGCCGCCGAGCTCGACGGCGCCGGCTGGTTCCAGCGGTTCCGGTACATCACGGTGTCGGCGATCCGCCCCGAGATCTTCGTCGTGACGCTGACCTGCACGATCGCCGCCCTCAAGGTCTTCGGCCCCATCTACGCCCTGACCGGCGGCGGCCCCGGCACGGCGACCATCGTGCCGAGCTACTACTCGTACATCCAGTTCTTCCAGAGCCAGCAGGTCGGCTACGGCGCCACGATCGCGACGGCCCTGACCGTCGTGGTGGTGCTCGTCGCGATCGGGTTCATCCGACTGCAGGCCCGCGTCGAACGACAGGAGGGTGAGCGCTGATGTCGTACACCGAAGCCACCACCACGCGGAACACCGCGCCCGCGCCCCTCACGCCGCTGTCGGCCTCCGGCGCCGGCGGGGTGCCGCTCGTCGGCGCCGACCTGGTCGAGTCGGGTCGCGACCGAGGCTCGCGCCGCGGCATCCGTCGCTCGAAGCCGCCGCGCGACCGCTCGCCGCAGTCGAAGAAGACCGCGAAGGACTGGGTCTGGCTGGGGCTCGCGATCCTGTTCGGCCTGCTCGTCGCGGTGCCGTTCATCCTGATCCTGATCAACTCGTTCAAGTCGCCGGAGGACTACAACACGTCGGGCCCGCTCATGCTGCCGAAGGAGCTCTACTTCGACGGCCTCGTGAACTTCTGGACCCGCGTCGACTTCCCGCAGAAGCTCTGGAACAGCTTCATCATCTCGGGCTCGGTCGCCGTGCTCGCGGTCGCCCTCTCGGTGCTGAACGCCTACGCGCTCGGCATCGGGCGCGTGAAGTACCGCACGTGGATCCTGCTGCTGTTCCTGCTCGCGGACCTCATTCCGCAGGAGGCGCTGCTCTACCCGCTGTACTACATGTTCAAGGCGGTGGGCCTCTACGATACGCAGCTCGCGATCATCATCATCTTCACGGTGATCCAGGCGGCGTTCGGCACGTACCTGCTCTCGAGCGTGTTCGGCACGTTCCCGAAGGAGGTGCTCGAGGCGGCCGCGCTCGACGGCGCCGGCAAGCTGCGCACCCTGATCAAGGTCGTGCTGCCGATCAGCAAGGGCACGCTCTCGGTGCTGCTCATCTTCTTCTTCATCTGGACGTGGAACGAGTTCCTCATCCCGCTGACGTTCCTGATCTCCAACGACAACCAGACGGTTCCGGTGGCGATCACGACCCTGCAGGGCGATCGGCTCATGGACGTCACGACGACGAGCGCCTCGGCACTGCTCGGCGTGATCCCGACGCTGATCTTCTTCCTCATCTTCCAGCGCACGCTCACACGCGGCATCACCGCGGGCGCGGTCAAGTAACGAAGCGGATGCCGCAGCTGCGGCCCGCGCGAAAGGAACACCCACTCCCATGAAGTTCACCGACGGGTTCTGGCAGATCAGGCCGGGCATCGAACCGTTGTACGGCCGGGAGGCGTACGACATCTGGGCCGACGGCGAGCACCGCCTCCAGGTCTTCGCCACGACCGGCGTCGTCGCCAAGCGCGGCGACACGCTGAACCGCCCGCTGTTGACCGTGACGATCTCGTCGCCGCTGCCCGACGTGATCGGCGTGCGCGTCGAGCACCACGCGGGCGGGCCGAGGCCGCAGGGCTTCGACCTCGTCGGCGCGCGGGGCGACCACGGCGTGGTCGTGGTCGACGAGACCGGCGGCCTGCTCACCTCCGGACGGCTCTCGGTGCGCGTGGCGCCCGGCGCGCCGTTCGGGCTCGCGTTCGAGGTCGACGGCCGCACGATCGTGTCGGCCGGCGACAAGTCGATCGCGAACATGCGCGTGCGGCCCGACGCGCAGCTCGACGGCGTGCCCGTCGGCAACGCCCGCGAGGGCTCGGCGCGCGCCGCGGCATCCGCGTACACGCTGCAGCAGCTCTCGCTCGGCGTCGGCGAGCTCGTCTACGGCCTCGGCGAACGCTTCGGGCCGCTCGTGAAGAACGGGCAGACGGTCGACATCTGGAACGCCGACGGCGGCACCTCGTCGGAGCAGGCCTACAAGAACGTGCCGTTCTACCTGACCAACCGCGGCTACGGCGTGCTCGTGAACGACACCGGGCACGTGTCGTACGAGATCGGCTCGGAGGCGGTCGAGCGCGTGCAGTTCTCGGTGCCGGGCGAGAGCCTCGAGTACTTCGTGATCTACGGCGGCACCCCCGCCGGCGTGCTCGAGCGCTACACGGAGCTCGTCGGCAAGCCCGCCCGGGTTCCGGCCTGGTCGTACGGCCTCTGGCTCTCGACGTCGTTCACGACCGACTACGACGAGGCGACCGTGAACCGGTTCGTCGACGAGATGGCCGCGCGCGAACTGCCCGTCAGCGTGTTCCACTTCGACTGCTTCTGGATGCGCGAGTTCAACTGGACCGACTTCGAGTGGGACCCGCGCACGTTCCCCGACCCCGAGGGCATGCTCGCTCGCCTGCGCGGCAAGGGCCTGCGCGTCTGCGTCTGGCTGAACCCCTACATCGGGCAGCGCTCGAAGCTGTTCGCCGAGGCCGCAGAGCTCGGCTACCTCGTGAAGCGCCCAGACGGCACGGTGTGGCAGTGGGACCTCTGGCAGGCGGGCATGGGCCTCGTCGACTTCACGAACCCCGACGCGACCCGCTGGTACCAGGACCACCTGCGCGCGCTCGTCGCGCAGGGCGTGGACTGCTTCAAGACCGACTTCGGCGAGCGGATCCCGCTCGAGGTCGAGTACTTCGACGGGTCGGCCCCCGACCGCATGCACAACCGCTACACGCAGCTCTACAACGAGGCCGTGTTCGAGGTGCTCGAGCAGGAGCGCGGCGAGGGCGAGGCCGTGGTGTTCGCGCGTTCGGCGACGACCGGCGGCCAGCGCCTGCCCGTGCACTGGGGCGGCGACTCGACCTCGACGTACGAGTCGATGGCCGAGACCCTGCGCGGCGGCCTCTCGCTCGCGTACTCGGGCTTCGCCTTCTGGAGCCACGACATCGGCGGCTTCGAGGGCACTCCGGATGCCGGTGTGTTCAAGCGCTGGGTCGCCTTCGGCCTGCTCGGCACCCACTCGCGCTTCCACGGGTCGGGGTCGTACCGGGTGCCGTGGGCGTTCGACGAGGAGGCCGTCGACGTCACGCGGATCTTCACGAAGCTGAAGCTCTCGCTCATGCCGTACCTGTACCGGCAGGGCCTGGACGCGTCGGCGAGCGGCGTGCCGGTCATGCGCCCGATGGCGCTGGAGTTCCCGGACGATCCGGGTACCGCGTACCTCGACCGGCAGTACATGCTCGGCTCGTCGCTGCTCGTGGCCCCCGTGTTCTCGGAGTCCGGCGAGGTGGAGTTCTACCTGCCCGCCGGCCGCTGGACGAACTGGTGGACGGGCGAGGTCGTCACCTCCTCCGGTTCGTGGCGCCGCGAGGTGCACGGCTTCGACACCGTGCCGCTGTACGTGCGCGAGGGCGCCGTGCTGCCGATCGGCGCCGACACGACGAAGCCCGACGCCGACTACTTCGACGGGCTCGAGCTGCGCGTGTTCCCCGGGGCGACGGATGCCTCGGGCGCGACGGTGACGACACCCGACGGCCGCTCGGCGCGGTTCGCCGTGTCGGGGGAGTCCGTCGTGGTCGCCGACGGCGACCCGGGCGACGGCTGGCGCGCGACCTTCGTCTGATCGCCGCATCCGCTCGCCGGGCGACTCCTCGCCCGGCGAGCGCGCCCTACTTCACCGCGCCCATCGTGAGGCCCGTGCGCAGCAGCCGGTAGCTGAAGACGTAGACGATGAACACGGGCACGGCCGAGATCACGGCGAAGGCCATCATCGACGGCCAGTCGACGCCGTACGCACCGGCCTGCACGGCGATGAGCGCGCTCATCGGGTAGTTGTCGGGCGAGAGCATGAACGTGATGCCGTAGAGGAACTCGCCCCACGACACGAGGAAGACGATCGCGCTCACGGTGAGCACGCCGTTGCGGGCGAGCGGCAGGGCGACCGAGACGAACCCGCGCAGGGTTCCCGCGCCGTCGATGCGGCTCGCCTCCTCGATCGACACGGGCACGGCCGCGAAGAACGGGCGGAGCAGCAGGATGGCCCACGGCAGCAGCAGCGCGGCATCCGCCAGGATCAGGCCGAGGTCGGTGTCGAGCAGCCCGAACCGGCCGAGCAGCCAGAACAGCGGGATGAGGTTCGCGGTCTGCGGGATCATCTGCAGGATCACGAGCGCGGAGAGCGCGGCGATGGCGATGCCGGCGCGCACGCGGGCGATCGCGTACGCGGCGGGCACCGCGAGCGCGAGGCAGAGCAGCGTCGTGCCCCCGCTGATGATCACGGACTGGCGGAGCGACGACCCGAGCGCCGGGTCGGCGAGCGCCTCGGCGTACGCCTCGAGCGTCGGGGTGAAGAGGATCGACGCCTGCGAGCTGAGCACCTCGCCCTGGCTCTTCAGCGAGGTCAGCACGATCCAGATCAGCGGCACGGCGTAGAGCACGTACAGCACGAGCCGGAACCCGAAGGCGACGGGCTCGCGTCGGCGGCGGCGAGGGTGCCGGCGTCGGGCGCCGGTCGTCGTGAGGGCGGCGGTGGCGGTCATTCCGCCTCGTTCCGACGCACGTCGCGCGCGTAGACGAGCGCGAGCACGATGACGATGGCGAGGGCGATGAGCGCGGTCGCCGCACCGGAGCCGTAGTCGAGTTTCACGAAGGCCTCCACGTAGGCGAGGTAGGGGATGGTGGTCGACGCCGTGCCCGGGCCGCCGGCCGTCATCACGTAGATGAAGTCGAAGCTGCGGAAGGCGTACACGATCGTGAGGACCGTGAGCACGGTCGCCGTCGGGCGCGAGTGGGGGATGAGCAGGTGGCGGACCTTCTGCCACGGGCCCGCTCCGTCGACCTCGGCGGCCTCGAGCACCTGCTCGTCGACGCTGAGCAGTGCAGCCCGGAAGATGAGCGCGTTGAACGGGATCACGGCCCAGGCGTTCACGAGGGCGACCGACCACAGCGCGAGCTGCGGGTCGAAGAGGAACCCGACGCCGTCGGGCGCGAGGCCGGTGGCCCGCGCGATCTCGTTGAGCAGGCCCCGATCGCCGAGGAGGAACTTCCAGATCGAGCCGTTGACGACGGGCGGCAGCGCCCAGACGAAGACCATCATGCCGAGCAGGAACGACCCGCCCCGGGTCGAGGAGGCGACCGAGAGCGCGGCGGCGAAGCCGCCGACGACGCCGAGCACGGTGACGACGGTCACGAACGCGAGCGTGTTGAGCGCCACCCGCCCGAAGTCGGGCTGGGCGAAGACCGCGGCGAAGTTCGCGCCGCCGATGAACGCCCAGTCGCCGTTGAGCGTGGCCGAGGTGACCTCGTGCACGCTCATCGAGCCGAGCTGCACGAGCGGCCACACGGCCAGGGCGAGCAGCACGGCCACGGCGGGGGTCGCGAGTGCGATTCGTCGGTCGCCGAGGCGCGCGGGCCGCCGGCGCACGGGCGTCCCCGCCGGCCGCGGTGCGGCCGACGGGGACCCGGCGGTGCCGGGGCGAGATCCACTCGAGGTGGTTCGGAGCGGGCTCACCTGCGTCATCCGCTCGATCAGCCCTTCAGGAGGGGGTCGAGCTGCGAGATGAGGTCGTCGGCCAGCGGGTCGGGTTCGCCGTCACCGGCCACGGCCTTGCTCCAGTAGTCGCCGACGAGCGTCTCGACCGCGTTGACGTTCTTCGACGGCACCTCGGGGCTCGGCGACGGACGTCCCTGCTGCTGCACGATGTCGGCGAACACGCTGAGGATCGGGTCGCTGCCGATGGCGTCGTCGCCCGCGGCATCCGCTCGTGCCGGGATCGAGCCGAACGTGTCGAGCAGCGAGAGCTCGCCGTCGACCGAGAAGAAGGTCTGCTCGAGGAACTCCTTCGCGAGGTCGGGGTGCTTCGAGAACGCGCCGATGTTCTGCACCTCGCCGCCGAGCAGCACGCCGCCCTCGTCGGTGATGGGCAGCGGGGCGACGCCGTACTCGAAGGCGGCCTCCTTCGCGGCCGCGATCTGCCAGTTGCCGTTGACCGCGAACGCTGAGGCACCGGCCGCGAACTGCTGGAACGGGATGGTCTGATCCCACGTCGAGGCCTCGCGCGAGAGGTACCCCTGGTCGACCCAGTCCTGCAGCATCGTGTAGGTGTCGGCCATCGGGGCGGCCTGCGGGTCGCCGTACGAGAAGCCGTGCGAGGTGAACCACGGGAAGCCCTGCCACTGGCTCTCGAGACCGGGCTTGCCGGTGAGCGTGACGCCCTGATGGCCGGCCGCGGCGGCCTTGGCCATGACCGCCTCCATCTCCTCGGTCGTGGTCGGCACCTCGGCGCCGAGCTCGTCGAGCATGTCCTGGTTGTACCAGAGGCCGAGCAGGTTGACGTAGCCCTGTACGCCGTAGAGCTCGCCGTCGACGCGCTGCATCACGCCCTCGGGGAACTGGTCCTTGTCGGCGTAGCCGTCCCACCAGTCGGTCATCGGCTCGATCGCGCCGGCTTCGGCGAGCGAGTAGGTTCCGGATGCCCCGAAGATGAGCACGTCGGGCCCGGTGCCGGCGCCCGCCGCGGTCACCGCCTTGGTCGTGAACTGGTCGACCGGCACGTAGGCGAACTCGACGTCCACGTCGGGGTGGTCGGCCTCGAAGGAGTCGGCGAGCTTCTCGAGCCCTTCGACCTGGCCGTCGACGTTGTAGTAGTGCCAGACGGTGAGGGTGGTCTTGCCCGAGTCGGCTTCGCCGGTCGAGCATGCGGTGAGGAGGAGGGCTGCGGCCCCCACGGTGGCGGCCAGGCCGAGGCCCGCCCGTCGACGATTCAGCTTCATTGCGGTTCGCCTCTCTGGGGATTCAGGGATGTGTTGGGTTCGTGGCATTTCATCGATGAAACAAAGATGACCGCGGTGCCCAGAATGGATCATGGCAAAGGGTCGGCCTCGCGTCAACAGGCAATTGCGCCGATACCGGCTCCAGGCCCCTTGGGTTGACGAACCCTGCACCGAAGGCATAGCGTGCCGGTAATTTCACCGATGAAATGGAGATCACGTGCAAGACCGACGACGTCAGCGCCAGACGGCGCTCCCGAGCGAGGGCCAGAGCCAGGGCGAGGGTGCCGGTGCGGTGGCCGGCGCGAGCCGCGCGAACCCGGGCCCCGAAGCTCCCGCTGCTGTGACCGTCTCGGTCGGGGCGGAGATCGGCCGCGCCGATCCGCGCCTGTTCGGCTCGTTCGTCGAGCACCTCGGTCGCGGTGTCTACGGCGGCGTCTTCGACCCGGGGCATCCGACCGCGACCCCCGAGGGGTTCCGCGACGACGTGCTCGACCTCGTGCGCGAACTCGGCGTGACCGTCGTGCGCTACCCGGGCGGCAACTTCGTGTCGGGCTACGACTGGCGCGACGGCATCGGGCCGGCCGCCGAACGCCCGCGCCGCCTCGACCTCGCCTGGAAGAGCGTCGAGACGAACGCGTTCGGCACCGACGAGTTCATCGCGTGGTGCCGGGCCGCCGACGTCGAGCCCATGCTGGCCCTCAACCTCGGACTCGGCACCGTGCGCGACGCCCTGCAGCTGCTCGAGTACGCGAACCACCCCTCGGGCACCGCGCTCTCCGACGAGCGCGTGCGCAACGGGTCGCCCGATCCGCACGACGTGCGTCTCTGGTGCCTCGGCAACGAACTCGACGGACCGTGGCAGCTCGGCGCCCGATCGGCCGAAGCGTACGGCGAGCTCGCCGCGGTCACGGCGTCGGCCATGCGCATGTTCGACGACGACCTCGAGCTCGTGGCAGTCGGCAGCTCGAACGCCCAGATGTCCACGTTCGGCACGTGGGAGGCGACGGTGCTCGAACGCACCATCGACCTCGTGGACTACCTCTCGTGCCACATCTACTTCTACAACGACGGCGACCTCGCGACGTTCCTCGACTCCTCGCTCGTGCTCGACCGGTTCCTCGAGCAGATCGCCGCGACCATCCAGCACGTCAAGGCCGTCACCCGCAGCGAGCGCGACGTGCGCATCAGCCTCGACGAGTGGAACGTGTGGAACTACACCGCCTACGACGAGCAGAAGCCCGATCGCCGCTTCGAGATCGCCCCGCGCATCCTCGAGGAGGAGTACACGCTGGCCGACGCCGTGGTGGTCGGAACCCTGCTCCAGAGCATCCTGAACCACGCCGACGTCGTCTCCATCGCGGCCATGGCGCAGCTCGTGAACGTCATCGGGCCGATCCGCGCCGAGCCCGACGGCGCCTGGCGGCAGACGACGTTCCACCCCTTCGCGGCGGTCGCACGGAGCGCAGGTCACACCGTGCTGCGCTCGAGCGCCGTCGCGGACGCCGGCCACGCGGCATCCGCTCAGGCCGTCGTGACCACCGTGACGCTGAGCCCCGACGGCCACGCGATCGCGGTCTACCTCGGTCATCGGGGCACCGAGGGGTCGGTGCACGTCGAGGTCGACCTCGCTGGCCTCGACGCCGCGGAGATCACGCGCTCGGAGCTCATCTGGCACCCCGACCCGCTCGCGACGAACACCGCGGCCGACCCGCTGCGCGTCGTGCCCCGAACGCTGCCGGCGCGACTCGTGGGCGACCGCCTCGTGGTCGAGCTGCCTTCCGTATCATGGGCCAGTATCCGGATGGTCCGGCGATCGGCGCGGGGGTAGGCGAGTGACCGGCAAGTCCGCGAACGTGACCATGGCGGATGTCGGGGCGCTCGCCGGCGTCACGGCGCGCACGGTCTCGAACGTGCTCTCGAACCATCCGTCGGTGCGCCCCGAGACGCGCGACCGGGTGCTGCGCGCGGTCGACCAACTCGGCTACCGCATGAACACCTCGGCCCGGGGCCTGAAGACCGGCCGCACCGGGTCGATCACCCTCGCGATCCCCGACCTCGGCATCGACTACTTCAACGAGCTCGCGCGACGCGTGATCGTCGAGTCCGAGCGGCACGGGTGGTCGGTCGTGATCCAGCAGACGGGCGCCCGCCGCGAGACCGAGCTCGACATCCTCTCGGGTGCCCGCCGCCAGCACTCCGACGGGCTCATCTTCCAGCCGCACGCGCTCGGCCCGGGCGACGAGAAGCACCTCACGGGCAACGACCGCCTCGTGATCCTGGGCGATCGCATCTTCAACGGTCCGGTCGACCACGTCGCAATGGCGAACACGGATGCCGCGCGCCTGGCGACGCAGTACCTGATCGGTCGCGGCCGCACCCGCATCGCGGCGATCGGCTCGAACCCCGGCGTCAGCACGATCAGCGCCGCGTCGCTCCGTCTGCAGGGCTACCTGCAGGCGATGCAGGAGGCGGGCCTGCCGACGCCGCCCGAGCGCATCGTGGTCGCCGAGGAATGGCACCTGCGCGACGGCGCCGTGGCGATGACGCACCTGCTGCGGCTCGACGAGCGACCCGATGCGGTGTTCTGCTTCAATGACACGCTCGCCATCGGCGCCCTGCACGCCGCGGCCATGAACGGCGTGCGCGTGCCCGACGAGATCGCGGTCGTCGGCTTCGACAACGTGCCGGCGGCGCAGTACGCGTTCCCGCCGCTCACGACGATCGAGCCCGGCACCGAGCAGATCGCGAAGATGGCGGTCGACCTGCTCGCCGCCCGCGTCAACGGACGCACCGATCCGCCGCGCGAGATCTTCACCGACAGCTCGCTCGTCGTGCGACGCTCGGCCTGAGGTCGACGCGCTGCGAGACGCCGCGCGGGGTGCCGCCTGCGTCGCATCACGGGTGTTCGCCGCATCCGGGGCTCGAAGAATCCGTGCCCGATACGCCGAACACCCGTGGCGCGGGCCGCGGCGAAGGCGCGAGCGCGGTCGGGCGGGCATGGCGTCTCTCGCTCAGCGACGCTCGATCGTCGACCCGCGGATGACGAGCCGCACGGGCAGGTGGTGCACGCCGGGGTCGGGCTCGCCGTCGTCGATGGCGTCGAAGATGCGCATGGCGGCCGTGCGGCCGAGCTGCTGCAGGTTGGCGTCGATGCTCGTGAGCTCGGGGCGCGAGTTGAGCGCCAGCACCTCCCAGTTGTCGTAGCCGATGACGGCCACGTCTTCGGGCACGCGCTTGCCGAGGTCGCGGAGGGTGTCGATGACGCCCCGGGCGATCTGGTCGGAGCCGGCGACGATGCCGTCGACGTCGGGGTGCTGGTCGAGCAGCATGCCCGCGGCGGCCCGCCCCCAGTGCTCGCTCCAGCTCGACATCATGACGTCGCCGACGAGGTCGAGCCCGGCTTCGGCGAGGGCGGCGCGCACGCCGATCGTGCGATCCTGAGCGGCGGCGTACTCGGGGTCGCCCGTGATGTGGGCGATGCGGCGGCGGCCGGTGCTGAGCAGGTGCTCGACCGCGAGGCGCCCGCCCGCGACGTTGTCGGGCGTGACCGAGACGTCGCTCGGGTCGTCCGACGGGGCGTAGGCGTAGACCACGGGAACCGGCAGCCCCTGGCCGAGCGAGGGACGCGGGTCGGTCTGCCGGCCGACGACGATGATGCCGTCGACGCGGCGGTTGAGCAGGGCCTTGAGGTGGTGCTGCTCGCGGATCGTGTCGCCGCGCGCGTCGCAGAGGAACACGTTGATCTGCCCGGCGCCGAACGCGTCTTCCGCCCCCATGAGGATCGGGATCACGAAGCGGCCCTCGAGGTCGCTCGTGAGCAGGCCCACGGTGCCGGTGCGCCCGGCGATGAGGCTGCGGGCGAGCGAGTTGGGCGTGAACGAGAGCTGTTCGGCGGCCTCGATGACGCGTTGGCGTGTGGCCGGGGCGACCTGGTCGCGGCCGTTGATGGCCTTCGAGGCCGTGGCGAGCGAGACGCCGGCCATGCGCGCGACGTCGTTCAGCGTCGCCGCCTTCGACCCGCCCGTGCCGCTTCTCGCCATGTCCGCCTCCATGCGCTCGACTTCGACTGAAACGCTACCGGTCATCGCTCTTGACGGCCGGGAGATTCACACTGTAGCGTGCCGAAAGGCCTTTCGGAAGTTTCGGAAAGCCAGCACCAGCACCTGACATTCCGGGCGCATCGCGCCCGCTCAAGGACGAGCAAGGAGAACACGGATGACATCACGCAATCGCCGGATGACGCGGGCTGCGGCCCTGCTCGCCGCCGGCGCCCTCACGATCGGGCTGGCCGCCTGCTCCACGGGCAGCAGCGACCCGGAGTCGAGCCTCGCCGACGCAGGCGTCGAAGGCGTCGACGACGGCACGACCCTGACCCTCTGGACGCGCGCGCCGCTCGAGAAGCAGGCCAACCTGCTCGTCGACGCGTACAACGAGAGCCACGAGAACCAGGTCGAGCTCACGGTGGTGCCGAACGACGACTACGTCGCGAAGGTCGGCGCAGCAGCCGGCTCGAACGGCCTGCCCGACCTGTTCGCGGCCGACATCGTCTACGTGCCGAACTGGGTGAAGCAGGGCCTCTTCCAGGACATCACGGCGAACATCGACGGCTTCGACTTCAAGGACGACATCAACAAGGGCCACCTCTCGGCCGGCACGCTCGACGACAAGGAGTACGTGCTGCCGTTCGTGCTCGACCTGTCGATGCTCTTCTGGAACAAGGACCTCGCGACCGAGGCCGGCCTCGACGCCGAAGCCGGTCCGGCGAACCTCGAGGAGTTCGCCGAGTGGGCCAAGGCCATCCAGGGCCTGAACAAGCCCGACACGTACGGCACGGCCACGGGCCTCAACTGCGGCGGATGCCTCGTCTTCACGTGGTTCCCGAGCAGCTGGGCCGACGGCCAGGAGGTGCTCTCCGACGACGGCACCGAGTCGCTGCTCGCGAGCGACACGTCGAAGGAGATCTACTCCACATGGAAGGACCTCTGGGACTCGGGTGCCGTCCTGCCCTCCTCGAAGGACGAGGCCGGCCCCACCTGGACCGCCGCGTTCACCGAGGGCAAGGTCGGCATCATGCCGTACCCGGCCACGCTGCTCAGCTCGACCCCGTTCGACGTCGGCGTCTCGGGCCTCGTCGGCCCCGAGGGCGGCGCGTCGACGTTCGTCGGCGGTGACGGCATCGGCGTCTCGAAGGACTCGAAGAAGGCCGCGCAGGCGTGGAACTTCCTCAGCTGGATGATGAGTGAAGACGCCCAGGTCGGCGTGCTCGCGAAGGACAACGACGTGGTCTCCCGCTCCGACCTCGCCGACAACGAGTACTCGCAGAAGGACCCGCGCCTGATCACGATCAACGAGGTCGCCGGCCAGGGCGACACCCCGGTCGCGATCAACTTCCAGCAGGCGTTCAACGCGCCGAACAGCCCGTGGCTGACGATGGTCCGCAACGCCGTGCTCGGCGACGCCGACTCCATCGACGCCGACAACGACGAGATCACCGCCGTCCTCAGCCAGTAGGCGCCCGGACGGCACCGGCTCCCTCCGCAGGCCGGCGCGCGCCACCACGACGCGCGCCGGCCTGCCACCCCGAAAGGCTCACCATGACCGCAACGCTTCCCGCCGCGGCATCCGCCCCGCAGCGATCGGGGTCGAGACCGTCGCGACCCGCGCGCACCCGCCGCGGCCGGCGCAACGCCCTCACCGGCTGGCTGTTCGCGCTGCCGACCGCGCTGTTCGTGCTGCTGCTGTTCGGCCTGCCGCTCGCGCTCGTGCTGCAGATGTCGGCGAGCGACTGGCCGCTGCTCGGCGGCAACCAGGGCTTCAACCTGCCGCAGAACTACGTCGACGCGATCGACAACCGGTTCTTCCTCGACTCGGTCTGGTTCACGCTGAAGTACACCGTGCTCACGACGGTGATCCTGCTCGCGCTGAGCCTCGGACTCGCCATGCTCGTGCAGGAGTCGACGCGCTGGAAGGGGCTGCTGCGCACCTCCTTCCTGGTGCCGAGCGCCCTGGGCCTGGCATCCGCGTCGCTGCTCTTCTACGTGATCTACTCGCCGATCGCCGGCCCGTTCGCCGGCCTCATGAAGGCGTGGGGGTTCACGTTCCTCGGCACGCCCGACGGAGCGCTGTGGTCGACGATCTTCCTCATCGTGTGGCGGTACGCGGGCTTCTACATGCTGCTCATGCTCGTGGGCCTCCAGGGCATCCCCGACGACGTCTACGAGGCCGCGCGCATCGACGGCGCGTCGCGCTGGCAGACCTTCCGCAGCGTGACGATCCCACTGCTCCGGCCCACGCTCGCGCTCACGACCGTGCTCTGCGTCACGGGTTCGCTGCTCGCGTTCGAGCAGTTCTACATCCTCACCAAGGGCGGGCCCGACAACTCGACCATCACGGTCGTGCAGCTCATCTACGGCATCGCGTTCCAGGGCCAGAACGACCTCGGCGTCGCCGGCGCCCTGTCGGTGATCGTGCTCCTCGCGCTCGTCGTGATCAACATCGCGCAGATCCGCGCATTCGGGAAGAAGGCGGAAGACTGATGTCGACGACCATGCCGCGCCATTCGCGCGATCCGCTCGCGGGCGTGCCGCCCACCGACTCGACGATCGCGCTGACCGCGCCGAACCACCGCGTGGCGAAGGGGGCATCTGGCGCGACGGGCCGCCGCCGACCGCCGACCACGTTCGCCGGCATCGCCCTGCGCACCCCCTACTGGGTGCTCACCGCCGGACTCGCGCTGCTCTTCCTCTACCCGCTCATCTGGACCGCGATCTCGTCGGTCTCCCCGCTCGCGGGCACGAACCAGACCGACGGCTGGGGCTTCGGCAACTACGTCACGCTCGCGAACTACCAGGCGGGCATCTGGGTCTACCTGCTGAACTCGACGTTCGTGTCGCTGCTGACCGTGCTGCTGACGCTCACGGTGTCGCTCCTCGGCGGCTACGCGTTCGCGCGCTTCAGCTTTCCGGGCAAGGACCTGCTCTTCCTCTCGACGCTCGCGATCCTGATGGTGCCGTACGCGACCCTGCTCATCCCGCTGTACGTGCTGCTGAACTCGGTGGGCCTGTCGAACTCGCTCGTCGGCGTCGCGCTCGTGCTCACGATGTTCCAGCTGCCGTTCTCGATGTTCATGATGCGCATCTCGTTCGAGTCGGTTCCGCGCGAGCTCGACGAGGCCGCCATGGTCGACGGATGCTCCGCCTGGACCGTGCTCTGGAAGGTGCTCGTTCCCGCGGTGAAGCCCGGGCTCATCACGGTCGGCCTGTTCGCGTTCCTCGCGGCGTGGAACGACTTCATGGCCCCGCTGATCCTCATCAACGACTCGAACCGCATGACGCTGCCGCTCGCGATCTCGAACCTTCGCGGCCAGGTGCAGGGCGTCGTCGACTACGGCGCCACCGAGGCCGGCGTGGTCGTGCTCGCACTGCCGTGCATCCTGCTCTTCCTCATTCTCCAACGTCACTACGTGCGCGGCTTCATGTCGGGCGCCTTCAAGGGATGACCATGACTTCAGCGCCCACGACCACCACCGCGACCACGACCCACGCCGTGCCCGTCTCGCCGACGACGGGTGCACTGCGCCCGCTCGGCCTCGACGAGGTGCGCATCACGGGCGGACTCTGGGCCGAACGCCAGCGCGTGAACGGCTCGGCGACGCTCGACCACATCGAGCGCTGGCTCGAGCGCGAGGGATGGCTCGGCAACTTCGACCTCGCGGTCTCGGGCGGGCTGCCCGATGGGCGCCGCGGGCGCGAGTTCAGCGACTCCGAGGTGTACAAGTACCTCGAGGCGGTCTCGTGGGAGATCGGTCGCCTCCAGGCGGTGGCGGATGCCGCGGCATCCGTCGCCCGCCTCGAGGCCCGCCTGCACGCGATCGTCGCCAGGGTCGCCGCCGCGCAGGAGCCCGACGGCTACCTCAACACGCGGTTCGGCCGACCGGGCCAGGAGCCGCGGTGGACCGACCTCGAGTGGGGCCACGAGCTGTACTGCCTCGGCCACCTGTTCCAGGCGGCGGTCGCCCGAGTGCGCACGCGTCCCGATGCCGACGACGGACTCGTCGAGGTCGCGCGTCGCGCGGCCGACCTCGTGTGCGAGGTCTTCGGCGAGGGCGGCGACGAGCGCATCTGCGGGCATGCCGAGATCGAGGTCGGCCTGGCCGAGCTGGGTCGCGCGCTGGGGGAGCCGCGCTACCTCGAGCAGGCGCGCCTCTTCGTCGAGCGGCACGGGCGCGGAACGCTCGCCGACATCGAGTGGGGCCGGTCGTACTACCAGGACGACGTGGCCGTGCGCGACGCCGAGGCCCTGCGCGGGCACTCGGTGCGCGCGAACTACCTGGCGGCCGGCGCGACCGACGTCGCCGTCGAGTCGGGCGACCGCGAGCTGTTCGGGGCGCTCGACCGGCAGTGGGAGCGCACGCGCGAGCGCCGCACCTACGTCACGGGCGGGCAGGGCTCGCACCACCAGGACGAGGCGTTCGGCGAGGACTGGGAGCTGCCGAGCGATCGCGCCTACTCCGAGACGTGCGCGGGCGTGGCCTCGGTCATGTTCAGCTGGCGGCTGCTGCTCGCGAACGGCGGGGCGCGCCACGCCGACCTCATCGAGCGCACGCTCTTCAACGTGATCGAGACGTCTCCGGATGCCGCGGGCACGGCCTTCTACTACGCGAACACGCTGCACCAGCGGGTGCCGGGCGCGCCCGCCGATCCCGATGTCGTGTCGCCACGCGCGCACTCGTCGCTGCGGGCGCCCTGGTTCGACGTGTCGTGCTGCCCGCCGAACACGGCGCGCACGTTCGCGAGCCTCGCCGGCTACCTCGCGACGGCGGATGCCGCGGGCGTGCAGCTGCACCAGTACGCGCCGTCGGTCGTGCGCACCGTGCTGGCCGATGGCCGCGAGGTCGCCTTCGAGGTCGAGACGTCGTACCCGCGATCGGGGTCGATCGTGGTGCGCCTGCTGGCGGACTCGGCCGAACCGTGGCAGCTGTCGCTCCGCGTGCCGGCGTGGGCCGAGGGCGCGACCCTGACCCTGCGCCCCGCCGACGGGTCACCCTCCGAAGAGCGGGCGGCCGCGCCCGGCACGGTCTCGATCGCGCGGGCGTTCGCGGCGGGCGACGAGGTCGAGCTCGCGCTGCCGATGGCTCCGCGGTTCGTCGCGCCCGACTCCCGGGTCGATGCGGTTCGCGGATGCCTCGTGGTCGAGCGCGGCCCCGAGGTGTTCGCGCTCGAGTCGGTCGACCTCGCCGGGACGCCGCTCGCGGCATCCGACTTCGCCGATCTGCGGGTCGACCCGGCAGTCGAGCCGATCGACGTGGCGTCGGCGGATGACGCCCGCGTGCTCGTGCGCCTCGTCGATGCGCGAACGGATGCCGCGGCCGACGTGCCGCTCGTGCCGTACCACGCGTGGGCCGAGCGAGGTCCGTCGACCATGCGCGTCTGGATCCCGGCGCTCTAGGCGCGGCGCCACGGACCACCACGAACGGAACGGGCGCCCGGTGGAATCCACCGGGCGCCCGTTCGTGCGTGCGCTATGCGTCGGCGTTCAGGCGTCAGCCCTTGACGCGGATCGCGCGGCGGGCGCCGAACGCGATGCCCGCGAGCGTGAGCAGTGCGGCGGCGAGTGCCGCGAGCGGCATGGTGTCGAAGCCGGTCGAGGCGAGGCCGGCCTTCGTGCCGGTCGCCGCGGTCGTGCCGGTGCCTGCCGGGGTGCTCGTGCCGGTGCCGTTGTCGGTGCCCGAGTCGGTGCCGTCGTCGTCACCGTCGTCGGTCGGCGTCTCGGTCGACGCAGCGGTGATGGTCACCGGGAACCGGTAGCTTCCCTCGCCGTCGGTCACGACGATCTCGTGGTCGCCGGTCGGGGTGTCGGAGTCGATCGAGCCCGTGCCCGAGAACGAACCGTCGGAACCCGACGTGACCGAGGCGATCGACTGCGGGGTCGAGTGCAGTTCGACCTCGTACTCTGTGTCGGCGGCGAAGCCGGTGCCGGTGACGGTGATGGAGCCGCCGGGGGTCAGCGAGCCGGTGATCGCGACCTTGGGGTCGAGTGCCGGGTCGACCGGGTCGACCGGGTCGGTCGGCTTCACGATGCAGTCGGTCAGGACGGTGGTCTGCGCGAGCAGCGTGTCGCCGTGCGCGGGGCCCGTACGGACCCCGATGACGTGGGCGCCGGAGTCCTTGGCGAAGGCGTGCTCGACCTTGACGGGCGAGTTCTCGAAGACCGCGAGGAAGTCGGTCGGCTTGCCGTCGACCGAGACGATGGCCGAGTACGTGCCGTTGATCTTCGAGGCGAGGAGCTCGGCGTTGGTGAGCGTGACGACTGCGGTGCCGCAGGTCGTGACGGTGTCGATCGTGGCGACGGCGGCGAAGTCACCGGTCGCGCACTCGGTCGACCCCGAGTCGACGACGCTCGTGACGGGCTCGGTGCCGAAGCCCTGGTAGGCGGTGACGCTCACCGAGTAGGTGTGCGTGCCGTAGGCCTCGGTGCCCGCCTCGCCCTTGAGGAGCGGGAAGTCGGTGAGCGTGTAGGCCGCGCCGAACGTCTCCACGGCGACGGGCTCGCCGTCGACCGTGACGGTGACGGTGTTCGGCTCCGCGTCGGCGGGGAT
Organism: Agromyces allii; assembly: GCF_009749385.1. Taxonomy (GTDB): domain Bacteria; phylum Actinomycetota; class Actinomycetes; order Actinomycetales; family Microbacteriaceae; genus Agromyces; species Agromyces allii. Next base: position 41,892 of record NZ_WBIN01000013.1, on the reverse strand, counting down.
CGCGGCCGAGACCAGTTCCTCCTTGGTGACCGCGTCCTGTGCAGCGACCTCGACGTGCGTGCGGGTCTCGCCCGTGAAGTAGTAGAGCGTCCAGTCGTAGACCAGCACCTTGCCGGCGTCCTTGTGCGAGACGTGCTCGACCTTGCCGAACAGCGGCTTGTAGACGTAGTCGGTGTGGCTGACCTCGGCGACGGCGGGGGAGACCTCGACGGTCTGGTACACGGCGTCGGCGCCGGGCTCGACGGCGTAGCCGGAGAGGTCGACGGTCAGTGCGTCGCAGCTGGCGACGACGGAGTTCGCGGTGGTCGGCGTCGCGGCGGATGCCGGGGCGACGGTGCCGGCGAGGGCGAGGCCTGCGCCGAGCACGGCGACGACCAGCGCGGGAATGGTGCGCTTCATCGGGTTCCTTACACGTAGGGTTCGGGCGCGCAGAGACGCCAGTCTCGGCGCGGGTATCCCGTGAGCCTACGGAGAGGCAGCGGCTGAACGGTCGACGAAACGGAGGATGGCCCCCGCATTGGGGGCACCTCAGGTTCCGCGCGCTCCGCCTCCCGACCCGCGCGCGTCGCGACTACTCGACCGGCGAGCGTGCCCCGAGGTCGTGAGCATGCTCCGACAGCACCGCCGCGTGCTCGGTGCGGGCGAGGTAGTCGCGGATCGTGTCGCGACTGCGGCTGAGGCAGGCGATGCGCTCCTCGATGCCGACGAGCTCGGTCGCGAGCATGTCGGCGACCGCCCGGGGGCAGCTCGGTCGGGCTTCGGCGGCGGCGTCCTCGAGTTCGAGCAGCTCCTTCACGAGCTTGGTCGCGATGCCGGACTGCACGAGGCTCGCGATGTGCTGCACGCGCGCCACGTCGTCCTCGTCGTACTCGCGGTATCCGTTCGAGCCCCGGGTCGCGGCGAGCAGGTCCTGCTGCTCGTAGTACCGTACGAGCCGCGTCGAGACGCCGGCCTGTCGGGCGACTTCGCCGATGCGCATGCGGTCCTCCGGATTCGTCTGTCGGGCCCCTTGACCTTGACATTGATGTCAAAGTTTAGCGTCGAAGCATGGACGACGCCACGACCGCCCGAAGCACCTCGGGAACGACCACCGCCACGACCGCCACGACCGCGTCGACCCGCTCCGGCACCGGCCGCGCACCGACATCCGCCCTGCCCTGGCCGGCGCTGATCGTGCTCGGGGCCGCGACCTTCGTCATGGTCACCGCCGAGATGCTGCCGACGGCGGTGCTGCCGCAGATGTCCGCAGGACTGGGGGTCTCCGAGGCGCAGACGGGCCTGCTCGTCTCCATCTGGGCGGGCGTGGTCGTCGTCGGGAGCCTGCCGCTCGTGCGGCTCGTGCGCCGCATCGACCGGCGGACGGTCGTGATCTGGAGCCTCGTCGGCCTCGCGCTCGCGGCGGCCTCGACCGCGTTCGCGCCGACCTACGAGCTCGTCGTGGCCGGTCGCGTCGCCGGGGCGCTCGCCGTCGGCCTGCTCTGGGCGACGACGAACGCGCTCACGGCCGACCTCGTCGACGAACGCGACCTGGCGCGCGGCGTCGCGATCGTGCTCGGCGGTGCGACGCTCGGCATGGTCATCGGCACCCCGATCGCGAGCCTCGTCGCACAGGGCGTCGGCTGGCGGGCGACGTTCGCGGGGCTCGCGGTCGCGGCACTGGCCTCGGCGATCGCCGTGCGGGTCGTCGTGCGGCGATCCGCGCGGCCCGTCACGCACCCCGCGAGCACGGGCACGGGTGGGGCGACGGATGCCGCGCCGCAGCCGACCGCGCAGGCAGGCCGGGCGCGCGGCATCCGCCCGATGCTCGCCGTGGTCGCCCTCGTGGGCCTGCTGCTGGTGGGGCACTACGGCGTCTACACGTTCATCACCCGGATGCTCGCGGAGGCCGCGGCCCCGCTGCCGGGCGGCGTCGGCACGATGCTGCTCGTGTTCGGCCTCGCCTCGGCCGGCGGCGTCGTGCTCGCGGGGCGGTTCGGCGCCCGAACCGCCCGGGCGCTCGTCGTGGCGGCCGTCGCGACGGGGCTCGCCCTCGGCGCGCTGGCGCTCGTCGGCACGAGCCCCGCGGTCGGCATCGTGGTGGTCGTGGTGTGGGGCGTCGCGTCGGGGGCTGTTCCGCCCCTCGCGCAGACGATGATCCTGCAGCTCGCGGGCGCCGCCCACCGCGACCTGGCGGGCGCGCTGATCCCGGTGGTGTTCAACCTCGGCATCGCCGTCGGCGCCGGGATCGCGGCGGGCATCGTCGGCGGCGCGGGAACCGCACCCCTGCCCGCCTTCGGGGCGACGGTCGTCGCGGCATCCGTGATCGGACTGCTCATCGTGGCGAGATCCTTTCGGGACGCGTCTTTCGGGCCACTGTTGCCGGAGGGTGATCGCGCGCATGGTTGAGGGGTACCCCACGAAAGGACCCCACGCATGACCCGCATCGCGATCAACGGATTCGGCCGCATCGGACGCAACGTCGTCCGCGCACTCATCGAGCGCGACGCCGACCTCGAGCTCGTCGCCGTCAACGACCTCACCTCCCCGGCCGAGCTCGCGCGTCTGCTCAAGTACGACACGGCGGGCGGCCGCTTCCGCGGCACCGTCGAGGTCGACGGCGACGTGCTCGTCATCGACGGCCGCCGCGTGAAGGTGCTCGCCGAGCGCGACCCCGCGAAGCTCCCCTGGGGCGAGCTCGGCGTCGAGCTCGTGCTCGAGTCGACCGGCCGCTTCACCGACGCCGAGGCCGCGAAGGCCCACATCGCCGCGGGCGCCAAGAAGGTGCTCGTCTCGGCCCCGGCCAGCGGCGCCGACGCCACGCTCGTCTACGGCGTGAACACCGAGGCGTACAACCCCGAGACCGACGTCATCGTCTCGAACGCGTCGTGCACGACGAACGCGCTCGCCCCGCTCGCGAAGGTCCTCGACGACCTCGCCGGCATCGAGCACGGCTTCATGACGACCGTGCACGCGTACACGCAGGACCAGAACCTGCAGGACGCCCCGCACTCCGACCCGCGTCGCGCCCGCGCCGCCGCCGAGAACATCGTGCCGAGCTCGACCGGTGCCGCGAAGGCCATCGGCCTCGTGCTGCCGAACCTCGACGGCAAGCTCAGCGGCGACGCCATGCGCGTGCCGATCCCCGTGGGCTCGATCGTCGAGCTCAACGCGACCGTCGCGAAGGACGTCACCCGCGACGAGGTGCTCGCCGCCTACAAGGCCGCGGCCGACGGCCCCCTCGCCGGCGTGCTCGAGTACTCCGACGAGGCGCTCGTGTCGAGCGACATCGTCGGCAACCCGCACTCGTCGATCTTCGACTCGGAGCTCACCCGCGTCGACGGCAAGCACATCAAGGTCGTCGCCTGGTACGACAACGAGTGGGGCTTCTCGAACCGCGTGATCGACTCGCTGCAGCTGCTCGCCGCCTGACCTCGGCGGATCGGGGGGCCCTTCACCGGCATGGCCGGTGGAGGGCCCTTCCGCGTCGTCGGCACCGGGTGACGATGTCGGCGGCATGCGCCAGACTGGCGCGGTGACGCGTCGAGGGGTTCTGCTGTTCGCCGCGCTCGGCATCGCGTGGGGCATCCCCTATCTCTTCATCAAGATCGCGGTGAGCGAGCTCGAGCCCGCCATGGTGGTGCTCGGCCGATCCGGGCTGGCCGCCGTGCTGCTGCTGCCGCTCGCGTTCTTCCGTCGCGAGGTCGTCGCCGTCGTGCGCCGCTGGAAGCCGATGCTCGCGTACACGATCGTCGAGATCGTGCTGCCCTGGTACTTCCTCAGCTCCGCCGAGCAGCAGCTGCCGAGCTCGACCGCCGGCCTGCTGCTGGCCGCCGTGCCGCTCGCGGGCGTCGCGATCGCGTTCGCCATGGGGCGCCCCGAGCGTCTCAGCGGCTCGAACTGGCTCGGCATCGCCGTCGGCATGCTCGGCGTCGCGGCCCTCGTCGGGCTCGACGTCGCCGGCTCCGATCTCGGCGCCGTCGCTGAGATGGCCGTCGTGGTCGTCGGCTACGCCCTGGGCCCGGCGATCCTCTCCCGGTGGATGCCCGACCTGCCCGGCATCGGCGTGGTCGCCGTCTCGCTGGCCGTGGCGGCCGTCATCTACGTGCCGGTCGTGTTCGCGACCTCGGCCTGGCCGACCGCCTGGCCCTCGACGCCCGTGGTGGTCTCGATCATCGTGCTCGCGGTCGTGTGCAGCGCGCTCGCGTTCATCCTCATGGTCGCGCTCATCGGCGAGATCGGCCCCGTGAAGGCGACCACGATCACCTACGTGAACCCGGCCGTCGCGATCGTCGCCGGGGTGCTCGTGCTCGGCGAGCGCATCACCGTCTGGACCGTCGTCGGCTTCGTGCTCGTGCTCGCCGGCTCGTACCTCGTCACGCGCCGTCGCCGCGATCCCGTCGCCGTGGGTCCACCCGAGCCGGCGCCGGTCGAGTAGCGCTGTCCACGGTCGCTCCAGGTTCGTCGCGGGCGAGCACTGCGCCGACCATGCCGAGTGCCGCCGCGACGACCATCATGGCGGCGACCGGCCACCAGTGCCCCGCGGTGGCGACGAGCCACGCGGCGAGCAGCGGCGAGAGCCCGCCGCCGACGATCGCACCCGCCTCGCGTCCGATCGTGACACCCGAGTAGCGCACCCTCGCGTCGAAGAGCGAGGCGAACCACATCGGCTGCACGCCGTCGGCGGCCGCGTTGACCACGCCGATCGTCAGCGCGACCACGCCGATGACGAGCGCGGCCGAACCCGACTCGAGGGCCACGAAGACGGGCACGGCGATCACGGCGAGGCCGCCGAGTGCGGCGATCGTCAGTCGCGCCGGCAGGATGCGCTCGCCGAGGCGGCCCCAGATCGGGCACGCGACGACCGCGATGCCGGCGCCCACGAGCAGCGCCGTGAGCGTGACCCAACGCTCGACGCCGAGGCTCGCGGCGTAGCCGAGGCAGAACACCGACACGAGGTAGAAGGTCGTGTTCTGCCCGGCACGCACCAGGAACACGGCGACCACGTTGCGCGGACGACGGAGCACCTCCCGGAGCGGATGACGCGACGCACGACGCCGCTCGAGGAGCGCCGTGAACTCCGGCGACTCGTCGACGCGGCGCCGCAGGTGGACGCCGACCCCGACGAGCACGATGCTCGCGAGGAACGGGATCCGCCACCCCCACGCGAGCAGCTGCTGCTCGTCGAGGGCGCCCACGAGCACGACGAACGCGAGGTTGCCGAGGATCAGGCCGACGTACAGCGCGCTCTGCACGAGGCCGCCGCGCGCACCGGCGCGCGCGGGTGAGCTCTCGATCGCGAGCAGCACGGCGCCGCCCCACTCGCCACCGGTCGCGGCGCCCTGCGCGAGGCGGAGCAGCACCAGCAGCGCGGGTGCGAGCGCGCCGACCTGCGCGTGGGTGGGCAGCAGTCCGATGAGGGTCGTGGCGATGCCCATGACGAGCAGCGTGCCGAGCAGCGTGGTGCGCCGGCCGTACCGGTCGCCGAGATGTCCGGCGACGAGCCCGCCGAGCGGGCGCGCCAGGAACCCGGTCGCGTAGACCGCGAACGAGAGCAGCACGCCCGTCAGCGGATCCTCGTCGGGGAAGAACAGCGCAGGGAACACGAGCGCCGCAGCCGTGCCGTAGAGGAAGAAGTCGTACCACTCGAGCGCCGTGCCGATCGAGGCCGCGGCGACGGCTCGGCGAGCGCGGCCGGGCGGTGACGAGCCGTCGCCCGGTGGCGGTCCGGGCGGCAGGCTCCGGCCCAGCGCCTCATGGTCAGTGGCGGGCAGCGCCGGCGGGTGGGCAGGGTCGACGTACGCGCGATCGCTCATCGCGACATCCCTTCGCTAGTCCGAACTAGATCAGGTTCGACGGGTGTGATCTCAGCCGCGGATCGCGGCACCCCGTGTCACTGCCCGCGAGCCTAGCGGTTCGCCGGCACGCGCCGGATTCTGCCCTGAGCGGATGCGCGAGACATCCGCCCACCGGCTGGGTAGCCTCGCGACATGGACGCGATCCGGCTGCAGGAGACCGAGCGGATGCCGCGGCGCGGCGCCGAACGCGAGCGCACCCCGCTCTGGCGCGAGGCGCTCGGCGCCTTCCTCCGGCGAGAACGCCTCGCCCAGGAACGCATCCTGGCCGATGTCGCACGCGACGCCGACGTCTCGACGCAGTACCTCTCCGAGATCGAACGCGGCCGCAAGGAGCCCTCGAGCGAGATCCTGGCCGCCGTGACCGAGGCGCTGGGGCTCACCCTGCTCGACGTCGCCGCCGGGGTCGCCGCCGAGCTCACGGGCCGGGAGGCGCAGACGTCGCCGCGCCCGCTCGTCGTGCTCGACCTCACCGCGCGTGGTGGGTGGCCGGCGCATCACGAGACGTCGGCTCCGGTCGCGGGCTCGATCCACGACGTCGCCCTCGTCGCCTAGCCCTCGAGCGCCGGTGCGCCGGGCCGCTGCACCGCGACCACCCGGTCGGCGAGCCCGTACTCGACGGCGGCCGCGGCATCCAGGATCAGCTCCCGATCGGTGTCGTGGCGCACCTGTTCGCGCGTGCGCCCGGTGTCGTGCGCGAGCACGGCCTCGAGCTCGCCGCGAACGCGCAGCACCTCGTCGGCGTGGATGATGAGGTCGGGGATGGAGCCGCGCCCCTGCGTCGACGGCTGGTGCAGCACCGCGCGCCCGTGGCGCAGGATGCCCCGCATGCCGGGCGCTCCGCCAGCGAGCAGCATGGCGACGGGGCCGCCGACCTGCCCCACGCACGTCGTCGCGACCGCCGGCCGGATGTGCTGCATGGTGTCGTACACCGCGAGCGCGGCCTGCGGCGATCCGCCGGGGGAGTTGAGGTAGAGGTGCACGGGCGCCTCCTGGCTGTCGGCCTCGAGGTGCAGCAGCTGGGCGATGAGCACGTTGGCCACGCCGTCGTCGATCTCGGTGCCGAGGGTGATGATCCGCTCGGCGAGCAGGCTGCTGTACACGTCGACCGTGCGCTCGACGTTGCCGCGCCGTTCGGTCACGTACGGGATCGTGTAGCCGCTCATGCGAGCGCCCCCTGCCTGGCCGCGGCGGCGGGGTCTGCGAGCGGGTGGCTCGTGGCATCCGACCGGAAACCGGGACCGTGCAGGCGCCCGCGCGCACCGGGGTAGATGTCGATCGCGTCGTGCACGACCCGGTCGATGAACCCGTAGGCGACGGCCTCGTCGGCGCTCACCCAGCGGTCGCGCAGCGAGTCCTCGGTGATGCGCTCGAGCGGCTGCCCGGTGTGCTCGGCGAGGAGGCCCAGCATGGTGTCGCGCGTCTGCCGCAGGTCGTCGGCCTGCAGCTCGACGTCGACCGCGGTGCCGCCGATGCCGGCCGACCCCTGGTGCATGAGGATGCGTGCGTGCGGCAGGGCCACGCGCTTGCCGGGCGTCCCGGACGAGAGCAGGAACTGGCCGGCGCTCGCCGCCATGCCTATCGCGACCGTGGCGACGTCGTTCGGGATCGCCTTCATGACGTCCATGATCGCGAGCATGGCGGTCACCGAGCCGCCGGGCGAGTTGATCCAGAACGCGATGTCGCGGTCGGGGTCCTCGGCCGAGAGCAGCAGCAGCTGGCTCGTGAGCCGATTGCCGAGGTTCTGGTCGAGTTCGCTGCCGAGCACGATGACGCGCTGGCGGAACAGCTGGGTCGAGAGGTCCGCATCGATCGGATGCAGTGGGGCCTGGGTGTCTTCGCTCATGCCTCCAGAGTGCGCCGAGCGGATGTCGCGTGCCGGCGTTTCCGCCGTGGGCAGTGCTGCCGTGAGCAGTGCTGCCCTGGGCAGTGCTGCCGTGGGCTGAACACGGTCCGATCGGCGCGGGGGATGCCGCGGCGGCGCCCCTCTCGTAGAATCGGACTGCGCTTCGGCGCCGCCCCAACCGACCCCCGACGGCCAGGAGCCCGAGTGACGACATCCGTTGACGACCCGCCCCCCGGTCGTCGTGCGGCCGCACGCGCGTCAGCGGCGACCCCTCGGCGAGCGTCCGACGACGGGCGATTCCGCTATCACGTGTGCTCGCTCGAACCCGGCGGCGAGTACGAGGAGACCATCGTCGAGGTCGCCGGCGATGCCGGCCCGCGGTTCTTCGCGACCGACACGGGCGCGCTCATGACCGAGGTCTCCGAGCGCTACGTCGCTGTGCGGCGCACGAGCGAGATCCGGTCGATGCACGAACTCGACGCCGACGAGATGGCCGAGCTCGAGGCCGAGCTCGGGTTCGTGCGGCCCGTCGCCGGACACGATCCGCTCGAGGACCCCGCCTGGACCGAGCTGCTCGACGAGCGCGAGTCGGCGGGAGCGACCGGACCCGTCGGTGCGACCGGGCCAGTGGCGCCGCTCCGATCCACCGGACCCGTGGCGCCCCTCCGTTCCACCGGCCCGGTGTTCCCGCTTCGCGCGACGGCCCCGATCACGCCGGTCGCGCCGGCGGCGCGCGTCGAGGCCGGGCCCGCCGAGCCCGATGAGCGGGCCGAGCCCGATGAGCGCATCGCGCTCGTCGCCGGGTTCGGCACCGACGACCCCCGAGACACTCCCGAGCCGGCAGCCGCCGACCTCCCTGCACGCAGCACGAAAGACGTGGACATGACGATGGAATCCGACGCCGACTGGACCTTCGAGCAGTTCGAGGCGGTGGTCGCGGGGTCCGCTCCCGCTCCGGCCCCGGCGCGTGCGGTTCCGGCCGCGCCGATCGCGCCCGTCACGCCGATCGCGCCCGCCTCTGCCGCTCCGGCGCACACGCCGACGGCAGGCGCCGCCGCACCGACGCCGGCATCCGCTCGCCCGGTGGCACCAGGCGCGAACGCGGCCGCACTGCAGATCGGGCTCGCGCAGGGCATCGCGTTCGTGGCGCACCGCGGCCAGACCGACAAGCTCGGCGCCGAGTACATCGACCACCCCGCGCGCGTGGCCGAGACCTTCGACCCGATCGCGCAGCCGGCCGAGGTCGCCGTGGCGTGGCTGCACGACGTGCTCGAGGACACCGACCTCACCGCTGAGCGGCTTCGCGAGGCGGGCGTCGAGCACGAGATCATCGACGCCGTGCAGCTGCTCACGCGCACGCCCGATGTCTCCGCGGCCGAGTACTACGCGCGCATCCGCACCAACGCGGTGGCGCGCAACGTCAAGCTCGCCGACATCGCCGACAACTCCGCGCCCTGGCGCCTGCGCAAGCTCGACCACGAGACCCAGGCCCGCCTCGCCGAGAAGTACGCCAAGGCGCGCGCCGCCCTCGCCTGACCCGCGCCCCTCCTTCCCTCACCTCTCCCCTCTCCCCGCTCCCGAACCTCCCCTTCCCGCGCCCCGGCTGAGGCGCGCCACGGGTGTTCGGCGCTTCGGGGACCCTTCGCGCGGGCGCCGGATCCGTCGAACACCCGTGACGAGGCCGGCGGCTGTCCGCCTGCCTGCACCGCGCTGCTCGCACGACGTCGCGCGACGAGCGCGCCCTGCCATCGGCATCCAGAATTCTTCAGTATTCGGTCTTGCTAAGTACCGGTACTCATGCTTACTATGTACCAGTAGTCAGCAACACCGAGTACCAGAAGCAACCGAGTAGAAGAAGGAGGATTCCATGGGCAAGCAGACGACCGAGATGCTGAAGGGCACGCTCGAGGGCATCGTCCTCGCGATCCTGGCCAGGCAGCCGGCATACGGGTACGAGATCACCGCCCGGCTCCGCGACCAGGGCTTCTCCGACATCGCCGAGGGCACGATCTACGCCCTGCTGGTCCGCATCGAGCAGCGCGGCCTCGTCGACGTCGAGAAGGTCCCGTCCGAGAAGGGCCCGCCGCGCAAGGTCTACGCGTTGAACGCGACCGGCGGCGAGTACCTCGACGAGTTCTGGAGGACCTGGAGCTTCCTCGCCGAACGCATCGAACAGCTCCACCGCGATATCCGACCGACGCACGACACGCACGACACCGACGAAGCAGAAGGAGCATGACCATGACCGCGAAGTGGATCGAAGCCCTCACCGGCTCGCTCGAGCAGAAGAAGCAGTACCGGCAGTACAAGGCCCGCATCGCGGCGCTGCCCGAGCCGTATCGCACGGCCGCGAACGCGTTCGAGCGGTACTTCATGTACCAGGGCGGCATCACCGACGGCGACCCCGCGGTCATGATGACCATGCTCGGCGACTTCGCCGACCTGTGGGAGCGTGCCGCGGTCGACGAGACGCCCGTCAGCGCGATCGTCGGCGACGACTCGGTCGCGTTCGCCGAGGCTTTCAGCGAGGCCTACGTGGGCAAGCGCTGGGTCGACAAGGAGCGCAACCGCCTCACCAAGACGATCGAGGGCCTCGAAGAGGCCGAAGGGAAGGAAGACCGATGACCACCGCAACCCAGCCCGCACCCGCGATCCGGGTGCAGGGCATCGAGAAGTCCTTCAAGGACCTCCAGGTGCTGAAGGGCGTCGACTTCGACGTGAAGGCGGGCAGCATCTTCGCGCTGCTCGGCTCGAACGGAGCCGGCAAGACGACGCTCGTGCGCATCCTGTCGACGCTGCTGAAGGCCGACGCCGGTTCCGCGACGGTGCAGGGCTTCGACGTCTCGGCCGAGCCGGGCGACGTGCGCGAGTCGATCAGCCTCACCGGGCAGTTCGCCGCGGTCGACGAGGTGCTGAGCGGGCGCGAGAACCTCGTGCTCGTCGCCAAGCTCCGGCACCTGAAGAACCCGGGCGCCATCGCCGACGACCTGCTCGCGCGGTTCTCGCTCACCGAGGCGGGCGGCCGCAGGGCGGCGACCTACTCGGGCGGCATGCGTCGCCGGCTCGACATCGCGATGAGCCTCATCGGCGAGCCGTCGATCATCTTCCTCGACGAGCCGACCACGGGTCTCGACCCGCAGGCGCGCATCGAGGTCTGGGAGACCGTCAAGCAGCTCGCGAAGGGCGGCACGACCGTGCTGCTCACCACGCAGTACCTCGACGAGGCCGAGCAGTTGGCCGACCGCATCGCGATCCTGCACGAGGGCCGCATCATCCAGAACGGCACCCTCGCCGAGCTCAAGCAGCTCCTGCCGGCCGCGAAGGTCGAGTACGTCGAGAAGCAGCCCTCCCTCGAGGACGTCTTCCTCACCCTGGTCGGCGCCGGCGCGGCATCCGCGTCCGGCACCACCTCCGCGTCCGGCACCACCTCCGACACCGGAAAGGCCTCATCATGACCACCCACGTCCTCGGCGACACCCGTGTGCTCACGGGCCGCTCGCTGACGCACATCCTCCGCAGCCCCGACACGATCATCACGACCGCGGTCACCCCGATCGCGCTCATGCTGCTCTTCGTCTACGTGCTCGGCGGGGCCATCAACACCGGGTCCGACGAGTCGTACATCAACTACATGCTCCCGGGCATCCTGCTGATCACGATCGCGTCGGGCATCGCGTACACCTCGTACCGGCTGTTCCTCGACCTGCAGGGCGGCATCTTCGAGCGCTTCCAGTCCATGCCGATCGCGAGGTCGAGCGTGCTCTGGGCGCATGTGTTCACGTCGGTCATCGCGAACCTCGTCTCGGTGGCGATCGTCATCGGCGTCGCGCTGCTCATGGGCTTCCGCACCGGCGCGAGCGTGGGAGCCTGGCTCGCGGTGGCCGGCATCCTGGCCCTGTTCACGCTGGCCCTGACGTGGCTCGCCGTGGTCGCCGGACTCTCGGCGAAGACGGTCGACGGGGCGAGCGCGTTCAGCTACCCGCTCATCTTCCTGCCGTTCATCAGCTCGGCGTTCGTGCCGACCGACTCCATGCCGGCGCCGGTCGCGTGGTTCGCCGAGAACCAGCCGGTGACCTCGATCGTCGACTCGCTGCGAGCGCTGTTCGCGGGGCAGCCCGTGGGCGGCGACCTCTGGGTCGCGCTCGCCTGGCTCGTCGGCATCCTCGTGGCGGCCTACATCTGGGCGATCGCGATCTACCGTCGCAAGTTCAGCTGAGCGGTCGACGCGCACACAGCACAGCACAGCAACGCCGAAACGGGCGCGAGCGGATGTCGATTCCGCCCGCGCCCGTTCGACGCTTGAATGAGAGCGGATGTCGCGTCTCACCCAGAACGACCCTCGACCGGAAGCGAGCAGCCCATGCGTCCCATCATCATCACCGCGTTCGTCAGCCTCGACGGCGTCATGGACTCCCCGGGCGGCGGCGACCACCCGCGCGCGGGCTGGACCTTCAAGGAGGTGCCCTTCGTCGTCGAGGCGTACGAGCTGAAGGGAACCGAGCAGCTCGAGGCATCCGCGATGCTGCTGGGGCGGCAGAGCTACGACGAGTTCGCGCCGATCTGGCCGACCATGGACGAGTTCGCCGAGTACAACGCGATGCCGAAGTACGTCGTCTCGTCGACGCTCGCCGACCCCGAGTGGAACAACTCGCATGTGCTGCGCTCGCTCGACGAGGTCGCCGAGCTGCGCAACGGCGAGGGCGGGCCGATCATCGTGCACGGCAGTGCGAAGCTCGGGCAGTCGCTCGCGGCGGCCGGCCTCGTCGACCGCTACCACCTGCTGATCTTCCCGGTCACGCTCGGCACGGGCAAGCGCCTCTTCGACGGCAACGCGACGGGCACGCTGAAGCTCGTCGACCAGGCCGTCTACGACAACGGCATCATCAAGGCCGTCTACGACGTCGAGCACTGAGCAGGCGGATGCCGCGGGCGGGCGCTCGCGGCTCCCTTGCCGCCCGGCGGCGGGTCGGAGTAGCCTCCGATCGCCTGTTCATCGTCGATCGGAGCGAACGTGTCCGCTGCAGCCCTTCCCTCGAGCGGTGATGCGCCGGCGCCAGGCGGCAAGACCTGCGACGCCCGCGGCATGGCCGAGATCCACCGCCTGTTCAAGGTCGGGTTCGGCGAGGGCGCTGCGCTCGTGACCGGCGTCGCCGAGGCCGACGCCGCGCACGCCGACGCCGTCGGCGACCACCTCGCGATGCTGTCGACGAGCCTGCACGCCCACCACGAGGGCGAAGACGCGATGCTGTGGGATCGCCTCGAGCAGCGTGCCCCCGGATGCACGCTGCACGTCTCCCGGATGAAGGAGCATCACGCGCAGTTGCTCGTGCACCTGACGGCGCTCGACGCCGCGCTGCCCGCCTGGCGTGCGAGCGGGTCACGTGCGGATGCGGCATCCGTGCTGTCCGCGATCGAGGGGGTGAACGAGGCGCTCGACGTGCACCTGCCGGACGAGGAGGCGAACATCGTGCCCGTCATGGAGCACACCTTCACCCAGAAGGAGATCGAGTGGTTCGGCGAGCACGGCCGGGCCGCGACGCCCAAGGGCAAGACGTTCGTCATGCTCGGCTCGATCCTGGCGGCCCAGCCCGACGGCGGCGACGACTGGATGCGGCGCAACCTGCCCGCACCCGTGCGCGTGATCTGGCGCGCGTTCGGTCGCCGCTCCTACGAGAAGAACCGCGCCGAGCTGCTCGGCACGCGCTGAGCCCGACCCGCGCCGGCGTCAGTCGACCGTCACGGCGTCGCCGACGGCGAGCTCGCCGAGGTTCTGCGGCACGAGCAGCACGCCGAACCAGGTCTTGCCGTCACGGCGGCGGTGCTTCGAGAGCGTGCGGATCGGTTCGAACCCGCGCTGCAGCGTGACCGGGTCGATGCCGGTCATCATGCAGCGGTCGCATCCGCCGGCGTTGCGGAAGCGAACGTCGCCGATGGTGACGAAGCCCCAGTCGTCTTCGGCGAACGGCGCGTCAGCGTCGCCGTCGACGATGAGGTTCGGCCGGAACCGCAGCATGTCGAGTTCGGGCGTGCCCTCGTCGGTCCACGCGTTGAGCGCAGCGAGCGAGGCCTCGGTCGTGAGCAGCAGGGGAGCGGCGTCGGCGAGCGACATGTGATCGCCCTCGAGTCCGCCGTGCTCGGCGCTCACGGGCCGCACGGTCGGGTCGGGCTGCCACACGAGTCGCACCGACTGCCCGATGCGCTCGCTCAGCCAGTCATCTGCCTCGGCACCGGCGGGGAGGGCCGTGCCCTGACGGGAGACGCCCACGGCGACCGGCGCCGCCTGCGTCGGCACGTCGATGCGGAGCGGGTCGGAGGTCGCACCGCCGAGCAGCACCCCGCCGTCGGCCAGCGGTTCGGCCGTGAGGCCCAGCATCTGGTTGCGTTCGCGTGCGGTGACCGTGCGGCCCGTGTCGTCGACGACGGCCCAGCGACGGTCGGTCGCGAGTCCCCAGGGCTCGACGCGTGCGGATCGCACGTCGAGGCCGCCGAGCGACTTCACGGGGTAGAGACGAACGCGGGTGAGCTGCATGCGAACACGCTACCCGCCCGGAGGTGGACGGAAGGCCGACGGAGGCGGCGGCATCCGTCGTACAGGCGTACCCTCTGCCGTAGCCCGCGGGGGAGGGGTCATGCCGTACTACATCATCGAACGCAACTACGCCGAAGACGTGCTCGTGCCGCTCGAGTCGGCCGACGAGATCAACCTCATCAACGACGACGAGGACGTGCGCTGGCTCTATTCGTTCCTCTCGGTCGACCGCCGCAAGAGCTACTGCGTCTACGAGGCGCCGTCGATCGAGGCGATCATCGCCGCCGCCGATCGTGCGGGCATGCCGCACGACGTCATCACCGAGGTCGACGGGCGCGTGCTGCCGAGCGGGGCGTTCGCCGCGGTCGAATGAGCGCGGCCGGCGCCCGCTTCACGCGATGCCGTGGTCGCGGGCGTAGCGCGCCGCGCGCGTGCGGTTCGGTGCGCCGACCTTCATGAGGATGCTCCGCACGTGGTTGGCGGCGGTGTGGTCGCTGATCACGAGCTCGGTCGCGATCTCGCGGTTGCTGAGCCCGTCGGCGAGCAGGCGCAGCACCTCGAGTTCGCGCGCGGTGAGCCCGTCGGGGGCTTCGGATGCCGCGGCCGGGCGCCCCGGAGTCGCCGACGCGTCTGACGGTTCCGGCGTCGACCCGTTCACCCCGCCCGTCCCGTCCGCCCCGTCCGTCCGCACGGGCGCGCCCGGCAGCCCGTCCGAGCCGAGGCCTTCGGGCAGGCCGTCGAGCGCCCGCCGGAGTCCGAGCGGCCCGGCGATCGCGCGGGCGCGCGCCGCGGATTCCCGCGCGGCGGGCAGGTCGCCACTGGCCCCCTGCGACGCCGACGCCGAGGCGAGGGCGTACACGAGGTGCAGCGGCGCCTCGGTCTGCTCGCACAACTCGATCGCCCGCTCGAGGGCCGGGGTCGGATCCGCGTCCCCGCAGACCGCGTCGAGCTCCCCGACGTACCGGTCGGCCGCACCGAACATGGCGATGTAGAACCCGCTCACGAGGTTGCCGCCCGCGAACTCGGCGAACATGGGGCGGAGTGCTGCCGCGGCATCCGCATCTCGCAGCTTGGCCGCGGCCTCGGCCATGAGGGCCAGACGGCTCGGCCACTCGCCCGACACGTGCAGGCGAGGGCCGTCGTGCTCGAGCAGCCCGTGCAGGGTGCGACGGGCGGGCTCGGTCATGCCGAACTCGAGGTACAGGGCGAGCAGGCCGGGGGCCCAGTGCGTCGCGGGGTCCTCGTCGCCCGTGATGAGCCGCGCGACGGTGCCGAGTCGGCCCGACTCGCGCCGGAGCAGGAAGGTCTGCGTCGCGCCCGCTCCCGACGTGAAGTCGGAGCGGAACGAGTTCTCGAGGGCGCCCATGCGGTTCAGGTGGGCGGCGGCGTCCGAGAGGCGGCCGTCGACGAACGCCTCGCCGAACCGCGCGCAGACGATCCAGTACCGCCAGTACGCGCCCCACCGTTCGGATGCCTCGGCGAGCCCGTGCGCGGCGTCGCGCATGCCCGGCCGGTCGCCGATGACGTACGACGAGAGGCTCCGCACGATGCTGCAGAGCCCGCCCCAGTCCTCGTCGATGCCCGCGGTCAGGCGTTCGAGCTCGCGCGCCTGCCCGATGCGGTCGCGGGCGCCCTGCGGCCATTGGAAGAACGAGATCTGCGCTCGGAGCGCGGCCGCCAGGGTGAGGTCGTCGTCGAGCTCGCGGGCGAGGGCGACCGCCCGATCGACGAGATCGCGGCCGCGCTCGAGCTCGCCCGTGAAGGCCCTGGCACGACCGAGGCTCGCGAGCGCGTGCACGTACAGGGCGTCGCGGGGGTCGGCCGGGATGCCGCCGATCGCGGAGTTCAGCAACTCCGCGGCGCGCGCGCCCTCGCGGCCCGGGCGCCACGAGGCGTCCTCGAACCCGATCGCGGCGCGCACCCGGGTGCGCGGATCGGCGGTGTCCATGCGCTTCTCCTGCTCGGCTCGCGCCATCGCGAAGTCCGAGGCGAGCGCCCAGCTGCGGGCTGCGCGCCCGCGCAGCCGGTCGCGTTCGTCGGCCAGCGGCGTGACCTCGGCTGCGCGGTCGTAGAGTCGACCCGCTTCATCGTGGGCGAGCCTGCGCTCGGCGGACTCGGCCGACCGGATGAGGAACGTCGCCGCGCGGTCGCCGTAGCCGAGCGCCCGGGCGGCGCTGTAGTGGTGCGCGAGTCGCTGCACGAGCCGCGGGGCCGACGGGAACCGGCTCTCGAGGGTATCGGCGATGTGGGCGTGCAGCCGCATCGCGGTCGACGGCGGGATCAGGTCGAGGATCGCCTGGCGGGCGATCGCGTGCGGGAACCGGTACGGGCCGGTGTCGCCCGGCGGCGGTTCGAGGAGGCCTGCGCCGAGGATCCCGTCGATCGCGACGAGCGCGTCGTCGGGCGAGGATGCGCCCATCGCGAGCAGCTCGGTCAGGTCGACCTCGACGCCGAGCAGTGCGGCGACCTTCAGCACGTCGAGTTCGTGCGGGGCGAGCAGGGCGAGCCGCGGCTGCAGCAGCTCGTACGCGGACTCGGGCATCTCGACCCTCGCGTGCTCGTCGCCCATGGCGGCGACGACCTGCCGCCACGTGGCACGCACGAGGAACGGGTTGCCCCCGGTGAGGTCGAACAGCGCGTGGGCGACCGCCTGGGCGCGCGACGGCGCGAGGTCCGCACGCGCCCCGATGTACTCGACGAGTTCGCGGCGCGAGAAGGGCGCGAGCTCGAGGCGGTCCACGCGCGCGAGGTGCGTGAGCCGCATGATCAGTCCCGAGAGGGCGTCGGACCGGTCGGGCGGGCTCGGCCGAAGGGCCACGAGCACGAGCACCCTGGCCCTCGCGATGGCGGCGACGAGCAGCTCGAGCAGCCGCACGGCGTCCTCGCCGGCCCAGTGCACGTCGTCGAGCGCGAGCACGATCGGTCGGTCGACGGATGCCTCGGCGAGCAGTTCGGCGACGGCGTCGAACAGTCGATCCTGGGCGATGGGCGGGGCGTCGCGGCGCTCGTCGTCGGGGGCGAAGGCCTCCCTGAGGAGCTCGTGGCCGTCGATCGCGGCGAGCAGCTGCATCAGCGGCTGGTCGAAGGGCTCGAGCGGGCGCCCGAGCTCCTGGATGCACGCGCCCGTGAGCACCACGGCGCCGCGCTCGTGCAGCTCGGCGCAGGCCGTGCTCAGCAGCCTCGACTTGCCGGTTCCGGGTTCGCCGCTGATGAACACGGTTCGACCTTCGCCCGACTCGACGCCCGCGTAGGCCGCGTCGAGGGCGCTCCGTTGCTCGCGTCGCGCCACGAACGGTGAGACGCCGGCCGCCGTCCAGCTCGGCGGCAACGCCGGAGCGGACCAGTCCCGCATGCCCTCCACGATAGCCCCGGCCCCGGTGGTGGTCGATGACCCGAATTGCCCATGCCGGGTCCTCGCACGGGCGGCCGAAGATGGGCGGTCCTCGTCATGTCGCGACTTGACCCGATGCCTACCGTGTGCAGTGTTCGACGGCCGCCGCTCGACCGTCACGAGGGAGTGAGGATCATGAACACGCACCAGACGTTCTGGGGTGCTCCGGCCGCCGCGGCGCTGTTGGCGTTGTCGGCCTGCGCACCGATGACGGCGAGCCTGCCGTCCGACCTGCATCGGCAGAAGGCGACGATGCACTCGACGGAGATCTGCAACATGCCGGCCTACGTTCGCGACCGGGCGCCAGAGGGGCTCTGCTCCGACGGCGACGGCGACGGCGACGGCGACGGCAGCGGCGACGGCAGCGGCTCGACCGGCGGGAGTGGCGCGAACGCGACCGTCGAGGAGACCTCCGACGAGACATCCGCGGGCCTGGGGGCGGGGGCCTCCATCGCCGCCGTGCTCGACGACAAGCAGACGCTCGCCGACGTCCGCCCGACGCCGCCGATCGACGACAACGGCAGCCTCGCCGACCAGCGGCCCACGCCGGCGCCCGAGGTCGAGATCCCGCCGCAGCAGGTGAAGGACTGGTGAGCGGATGCCGAGGGCTCGCCGCACACGAGACGGGGCCGACCTCCCAAGAGGCCGGCCCCGCCGGTGCTGTCGTGCTGTCGTGCAGTCGTGCTGAGGTGTCGCGGTCAGCGACCGCCCGCGGCTACTTGCCCACCGCCTTCAGCGCGTTGACGATGCCGTTGCCGTAGAACCCGTTCTGCTTCAGGTTGCCCTCGCAGGTGTGGGTCGCGGTGAGCGTCGCGCCGGCCGGCGTGATGCGCGTGTAGGTGAACGCCGCCGGGGTCGGGCACGCCGTGTCGACGGCCGTCTGGCGCAGGCGCGCGTCGACGATGGCCGGGGGCAGGTACTTGCCGCCCCGGATCACGTCGGGGATGCCGTACTTGCTCACGATGAGCGCGGCGACGCCCGTCGCGTGCGGCGAGGCCATCGACGTGCCCTGGAGGTACTGGTAGTACCCGCAGGTGGTGCCCGCCGCGTCGCAGCTCTTCACGACGCCGGCCACCAGCACGTTGCCGGCCTCGTCGATCGCGCCGGACTCGAGGGCGAGCGACTTCGGGTAGGCGGCGAGGATCGCCTTGCTGATGTCGCGCGTGTTCGTCGGGGTGTCGTAGACGTCGCCGCCGGGGGCCGCGACATCGATGTAGCCGTTGCCGTAGTCGGAGTAGTACGCCTTGCGCTTCGAGACGCCGGTGCTGCTCACCGAGATGACGCCCTTGCCCTCGCTGGGCATCGACGTGCAGGTCGCGGGGTCGAGCAGGTCGCGCGTGTACGCGACCTCACCGGGCACGTCGGCGAAGTCGGGGCTGCCCACGTCGCTGATGACCTTCGTGTAGTCGGTCGCGCCGTTGCCCGCCGCAGAGACCAGCGTCACGCCGCGGTTGCGCGCGAAGTCGAGCGCACGCTGCATGGCCTTCACGATCGTCTGCTGCTCCTGCTGGTCTTCGGGGGAGTCGGCCGGGTGGCTCGCGCAGTTGAACAGCCACGGGTCGACGTAGTAGCTCATGTTGACCACGTCGACGCCGATCTTGCCCGCGTAGGTGAGGGCGTCGATCGAGGGCTGCAGGAAGAAGTAGCCCGAGTCCTGTCCGGCGCGCAGGTTCACGAGCGTCACGTTCGGCGCGACGCCGGCGATGCCGATGCCGTTGATCGGCGAGCCGATCGTCGAGGCGACGTGCGTGCCGTGTCCGTCTTCGTCGACGTTCGCGGCGTCGTTGCACGAGCCGTCGGCCTCGTCTTCGCAGGGGCCGTCGATGACGTCGCCGTTCGCGTCGAACGGGATGTCGACCGTGAAGTTGCGGCTCTTCGCGTTGTCGAAGTTCGGGGCGATGTCGGGGTGGGTGCCGTCGACGCCGGTGTCGAGGATGCCGACGAGCACCTTCTTGTTGCCGGGTTCGACCTTGTACGAGCCGTCGACGGTGGCGCCGATCTGCTGCATGTCCCACTGGAGCGAGGCGAGCGGCTCGGCGGTGAGCGTCTTGCCGTTGCCCTTCTTCGCAGCGGTGCCGGCGGGCGTCTTGCCGCCGTTCTGGCGCACCTCGGCCTCGGCGGCGTCGAGCTTCTTCGCCTGCTCGCCGCTGACGGCGTCGTCGGGCACGTCGGCGATGACGCGGTTCTGCGCGGTGCCCTCGATGGCGCCCTGCGCGAGGGCCTGCGCCTCGAAGTCGGAGTCGGTGGTGCGCACCGTTGCGACCCCGACGTCGGTGTTCTCGGTGACGATCGTGCCGCCTGCGGCGACGACGGCGGCCTTCGCGGCGGCCGACGAGGTGCCGGCGGTGAAGAGCACGACGAACTCCTGTTCGCCCGTCTCGTCGCCGACGGCGGTCGTGAACGCGCTCGCCGGTGCGGCGGCCAGGGCCGTCAGGGCGAGCGCGAATGCGGATGTTACTGCGATGGTGCGGAATCTACGCATGGTTCTCCTTCACATCGAGCGTGATGATCGAGAGCCTCCCACTCGGCGAAGGGGTGGAACAAGGGGTTGTGCGGACCTCGCACGATACGCGCGGCGCGTGCAGCGAATCACCGCTCATCGGCGGTTCGCGCGCACGCACTCGGCCGCATTCGACCCGCAGACGACGGATGCCGCGGGCGCACGAGCGCCCGCGGCATCCGATCGGTGCGACGGCCTTACGCGGCGGCCGGCGCCTGCTCGGCGAGTGCGGCGCGCAGGCCGTCGACGAGCGAGGTCGTCGGGCGGCCGGTGAGGCGCGAGATGCCGCCGGCGGGCACGTCGAGCACGCCGCTCGCGATGCCGGCGTCGATGCCCGCGACGAAGCCGGCGATGTCGGCGGGCAGCCCGGCGCCCTCGAGGGCGGCCACGTGCTCGGCGGTCGTCAGCGGCGTGAACGCCACCTCGCGGCCCAGGATCTCGGATGCCGCGACCGCGAGGTCCGCGTAGGTGAACGCCCGGTCGCCGGAGAGCTCGTAGACCTCGCCCAGGTGGCCGTCCTCGAGCAGCACGACGGCTGCGGCATCGGCGAGGTCGGCGCGCGTCGCGCCGACGATCGAGCCGTCGCCCGACGAGGAGGCGACCACGCCCGACTCGGCGGCGCGCGCGACATCCGCCGCGTAGTTCTCGATGTACCAGTTGTTGCGCAGGATCACCGCGGGCACGCCCGACTCGGCGATGACGGCCTCGGTTCCGGCGTGCTCGGGGGCGAGCGGGTAGTCGGCGGTGGCGGCCTTGGGCGCGCTCGTGTAGACGAGCTTGGCCACGCCGGCGGCCTTCGCGGCGTCGACCACGTTGCGGTGCTGCGCGACGCGCTGGCCGAGCTCGGAGCCCGAGATGAGCAGCACGGTGTCGACGCCCTCGAGGGCGGCCGTGATCGTGTCGGGCTTGCTGTAGTCGAGCTCGACCGTGCGCACGCCGCGCGCCGCGACATCCGCGAGCTTGGAGGTGTCGCGCGCACCGGCGACGATGCTCGACGGCTCTGCGCCGCGGGCGAGGAGGGCGTCGACGGTGAGGCGGCCGAGCTGGCCCGAGGCGGCGGTGACGAGGATGGTCATGAGGTGCGGTTCCTTCCGATTGGGTACATGGGGGACAACCGGATGTCGCGGCCGATGCATTCCCGCTGGAGGGTACCCACTTTGAAGTAAGCTACCCACATGACGGTAAGTCTTGCGGAGATCCGGCGTTCGTCCGGAGAAGTCTTCACCGAGGGCTGCCCCACCCGGGTCGTCCTCGATCACATCATGAGCAAGTGGGGCGTGCTCGTGCTGCTCGCGCTCACCGACGGCACGCAACGCTGGGGCGAGCTGCGCCGCGAGGTGCAGGGCATCAGCGAGAAGATGCTCGCCTCGACGCTGCGCACGCTCGAGGCCGACGGCCTCGTCTCGCGCACGTCGTACCCCGAGGTGCCGCCGCGCGTCGAGTACGCGCTCACCGACCTCGGCCGCGAGCTCATGCAGCACATGCTGCCGCTCGTGCAGTGGGTGGCGGTGCATGCAGGCGACATCGTGCCCGTCGAGGCGGATGCCGCGGCGAGTTGACCGGGCGGGTCGGGAACGCCTGCGGGCGGGCCGGGCGAGGCCGGGAACGACGAAGGCGGGCCCCCGACCGGGAGCCCGCCTTCTCGTGTTCTGAATTTCTCGTGTTCTGAGCGGATGACGAGATTCGAACTCGCGACCCTCACCTTGGCAAGGTGATGCGCTACCACTGCGCCACATCCGCACTGCCTGCATTTCTGCGTGCTGTACGACCATACCCCAGAGAGAGGTGCGTCGTTGACAGCTAGGATGCCCGCCCGGTCGCGTCGGCTTCCGCAACGGCGGCATCGTGCGGGACGCGGCCGATTGCTCCGACCCGCAAATGCCAGTTCCGCCTCAACGTTGAGGCGGAACTGGCATACGACGTGCGAACCCTGCCGCCGGCGCCCACTGCATGCGGTGCGGTGCGGTGCTGCTCGGCGCGGTGCGGTGCGGCCCGGCGCAGCGCGTCAGTCGTCGGCCGAAGCCGCCGCCGCCCGCTCGATGACCTCGGCCGCGTGGTCGGGCACGAGGTTGGCCCACTCGCGGGGCGGGCGCTCGTAGCCCCCGGCCGGCGGCCGCGGCGGGATCACGATCTCCTCGCGCTCGACCGGCTGGTACGGGATCTTCGAGAGCAGGTGGGCGATCATGTTGACGCGCGAGCGCCGCTTGTCGTCGCTCTCGATCTCGTACCAGGGGGCCTCCGAGATGTCCGTGTTCGCGAACATCGCGTCCTTCGCGCGGGAGTAGTCCTCCCACTTCGTGATCGAGACCACGTCGTTGGGGCTGAGCTTCCAGCGCCGCATGGGGTCTTCGAGGCGCGAGCGGAACCGCTCCTCCTGCACGACGTCGGAGACGCTGAACCAGTACTTCAGCAGGATGATGCCGTCTTCGACGAGCATGCGCTCGAAGATCGGCGCCTGATGCAGGAACCGGTGGTACTCCTCGTTGGTGCAGTAGCCCATGACGCGCTCGACGCCCGCCCGGTTGTACCAGGACCGGTCCATGAGCACGATCTCGCCCGCGGCAGGCAGGTGCGGCACGTAGCGCTGGAAGTACCAGCGCGTCTTGTCGCGCACGCTCGGCGTCGGCAGTGCGACGATGCGCGTGACGCGCGGGTTGAGGTACTCGGAGACGCGCTTGATCGTGGAGCCCTTGCCCGCGGCATCCCGCCCCTCGAAGATCACGACGATGCGGGCGCCTGACTCCTGCACCCATGCCTGCATGTCGACGAGCTTCGCCTGCAGGTCCTTCAGCTCGCGTTCGTACAGCTTCTTCGGCATCCGCTTGGTCATCGTGAACCTCCTGCGCTGAGCCTAGAGGGGCGGATGCCGCGGCGCGCCGAACTGCGGCCCGGTCGATCGCGGACGTGCGCAAGCACCGTCTCGGAACCGGCCGCGCGCACTCCGTCTTCTCCCGGTGTCGCCGCGGCCCGCCGCGGGAGTACCCTGCCGCCATGGGATTCGCCTCCATCGCGCTGCCGCTGCTGGCGATCACGTGCGCACTGGCCGCCGCGATCGCCGTGGGGTCGCTCGCGGTGGCGTGGCTGCGCCGGCCCGACGGCGACGTGTTCGCGACGACCGATCCGCTCTCTGCCGGACTCGGCGCCGTCGCGTTCGTCTCAGGCGAGGCGGCGCAGCGGTGGTTCGCGGCGGCCGTCGTGCAGCTCGCCACCGACGGCATGCTCGTGATCCGCGACGAGCGCGAGACCGACGCCGACGGCGCCCGCAGCATCCGTCTCGGGCTCATCGCCGGCGATCCACGGGTCGCGGGGGTCTCGGCGGGCGACTCCGACATCGCCGACGGCCTGCTGCTCGCCGTGTTCGACGAGAGCCGCGTCGGCGGCACGACCCGGTTGCACCCGGGTGCGGTGGTCGACGTCGATCACGTGCTGCCGCGCAACGGACTGCTCCGCTCGGTGACGCGGGCACGCTTCGACGCGGCGGCGGCGACCTATCGCGAGCCGCGCCCGAGTCTGCGGTTCCGCACGACGAGCATCGCAGGCATCGCCGCGGTGGTCTTCGGCCTGCTCGCGCTCGCCCTGCCCGACGACCCGTCCCGGTCGCTCGCCTGGAGCGCGATCGGCATCGCGGTGCTCGCGCTCGCGGTGCGCGCCGCGCTGCCCAGGTTCATTCCGCTGAACGCCGCCGGGCTCGCGCTGCGGGAGCGCTCGAACGCCTGGCGCGCCGATCTCGGCGAGGCGAGGACGCCGGCCGAGGAGCTCCTGCCGTGGGCGGTGCTGTTCGACGAGACCTCCGTCATCACCGCGTTCGGCCGGACGGTCGAAGCCAGTGGGCGCCAGCTCGAGTGGTATCGCACGGCGAGGCCGTTCTCGGTCGACCGGTTCGCGGCCTGCCTCGCGATCGTGGTCGCCGAGCTGTCGCAGCCGATCCGCATCGGCGGCGGATTCCTCGCACGTGGCGAGGACTCGCGCTTCGGCCTGCCGCTCATGCAGGACACGAAGGGATTCGGCGGCGGCTACCTCGCGGGCGGGGAACCCGGCATGTTCGGCGGCGGGGGAGCCGACGGGGGCGGGTTCGACGGAGGCGGCGGCTACGGGGGCTTCGACGGCGGTGGCGGCGGGTTCGACGGCGGCGGCTTCGGCGGCGGCGACGGGGGTGGCGGCAACTGAGCCGTGCCGGCCGCGCGGTTCGCGAACCTCGGTCGCACTGATTCGCGTCCCTCGGCCGCTCGGGCCGCAGACGTGCGGTCCGCTGCGGCTCGACCTGGTCGTGGAGATGCTTTCGCAGACGCTCTGCCAGTTCCGCCTCAACGATGAGGCGCAACTGGCATACGACCGTGCGGATGCCGCGGCTCGCGTCAGCTGAGGTGTGCGAGCCTCGGCCAGAGCTCGTCCCATCCGGTGATGCGGCCGGTGCAGTGCGTGATCGGCACGCCCTGCTCCTCGTTGTCGACGTCGAGTCCGTTGTCGAGGTGCGCCTCGGTCGTGCACGACGCGAAGTCACCGGTGACGCGGCGGTACAGTTCGCCGACGAAGACGACCTCGGTCGCGGCATCCGAGGGCCTCGCCTGGAACCAGAGCGCGTTGTGCCCGCTGTACACGGCGTCGGGGTCGAGCCCGTGGTCGGCGCCGTATCGCGCGAGCGCGCCGGCCTCGCCGTAGTTCGACGTGATGACGACGGGCGCATCGGCGTTCGCAGCGGCGCCTGCGCTCCCGGCTGCGTCGCCGTCGCGCACGTCGTCGACGACCGCCGCGACCTGCGCGACGTACGTCGGCCAGCCGATCGTGTCGCCGACGGTCTGGTTCATCGCGGCGAAGGGGCTCGCCCCCACGAGCGCGAGCGGCAGCAGCGGCAGGGCGATGAGCGCCGAGACCACGGCGTTCAGGGCGATGCCCGCCCAGACGAGCGCGCTGCGGCCGCGCGTGCGCATCCACTCGGCCGTCGGCACGGCACCGAGGGCGAGCAGCACCTCGATCATGCCCAGCGGATAGTACGGCTGCGCGCCGCCCACGATCGTCGCGAGCACCACGACTGCGAACGCCACGGCGAACACTCGGATCGGACGCCACGCCGGTCGGCGGAACAGCCCGACGAGCCCGGCGATCCAGATCGGCACGAGCGGCGGGCCCGCGAGCAGCAGCAGGAACGGCAGGGTCAGCAGCCGCCCCGCACCGTCGGTGTCCTCGGCCAGTGCAGCTCCCATGCGCAGCTGCGGCAGGTCGTTCGCGACCTGGAACACGAGGTTCGGCAGGGCGATCACGACGGCGATGCCGACGCCCGCCCAGAGCCACCCCGAGCGCAGCACGCGCCACGGCCCGACCACGAGCAGCCCGAGAGCGATGCCCGCGACGAGCAGCAGCACGAGCAGCTTGTTGTACGTCGCGAGTCCGGTGACGAGCCCGACGGCGAGCCACCAGCGCCCCGCAGTGCCGCCGCCCGCGCCATCGCGACCCTCGCGCAGCAGCGCCCGCATCGCGAACAGCGCGACGAGCGGCCACACGAGCAGGTCGAACGAGGCGGTGAGCAGCACATGCCCGAACACCATCGGGAACGAGGCGGATGCCGCCGCCCACGCCGCGACCGCCTGCGCCCGCCTGCCGCCGCCGGCCTCGCGCGCGACGAGGGCGAGCACGAGCACCGCCGCGGCCGCCGCGAGGATCGCCGGGATCCGCAGCGCCCACGGTTCGTCGACGACCGACGTGATCGTGCGTGCCAGCCACGGCGTGAACGGCGGCTGGTCGACGTACCCCCACGCCGGGTCGAGCATGCGGAAGTACAGCTCGTCGCGGTGGAACCCGTACCACTGGCTCGTCGTCGCCAGCAGCACCGCGAGCGCGGCCATGGCGCCGAAGACGGGTCCGCGCGCGAGGGGCGCGAGCCGCGCGATGCGGGCCGGAGCATCGGGCAGGGCAGGTCGGATGCCGCGCACCGGCGCCTCGCCCGACGGTCGCGTCGGTGCGTGCCCGCCCGCGGCATCCGACATGCGGCTCACCCTAGCGGCGCGGTCGCACGCCCGCGATCCCGGCGAGGCGGCCTACACGATCGGCGCGACCGCCGGGAACGTCCAGCTGCCGTCGACGACCTCGGGCCGGGGGCGGTAGTAGCGCACGAGGTAGTTCCAGCCCTCGGCGAGGCCGAGTCGGTTCGGGCGGCCGTCGTCGGGTCCGCCGAAGTTGATCGTGACGGTGCCGTCGTCGTTGCGGTCGGCGGTGACGCTGTTGACGCTGACCAGGCCGCCGTCGACCTCCTCGAAGTAGCCGTCGGCGTTGTAGAGCGACACCGACCAGAACGCGTCGGTCGGCACGTCGCCCACCGTGAGCGAGTAGGCGCCGACGGGCAGGCCGGGCTCGACGTTCGCGTAGAACGCCTCGGACTCGGGCAGCCCGCCCCAGCCCGCGGCCGTGCCGAGGAGATGGCGCACGGGCTCGACCTCGTCGGCCGCGCCGAAGGCGTGCGCGAAGCCGCCGATGCCGCGTGCGAGCGTGAGCAGCGCGGTGCGCGTCTCGTCGAAGCTCGCGGTGTCGTAGTCGGGCAGCACGAACGGCTCGGAAGCGCCCGTCTCGACGGCGAATCCGTCCTGCACGGCGTTGGCTGCGGCGACATCCGCCTCGTCGACGGGATCGACGAGCACGCGCGCCGCGAGCAGGACGTACCGCGAGCCGAGGTCGTCGGCGTGCAGGCGGTGCTCGCCCGCCTCGTGCAGCACGATCGGAATGAAGTGGCCCTGGTTGACGACCATGACCGACAGGTAGCGGTCTCCCGCATCGGGGATCGTGAGCGTCGCGCCGGCCGATGCGTCGAGCAGGTACGTGCTGTAGAGCGTGTCGCGGTTCTGCCGGATCACGGGCTGCTGGTCGAGCGGCGTCGGTTCGCGGTAGTGCTTCCAGCGGCCGACGCCTCCGGCGCTCGCGGCGAGCGCTGCGAACATGCGGCTCGTCTCGGCGTGTGCGAAGTTGTCGACGTCGACGTGCTCTGCCATCGGTGGTTCCCCCCGGATCGTGAACGGTAGCGAGGATCAGCCTATTGCCGCCGCGCCGGTCGGGCCCGAGGCGCTCGCGACCGCGTCTGATAGCCATGAGTCATGGCCACCGATGCAACGTCGTCGCCCGCGGCGACCACCGCCCGCCGGATCCTCGACGCGAACGCCTACCTGACCCTCGCGACCGCCGACGCCGCGGGTCGTCCGTGGGCGACGCCCGTCTGGTTCGCCGTGCGCGACCTGCGCGAGTTCGTCTGGGTGTCGCGCCCGGCGCGCCGGCACTCCGAGAACATCGCCGCGCGCGCCCAGGTCGCGATCACCGTGTTCGACTCGACCACGCCCGTCGGCGAGGCGACGGCGGTCTTCGCCGAGGCGCTCGCCGCGCCGGTTCCCGAGGATGCGGTCGACGACGCGCTCGCGGTCTACAACGCCGGCTGCGAGGCATCCGGCCTGCGACCGTGGGCCGAGGGAAGTGTCACCGGTGCGGCCCCGCATCGGCTGTACCGCGCGGTCGCGTCGCACCTCTGGGTGCTCGACGAGCGCGAGGACCGCGTCGAGGTCTACTGACCGGATACCGCGGGGTGAGCGGATGCCGCGGCTCGGCGTCGGCCCGACGCGGCGCCGTCCGTGAGAAATCCGTTGACCCCGCGGCATCCACCCCACTAGTGTCTGAAGGCTGCGCAGTCCGCGCGGCATCCCCGGAGCCTGGAAGGAAGGTCGGCCATGAGCACGCAGCTGCAGCGCCTGAGCGAGCCCGCCTTCGTCGAGCCCGCGTACGACCCGCGCACCATGCGCGATCTGAATCGCGAACTCGACCAGGCTCTCGAGCCGGCACCCTGACGCCGCGGCACCCGCCGTTCTCCGTCACCCCGTGCCGCTCGAGGCCCGGGGTGTCTTCTTGTCTGCGCGCGCGACGAGAGCCCTCGGGCCCTCGGATCGACGCAAGAACGCAACAGACAAGGAAAGGACCATGGAGAAGTACTCCGACCGGCTCGTCTCGTGGGCGAGCCTGATCGACGAGAAGACCGTCGAGCAGGCCCGCACGTCGTCGACCATGCCGTTCATCTACCCGCACCTCGCGCTCATGCCCGACGCCCACCTGGGCCTCGGCGCGACCGTCGGGTCGGTCATCCCGACGCTCGGGGCGATCATTCCCGCGGCCGTCGGCGTCGACATCGGCTGCGGCATGATCGCCGTGCAGACCCAGTTCACGGCAGCCGACCTGCCCGCCTACCGGCGGGAGGTGCGGGAGCAGATCGAGCGCGCCGTCCCGCTCTCGGCCGGGCGGTACAACCGCAAGGTCGTCGCGACCGCCGCGCCGCGGATCGCCGAGCTCGAGGCCCTCGCCGAGGCGAAGGGGTTCGACCCGGCGAGCTACGCGGGCAACTGGCGCGAGCAGCTCGGCACGCTTGGCAGCGGCAACCACTTCATCGAGGTGTCGCTCGACGAGGCCGACCGGGTGTGGCTGTTCCTGCACTCGGGCAGCCGGGGCGTGGGCAACAAGATCGCCCAGCATCACATCGGAGTCGCCAGGCGGCTCGCGAAGCAGTGGTGGATCGACCTGCCCGACCCCGACCTCGCCTACCTCGTCGAGGGCACGAAGGAGTTCACGCGGTACATCGCCGAGCTGCGGTGGGCGCAGCACTTCGCCCTGCTGAACCGCGAGGAGATGATGGACCGCGTGATCCGGCAGGTGTCGGAGTGGGTGGGTGCGCCCGTCGAGGAGCGGGCGCGCATCAACTGCCACCACAACTTCACCGAGAGCGAGGAGCACTTCGGCAAGCGCGTCTGGGTGTCGCGCAAGGGCGCCATCCGGGCGGATGTCGGTCGGCTCGGCCTCGTGCCCGGGTCGATGGGCACCGCGTCGTACGTCGTCGAGGGCCTCGGCAACCCGATGTCGCTGAACTCGTCGCCGCACGGCGCCGGGCGGGAGTACTCGCGTACTGCCGCGCGGAAGACCTTCACGCACGAGCAGCTGCGTGCGGCCATGGTCGGCATCGAGTTCAGGGACACCGACGCGTTCCTCGACGAGATCCCGCAGGCCTACAAGCCGATCGACCGGGTCATGGCCGACGCCGCGTCCCTGATCGCGGTGCGGCACACGCTGCGCCAGATCGTGAACGTGAAGGGCGACTAGCGCTTCGGCGGTGCCTTGCGGTCAGGGCAGTCCAGGGGCGGATGCCGCGGCTCGCGCGCTCGGGGGAACGTGCGGGTCGCGGCAGCGCTCTCGCTCGCGCGACCTGCACGATTCCGCAATGCCAGTTCCGCCTCATCAGTGAGGCGGAACTGGCATTGCCGCCGCGCGCCACCAGTGGTGTCGAGCAGCGCCTTTCGGGCGTCATCGGTCGGCAGTACGGTCGAGGCACCGCAAGCGAAGGAGCCCTCATGCCCACGACCGTCATGACCTGCCTGCTCGTCGAGGGGCCGCTCGACGAGATGGCCGAGTTCTACACCTCCCTCGTGCCCGACTCCGCCGTGCTGAACGTCGGCCGCTGGCCGGCCGACTCCGAGCGGGCGGGCGAGCCGCTCGCCGTCGACTTCACGGTCGCTGGCGCGAGGTTCCAGCTGATCTCTGGTGGTCCTGAGGTCGCGCTCACGCCCGTCGTCTCGATCAAGCTCGAGGTCGACGACCAGGCCGAGGTCGACCGCCTCTGGAGCGCCCTCCTCGCCGACGGCGGCGAACCGAGTCAGTGCGGCTGGCTCACCGACCGTTACGGACTCTCGTGGCAGCTGATCCCGCGGGGATTCACCGAGCTCATGGCGACCTCCGATGCCGCGTTGACGCAGGAGCTCTTCGCCGCGATGCTGCAGATGACGAAACTCGAGATGCCCGTCTTCGAGGCCATCGCTGCCGCTCGGCGCTGACCGGTCGGCGCTGACCGTGTGGCGCTGACCGCTCGGCGGCGACGCTCGCAGGTACTCACGCGCCGCCGCGGATGAACTCGCGAGCGGGCTTGCCCACTGTGCCCCGGGCGAGCGATCCGGTCGGCACGAGCTGCGGTTCCATGAGCCGTCGGAACGTGTCGCGCGGCAGCGCGTGCCCCGCGACGGCCTCGTGCAGCTCGTGCAGCTCGCGGATCGTGAAGGTCGGCTCGGGCAGCAGGCCGAACGGGTCGGGGTGCTCGGCGTGCCGCGCGCGCAGCTCCGCGACGGCGAGGGCGACGATCTCGGCGTGGTCGAACGGCATCGGCGGCAGCTCGGCGACCGGCACGAGCTCGGTGCGGGCGCGGTCGGCGAGCTGCGACATCCGCACCGGTGCGAGATGGGCGACCGAGAGCACCCAGCCGCGGTCGTCGCGA
The DNA here is from genome assembly GCF_009749385.1 of Agromyces allii. Taxonomy (GTDB): domain Bacteria; phylum Actinomycetota; class Actinomycetes; order Actinomycetales; family Microbacteriaceae; genus Agromyces; species Agromyces allii. The sequence continues at coordinate 11,519 of NZ_WBIN01000013.1, read as the reverse complement.
TCGGGCGCGTCGAACACGTGCAGCTGCACGGGGTGGATGCCGGTGATGCCGGCCTTCTCGACGAGCGAGCGACCGACCGCGTCGGCGAGGGTCTCGCCCTCGTGCAGGAACGTTCCGGGCAGCCGCAGGTCGCCGTCGCCCGTGACGGCGACGACGCTGAGCGGCCCGCCCGCGGGTACCGTGAGCACGGCCGTGTCGACCGCGACCGAGGGCCGCGGGTAGTCCGAGAGGGCCTTGCCCTGCGAGTCGCGCTTCGCCACTTGACAATTCAAGCAGATCTGCGCAAACTGTCAACAAGGGAGATTCGCGCAGATTTGCGCTAATTCTCGAGAATGCAGAATCGAAGCACGTCGAGCCGAAGGAGACGGCCATGGATGCCCTCACCGCACTGCTGCAATCGCAGCTCTTCTCGATCGCCGGTCAGCCGGTGTCGGTCGTCGAGGCCGTCGGGTTCCTCACGGGCGCCCTCTGCGTGTGGGCCGTCGCTCGCGGCAGCATCCTGAACTGGCCGCTCGGCCTCGCGAACAACCTCGCGTTCCTGCTGCTGTTCGCCGGCGTCGGGCTCTATGCCGATGCCGCGCTGCAGGTCGCGTTCGGCGTGCTCGGCGTCTACGGGTGGGTGCAGTGGTCGCGGCGCCGCCGGGTCGCCGACGGGGTGACGGATGCCGCGGCATCCGCACTGCCGATCAGGCGCGCAACGCGGCGAGAGCTCGTCGTCGGCAGCCTCATCGCCCTGGTCGCGACCATCGGCGTCGGCTACCTGCTCGCCGCCGAGACGAACTCGCAGGTGCCGTGGCCCGACGCGTTCATCCTCGCGTTCTCGCTGTTCGCGACGTGGGGACAGGCGAAGAAGCTGCTCGAGCAGTGGTACGTCTGGATCGCCGTCGACCTCGTGTCGATCCCGCTGTACCTGGTCAAGGGGCTCTGGCTCACGGCGCTCCTCTACACGGGGTTCCTCGCGCTCTGCGTCTACGGGCTCGCGCGGTGGACGCGCGAGTACCGCGCCGGTCTCGATGAGGCCGACCCCACCGATCGAGGAGCAGAGCGTCTCGAGACCAGCGTTCCCCACGCCGAAACGGGGGCCCGCGCATGACCCGCGAGCCGCACGGCCTCATCATCGGCAAGTTCTATCCGCTGCACGCGGGGCACCTGGCGCTCATCCGGTACGCCGCGCAGCACGCGGATCGCATCACGGTGCTCGTCATGGGCAGCACGTTCGAGACGATGTCGCTCGCCGACCGGCAGCGCTGGGTCGCCGCCGAGACGGCGGGGCTCGGCAACGTCGCCGTGCTCGGCATCCGCTCGGATGCGCCCGTCGAGTACGACACCGCCATCGCATGGGAGGCGCACGTCGCGTCGACCGTCGCCGCGCTCGCCGCGGCCGGCGCGCCGCCCGTGACCGCGGTGTTCAGCTCGGAGCACTACGGCGACGAGTTCGCCGCGCGGCTCGGTGCCCGTCACCGGGTCTTCGACACGTCGCGCGAGGCGGTGACGGTGAGCGGCACGATGATCCGAGGCGATCTCGCCGGGCAGTGGGGGCAGGTCGCGGCATCCGCTCGGCTCGATCTGGCGACGCGCGTCATCGTCGTGGGCGCCGAGTCGACCGGCTCGACCACGCTGTCGCGCGCGCTCGTCGGGCACTATCGGGCGCAGGGTTTCGAGCGGATGCCGCAGGTCGAGGAGTTCGGGCGCCAGTTCACGTACGACCTGCACGCCTGCGCCGTCGCGGCCGCCGGGCACGACGTGCCGATGGACGACCTCGTCTGGCTGCCCGAGCACTTCGCCGAGATCGCCGCCCGTCAGACCGCCCTCGAGAACGAGGCCGCGCTCGCCTCGCCACTCGTGATCGCCGACACCGATGCCCTGGCGACCGAGCTCTGGGAGCGGCGCTACCTCGGGTCGACGTCGCCCGAGACGCACCGGGCCGGCGCCGATGACCTGCCGAGCCGCGACGTGTACCTCGTGACCGACCACGTCGGCGTGCCCTTCGAGCAGGACGGCTGGCGCGACGGCGAGCACGTGCGCGCCGCGATGACCTCGTGGTTCGTCGAGGAGCTCACGCGCCGTGGCCACTCGTGGGTGCTGCTGCGCGGACCGCACGACGAGCGCCTGCGCTACGCGACGCGCCTGATCGACGAGCTCTGGCGCCGCAACACCGCCTTCGGCCAGGCGCCGTGGGCCGACCGCACGGTGCTCGCCGCCGCCGCCGCCGCCGTTGGCGCCGCCGCGCCGGTCGAGGAGCGAAGCCCAACCCGCCGGTCGAGGAGCGAAGCGTCTCGAGACCAAGGAGCCCTGCAATGACCCCCACCCCGAACCCGTCCGCCTCCTTCACCGACCGCGCCGTCGGCGCCATCCTCGGCTCGGCCGCTGGCGACGCCCTCGGTGCCCCCTACGAGTTCAAGCCCTCGCTGCCAGACGACGTGCCCGTGCGCTTCACCGCCGGCGGCCCGTGGAACCTCGGCGAGTGGACCGACGACACGAGCATGGCCGTGCCGATCCTGCAGGCCGTCGCCCGCGGCGAGGCGCTGACGGATGCCGCGACGCGCGGCCGGATCGTCGCCGAGTGGCAGGGCTGGGCGGTCGACGCGAAGGACGTCGGAATCCAGACCCGCCAGGTGCTGGCGCTGCTCTCCGACTCGGTGTCCGAACACGCGGCCCGCGCCGCCGCCCTCGCCGTCCACGAGCGCACCGGACGCTCGGCCGGCAACGGCTCGCTCATGCGAACGGGGCCGGTCGCGCTCGCCTTCCTCGCCGACGGCCAGGAGCTCGCGCTCGCCGACACGGCCCGCCGCATCAGCGAGCTGACCCATCACGAGGTGGATGCCGGTGACGGCTGCGTCATCTGGTCGCTCGCGATCCGCCACGCGATCCGCACGGGCGAGCTCGACCTCCGCGCGCCGATCGGCGCCCTGCCCGCGGAGCGCCGCGACCGCTGGCACGCCTTCGTCGACGTCGCCGAGCGCACGGCTCCACGCGACATCCCCGGATCGAACGGATGGGTCGTCGCCGCCCTTCAGGCCGCCTGGTCGGCGATCCACCATGCGCGGCTCGCAGGCGAGGGCCTCCAGCTGACGCTCGAGCGCGCCGTGCGCTGCGGCAACGACACCGACACGGTCGCGGCCATCGCGGGCTCCCTCGCCGGCGCGGCCCACGGCGCCTCGGCCGTGCCCGCGCCCTGGCGCCGCGAGCTGCACGGCTGGCCGGGCCTCCGCGCCGACGACCTCGAGCAGCTCGCCCTGCTCGCCGTGCGCCGGGGGAGCCCCGATCAGCAGCGCTGACTGCGCGCCCGAAGGCGGGCGTCTCGACCGCGGGCGTGTCTTCGGGCGCGGTTGAGTCCGCTGCGAAGCGGCTATGCCAGTTCCGCCTCATCGTTGAGGCGCAACTGGCACAGGCCATGACGCGCATCACACCACGTGCGTTCGCCGCGACCGGCACCCGTTCGATCCCGCGCGGATCACGCAAAGGCCCGTGAGAGCAGGAACGGACGCGATCGAGCTGTCGATCGACCCCGGGTTCGGTCGTCATCAGGGTGAGGGCCGACATCCGACCCACTCCGATCGAGGAGTACGAGAACGAGCCCGGGCGGCGCGAGCGGTGCGCGAGTACCCTGTCGCTGGATCGGGCCGAAGGAGGAACAGATGCGGTACACGCTGCTGTTGCACTATCCCGAGATGAGCGCTGACGAGCTCGGCCCCGAGGCGCTCGAGCAGGGCCAGGAGGCCTTCACGAGCTACGCGGCGACGCTGCATTCCGCGGGCGTGCTGATCGCGGCCGAGGTGCTGCAACCGTCGTCGAACACGACGACGTTGCGCAGCGAGGGCGGCGGCGCGCCGGTGCGGGTGCAGGACGGCCCGTTCGCCGACACCAAGGACCAGCTCGGCGGCACGTTCGTGATCGACGTGCCCGATCTCGATACCGCGATCGAGTGGGCCAAGCAGGCACCCTCGATGGACTACGGCGCGGGCGGCGTCGAGGTGCGCCCGGGCGCCGTCCACACGGTCGACGGCGTGTGGAACGCCAACGCGTGAGCCCTGACGACGCACGCGCGGCCGCGGCATCCGCTTCGGCATCCGTCGAGCTGGCCGCTCGTGCGTCGTACGGCCGGTTGATCGCGTTGCTCGCGTCGTCGACCGGGGATCTCGCGCTCGCAGAGGATGCGCTCGCGGGCGCGTTCGAGCAGGCGCTCAGGGCCTGGCCGCGCGGCGGCGTGCCCGACAATCCGGAGGGGTGGCTGTTGACCGTGGCCCGCAACCGTCAGCGCGACGCGTGGAAGTCGGGGGAGCGCCGCTTCACGACGCCGCTCGAGACGCCGCGCGCGATGCCGGGCGCCGACGACGGCGACGGGCTCGCTGATGCGCCGGCTGCGGCATCCGTCGACCCGCTGGCCGATCTCGACCCGTTCGCGATCGGCGACAAGCGGCTCGAGCTGCTGTTCGTGTGCGCGCACCCGGCGATCGACCCCGCCGTGCGCACGCCTCTCATGCTGCAGGTCGTGCTCGGCTTCGAGGCCGCGCAGATCGCGACGGCCTTCGCGGTGCCGCCGGCGACCATGGCGCAGCGGCTCGTGCGGGCGAAGCGCCGCATCCGTGACGCGCGCATCGCCTTCGAGGTGCCCGATCGCCGAGCGATGCCCGAGCGCCTGCCCGCCGTGCTCGAGGCGGTCTACGGATGTCTCGCCATCGCGCGGCGTGCGGCGCCCGGCGGCCCGGTCGATTCGCCCGATTCGCCCGACTCGATGGCCGGCGAGGCGCGGTACCTCGCGGTGACGCTCGCTTCGCTCCTCGAGAACGAGACCGAAGCCTGGGCGCTCGCATCGCTCGTGACGCTGTCGCTCGCGCGCCACGGCACGGCAGCCGAGCCCCGGGAGTACGTGCCGCTCGACGAGCAGGACCCGACGGCGTGGGATGCCGCGCTGATCGCCGAGGGCGAGGAGTACCTGCGCCGAGCCTCCGCACCGGGGCGACCGCCGGGCCGATTCCAGCTCGAGGCCGCGATCCAGGCCGTGCACTGCGGCCGCCGCCGCACGGGTGTCACGGACTGGGCGGCGCTCCGCACTCTCTACCTCGCGCTCGACGCCGTCGCCCCGAGCCTCGGCGCGAAGGTCGCGCTCGCCGCAGTACTCGGCCGCCTCGACGGTGCGGACGCCGGCCTCGCTGCCCTGCCCGCCGCGTCGCCCGAGACCGAGCGCTTCCAGCCGTGGTGGGCGACCCGCGCCGACCTGCTCGCCCGCGCCGGGCGCGCGGCCGAGGCATCCGACGCGTTCGAGCGGGCCGCCGCGCTCGCCGATGACGACGCCGTGCGCGAGTACTTGTTCGCCCGTCGCGCCTCCGTGTTGCGGACGCAAGCCTGAGCGCCGCGGGCTGCTCAGTTGCCGAGACTGCCGAGCAGCACCGCCAACGGGACGAACGAAGCGGCGATGAGCCCGAGCAGCAGCGCCGCGGCCCACATCCGGCGGCGACGTCGAGCCTGCGCGACCTCGCCGCGCAACGCCTCGAATGCGGCGAGGTCGACGGGTTCGAGGTCGGGGGCGTCGTGCCAGGTCGCGGGGCGGCTCGCGGCATCCGTGATCGCATCGAGGTCGGACTCGGCGAAGGCGACCGGGCGCTTCACCAACCGGCCGACGAGCTGCGACTCCGTGACGACGAGCACCTTCGCCGGCTGCTCGCGGATGGTGATGCGCCGGGCCGCCACGACCACGATCACGGGCGCGACCGCCACCGGCATTCCGGTCGCCCGGGACAGCCGCTGCGCGGCCCGGTTCGCCTCGTACTCGGCGTTGCGCAGGTGATCGGTGCGCTGCCCGTTCACGAGCAGGCGCTTCGATCCGACCCAGACCTGCTTGCCCTCATGGTGCTTCGTGTTGAGCGTGAAGACGCCCGACGGACCGATGACCACGTGGTCGATGTCGCTCGAGCCGCGCCCGACCGGCACGGCATGCAGCACGCGCCACGACGTGCCCAGCCGCTCGAGCCGTCGGGCGACTTCGAGCTCGCCGATCGCGCCGAGGTACCACGCCTGCGACTCGCTCGAGAGCGGAGTGCGCCCGAACACACGAGCCAGGGGTGAGCGCGGCGGTGCGGTCGCCTGTTCGCGCAGGCATTCGGCGATGACGGATGCCGCGGCCGGGCGATCCGACAGCGAGACCGCTGCGGCGGGGGAGGGTTCGGTCACGGTTCCTCGGCTTCGGGTAGCCCGGACGACGTCGACCGGATGACTTCGACGCTACGAATCCGCGACGCGCTGCGGCATCCCCAGTTGGAGTGTGCCGAGTCAGGCGAAGCCGGGGCTCGCGAACGCTGCGTGGCGAATGCAGCCGTGCCGAGATCAGTTCCGACGGAACGTGATCGTCTGGTGGATCGCCTGGATGATCGCCACGAGCGGAAGCACGAGGAGGAAGTACAACCCGAGCGTGGTGAGCACGAGGTTCGCGCCGATCGAGAGAAGGAGCACGTCGCGATCGTTGACCAGCCCGACGACGGCGAAGGTCGCGCCGACGAGACCCGGAATGGCCGAGAGCACGAACAGTGCGATCAGTGCCGGAGGCGTCGGAATGCGGGTGTTCGACGAGACGCGAGTGTTCGCGGGGGACGGCGCGGGCGTCGGCACAGCCGTGGGCGCGACGGTGAACGTGGGCGTGGTCTGCGGAGCCTGCGACACGTGCGGGCTCGTGAACGGCTGGTGGTGATTCGGTGCCTGGTTCATGTTCTTCCTCGTCGACTCGCCCGCGGTCCTCGCCTGCGCTGAGCGACCCTCGCAAGTCTTTCGTGTCCGACGTCGGCGGGCCGCCGAATTCCGTCCCCAGAACGGGGGTGGGAACGGTGCGTGGCACCGAGGCTGCGCACGCGGCCGCCCGCCCTGGGTCCCGCCCTTCAGCGCGCTCACATCGCCGCCCCTAGGATCGAACCTATGGCCGGATTCTGGGGCAAACGCAAACGTGACGCGCTCGAACTGCAAGCCCAAGACGCGGTGCTGGCGCAGCGGGCGGGCACGGCGTTGGTCGCGGCCGATGAGCGCGTGCGCGTCACGACCGACGAGCTGCTCTTCGCCGAGGCCGAGCTCGGGCACGACGCGACGGCCCAGTTGGGTGCGGCGCTCGAATCGGTGAAGCAGCACCTGGGCGAGGCGTTCCGGCTGAACCAGTTGAACTTCGACGAGATCCCCGACACCGCCGAAGAGTTGCGCACCCGCAACGCGCGCATCGTGCAGCTGAGCGAGTGGGCCGAAGACCTGCTCGACGAGCAGACGGCCGCGCTCGCAGACCGCATCGCGAAGGCGCGTCGGGCCCCCGAGATCATCGCCGGTGTGCGAGCGGATGCCGCGCGCCTCCGCACGCGCATCCCCCACGCCCGCGACACCATCGCCCGACTCGCTGCGCGATACGCGCCCGAGGCGCTGACCCAGGTCGAGTCGAACCCGGCCGAGGCCGACCAGCTGCTCGGATTCGCCGAGCACGGTGCCGGCGTGGCCGAGCGCCGCCGCGAGGCCGGGCAGCGCGAGCAGGCGAACCTCGCCCTCGAGGCCTCGACGGAGTCCGTACGACGGGCTGCGACCCTGCTCGACGCGGTCGAGACGTTCGAGGTCGAGGCGCTGCGGGCGGAGTCCACGCTCGCGGCGATCATCGAGGACTCCCGCGGCGACGTCGTCGTCGCGCTCAAGGAGCCGCGCTCGCCCGGTGTCGCGACCGCGCTCACGAACCTGCAGGCGGCCCTCGCGGCGCTGCCCGCCGCCGGCGTCAACGCCGACCCGTTCTCGCACCTCGATCGCCTGCGCGAGGCGAACTCGGGGCTGGATGCCGCCATCGCCGCCGCCCGTGAGCGCGCGGCCCGCCCGATCCCGCCGCTCGAGCACGTGCACCACGCCATCGACGACGCCGACCGCCAGTTCGCCGTCGCCCGCGACGTGATCGCAGGCCACCGCGGATGGATCGGCGCCGACGCCCGCACCCGCCTCGCCGAGGCCGAGCGCGTGCGCATCGACCTCGACCACTTCCTCGGCGCGCCCGCGGCCACCCTCAGCGTCATCGATGAAGACCACCGTGAGCAGGCCATGACCATGGCGCGCCGCGCCGCCTACCTCGCGGGCGAAGCCCTGCAGCTCGCGCAACGCGACATCAACTCCTCGCGTCCGCAGCAGGGCCCCGACCAGTGGGGCGGCGGGTACGGCGGCGGTCGCCGCGGCGGCGGCAGCGACCTCATGGGCGGCATCCTCGGCGGTCTCGTCATCGGCAGCGTGCTCGACGGCATGTTCGACTGAGCCGACCTGACGTGACCTGCCTGAGCGAGCGGATGCTGGGGCGCGCCGTTCGGAAGCTCACAGGCCCCGTGGCGGCAGAAGGATCCTTGGCGCCCGCGCGGCGACGAACCTAGGATCGACGCATGGCCGGGTTCTTGGTCAGGCGCAAGCACGATGCGCAAGAACTCCAAGCCCATGACGCCGAGCTGGCGAAGCGGGCTGCTTCCGCCCTGCTCGCCGCCGACGAGGGCGTCCGCGCAGCATCCGAAGAGCTCGACTTCGCCGAGGCCGAGCTGGGTGCCGAGTCGACCGACGCAGCGGCCGCGGTGATCGCCGCGGTGCGTAGGCACCTGATCGACGCGTTCCGGCTGAACCGGCTCAACCACGATGCGATGCCCGGCACGCCCGGCGAGGTGCGGGCGCGCTACGAGCTCATCCTGCGGCTGTGCGAATGGGCCGAGCACGTGCTCGGCGCGCTGACCTCGACCCTCGCCGACCGGGTCGCGCGGGCGCGGCGGGCCGGGGTGGTCGTCGTGGAGATCCGAGCGGATGTCGCGCGCGAGCGCGCTGGCATCTTGACCGCTCGTGACCCGGTCGACCTGCTCGCCATCCTGCCGCCGGTCGACGCCGGTGCCGACGCCAGCGCCAAAACCCGTGCTGATGCGCAAGCTCACCTGAACCGACCGCGCGCAGCGCGATCGGCGCTGGATGCCGCGACGACCGCGGCCGGCGACCGCCACGCGCGCGCAACGCGCACGAGGTCGCCCGCGAACCTCCTGCAGCACGCGGTCCAGGACGCGGACCGCACCCTCGGTGTCGCCCGAGACATGGTCACCACCCACCCGGGATGCATCGGCGACGAGGCCCTGACGCGCCTGGCCGAGGCCGAGCGGACTCGTATCGATCTCGGCCACTGCCTCGGCACCTCGGTGGCTAGCACGCTGACGGCGTCAGACCAGCGCAACGGAGACCGGGTGCTCGCGATGGCCAGGCGCGTCGCCGCGCTCGCGAGCGAATCCCTCGACCTGGCCCGACGCGATCTCGCCGCACTCCGGACAGCGCAGGCCCGCGCCCGATCGCGGCCTCGCGACGTGTCGTGGGCCTGACCAGCCCGGCGACGCCGCCCCGCTACATCCGTCTGGCCCGCGGCATCCGGCGCGCTGCATACCGGCCGCATCGCTGCGGGAGTACGCTCGCGCGCAGCGACCGCACGCTGGAGTGCGGCGATGCGCGGCCCCGGCCGCGGCGAGGAGGCGGACATGGTTCCCGAGATCAACTACTGGGCGGTGCTGCTGGCGACGGCGTCGAGCATGGTCGTCGGATCGATCTGGTACACCCCGAAGGTGTTCGGCACCCGGTGGGCGAAGCTCGCGAACGTCGACATGGACCGCCCGGGCGCGAGCGCCGTGGGCGCGATCATCGTGACGGTGCTCGTGAGCTTCGTCACGGCGTGGGTGCTCGCGGGCGCCTCTACAATCGCCTGGCACTTCTACGGCGGCGGATACCTCGCGGCGGCGCTGTTCACGGCGGTGATCCTGTGGGCGGGCTTCACGGCTGCGCGGTTCATCACCCACGACGCCTTCGAGGGCCGCCCGTCGTCGCTCACCGTGCTCAACATCGCGCACGAGCTCGTGACCCTCGTGATCATGGGCATCATCATCGGCGTCTGGCCCCCGGCCGGCACGGTCTGAGCCTGAGAGCGGATGCCGCGGCATCCGCTCTTCAGCACTGCCTGAGGCGCGGCGCCCGCCGCTTTCGGTGCGGCGGCACGAACGGCCGCCGCGCGAGCGCGCGCGACGGCCGTGATCGTGCCGCGAGAAGCGTCAGTGCTGCAGCACCGCCCACGCGAGCAGGCTGTCGATGCGGCGGATGTCGGCGCCCCGCTTGAGCTTCACCTTGATGTGCCCGGCCTTCGTCCAGAGCTCGATCTCGGCGTCGCGGTCGAGCACGCCGCCGGCGTTCTCGCTCGACCACATGTGGATCGAGCTGTAGGGCAGCGAGGTGATCTCGACCTTCTTGCCGGTGAGGCCCTGCGCGTCGCGCACGATGAGGCGCTTCGTGGTGAACGTCGCGGAATCGCGGAACGTCTTGAACGACGCGACGGCCTGCTCGCCCTCGACGAGCAGGCTCTGCACGTCGGCGGGCACGGGGATCTCGGTCTGCAGGGTCCAGGCGAGGATGGGTGCGGTCTCCATCAGCCCACCGCCAGCGTCCACGAGCCGTCGGCTTGCACCGAGATCGCCGACGGGCCGGCGCTCAGCGGCACGGTGCCCGAGTAGGCACCGATCTCGTTGACGAGCAGGCCCATGCTGAAGGCGTCGGCGGTCTCCTCGATGATGACGAAGTTCGCCGAACCGGAATGGGTCGCGGTCAGGCCCGCGGCCCCACCGTCGTAGAGGAACACCGCGTCGCCGGTGCCCGACGAGGCGAGCATCGGCGCCGACGAGACGGGCGAGATCGTGATCGACCAGTTGCCGTCGGCCGTGACCTGCAGGGTGGCGGGATCCGAGTAGGAGGTGAACCCGTAGGCCGTCGTGCCCGAGTACGCGCCGATCGTGTTGACGGGCAGCTCGCCGGTCGAGCCGTTGGCGGAGTCGAGCACGCTGATCGCGAAGTTCGCCGATCCGTCGTGGGTGGCGGTGACGATGCCGGCCGTGGCGGGCAGCGTGATCAGCGTGTCGCCCGCGCCCGTCTGCGTGACGGGAGCGAAGGTGCCGAATGCCTCATCGGCCCACGTCTGCGCCGTCTCGACGGGCTCGGCCGGCGCCTCGGCTTCAGCCGTCTCGGCGTCGGCTGCGGCATCCGCCTCTGCGACGACCGCAGTCGGCGCGTCTGCGGCATCCGATGCCAGGCGTGCCCCCGCCGTCGCGCCGCTGATGATGTTGATCACGAGGCCGAGGGCGATGACCGCGCCGGTGACGATCCAGGCGACCTTCTTGTGCTGGTCGTAGCCCTCGAGGCGCTGGCCGCGGATGTCGCGCTGGGCACCGGTGAGCACGAGGATCAGGTCGACCAGCACCCACACGCCGAGTCCGCCGAGCGTGAGGAGCTTCGCGATACCCGTGCCGACCTTGCCGAGGTAGAAGCGGTCGACGCCCCAGAATCCGAGGAGCCAGGCGAACAGCCACGTGGCGATGAACGACTTCTGACCCACGGATGCCGCGGGCGGCGCGTATGCCTGAGGTGCGGCGCCGTACGGCGCGCTGCCGTAGGGCGCGGGCGCTGCGGCGGGCGCGGCGGGCGGCGGGGTCGGCGCGGCGCCGTACGGCTGCGGGGGCGTCGGCGGC
>NZ_WBIN01000012.1 GCF_009749385.1 Agromyces allii | reverse complement strand
CGGCGCTGCCGGAGCCACGGCCGCGGGCGCCACGGGAGCCGCCGCAGCCGCGGGCGCCACGGGCGGTGCCGCCGCAGCCGCCTGCGCGGCCTCGAGCTCGCGGAGTTCCCGGCGCGTGAGGGGTCGCCCGGACCGCAGGGGATCCATGGTGCCGCGCGGTGATGCGTCGGGCACGAGGGGGGACTCGGGCACGGTGGGAGAGACCTTCGACGATGAGACGGGGGAACGGAGGTGGCATCCCGACTCGTGCCGAGATTACAGATCGGTAAAGGCTACCCCGAACCCGTCTTCCGGCGCCACGGGATCGCGGTCGGATTCGTCGCCGCGAGGCCGATCCGCAACGCATTCCGCAGCGCATGCCGAAGGCGACCACCGAACCGCCCCGGACCTCCGCGGGAACCGCGGCGATCCCGTGCCACCCTGCGAGACTCCTGCGAATCGAAAGACGGGGTGCATCCCCAGCGCGCCGTGCCGCAGCGACGACCTCGCGGCGCTTCGGATCAGGCGTCGACGCCCGCCCGGCGCAGCAGCGCGACGAGTTCCTCGTGCAGGTCGGGCGCCGCCGCCACGAGCAGCTCCGAGTTCTCGCGCCCGCCGTGCGGTCCCGTGATGCGCGCACCCGCCTCGCGGGCGATGAGCCCACCGGCCGCGTGGTCCCAGGCGTTGAGTCCGCGCTCGTAGTAGGCGTCGATCCGGCCCGCGGCGAGCGCGCAGAGGTCGAGCGCGGCCGAGCCGATGCGTCGGATGTCGCGCACCTCCGGCAGCACGCCGAGCAGCACCTCGGCCTGCCGTCGACGCAGGTCGGACGCGTAGCCGAACCCGGTCGCGACGAGCGCCTGGTGCAGCGGCACCCCCTCGTTCACCGCGAGCGCACGGCCCGCCGCGTGCGCTCCCCCGCCGAGGCTCGCCTCGAACAGCTCGCCGCTCGACGGGTTGAGCACGACGCCCGCCACGGTCGCGCCGTCGATCGAGCCCGCGCCGCCCGCGGCATCCGCCCCACCGCGCTCGGCGACGGCGATGCTGATCGCCCACGACGGGAGGTCGTAGAGGAAGTTCACGGTGCCGTCGATCGGGTCGACGATCCAGTCGAGGCCGCTCGTGCCGATGTGCACGTCGTCCTCTTCGCCGACGATGCCGTCGTCGGGGCGCGCGTCGAGGATCAGCGAGCGGATCAGCTCCTCGGTGTCGCGGTCGACGGCGGTCACGATGTCGGTCGGGGTCGACTTGGTCGCCGCGACGCTCACGCCGCGGCGTCGCGCGTCGAGGGCGGACTCCCCCGCGTGAACCGCGATCGCGTGGGCCAGGGCGAGCAGGTCTGCGGATGCCGCGGCTGAGGTCATGCCTCCAAGCTACGCGCCCGCCGCTCACACGGCATCCGGGCGCGAGAAGCACGGCCTCGCCGCTCATGCCTCGTTCACCTCGGCGTCACCCGGAACCGCGATACTGGCCGCCCACTCGGCGAAGGACAGCATGGCGACCGAACGACCTGGGCGTCCCATCGCACCGCGACCGCAGCCTCCGCGCGGGTTCCGTCCCGACATCCAGGGGCTGCGGGCGATCGCGGTGCTCGTCGTGATCGCGTTCCACGCCGGCGTCCCGGGGTTCGGCGGCGGGTACCTCGGCGTCGACGTGTTCTTCGTGGTCTCGGGGTTCCTGATCGGCGGGCCGCTCGTCGCCACGATCCTCGAGACCGGGCGCGTCGACCTCGCTGCGTTCTACGCCCGGCGTGCGCGCAGGATCCTTCCCGCCGCGCTCGTCGTGACCGTGGCCACCGTGATCGCGTCGGTGCTGATCGCGTCGCCCATCCGTCTCGCGCAGATCGCGACCGACGCGGCCTGGGCCGCATCGTCCGCCGTCAACATCCGGTTCGCGATGCAGGAGACCGACTACCTGAACGGCACGGCGCCGTCGCCGCTGCAGCACTTCTGGTCGCTCGGCGTGGAGGAGCAGTTCTACCTGCTCGTCCCGTTGCTCCTGATCGGGCTCTTCGCCCTCACGCGACGCTCGGGGCGCCCGGCGTTCGCACTGGGGCTCTCGATCCTCGCGGCCTCGTTCGCCGTGTGCCTCGTGCTCGGCGACTCGCCGTGGAACTTCTTCTCGCTGGCCACGCGGGCGTGGGAGCTCGGCGCGGGCATCTTCGCCGCGCTCGCGGTGGCCCGTCTGTCACGGCTGGGAATCCGCGCCACCGAGCTGCTCGCGATCCTCGGGGCGACCATGATCGTGCTCGGCATCGCCCTCGGCGGACTGCCGGAGTTCCCCCATCCGGGCGTCGGCACCCTCGTCCCGGTGCTCGGCACTGCAGTGCTGCTCGCGGTCGGCGGCACGGCGCGCGGGGCGGGCACGCTGGTCGCTCGCGGGCTCGGGCTGCGGCCAGCCGTCGCGATCGGCACGCTCTCGTACTCGCTCTACCTCGTGCACTGGCCCCTGCTCTCCCTGGCCGGCGAGAGCGTCGACCATGTCACGACGCCCACGCCGATCGAGGTCGGCGCGCTCATGCTGGTCGCCGTGGTCGCGGCCTGGCTCCTCCACCGCTTCGTGGAGCTGCCGTTCCTCCGGCGGGCGGACCCGGCGAGCTCCCGGCCCCGCCGGTCGATCGTCGCCGGGCTGGCCGCGACCGCGGTCGTCGCCGGGTCGCTGCTCGCGGCGACGCCGTCGCTCGCGTCCGTTCCCCTGACCTCGACCCGTGACGCGATGAGCCGAGCTGCCGAACGCGAGCCGCAGGGCACCCCCTACGTGCCGCGCAACGTGAGCCCGACGCTCGCCGGCGCGGTCGACGACACCGGCCTGCTCTACGAGAACGGGTGCCAGCAGGACAAGGCGTCCGCGGAGCTCGTCGTGTGCTCGTTCGGTCAGGAGAGCTCCGGCCCCGATGCGACCGGAGCGACCGACGTCGCGACCGTCGTGCTCTTCGGCGACTCGCATGCCGGCCGCTGGTTCCCGGCGATGCAGGCCGCATTCGCCGGGCAGCCGGTCCACCTCGTCACGCTCACGAAGTCGGGGTGCCGATCCATCGAATCGGCGTCGACCTGGGCGGATTCACCGAACGCGTCGTGCTCGGCGTGGCGCACGGCGGCCATGGCCTGGATCGTCGACGAGTCCCCCGACCTGACCGTGCTCGCCGACCACCTCGGGCGGCCCGTCGCCGGGCGTGAGGACCGGTACGAGCAGCAGTGGTCGGCTGCGACGGCGAGCACGCTGGCGCGATTCCCCGATCCGACCAGGGTCGCGGTGCTCGCCGAGACGCCCGAGTTCGACGTGAGTCCGCCGATCTGCCTCGCGCGCCACCCCGAATCCGCCGATGCATGCGACGAACCGCGGACGCGGGCCGTGAACGCGAGCGCCGTGCGAGCCGTGCGATCGGCCGCGGAAGCCGCGGGGGCGCGGTTCGTCGACTTCACCGACTGGTTCTGCAACGCGGAGCGATGCCCGACCGTGATCGGCAACCACCTCGTCTACGGCGACGAGCACCACGTGACCGCGACCTTCAGCGCCTCGATGGGGCCGGTCGTGCGCGATGCACTGCTTCCCTCGCTCGGCGCCGTGCCTCGCTGACCGGGCCGCCCGCGGCATCCGTCGGCCGTCGACCGTCGGAGCTCGGAGGCCCGGAACGACGAAGCCCCGGCTCAGTCGCAACTGCGTCTGACCGGGGCTTTCGGTGGCGAGTGAGGGATTCGAACCCCCGAAGTCGATGACAGCTGATTTACAGTCAGATCCCTTTGGCCGCTTGGGTAACTCGCCAGTCGCACCCGACCGAGTTCTGCACACAACCGGGGGCCTGTCAAGGATACCCGTGAGGTGCCGTGACGTGAAATCGAGGCCCGAAGCGGATGCCGCGGCATCCGTTCGCCCGTCGAGAAGCCCGGAATCGCGCGGGCGATCGGGCGTCTACTGCGCCCGCCACCACGGCATCTCGGCCGTCGAGTTCTGATCTTCGGAAGGGAACTCCGCCGTGTCGTTCGACGCGGACGTCGACGGGGAGTAGGTCGGGGCGCTCGTCGGCAGCGCCGCGGTCTGGGCGGGTTGGGCCGAAGCCGCTGGCGCAGCACCGGCCGCCTCGCGCTCGCGACGCTCGTCTTCGGCACGCCACGCCTGCGCCGACCCGCGGAGGCCCGCGCGCTGGATGGTGCGCTGGATCGTGAGCCCGCGCTCGCCCGGCTTCGGCACGAAGCGGATGTCGCGAAGCCCCTGCTCCTGCGCCGCGGACTCGAACACGAAGTGGCCGTAGCCGAGGATGCGGCCGATGAGCGGACGGTGCACCGAGATGTCGAGGATTCGCGCGAGCGGCATCGTCGCGATGTTCTGCGTGAGGATGCCGTGCACGCGGAACACGCGCATGTTCGTGATCACGAACCGGTCCATGCGGGCGCCCATGATGCGCCACGAGGCGTGCACGACGAGGCCGAGCGCCAGCAGCAGCGGCACCCAGTACGCCGTCGACGGCAGCCAGAGGATCAGCAGCAGCACCGGGATCGCGGCGAGCGCCTCGAGGATCGCGCTCACGACCGCGGCCCAGTGCTTGCGCACCTCGTCGACGACGAACTCGCCCTCGTCGGAGATCAGGTGCTGTTCGACGTTCGGGTCTCCGAAGACGCCCATGGGACTACGAGGAGGCGAGCGTGCTGAAGAACTGGCCGATCGCCTCGGTCGCGCTGAACACGGCGCCGAACGCGCCCTGCACGATGTTCGCGGCTTCTTCAGGACGCGTGATCACGTAGAACGCGGCGAACACGACGACGAGCGTGAGAACGATTCGTTTGACCCACTTCACGTGCGTGATTCCCTTCGGTTCGGTGGATGGCGGACACCGCCCCTCCCCCGAACGTGGGCCCGACCGTGCCTGTCTACCTTACGAGGGCGGGCCGGGCAACGCGCCACGCAGGGCACCGGACGATAGGATGTCGAGGTTCCAGCCCGACCCGTACGGAGGCGCGATGGCCGGCATCGAAGAGGTCGCTCGGCTCGCCGGCGTCTCGACCGCGACCGTCTCGCGTGCGCTCAGCGGCCGCGGGCACGTCTCCGCCGCCTCGAAGTCGAAGGTGCTCGATGCGGCCGCGCAGCTCGGCTACGTCGTCTCGTCGAACGCGTCGAGCCTCGCGTCGGGGCGCACGCGCAACATCGGCGTCGTGATCCCGTTCCTCAACCGATGGTTCTTCTCCTCGGTGCTCGAGGGCGCGCAGGGTGCGCTGCTCCGGCGCGGCTACGACCTCACGCTCTACAACCTCTCGGGCGACAGCGGCGAGCGCGCGAGCGTGTTCGAGCACTTCCTCCTGCGCCAGCGCGTCGACGCCGTCATCGCCGTCTCGCTCGAGCTCACCGAACCCGAGGTGGCGCGACTGCACGACCTCGGCAAGCCGCTCGTCGGCGTCGGCGGCCCGATCACCGGGGTCCGCACGCTCACGATCGACGATGTGGCCGTCGCCAAGCTCGCCACCGAGCACCTGCTCGCGCTCGGCCACCGCCGCATCGCGCACATCGGCGGCGACCTCGAGAACGACCTCGACTTCCACCTGCCGACCAACCGTCGCCACGGTTACGAGAACGCCCTCCGCGAGGCCGGCATCGAGGTCGACGACCGCCTCTTCGCGCCGGCCGACTTCACGATCCGCGGCGGGTTCCACGCCGCGAAGCAACTGCTCGGCGTGCCCCACGACCGCCCCACCGCCATCTTCGCCGCCTCCGACGAGATGGCCATCGGCTCGATCCTCGCCGCCCGCGAACTCGGCCTCGTCGTGCCCCGCGACGTCTCCATCGTCGGCATCGACGACCACGACCTCTCCGACTTCTTCGGGCTCTCGACCGTCGCGCAGTTCCCCCGCTTCCAGGGCGAGAAGGCCGTGGAGATCCTCATGGAACAGCTCGAACCCGGGTCGGATGCCGCGGCGCCCGCCTCGACTCCCCTCCCGTTCGAGCTGCGCGTGCGCTCGTCGACGGCCACCCCGCCGCCGGCCTGACGCCCGCCCGCCGGCGGGCGCGAGAGGCGCGGGCGCGCGCCGCGGCATCCGCCCGACCTGCGCCTGCTCACTGATGTCGAGTTCGCTGTTCGCAGGGCGCAGCTCGGCGCTGTTCGCGGAGGCGAGCCCCTCGGTAGACTGGCCTGCATGGCTGATTCCACGTTTGACATCGTCTCCAAGGTCGACCACATGGAGGCCGAGAACGCCGTCAACCAGGCGCGCAAAGAGGTCGAGCAGCGCTACGACTTCAAGAACATCGGCGCCTCGGTCGAGTGGTCGGGCGAGAAGATCCTGCTGAAGGCGCAGACCGACGAGCGCGTCAAGGCCGTGCTCGAGGTCGTCGAGTCGAAGTTCATCAAGCGCGGCATCACGCTGCGCTCGCTCGACACGGGTGAGCCCTACCCCTCGGGCAAGGAGTTCCGCATCGAGATCGCGCTGAAGAACGGCATCGACAGCGAGAACGCGAAGAAGATCTCGAAGATCATCCGCGACGAGGCGCCCAAGACGGTCAAGAGCCAGATCCAGGGCGACGAGCTGCGCGTCTCGTCCAAGAGCCGCGACGACCTCCAGGCGACCATGGCCCTGCTCAAGGGCAAGGACCTCGACGTCGCCCTGCAGTTCACGAACTTCCGCTGAGCGCGGCGCCCCGGGCGCTCGTGAGGTGACTTCGATGCGGTGAGGACCGTTCGAGTGTTCCTCACCGCATCGAACCGTCCTCAGGCACGATCTGAGCGAAGCACGGATGCCTCGGGCGAGCCGACGAGCGCCCGGCGCTGCCTCGTGCGCGGCACTCCCATGGCGAGCAGGCGCTGCTCGAGCGGGTCTTTGCGCACCATGTCGGTCCAGTCCCAGCGGTCCATCGACGTCACTCGGCGGCGGAGTGCATTCTCGCGGTCCTTCTCTCGGATCACCGCACGGGCTGCGATCGCCGAGACGAGCGACTCCCCCGCCGGCACAGCGGATCCGTGGGCGGTCGCACCCGCGAGGTACTTCCCGCGGCCGTCAGCCTCACCGATGGCACGCACCGACGGCCACCAGAAGTCGACGTCCGCGGTCATCGCGAGCTCGTCGAGACGGAACGACTCCTGCAGAACCGGCGCCTGGAACCCGCACTCCTCGATGACGAGGCGGCTGACCGTTTCGAGCACGGTCTGGGATCGGCTCGTCGCGCGAACCAGCACGGCCTCCGTTCGGCGGCTGCCGGGGTAGGGCATCAGTCGCTCGTGCTCGCCGAGCAGCCGTTCGATCGTCGTGAGCGGAGCGCGTCCCGCGCCGCTCGGCACCCACAACGCGGCATCGACTGCGGCCAGTGCCGCGGCGAGCGTGCCCACGCGACAGGCCTGGACGAGGGCGAACTCCACCGAGGTCACGAACATGCCGCCCTGCACACGCTCGACGTCTGGCGGGCGCGGGGCCGCGACGGCGACGACGCCCGGCCGACGATGCCCGGTCGGGCCGTCGGCGAGCACGCAGACGTCGCGCGGCCATCGGCCGAAGCTCGGCAACCCGAGGAGCGCGAGCGCTGAGAACCCCGTGAACACGGGCGCCCGCATGCTCTCGGCCGCGGCGGAGACGAGATGGGTGTGACGGAGTTCATCGCGGCGCCACTCCGGTGTTCCGAGCGGAGGCGCGTCGACGTAGACGCCGCGCCTTACGCGGACGATTCGACGAGCGGCGAGGTCGGCGGCGAGGGTTCGCTGCAGTCCTGCCTCACGCACGTCGGCGAACCGGATGAGGCCGTTGGGCAGCCGGGGAAGTTCCATCCGCCAAGGCTCCCCAGTCCGGACGTCCTCGACCCCCGGATCGAGCATCCGGTCGAGGAATCACGCCTGCCCACCGCCTGTGCAGAACGAGTCACCGCATCGAGTGAGGACGGTTCTGCACACCGAGTGAGGCTCGGCGCGACCTCACCGCGCCGAAGCTCCCTCCACGCGCGCGGCAGCCGCCCGGGCGGGGACGGGCGCGTCAGCGGCGCGGGGCGTAACCGCGGAGCCAGCGCGTGATGGCCGCGTAGGCGGCGGCCCGCACGGGCTCGCGCGAGAGGAACACGTCGTGCAGCGCGCCGTCGATGCGGGCGACCGTCACGTTCGGCCCGAGTCGCAGGGTGCGCTCGGCGATCTCGTCGACGACGAGCACGATGTCGGACGAGCGCATGGCCTCGTCCCACCGGGGCAGCAGCGTCGACCGCTTCGAGAGCAGCGTGAGCACGGGCGCGCCGACGTCGATGCGGCGGGCGACGGTCGCGTGCCCGGCGAGGATTCCGGTGAGCCAGGCGGGGTGCACGGTGAATCCGCGGTCGGGCCGCCACTCGTGCGAGTACTCCCACTCGCCGCCGAGCTCCTTCGCGACGGTGCGCGTGTAGAAGCCGAGATCCACGTTGGGCATGGGTCCGAGCGGGTTCACACGGGCGCCCCAGCCGATGACGGGCGCGAGCGCGGCGCGTCCGGTGGCGCTGAGCTGGAACTCCAGCCACGGGCTGTTCAACACCAGCGCGGCCGCGCGTCCGGGGTTGCGCGCCGACCACAGGCTGAGCGTGAGCCCGCCGGTCGAGTGTCCGAGCAGCAGGAGCGGCCGGGCGGATGCCGCGGCTCCGCGCCCGTGGCCCATGACCCCCAGCGCCGCCTCGATGTCGTCGTCGTACGTGGCGAGGTCGGTGACGAAGCCGGGCGTCTGCCCGGGCCGGAGGCTCCGCCCGTACTTGCGGAGGTCGAGTGCGAAGAACCGGGCGCCGGCATCGGACCAGAATCGTGCGAGCTCGGGGTTGAAGAAGTAGTCGCTCCAGCCGTGCACGTAGAGCACGTCGACTCCGGATGCCGCGCCGCGCCGCAGCGACCACCGGAACCCGGGATCGTGCCGCACGAGCGTCGCGACGACCTCGCCCTCGTCGTCGGTGCCGAGCGGCAGCGTGCGCTGCTCGAACCCGGGGCCGAGCACGTCGGGCCGCCAGCGTTCGTCATGCCCGGAGGTGGCCGAGGCTGCGGAGGCGGCCGGGGCGACTGCCGCATGCACGTCTGCTGCCGGCGAACCGACGGGCGGGTCGGATGCCGAACCGGAACGATGGTCGGCCGGATGCTCTGCCACGACACCTCCCCCGGGGTCTCGGTGGGTTCAGCCTATCGTCGCCATGCCGATGAACGTCGGGACGTCTCCCGCGACCAGCACGGCGACGAGGGCTCCGGCGAGCATCGACGGACCGAACGGGATCGATCCGCGCAGGGTCACGCGTCGCGTCGCGAGCCCGACGACGGCGATGACCCCGCCGATCACGAACGCCCCGAGGAGCCCGATGATCCAGGCCGAGAGGCCGAACCAGCCGAGCACGAGACCAATGAGCAGTGCGAGCTTCACGTCGCCCATGCCCATGGCGCCGGGTGAGATGAGTGCGAGCAGCAGGTAGACGGCGAACATCGCGACCGCTCCGGCGAGCGCGAGGAGGAACGACGTGGGTCGGCCGGTCAGGAGTGTCGCGAGGAGGAACAGCACGCCCACGACGCCGAGCGCCGGGAACACGACCGCGTTGGGCAGGCGGTGCTCGGCGAGGTCGACGAGAGCGAGCACGGTCGCCGCCGCGGCGAAGACGAGCAGCGGGAGCAGCACCCACGTCGCGGCGAACCGCAGGCCGAGCAGGCCGAACGTGATGGCCGTGACGACAGCGGCCGAGACGCGGATCGTGCGCTGCGGCATCCGCTCGCCGTGAGACCCGGCCGGCGCACGCAGCGATCGCCGCACCCACGCCGCGAGCGGCCACCACCCCAGCAGGGCCCCGAGCGCGGCGGCCACGAGCGCGGTCGCGATCGGCACGACGGCGGTCATGGTCTCGGGCGGCACGTCGTGCAGCGTACTCGCCGGACGCGATCGGGCCTGAGCGTCATGCACAGGCCGCGCCGCGGCATCCGCCCCTCAGACGCAGGAACGTCAGAACCAGGACGGTCAGACGCAGGAACCCCGCAGGAAGGAACGCCGCTCACGCACCGTCGCGCGAGATCTGCACCATGTCGTCGCGCGGCACGACCTTGATGCGCACGCGGCTCTCGGCCTCGCCGAGCGAACGCTCGTGCTGGTCGAGGCGGTGCCAGCCGTCGAGGTCGGTGTAGGCGATGCCGCGGGCATCGAGCATCTCGAGCACCGACTCCTCCGAGGGCCACTCGGGCGTCCACCAGTTGCCGAGGTCGTTGATGACGTGCTTGATGGTCTCCATGGCATCGGACTTCGTGTGGCCGATGAGCCCGACGGGGCCGCGCTTGATCCACCCGGTGGCGTAGACGCCGTACATCTGGCGCGACTCGCCCGTCTCGGGGTCGCGCAGGAGCACCTGGCCCTCGTGGTTCGGGATCACGCCGAACTGCTCGTCGAAGGGCACGCCCGGCAGCGGCGAGCCGAAGTAGCCGACGGCCCGGTAGACCGCCTGGATGGGGATCTCGCGGATCTCGCCCGTGCCGACGACCCCGCCCGCGCCGTCGGACCGCGTGCGCTCGTAGCGGATCGCGCTCACGCGCCCGGTGCCGTCGTCGACGACCTCGAGCGGCTTGGCGAAGAAGTGCAGGTGCAACCGGCGCGACGCTTCGCCCACCGACCGCTGCCGCCACTGCTGGAGCACCTTGTCGATGACGAAGACCTGCTTGTTGCCGGCGACTGCGGCACGGGCCGCATCGTCGTACTCGAAGTCCTCGTCGGCGAGGATCATGTCGACGTCGCGCAGTTCGCCGAGCTCGCGCAGTTCGAGGGGCGTGAACTTCACGGATGTCGGGCCGCGGCGTCCGAACACGTGCACGTCGGTGACGGGCGACGCCGAGAGCCCGGCCGCGACGTTGTCGGGGATCTCGGTGACCATCAGGTCTTCCACATGCTTGGCGAGCATGCGGGCGACGTCGAGCGCCACGTTGCCGTTGCCGATCACCGCGACCGACTCGGCCTCGAGCGGCCAGGTGCGGGGCACGTCGGGGTGACCGTCGAACCAGCTCACGAACTCGGCGGCGCCGTAGGAGCCCTCGAGGTCGATGCCCGGGATCCGGAGCGACGAGTCCTGCACCGCGCCCGTGGCGAAGATGACGGCGTTGTAGTGGCGCTTGAGGTCGTCGAGCGAGATGTCGGTGCCGAAGCGCACGTTGCCGAAGATGCGGATGTCGCCGCGGTCGAGCACCTCGCGGAGCGCCGTGATGATGCCCTTGATGCGCGGGTGGTCTGGGGCGACGCCGTAGCGCACGAGCCCGTACGGCGCGGGCAGGTGGTCGAACAGGTCGATCGAGACGTCGAAGTTGCGCTCGGCCTTCAGCAGGATGTCGGCGGCGTAGATGCCGGCCGGCCCGGCGCCGACGATCGCGAGTCGAAGCTTGTTCCTGGTCACGTGCTCGAACCTCCCCCTTGTCGCCGACCACTCCACACGAATTCAGGAGATCGCGGCTGATGCCCCGTCCACAAGCCCTGAAGGCTCGATTCTCCTGATTTTCGTCATGCCCTGCCTCAGCTCGCCCGGTCGACGACCGTCTCGGCGAAGCGGATGAGCGCCTTCTTCACGGTGCCCTCCGGCAGCGGCGCGAGCGCCTCGACGGCCTCGCGGGCCCAGCGGTGCGCCTCGTCGAAGGTGGCCGTGGTCGCCTCGTGCTCGCGCAGCTCGGCGACGATCGCGTCGACGGTCTCGCGCGAGGGCACGATGCGCGAGGCGAGCGTGTTCGTGTCGTGGGGGTCGCCGGCGTCGGCCGGGTCGATGCCGACCATGACGTCGCGCTGGATGCGCCGGAGCAGGTCTGCGGACGCGGGATCGGTCTTCGCCAGCTCGGCGAGGCGCAGCACGGGCAGGGTGACGACGCCCGCACGGAGGTCGGTGCCCGGCACCTTGCCGGTGGTCTCGGGCTGCGGCGACAGGTCGATGACGTCGTCGATGAGCTGGAACGCGATGCCGATCTTCTCGCCGAACTCGACGACGGGCGCCTCGTAGGCGGGGTCGGCACCCGAGAACACGAGGCCGGACTGCGCGGCGGCCGCGATGAGCGAGCCGGTCTTGTCGGCGAGCACCTGGATGTAGTGCTCGATGGGGTCGTCGCCCTCGCCGGGGCCGACGGTCTCGTGCAGCTGCCCGAGCACGAGACGCTCGAACGTGCCGGCCTGCATGCGGATCGCGCGTTCGCCGAGCTCGGCCATGAGCTGGCTCGCCCTGGCGAACAGCAGGTCGCCGGTGAGGATCGCGACGTTGTTGCCCCACACGGTCTGTGCGCTCGGCACGCCGCGACGACGCTCCGACTCGTCCATGACGTCGTCGTGGTAGAGCGAGCCGAGGTGCGTGATCTCGATCGCCTCGGCGGCGGTGACCACGTCGTCGGTGATGCCCGCGCCGAGCTGGGCGGTGAGCAGCGTGAGCATGGGCCGCACGCGCTTGCCGCCGGCGTCGAGCAGGTAGCGGGTCGAGGCATCCGCGATCGAATCGGCGAAACGCACTTCACGGACGAGACCCGCTTCGACCCGATCGATGCCGTCGTCGATCGCCTTCGCCATCGCCTTGTCGGCGGATGACGCGAACAGGCGCTCGCTCAGACCGAGGTTCGAAGCGAGCGCAGAGCCGCGACGCGCGACCGGATGGCTCGGATTCACGATTTCGAGTCTATCGGGGTCGACCTGTGCACCCGGTCGACGCCGCTTCCACGGCGAGCCCTCGCGTTGGACGCGCGGGCGAGTGACGGATGCCGCGGCGCGGCGCCCGCGGTCACGCGAGCGGCTTGCGCGCCCGGTGCAGGGCGACGATGCCGCCCGTGAGGTTGCGCCACGCGACATCGGTGTAGCCGACGCTGCGGATGAGCGCCGCGAGCTCGGGCTGCTCGGGCCATGCGTCGATCGACTCGTTGAGGTAGTCGTAGGCGTCGTCGTTCGAGCTCGACCAGCGCACGAGCGTCGGCATGACGTAGCGCTGGTAGCCGTGGTAGCCGAGGCGGATGATGGGCGCGGGCGGCTGGGAGAACTCGCAGATCACGAGGCGACCGCCGGGCTTGGTGACGCGGAGGAACTCGGCGAGCGCCTTCTCGGGCCCGTTGACGTTGCGCAGGCCGAACGAGATCGTCACGGCGTCGAACTCGTCGTCGCCGAAGGGCAGGTTCGTGGCGTCGGCCTCGACGAACACGAGGTTGGGCACGCGCTCCTGGCGGGCCCGGCCGACCTCGATCATGCCGGGCGAGAAGTCGGCGGCGACGACGGAGGCGCCCGAGGCGGCGAGGCTCGCGCTCGAGGTGCCCGTGCCTGCGGCGACATCGAGGATGCGCTCTCCGGGCTTCGGCGCCACGGCACGCGTGGTCGCGACGCGCCAGAGCGGCGCGTTGCCCATCGAGAGGACGGTGTTCGTGCGGTCGTACCTGGCCGCCACCCGGTCGAACATCGCCGATACCTGGCTGGGATCCTTGCCGAGATCTGCGCGCGTCATCCTTCGATTCTAGGCCGCGGCTCCGGTGCATGCGCTGGGAAGCATGCAGCGGAATGCCGAGGGCATCGAGTGCGTTGGATGTCGTGGGCGGGCGTCCGCGGACTGCGGCACCCGCCGATCCGCGCACGACCCGCGAACGACGAACAGGAGCAAGCATGAAGGCCATCTGGAACGGCACGGTCATCGCCGAGTCCGACGACACGGTCGTCGTCGAGGGCAACCACTACTTCCCCCGGGAGTCGATCGTCGACGCGCACTTCGCGTCGAGCGACAACCGGAGCGTCTGCCACTGGAAGGGCACCGCGAGCTATTTCCATGTCGACGTCGACGGGTCGCGCAACCCGAATGCGGCCTGGTTCTACCCGACGCCGTCCGAGGCGGCCGCCGAGATCGCCGGTCACGTCGCGTTCTGGCGCGGCGTCGACGTCGTCGAGGCCTGACCCTCGCACGCCGGTCGAGCGTGAGGCCGATGCGCAGGGCTCGGTCGTAGGCTGATCCGGTGACGAACACGGATGCCGCGCCCCAGCGCTCCCGGTCGCGCCTCGTCGTGCGCACCGAGCCGGTCGACGAACTCGCGCCCCTCATCCCGCGCGCCGACCCGCGGCATCCGCTGCTCTGGATGCGCCGCGGCGAGGGCATCGTCGGCCTCGGCGAGACGCTGCGCATCGAGACGACCGGCGTCGATCGGGTCGCCGATGCGGCCGCCGTCTGGACCGAGCTCTCGGCCGACGCCGACATCGACGACCGCGTCGGGCTCCCCGGCACGGGCCTCGTCGCATTCGGGGCGTTCGCGTTCGCCGACGAGTCGGAGTCGACGAGCGTCCTGATCGTGCCCGAGCTCGTGCTCGGGCGACGCGACGGCCGCGCCTGGGTCACGCGCATCGCCCTCGTCGAGGCGCCCGATGCCGAGCCCGCAGACGGCGACGCGCGGGCGGATGCCGCGGCATCCGAATCGCTCGAGATCCCCGAACCGGCGCCTCGCCGTCGCGTGCCGCGCGTGACGTTCGCGCCGGGCGCGGTTCCGCCGGAGCGCTACGAGGCCGCAGTGGCCGAGGCGGTGCGCCGCATCGACGGCGGCGAGCTGGCGAAGGTCGTGCTCGCGCGCGAGCTCGTGGGCGAACTGCACGAAGAGGACGGCCTGCGGGCCACGATCCACCGGCTCGCCGAGGACTATCCCGACACGTGGGTGTTCGCGGTCGACGGCCTCATCGGGGCGAGCCCCGAGACCCTCGTGCGCGTCGACCACGGCACCGTCTCGGCGCGCGTGCTCGCGGGCACGACCGCGCGGGGTGCGGGCGAGGCCTCCGATCGCGAACGGGCCGTGGCCCTGACCGAGTCCGCGAAGGACCGGGCCGAGCACGCCCTGGCCGTCGCGAGCGCGGTCAAGCGCCTCGAGCCGCACACGGCCCGCCTCGACGCGAGCCCCGAACCGTTCACGCTGCAGCTGCCGAACCTCTGGCACCTCGCGACCGACCTCAAGGGCACCCTCGGCGACGGGTCGAGCGCACTCGACCTCGTGCGCGCCGTGCATCCGACCGCCGCGGTCGCGGGCACGCCCCGTCGCGTCGCGCTCTCGGTGCTCGCCGAGCTCGAGGGCTTCGATCGCGGACGCTATGCCGGGCCGGTCGGCTGGGTCGACGGCGACGGCGACGGCGAGTGGGCGATCGCCCTCCGCTGCGCGCAGATCGACGCCGACGGCACCGTGCACGCCTACGCGGGCTGCGGCATCGTGCACGACTCGGTGCCGGCCGACGAACTCGCCGAGACCGTCATGAAGTTCCGGCCGATCGTCGAGGCGTTCGGCAGGTAGCAGGAGCCGCCGGCCGCTCGACAAACCGGCGGTTCAGCTCGCCGCGAGCCTGGCCTTCTGCTCGGCCACGTCGTAGTCGGCCTTCGGCCACTCGAGGCTCATGCGCTCGAGCGCGTCGGTGAGCAGGTGCTGCACGGCCAGCCGCGCGTACCACTTGCGGTTCGCGGGAATCACGAACCACGGGGCATCCGCCGTCGCGGTGTGGTCGAAGGCGAGCTGGTAGGCCTGCTGGTAGTCGCCCCAGAGCAGTCGCTCGTCGATGTCGCCGGGGTTGAACTTCCAGTGCTTGTCGGGTCGATCGAGGCGGTCCTGCAGGCGTGCGCGCTGCTCGTCGGGCGAGATGTGCAGCATGACCTTGATGACGGTGGTCGCGGTGGCGGTGAGCTCGCGCTCGAAGTCGTTGATCGCGCCGTAGCGGCGTTCGATCTCCTCGGGCGGGGCGAAGCCGCGCACGCGCGCGATGAGCACGTCCTCGTAGTGCGAGCGGTCGAAGACGCCGATGAGGCCGGGGCCGGGCACCTCCTTGTGGATGCGCCAGAGGAAGTCGTGCGCGAGCTCCTCCTCGGTCGGCTTCTTGAAGCTCGCCAGCTGCACGCCCTGCGGGTCGACCGAGCCCATGACGTGCTTGACGATGCCGCCCTTGCCCGCGGTGTCCATGGCCTGCAGCACGAGCAGGATGCGCCGGTCGTCGCCCAGACGACTGCTCGCGAAGAGCTGCTCCTGCAGCTCCGCGAGGCGGGCGACGCCGTCGGCGAGCGCCTGCTGGCCCGCGGACTTGCCGCCCTCGAACCCCGGCGAGGAGTCGGGGTCGACGTCGGCCAGGCGGAACCCCTCACCGACGCGCAGCAGGTCGATCGGGTCGGCGGTCCAGTACGGCGCGTGGTTCATGACGACTCCCCTCGCGCGACGCGGCGCCGCGCAGGGTTCCATCCTGTCGACCGAGCGGATGCCGCGGCAAGGGGTGGCGGCACGCGGGTCAGCGCGGCAGCGGCACCTCGAGCAGGCTCGGCCCGTCGACGGGCGCCGCGAGGGCGTCGCTCAGCTCGCCGCGGGTCGTGGCCCGTGCGTAGCCCCAGCCGTAGGCGGTGGCGAGTGCCGAGAGGTCGACCGACTGCGGTGTGTACTGCACGCGGTCGAATGCCGAGGCCTCCGCCGAGCCCGCGACCTCGAGGGCGTCGAAGATCGTGCCGCCGCCATCGTTGCCGACGATGACCTGCAGGCGAGGCCGCGCCTCAGCGGCGCCGAACAGCAGCGAGCCGACGTCGTGCAGCAGCGTGAGGTCACCGATCACGGCGCGCGTGACCGAGCCGCTGGCGATCGCGATGCCCACCGCGGTCGCGACGGTGCCGTCGATGCCCGCGAGTCCGCGGTTGGCGTGCACCGTGATGCGGCGACCGGCGACCGCGCGATCGGCGTCGCGGATGAGCCGGGAGGCCCCGAACACGAGTCGGTCGTGCGGCCAGGTCGCCGCCCAGACGGCGTCGACGAGCATGCGGCGGGACACGGGTTCGCGCACGGCCGCGAGCTGCGCCTTCATGTACTCGCGCTGCGCCGCGTAGTCGGAGACGTGCCCGGTCTCGTCGACCCCGCTCATGAGGCCGAGCGTCTGCGGCAGGCCCGCGTCGACGATCGAGCGGCTCGCGTGCACCCAGCGCCCGAGCCATTCGCGCGCCTCGGGCGGCAGCGGCGTCGGCTGCGGCTCGGCGCGCACCGCACGCTCGAACCGGCGGACGCGGCGCCCCGGGTTGTACCACTCGATGCCCGCTGGGGCCACGACGATCGCCTCGACGTCGCGGCGCTGCACGAGCGCGGGAACCTCGCGCGACAGCGTCGGATGCCCGAAGACCACGACGCGCTCGATGCGGTCGCCGAAGCCCGGCTCGTTCAGCAGCTCGCGCGAGGCGACGACGAGGTTCGGGCCGAAACGGGCACCGCTCGCGACCTCGGCCAGCAGCGGCCATCCGCCGTCGCGCGCGAACTGCTCGGCGCCCGGGCCCGCGCCGGCACCCGCGACGACGACCGTGCGAGGACCCGCCCCGATGATCGCACCCTTCGGGCGGCCTTCGGCATCGGCGTCGACGGATGCCGCGGCGCGCGTCGCGGCATCCGTCACCGGATCGCCCTCTGCGGGCGTGGGCGCCTCGTCGAGGTGCACGGCCGTCGAGAGCGGCTCGCTGTACTGGAGGTTCAGGTGCACGGGGCCGGCCCCGGGATGCGCCGCCGGCACGCTCCGGTCGTCGCGCCCGAGCGAGACGGCGACGGCCGTGCGCGCGAGTCGGGCCGCCGCGTCGGTCTCGCCGGGGTCGCCGGCGGGCGCCGCGACATCGCGCTCCATGCGCACGGCGCCGGCGAAGATGCCCGGCTGCACGGTGGTCTGGTTCGAGCGGATGCCGCGCAGCTCGACCGGCCGGTCGGCCGAGCACACGATGAGCGGCACGCCCGCGTGATGCGCCTCGAGCACGGCCGGGTGCAGGTTCGCGACCGCGGTGCCCGACGTGACGACGACGACCGCCGGGCGCCCGGACTCGACTGCGAGGCCGAGCGCGAGGAACCCGGCGCTGCGCTCGTCGATGCGCACGTGCAGGCGGATCGCGCCGACCCGCTCGAGCTCGGCCGCGGCGAGGGCCAGCGCCTGCGAGCGCGACCCCGGGGCCACGACCACGTCGCGGACGCCGGCGCGCACGAACCCGCTGAGCAGCGCGATGGCCGCCGCGGTCGCGGGGCTTCGCTGAAGGTCGGATGCCGGAGTCGGGCCTGCGCCCGACGCCTCAGCCATTCGGCCGGCCGGAGGCTCCCGCCTCACCCGAGGCGTCAGGACCGTCGTGCGGCTTCGGCTCGTGCGGGCGGGGATCGCGCGGATCGTCCTTCTTGGACTGGTCGCCGTCGAGGTCGGCGAGCTCCTGCTCGAGTCGACGGATGCGCTCGTCCTGGTCGGCATCGGCTTTGAGACCGCGGAGGAACTCGGGATCGTCGTCGGGCGCGACGGTCTTGCCGGCGCGACCGCGCCATGCGCGACCGCGACCGATGAGGAACCAGAGGATGCCGCCGATCACCGGGAGCAGCACGATGATCGCGAGCCACCACCCGCGGCTCACTCCGCGGATGCGGGATCGATCGAAGAAGGCGCAGTCGGCGATCGCGTAGATCCAGAAGATCACGGCGACGATGCCGCCCACGAACCAGACGCGTACCATCCCGTCAGTCTAGGCGCGTGAGAGCCGATCCGGGCTGGGAGTGCGCACAGGCAGCCCGACCTAGACTTGCATGGTGAAGTCCGTGCCCGTCTGGATCTGGTACACCGCCCTGCGCGTCGCGCTGTTCGTGGTGCCCCTCATCGTGCTGCTCATCGCCGGGGTGCCCGGCTGGATCGCCGCCCTCGTGGCCGCGCTGTTCGGACTGAGCGCGTCGCTGCTCTTCCTGCGGCGCCCCCGCGAGTCGATGGCGGGCGACCTCTACGCCGCGCGCCACCGCGAGAAGCCCCTCGTGCACGAGGACGACGCCGAAGAGGATGCCGCGATCGACGGCACCTCCAGCGAGACCGCCCGCGACTGACCGACGGCGCCGGCCCGCGACATCCGCCCGGTTGACCGACGGCGCCGGCCCGCGGCATCCGAAGCCCGCCCCTTCACGGGGTGGGGCCCCGCACCGGATCAGAACGCGATCGCGAGCCCGAGGCCGATGCCGTACGCGAGTGCCGTGAAGCTCGCGAGCTGCAGCGCGAGGATCAGCTCGCGCGGCGTCTTCGCGGTCAGCACGATGAGGCACGCCGGCAGCGCGAGCAGCAGCGCGAAGAACACGAGCACCGCGGTCGGGTAGAAGAGCGCCAGCACGCCGACGACCGCGAACGGCAGCAGCATGAACACGACGAAGAAGATGCGCCCGGCGAGCGGCCCGATGAGCACCGCGAGCGTGCGCTTGCCCGCGACGCGGTCCTGCTCGACGTCGCGCAGGTTGTTGGCCATGAGCACCGCGCACGCGAGCAGCCCCACGCCGACGCCGCCCAGCCATGCCTCGAGGTTGACGGTGAGCGATTGCACGAACGCCGATCCGGCCGTCGCGACGAGGCCGAAGAACACGAACACGAACAGCTCGCCGAGCCCCGCGTAGCCGTAGGGACGCTTGCCGCCCGTGTAGAACCAGGCCGCGACGATCGCCGCGGCACCGACCGCGATGAGCCACCACTGCTGCGTGATGACCGTGAGCGCGAGGCCCGCGAGCGCGGCGACGCCGAAGAACGCGAGCGCGACGCCGAGCACGACCTTCGGCTTCACGAGGCCCGACGCGGTGAGGCGTGCGGGGCCGACGCGGTGATCGTCGGTACCGCGGATGCCGTCGGAGTAGTCGTTCGCGTAGTTCACGCCGATCTGGAGCGCGAGCGCGACGATCAGGGCGAGCGCGAAGCGGGTCGGATGCCACTGGCCGTCGCCGATCGCCACGGCGCCGGCTCCCGTGCCGAGCGCGACGGGCGCGATCGCGAGCGGGAGCGTGCGCAGGCGTGCACCCGCGATCCAGTCGCCGGGCGTGAGGCGGGTGCGCGCCGCGCGGGCCGGACCGGCCTTCGCCGCGGCCGCCGCCTTGGCGGGATTGCCGGAGCGGCCGGAGCTCTTCGCGGGCTTCGCGGCGGGCTTGGAGTCGGGCTGGTTCATGCGCTGGGGGTTGGGGCGTGCCACACCGACATGCTAGTTCGCGGTTCCTATGACGTGGCTTCGCGTCCGATGAGCGCGGCGAGCGCGCGCCGGTCGGGCTTGCCGGAGGCGAGCAGCGGCATGCGGTCGAGCGCGACGAGGCGCACGGGGCGTCCGGCGGGCGGCAGGCCGGCGGCGTCGGTCGCGGCGGCGAGGGCGGCGAGAGCCGGGTGGGCGGGCGCGGCACCGGTGCCGGTGCCGACGGGCTCGGTGGGGGGTGCGGATGCCGCGGCATCCGTTCGCTCGACGACGACCGCCGGTCGGTCGCCCCACTCGGGGTCGGCCACGGGCAGCACGACCGCGGCCTCGAACCCGGCGACGGAGCGCACGGCCCGCTCGACCTCGCCGAGGGCGACCTTGACGCCTCCGGAGATGATCACGTCGTCGGCGCGACCGGTGATGCGCAGCAGGTCGGGGAACCGGGGGGCGCCGGCGGGGGTGCCAGCATCGGCGGCGACGTCGGGCACGAGCTCGCCGAGGTCGCCCGTGCGGTACCAGCGGGTGCCGTCGGCGTCGACGGTGAAGGCGGCGGCCGTGCGCTCGGGGTCGTCGAGGTAGCCGCTCGCGAGGGTCGGGCCGCTGAGCTGCACCTCGCCGTCGACCACGCGTACGCCGACGCGCGGCAGCGGGTGCCCGTCGTAGACGCAGCCGCCGGCCGTCTCGCTCGAGCCGTAGGTGCGGTGCACGTGCGCGCCGAGTGCCCGCGCACGCTTGACCAGACCGGCGGGCGCCGCCTGCCCGCCGAGCAGGATGCGGTCGAACGAGCCGAGCGCCGTGCCGACCGAACGGTCGTGCTCGGCGGCCTCGACGAGACGCGCGAGCTGCACGGGCACGAGCGAGGTGAACCACGGGTGGTCGGGGTCGAGCGTGCGCGCGGCCGCGACGAACGCCTCGGGGGTGAACCCGCCCTGCGGCAGCACGACGGGCGCGGTGCCCGCGAGGATCGAACGCACGAGCACCTGCGCCCCCGCGATGTAGGTCGCCGGCAGGGCGAGCAGCCACTGTCCGCGTTGGCCGCCGAACCACTGTTCGGTCGCGTGCGCGCTCGCCCGCAACGCGGAGCCCGAGAGCATGACGCGCTTCGGGGCATCCGTCGATCCGCTCGTCTCGACGACGAGGGCGACCTCTGCGGGCACGAACCCGGCGACGAGGTCATCGGCCGCGGGCTCGGTGTCGCCCGGCACCGGCAGCACGGCGAGCGCACCCTCGTCGAAGAGCACGGCCTCGCGCAGCTGGGCGAGCATCGCCGCGGTGTCGCCGGCCGCAACCCTCATGAGGGGTTTCCGGGCGCTCACGGTAACCGGCCCGCCCGGTCAGCCGTACCCCTCATCGGCGCGACCGCATCAGTAGTGCCAGGGGTAGGGGCCCCAGTCGGGGTCGCGCTTCTCGAGGAACGAGTCGCGGCCCTCGACGGCCTCGTCGGTGCCGTATGCCAGTCGCGTCGCCTCGCCGGCGAACACCTGCTGGCCGACCATGCCGTCGTCGACGGCGTTGAACGCGAACTTCAGCATGCGGATGGCCGTGGGCGACTTCGTGAGGATCGTGCGCGCCATCGAGATCGCCTCGCGCTCGAGCTCGGCGTGGGGCACGACCCGGTTCACGGCGCCCATCTCGTAGGCGCGATCGGCCGAGTACTCCTCGGCGAGGAAGAACACCTCGCGCGCGAACTTCTGCCCGATCTGGCGGGCGAAGTAGGCGCTGCCGTAGCCGGCGTCGAAACTGCCGACGTCGGCATCCGTCTGCTTGAATCGCCCGTGCTCGCGGCTCGCGATCGTGAGGTCGCAGACGACGTGCAGCGAATGCCCGCCGCCGGCCGCCCACCCCGGAACGACCGCGATGACGACCTTCGGCATGAAGCGGATGAGCCGCTGCACCTCGAGGATGTGCAGGCGCCCGGTGCTCGCCGCTGCGGCGGGGTCGCGCACGACCTCGGCCTCGTCGGCGGAGTACTGGTAGCCGTCGCGACCGCGGATGCGCTGGTCGCCGCCCGAGCAGAACGCCCAGCCGCCGTCCTTCGCGCTCGGGCCGTTGCCGGTCAGCAGCACGACGCCGATGCGCGGGTTGGTGCGCGCGTCTTCGAGGGCCCGGTAGAGCTCGTCGACCGTGTGCGGCCGGAACGCGTTGCGCACCTCGGGCCGGTCGAACGCGATGCGCGCGATGCGCCCGTCGTTCGAGTGGTGGTAGGTGATGTCGCTGAGCCCCGCGTCACCGGCGACGGCGGATGCCGCGTCGACCCACTCGCTCGCATCGAACAATTCGGAAACGCTCACCGCACCAGCCTAACGACCGGCCGTCGTACGCACGGCGACACAGATCGGCCGCCGCAGCGCCCGCCCCCTACCCTTGGATGGTGACCACGACTTCGCGCGCCCTCGGCGCCTCCGCAGCCCTGTTCCTCGCACTGGCCCTCGCCGCGTGCGCCCCCTCCGGCGGGGGCTCCACCGAGGAGCCCGCCGCGTCGGCATCGGCTTCGGCCGACGCGGGCGCCGGCGCCGACTCCGGCGAGTGCACCGGCGTCGCGGTCGTCGTCGAGCTGCCCTCTGACCTCGAGGTCGCGGACTCCCCCGCGGGCACGACCTGCGTCGACGCCGACGCGCCGATCCTCGCGAGCGACGCCCTCGCCGAGGCGGGCCTCGAGACCGAGGGCACCGAGGAGTACGGCGACCAGGTCGTCTGCCGCGTGAACGGCGTTCCCGCCGCCGACTTCGCGCTGCCCGCAGAAGACGGCTCCGACTACTTCGAGACCTGCGCCTCGATGCCCGCCGCGTTCGCGTACTGGTCGCTCTGGACCAAGCCCGCCGGCGGCGAGTGGGGCTACGCGCAGGAGGGCCTCGCGACGCTCGAGGTCGCACCCGGCGAGAGCATCGCGCTGCTCTTCACCCTGAACGGCGAGCCCGCCGCGCCGAGCGCATGACCGCGCAGCCCGGCCTGACGCCGTGACCCTGCGGCCCGCCCCCCTGCGCACCGCGGCGCTCATCGCCGCGGGGTTCATCGGGGTCCGGGTCGTCTACCGGGTGCTCTTCCACGGGGCCGACGGCTCGGGCCCGGTCGTGCTGCCGCTGCCCGAGATCCCGCTCCCGCGGCCGTTCTCGCACGTCGTGCTGCTCGGCCCGGCGACCCTCGACGGTCTCGCGGATGCCGCGCTCAGCGCCGTGCCGATCGCGCTCACGATCCTCGCGTTCGGCGTGCTGAACGCCCTGCTCGACGTTCCCCGGCTGCTCGCACGTGGCGCCAGGCGCGGACCGCTGCGCGGCGTCGCGCGCACCCTCGCGGTCGCTTGGGCGGGCCTCCCCGCCCTCGCAGACGCGGTGCGCCGCGTGCGGTTCGCACAACGCCTGCGCGGCGAGCGAGGGGGGCCCCGCCTGCTCGCCCCGGTGCTCGAGCGCACCCTCGAACGGGCCACCGCGGTCGCCGCGGCGCTCGAGCTGCGCGGGCTCGCGGGGCGTCCGGTCACCGGTGTCTGCGAACGCCCCGTCGAGGCGAGGCACCTCGCGATCGTGCACCGCGACGCTGCGCGGGCATCCGTCGTGGTTCCCGCGCTCGACCTGTCGCCCGGTACGCTCACGCTCGTCACAGGTGCGACCGGCAGCGGCAAGTCGACCCTGCTCCGCGCGATCGCCGGCCTGCACACGCACGTCGACGGCGGCGCCGCGAGCGGCGAGCTGACCGTCGTCGGCCACGATCGCTCGCACACCCCGCCACGCGACACCGCCCGCACGGTCGGCGTCGTGCTGCAGCATCCGCGCGAGGGGTTCGCCACCGAACGGGTCGACGACGAGATCGGCCTCGCGCTCGAACTGCGCGGCGTCGACCCGGTCATCGTCAGGGCGCGCGTCGACGAGATCGCGGACCGCCTCGACATCCGCCCCCTGCTCGGCCGCGAACTGCGCGGGCTCTCGGCCGGCGAGGCGACCCTCGTCGCGATCGCGGCCGCCATCGCCGAGCACCCGATCCTGCTCCTCGTCGACGAACCGCTCGCCGACCTCGACGCCGGCTTCCGCACGCGCATCGTCGCGCTGCTCGACGCGCTCGCACACGAGGCCGGCATCTGCGTGGTCGTCGCCGAGCATCGGCAGGCCGAGTTCGCGGCCTCCGCCGACGTGCGCGTGGAGGTCTCGGGCGGGGTCGCGCGCACGGTCGCCGCGGCGACCGTGAGTGCAGGTGCGGGTGCAGGCCCCGGCAGTCGGACGACGGATGTCGCGCGCACGCGTATCGGGTCGGCCGACACCGCCCACGTCGTGCTGCACGCCCGAGACCTGACGGTGATGCACGCCGAGAACCTCGCGGTCGACGGGGCCGGACTCGACCTCTCGGCCGGCGAGATCGTCGCGCTCACCGGACCGAACGGCGCCGGCAAGTCGAGCCTGCTCTCCGCACTCGCCACGACGAGCTCGGGTGCCGTCGCGCTGCGGGAGGCCCCGGCCGGTCGCAGCGGGATCGCCCTCGTGCCCGACGCCTCCGACGACCTGTTCGCCGCCACGACGGTCGCCGCCGAATGCGCGCGAAGCGATCGCACGACGCATCTCCCCCGCGGCACGACGGCCGCACGATTGGCCGCCTTCCTCGGGCTCGCCGTCGACTCGCCCGAGTTCACGGCACGCCAGGCGCGGCATCCGCGCGACCTCTCCGTCGGCGAGCGCCGCTGCCTCGCGATCGCGATCCAGTCGGCGGGGTCGCCCGCCGTGCTCCTGGTCGACGAGCCGACCAGGGGGCTGGACGCCTCGGCCTGCTCGCTCGTGTCCGCCGCGCTCGGCCGGGCCGCCGACGGCGGCACCGCGGTGCTGGTCGCGACGCACGACGCCGACTTCGTCGCCGCCCTCGCGGATCGCGTGCTTCCCATGGCGAACGGATGCCTCGGCGCGGCGATCGTCGTCGAGCAGCCGGTCGCCCTCGAACGGCCGGTCGTCGGCGCCGCGATGGACGGCGTCGGGCTTCGAGTCGCGTCCGGGCCCGCCGATGACCAGGCGCCCGTCGCTCCCTCGCCGCCGACGGCATCCGCCCCGACGCACGAGCCGCAGACCTCGCGACTCGACCCCTCTAGCACCGGCGGACGCCGATCCGAGGCCCCCGCACGCCCGGCACGCGGCATCCGCCCGGGCTTCGTCGCACTGACCGTCGCGAACCTGGTCGCCCTCGCGGCGTTCACCTGGCCGCTCGTCGCCGCCGCCCTGCCCTCGCAGGCGAGCGCCGCCGTGCCCGTCGCGGCCCTCGCACTCGCCCCGCTCGCGGCCGTCGTCGTGCTCGCCGCGCTCGACGGATCGGTCCGCAGCGCGCACACGCTCGCCCTGCTCGGCACGCTCGCCGCGATCGGCGCCGCCGTGCGCATCGTCGGCACGGGAGTCGGCGGCGTCGAGGCCGTGTTCATCCTGCTGATCCTCGCCGGCCGGGCGTTCGGGCCACGATTCGGACTGCTGCTCGGCCTGCTCACGATCGCACTCTCGACGATCGTGACCGGCACGTTCGGGCCGTGGACGCCGTTCCAGATGTTCGCGTGCGCCTGGGTCGGCGCGGGGGCCGGGCTGCTCCCCCGACGGCGGCCCGGGCAGCGGATCGGGCGGATGCCGCGGCGCGCCGAGATCGCCATGCTCGCCGTCTACGGCGTGCTCGCCTCGTACGCCTTCGGGCTCATCATGAACCTCTGGTTCTGGCCCTTCGCGGTGGGCACGGCCACCGGCATCTCGTACGAGGCGGGGGCTCCGCTCGGGCAGAACCTCTCGAGCTTCCTGCTGTACTCGCTCGTGACCTCGTCGCTCACGTGGGACACCCTGCGCGCGGTCACGACGGTCATCGGCCTCACCCTGATCGGCACGGGCGTGCTCGCGGCGTTCCGGCGCGCGAAGCCCGTCGGCTCCGGCGCCGAGACGGCCGCGCGGCGGTCAGCGACGCCCTTCAGCCGAAGAGGTCGGGGACGAAGCGGCGGGCGCGTCGACGACCCCCTCGTCGAGCCCGCCGGCTGACGCGTCCGTCGGCTCGAGCACGGGCGCTCGATCGCCGCGGGTCTTCAGCAGGCTCGCCACGGTCGCGACCGCGATGGTCGCGCCGATGAACAGCAGCGAGAACCAGATCGGGATCTCGGGCGCCCACAGCATCGGCTCGCCGCCGTTGATGAAGGGCAGCTCGTTGACGTGCATGGCGTGCAGCACGAGCTTCACGCCGATGAACGCGAGGATGACGGCGAGCCCCTGTGCGAGGTACACGAGGCGCTCGAGCAGGCCGCCGATGAGGAAGTAGAGCTGACGCAGGCCCATGAGCGCGAACGCGTTGGCGGTGAAGACGAGGTACGCCTCATCGGTCAGGCCGTAGATCGCGGGAATCGAGTCGACCGCGAAGATCAGGTCGACGAATCCGATCGCGATGATCGTGAGCAGCATGGGCGTGACGAAGCGCTTGCCGCCCTTGCGCACGGTGAGCTTGTCCTCGTGGTACTCGTCGGTGACCGGCAGCACCCGGCGCACGAGCCCCATGAATCTGCCGTTCGCGGGGTTGCTCTCATGGCCGCTGAACGCCTGGCGGTACGCGAGCACCAGGAGCAGCGCACCGAAGATGTAGAAGATCCACGAGAAGTTCTGGATCAGCGCCGCGCCGACCGCGATGAAGCCGCCGCGCAGGATCAACGCGATCACGATGCCGATCATCAGCACCTTCTGCTGGTAGATCTTCGGCACCGCGAAGCCGGTCATCACGATGAGGAACACGAAGA
Organism: Agromyces allii; assembly: GCF_009749385.1. Classification (GTDB taxonomy): domain Bacteria; phylum Actinomycetota; class Actinomycetes; order Actinomycetales; family Microbacteriaceae; genus Agromyces; species Agromyces allii. Next base: position 242,953 of record NZ_WBIN01000012.1, on the reverse strand, counting down.
GGTTGTCGATCGACAGCGCCTTCTCGGTGAGGTAGCCGGCGAAGTACTCGCCGCCGTAGGTCCACCCCGAGACCGCGCCGACGCCGACGCCGAACAGCAGGGCGAGGCCGATGTAGAACGCCGACCACCGAGCCGACTCGCCGATGGAGGGTTCGTGGGGCTTCCGCACGTGCGCGAAGAACTCGTAGACGAAGAAGGCGATCGTGACGGCGATCGTGATGATCCACACGAGGGGTGTGACGTTCAAACGGGGCTCCAGACCTCGGCGTCGCTGATGGACGTCAAGGTCTCTTCCATCCTCGTGGACGAGGACCGGTGGCCCGGGATGCGCCGTGCATCCGTAATGACGAGCCGACCGTGTCGGAGTACTCCCCTTGGACTTGGCAGCCTACGGGTGCGGGCGGCCGGCTTCCTGAGAAGATGCCGGGCGCCGCGGCATCCGTCAGACCGAGAAGTACTTCGCCTCGGGGTGGTGGAACACGAACGCGTCGGTCGACTGCTCGGGGTGCAGCTGCAGCTCCTCGCTGAGCTCGACGCCCATGCGCTCGGGCTTCAGCAGCTCGACGACCTTGCGGCGGTCCTCCATGTCGGGGCACGCGGGATACCCGAGCGAGAAGCGGGCCCCGCGGTACTCGAGCTTGAACAGGCCTGCGGTGTCGGTCGGGTCTTCGGCCGAGAACCCGAGCTCCGATCTGATGCGCGCGTGCCAGTACTCGGCGAGCGACTCGGTGAGCTGCATCACGAGGCCGTTGAGCTCGTAGTAGTCGCGGTAGCGGTTCTCGGCGAAGAGCTTCGCGGTGACCTGGTCGATGTGCGCGCCGGCGGTCACGAGCTGCACGGGCAGCACGTCGACCTGGCCGGACTCCTTCGCGCGCACGAAGTCCGCGAGGTTCAGGTGGCGGTCGCGACGCTGGCGCGGGAAGTGGAATCGCAGGCGCTGCTCGCCGAGCGAACCCCCTGACCCGCCGTCGGGTGCGAGCAGCCCCGGCCGGCCGAGCAGACCCGTCGGGTCGTCGCCGTGGTGCAGCACGACGAGGTCGTCGCCCTCGCTCACGACCGGGAAGTACCCGTAGGCGACCGAGGCGTCGAGCATGCCCTCGCCGAGGATCCGGTCGAGCCAGTACCGCAGGCGCGGGCGCCCCTCGGTCTCGACGAGCTGCTCGTAGCTCAGGCCGTCTTCGCCTCGGCCGGGCTTGAGCCCCCACTGCCCCATGAACGTGGCCCGCTCGTCGAGGAACGCGGCGTAGTCGGCGAGCGCGATGCCCCGCACGATGCGCGTGCCCCAGAACGGCGGGGTCGGGATCGGATTGTCGGATGCCACGTCGGACCGCCCGGGCATCGCCTCGGGTTCGGTCAGCGTGAGCTTCGAACCCGCAGCGTGGATGCGCTTCTTCAGCGCCGGCAGCCCGACCTCGGCGGGGTCGGCGCCGCGCGCGACCTTCACGAGCGGCTCCATGAGCGTGAGCCCCTCGAACGCGTCGCGGGCGTAGCGCACCTCGCCGTCGAACAGCGAGGCCAGGTCGTCTTCGACGTAGGCGCGCGTGAGCGCGGCGCCGCCGAGGATCACAGGCCACTTCTTCGCAAGGCCGCGCGCCTGCAGCTCCTGGAGGTTCTCCTTCATCACGACGGTCGACTTCACGAGCAGGCCCGACATGCCGATCACGTCGGCGTCGTGCTCCTCGGCGGCCGCGATGATGTCGGCGATCGGCTGCTTGATGCCGAGGTTGATGACCTTGTAGCCGTTGTTCGTCAGGATGATGTCGACGAGGTTCTTGCCGATGTCGTGCACGTCGCCGCGCACGGTGGCGATGACCATGGTGCCCTTGCCCGAGGCCTCGGTCTTCTCCATGTGCGGTTCGAGCAGCGCGACGGCGGCCTTCATCGTCTCGGCCGACTGCAGCACGAACGGCAGCTGCATCTCGCCCGAGCCGAACCGCTCGCCGACGATCTTCATGCCCTCGAGCAGGTGGTCGTTGATGATCTGGAGGGCCGTGAGCCCGCCCGCGCGTGCGAGGTCGAGGTCGTCTTCGAGCCCCTTCGACGCGCCGTCGATGATGCGGCGCTCGAGGCGCTCGCCCACGGGCAGTGCGGCGAGCTCGGCCGCGCGCTGGTCACGGAGGGCCGCCGTGTCGACGCCCGCGAAGAGGTCGAGCATGACCGCGAGCGGGTCGTAGGTCGTCGCGCCGTCGGCGTCGTACTCGCGGCGGTCCCAGACGAGGTCGAGCGCGACCTTGCGCTGCTCCTCCGAGAGCGAGGCGAGCGGCACGATCTTCGCGGCGTCGATGATGCCCGAGTCGAGTCCGGCCTCGACGGCCTCGTGCAGGAACACCGAGTTCAGCACACTGCGTGCGGCGGGGTTGAGGCCGAACGACACGTTCGAGACGCCGAGCGTGGTGTGGATGCCGGGGTACTTCGCGTTCAGGCGACGGATCGCCTCGATCGTCTCGATCGCGTCGCGTCGGGTCTCCTCCTGACCGGTCGCGATCGGGAACGTCAGGCAGTCGACGATGAGGTCCTCGACGCGCATGCCCCAGTCGTCGACGAGCGCATCGACGAGGCGCGAGGCGATGCGCATCTTGTCGTCCGCGGTGCGGGCCTGGCCCTGCTCGTCGATCGTGAGCGCGATCACGGCCGTGCCGTGCTCCTTCACGAGCGGCATGATGCGCCCGAAGCGGCTGGTCGGGGCATCCCCGTCTTCGTAGTTCACGGAGTTGACGACCGGGCGCCCGCCGATGAGCTCGAGTCCGGCGGCGATGACGGCCGGCTCGGTCGAGTCGATCACGAGCGGCAGCGTCGAGGCGCTCGCGAAGCGCGACACGACCTCGCGGATGTCGTCGACGCCGTCGCGGCCGACGTAGTCGACGCACACGTCGAGCAGGTGCGCGCCCACCCGGATCTGGTTGCGCGCGATCTCGACGCACTCGTCCCATTCGCCGGCGAGCATCGCCTCGCGGAACGCCTTCGATCCGTTCGCGTTCGTGCGCTCGCCGATCGCGAGGTACGACGCGTCCTGGTGGAACGGCACGTGCTGGTAGAGGCTCGCGACGCCGGCCTCGGGCTTCGGGTCGCGCGCGGCATCGGGTCCGGCCCCGTCGATGCCGGCGCGCAGCGGGCGCAGCCGCTCGACGACGGCGAGCATGTGCTCGGGCGTCGTGCCGCAGCATCCGCCGATCAGGCCGAGGCCGAACTCGCGCACGAACTGCTCGTGCGCGGTCGCGAGCTCGGCCGGTTCGAGCGGGTAGTGCGCGCCGTTCGCGCCGAGCACGGGCAGGCCCGCGTTCGGCATGCAGGCCACGGGCACGCGCGAGTGCTTCGAGAGGTGCCGCAGGTGCTCGCTCATCTCGGCGGGGCCGGTCGCGCAGTTCAGGCCGATCGCGTCGACGCCGAGCGGTTCGAGCGCCGTCAGCGCGGCGCCGATCTCGCTGCCCATGAGCATGGTGCCGGTGGTCTCGACGGTCACCTCGACGAAGATCGGCAGGCGGATGCCGCGGCTCACGATGGCCTGCTTGCAGCCGTTGACGGCGGCCTTGGTCTGCAGCAGGTCCTGCGAGGTCTCGATGAGGAACGCGTCGGCGCCGCCGTCGATGAGACCCTCGGCCTGCAGCGCGAACGTCTGCTTGAGGTGGTCGTAGGTGGTGTGCCCGAGGCTCGGCAGCTTCGTGCCGGGGCCCATCGAGCCGAGCACCCAGCGGACGCGCCCGTCGGCGGCCTCAGCGGCCTCGACCCGCTCGCGCGCGATGCGGGCGCCCGCCTCGGCGAGCTCGTGGATGCGGTCGTCGATGTCGTAGTCCGACAGGTTCGACCAGTTCGCGCCGAACGTGTTCGTCTCGATCGCGTCGATGCCGACGGAGAGGTACTCGTCGTGGATGGCCGCGATCATGTCGGGGCGGCTGACGTTGAGGATCTCGTTGCAGCCCTCGAGCTGCTGGTAGTCGTCGAGCGTGGGCTCGTGGCGCTGCAGCATGGTGCCCATGGCCCCGTCGGCGATGACCACGTTCGCCCGCACCGCGTCGAGCAGCGCCTGCGAACGCGACGGGCGCGCGACGCCGTCGATGTCGAGCGGGAAGCGGGGTTCGATCAACGTGCCGGTCACTCGCGCGAGTCTAATGAGCGGCGCTCGCAGCCGCTTGCGATGATGTGTTCATGACACTGCCTGAGCTCGACGACCTGCTCTCCACCGCCCGAGTCGTCGCGCTGCCCCTCGTCACGCGGTTCCGCGGCATCGACGTGCGCGAGGCGCTGCTGCTCGAGGGGCCGCACGGGTGGACGGAGTTCAGCCCCTTCGTCGAGTACGACGACCACGAGGCATCCGTCTGGCTCGAGGGCGCGATCGACTACGGCTGGAACGAGACCCCGGCCGCCCTGCGCGACCGCATCGCCGTGAACGCGACCGTGCCGGGGGTCGACCCCGACAGCGTGGCCGCCGTGCTCGCCCGCTTCCCGGGCTGCCGCACCGCGAAGGTGAAGGTCGCGGCGAGTGATCAGACCCTCGCTCAGGATGTCGCGAGGGTGCGCGCCGTGCGCGAGGTGCTCGGCCCCGAGGGCCGCATCCGCGTCGACGCGAACGCCGGGTGGAACGTCGACGAGGCCGAGCACGCGATCCACGCCCTCGCGGAGTTCGACCTCGAGTACGTCGAGCAGCCGTGCCCGACCATCGACGACCTCGTCGAGATCCGCCTGCGCACGAAGTACATGGGCATCCCGATCGCGGCCGACGAGAGCGTGCGCAAGGCCGACGATCCGCTCGCGGTCGCCGAGGCGGGCGCGGCCGACCTCCTCGTGATCAAGGCGCAGCCGCTCGGCGGCATCCGCCGGGCGCTCCGCATCGTCGAGGCTGCCGGCCTGCCCGTGGTCGTCTCGAGTGCGCTCGACACGAGCGTGGGGCTCGCGATGGGCGCCGCGCTCGCGGCATCCGTCGCCGACCTCGACTACGACTGCGGGCTCGGCACGGCCTCGCTGCTGGCAGCGGATGTCACGGGCTCGCCGCTCGTGCCCGTCGACGGCGCGATCGAGGTGCGCCGGGTCGTGCCCGACGCCGGGCTGCTCGACCGGTACGCGGCCTCGCCCGAGCGCACGGACTGGTGGCTCGAACGCCTCGGCCGCTGCCACTCGGTGCTCGCGGGCTGATCGCGGTCGCTCGTCGTTCGGCCCTCGTCCGCGCATGCGCGGGTGAGAGAATGCACGCACTCGCCCGTCGATGCGCGAGCCACGGAGTTTCCCCCTACAGGAGGCAGTGATGCAGGTCCCCCCTCAGTTCGCCCGCACCGCGGTGACCGGCACGATCGTCGCACTCGCGGCGCTGACGCTCGCGGGGTGCAGCGCCGCCGCCGACGATGCCAAGACCGCGGCGTCAGCGAAGCCGAAGGCCTCTGCGAGCGCCGAGGCGACCGAGGCCGCCGGCGACGGCGACGGCGCCGAAGCGGATGCCGCGGCCGCCGCCCCGGGCGACTGCCTCGTGGGCGGCTGGGTGCTGGCCGACGACCAGATGCAGGCGTTCTACGACCAGGTGAACGCCGACCTGACGGAGTACGGCATCGTGTACGACCCGACCGGGAGCGCCGGGCTGGCGTTCGAGGCCGACGGCACCTACGCGTACTCGCCGAACCTCACGCTCGCGGTCGACATCGCCGGGCTGCCCGCCGAGGCCACGATGTCGGGAACGCTCGCCGGGCAGTACACCGCGAACGACACGACCGTCACGACCGACCACGACACCAACGGACTGACCATGGATGTCACGGTCGACGGCGTCGCGATGGACGGCACGGCCGTGACCGAGCAGATCCTGGCCTCCCCGATCGCATCGGCGGCCTACGACTGCTCGGGCACGACGCCCGTGGTGCACTTCTCGACCGGACCGAGCACGGTGCCGCTCACCCTCACGCGAGGCTGAGCCTCGCCGGTCGAGTAGGCGCGCCGGCGCCGTATCGAGACCCTTCGGGGCGGGGTCTCGATACGGCCGCAGGCGACCTACTCGACCGACGAACTCGTCAGGAGACGAGGATCGGGATCGGCAGCGAGGTCGAGTCCTTGAACCCGTCTCCGCCGTCGAACGAGGTGCGGATCAGGTGCAGGCCCTTGCCGAGCTTCGGCAGGTCGATCTGGAACCGCCCCTTGTCGCCCGCCTTGAGGGCAACCGTCGCGATGACCTTGCCGCCGTCGAGCACGGTGACCGTGCCGACCGGGCGCGCTCCGTCGACCGCGAAGGTCTGGCCGACGACCTTGACCGCGGCTCCGGCCTTCACGAGCAGCTTGTTCGGCGCCGCGATCGTGACCGTCGCCACGGCGGGCGGCGGCTGCTCGTCGACCAGCACCGCGACCGAACGTGCCGGGATGGTGACCGAGCCCGTCGCGGCATCCCACTTGGTCGTCTTCACGACCGCATCGGAACCGGACGCCTGCGCCTTCGCGAGGGCGAATCCGCGACCCTGCAGGCCGTCGACCTGCTCGGTGATCGCCTCGGGCGAGGCGTTGAACACCACGAGGGCGCCGTCGAGCTTCGGATCGACGTCGGCGCCGACCAGGTCGTCGACGAGCATCGTGATGAGGCCGGGCGTGGCATCCGTTCCGCTGCCGGGGAAGGAGACCTTCTCGTCGATCAGCGCAGCCGAGCCGAGCTGGAGCAGGTCGACCGACGAGCGCACCCGCAGCAGGTCGAGGGCGGACGCCTCGGCCTTCGCGATGTCGGCCGCAGCCGGCTTCAGCGCCGCGTTCTCGAGCAGCGGCGTCATGATCGGCCACTTGTCGCCGTTGTCGGCCTCGTTCGGCAGGCCCGAGCCGAAGGTCGACTCCTGGCCGGTCCAGTCGATGCGGTTGAACCAGTCGCCCGAGTTGTAGCTGTTGCGGTCGAGCGACTTCGAGCGCAGCAGCTCGGTGCCGGCGTGCCAGAACGAGGGCGACTGCGACAGGGTGACGGTCGCGAGCGACAGCGTGTTCATGCGCACGCGGTCGGCCATCGACGTGTCGGTCGGCAGCTTGAACACCGAGAGGTCGTAGAGCGTCTCGTTGTCGTGGGCGTCGACGTAGTTGATCACCTCGTCGGGCTGGTCGGCGTAGCCGGCGGGCGAGCCCCGGTAGTCGAGCTCGTCGCCGCGCACGGTGTCGCCCGCGGCATCCGTCAGCTCGTAGCCGCGGAGGTTGCCGGCGAGGCCGAGCTTCACGAGATCGGTCTGGTGACCGAGGTCGGCCAGCTGGTCGGCCTGCGACGGGGTGCCGGGCTGACCGTTCGGGTCGGTGCCGAGGCCCGTCCCGAAGCCCTGCTGGAACGTCGAGGTGCCGTCGACCGGGCTCCCGCCGTGCACGGCGTCGCGCAGCCGGTCGTTGAACGTGCCGATGCCCGTGCCGCCGAGTTGGCCCTGCGTGGCCTGCTCGAAGAGCGCGTTGTTCGCGACCTCGCCGAAGTTCCAGCCCTCGCCGTACAGGTAGACCTTCGACCCGTCGACGCCGTCCTTCTTCAGCGTGAGCTCGTCGAGCGCTGCGCGGATCGCGAGCATGTTCGCCTTCGAGTGGTGGCCCATCAGGTCGAAGCGGAAGCCGTCGACCTTGTACTCCCTGGCCCACAGCACGACCGAGTCGACCATGAGCTTCTCGGCGACCTCGTGCTCGGTGGCGACGTTCTGGCAGCAGGTCGAGGTCTCGACCGCGCCGACCGCGTTCAGGCGCTGGTAGTAGCCGGGCACGATGCGGTCGAGCACCGACTTCTCGCCCTGGCCGGCCTCGGCGGTGTGGTTGAACACCTCGTCGAGCACGACCTGGAGGCCCATGCCGTGCAGGGCCCCGACCATCTCGCGGAACTCCTCGACCCGGGCGCCGCCGTCGGCGTCGACCGAGTAGGAGCCTTCGGGCGCCTGGAAGTGGAACGGGTCGTAGCCCCAGTTGAAGCCGTCGAGGTCGCGGATCGCGTCGATGCACGCCTGCTGCTCGGCCGACGCCGGTCCGTACGACGCGAGGTCGCAGTCGGGCGTCGCCTGGGCTGCCCGCTCCTCCTCGATCGTGGCGATGTCGAAGGTCGGCAGCAGGTGCACGGTGTTGATGCCCGCGCCCGCCAACTGCTTCAGCTGGGCCGTGCCCGCGGAGTCGCGGGTGAAGGCGCGGTAGGTGCCGCGCTCCTCGGCCGGAACGGTCTCGTCGGTGATCGAGAAGTCCCGCACGTGCAGCTCGTAGATCGCACGGTCGACCGCGCGCTCGACGACCGGCGCCTTCGCCTTCGTCCACTGCTTGGGTGCGAGCTTCGCGTCGTCGAGGTCGACGACGACCGTGCGCGCCGAGTTCGTCGTGAGCGCGACCGAGTAGGGGTCGGTCACCGAGTTCGTCTCGTACGCGCCCGTCGTGGGTGCGAAGACGTCGACCGACCAGCGGTACTCGTCGCCCTTGCGCAGGCCCTCGACGGTCCAGGTGCCGTCGGCGGCGTTCCACTCGGCATCGAGGCGCTGGGGGTCGCCGGTGGCGCCGGCATCCCACCGCTCGAGCGAGACCTCGCGTGCCGTCGGGGCCCAGAGCGTCGCCTCGGCCTTCTTGCCGTGCCAGCCGAGACCGAGCGCAGCGGATGCCACGGCGTCGGCGTAGAGGTCGTCGAGCACGCCGGGCAGCTGCACGCCCGTGAAGGCGGTCAGCTCGTCGCCGGTCGTCTGCGCGACGGCCAGCTGGCGGGTGATGAGCTGCTGCACGTCGGCGCGGTCGAGGCCGACCGGGTGCAGGGCGATGAAGCCCTCGAGCGCCGGGAACTTCGCCAGCTGCGCGTCGGTGAGGCCCGCTGTGTCGCGCTCGAGCTCGATCGGCTCGCCGCCGCCCATGATCTCGCCGTCGGCGACCGCGAGGGTCGCATCGTCGGAGTGCTCGAGCGTCCAGACGGTGTCGTCGGCGTCGGCCGCGCCGAGCAGTTCGGCGGGCCAGGCGAGGGTGTCCTCGCTCACCCAGTGGGCGCGTGTCTGGCCGGTTCCCGCGAGCGGCGGGTCGCTCACGAGGATCTCGAGCACGTGCGTCGCGAGCGTGTAGCGGAACTCGACGAGCTTGCCGCCGGTCGCCGTGAACGAGTAGTTGCCGCCGCCGGGTGCACCGCCGACGCCGTAGTTCTCGTCCCAGCTCCGGTTGTGCGCGACCTTGGTCTCGTATGCCCCATCGGGAATGCGGCTCGTCGAGAAGGTGTAGACACCATCCTTGTCGCCGTCCTGCATGAGCGAGGCGAGGCACTCGGGCTGCCAGTCGCCGGCGCAGCCGACCTCGGACTGGAAGCTGCCGGGCAGCGTCACCACGGGGCCCTCGGCGGTCGACGAGACCACGTGCGTCTCGGGGTTCCAGAAGAAGGTCACCGGCTTCGTGCCGTCGGTCGTGTAGGCGATGTTGCCGCCGTTCGGCTCGCCGTTGGCGCCGTAGTTGACGTCCCAACTGCCGTTGAGGGCGACCTTGTACTCGTACGAGCCCGCCGGAATCGTGAACGTGCCCTCGTAGGTGCCGTCGGCGCGCTTCGTGAGCTTCGCGACCTCGCAGCCGGGAGCCCAGTCGCCTGCGCAGCCCATCTCGGAGTTGTGGCTGCCAGGTACCGTCACGAGGTCGATCGGCTGCTCGGGCTCCTCCTCCTCGGCGAGGTTCACGGCGTCGCCCACGCTCGCGTAGGTGCTGGCCGCGGCGCGGTGGCCTGCGGCATCCGTCGAGACCGCGCGGTACTCGATGAGCGTGCCGTTCGCGAGGCCCGCCGTGTCGTGGAAGACCCGGGGGCTCGTGTCCTCGGCCGTGCCGAGCAGGTGCCAGGCATCGACGCCCGTGGCGCCGGCGACGCGCCACGCGAAGCTCGTCTCCTGCCACGTGCTGTCGTCGACATCCGCGACGACCGGAGTGATGCCCGTGACGCCAGCACCGGCGGCCGGAGTGGTGACGCCGATGGCCGGTGCCGCGTCGGGCGCGCTGACCGTTCGGTCGGCCTTCAGCACCACGGCGCCGAGTGCCGGCACGGTGACGGATGCGACGCCGTCGGCATCGGCCGTGACCGCCGAACCGCCGCCGTAGAGCGCCTCGAACGAGCCGCCCTTGGTGAGCGTCGGCACCTCGACGGTGCGAGCCTCGTTCGCGTTGTTCGCGGCGACGAGGTACTCGACCTTCTCGGTGCGGTCGACGCGGCTGAACGCGTAGACGCCCGCGCCGCTGTCGACGTAGCGCTCGATCTGGGCGCCCGTGGCGAGCGCGGGGTGCGACTGGCGCAGCGCCGAGAGCGCGGAGATGTGCTCGTAGAGCGGGGCATCCGTGTCGTAGCGGTCGACGCTGCCCGCGTTCTCGCCCGTGACCAGCGGCTGGTTCTGGTACTCGGCGACCTGGCTCGCGAAGAGCGTCTGACGCGCGCTCTGGTCGCCGCCGATGCCGGCGAAGCCCTGCTCGTCGCCGTAGTAGACGACGGGCTGGCCGCGCGTGAGGAACAGCAGGTCGTGCGCGAGCTCGTCGCGCTCGAGCGGGGCGTCGGTCGACTGCAGGAACGAGCCGACCCGGCCCATGTCGTGGTTGCCGAGGAAGGTCGGCAGGGCCGTCGCCGACGAGTCGGCGGTCGTGTAGTAGTCGTCGCCCGCGAACAGGGACTGCAGGTTCTTCGCCGAGTTGCCCGCCGCGAAGCTCACGGCTTGCGACTGGAACGTGAAGTCGAGCACCGAGTTCATGTCGGTCTTGCGCACGTACGGGGAGAGCTTCTGCGGGTCGGCGTCGTAGACCTCGCCGAACATGAAGAATTCGGGCTTGCCGTGCTCGTGCGCGTAGTCGAGCACCTGCGTCGACCACTGCTGCCAGAACTCGAAGTTCACGTGCTTGGCCGTGTCGATGCGGAACCCGTCGATGCCGAGGTCGATCCACTGGTCGTAGACGTCGACGAAGCCGTTCACGACGGTCGGGTGCTCGGTCATGAGGTCGTCGAGGCCAACGAAGTCGCCGTAGGTGACCGACTCGCCCTCCCACGTCGAGTCGCCACGGTTGTGGTACAGCGTGGGGTCGTTGAGCCAGGCCGGAACCTTGAGGTCGGCGTCTTCGGGTCGCACGACCGGCGTGCGCGGGAAGCTCGTCGCCGCGTCGAGCGTCGGGAACGGCGTGCTGCCGTCGGCGTAGTCGGCGAGGTCGATCTCGTTGCCGTCGGCGTCGGTGTACGGGCTCGTCGCCTGGTCGATGTACGAGTACTGCTTCTCCTCGTAGTCGATGACGTCGGCCGTGTGGTTCGTGATGATGTCGAAGTAGACCTTGATGCCCTTGTCGTGGGCCTCGGCGATGAGCGCCTCGAGCTCGGCGTTCGTGCCGAGGTGGGGGTCGATCTGGGTGAAGTCGGTCACCCAGTACCCGTGGTACCCGGCGCTCGCATTCGCGCCTTCGCCCTGCACCGGGCGATTCTTGAAGCTCGGGGTGAGCCAGATCGCCGTCGTGCCGAGGCCGTCGATGTAGTCGAGCCGGTCGCGCAGGCCCTGCAGGTCGCCGCCGTTGTAGAAGGCGCGGTGCGTCGGGTCGAACCCGGTCGTGAGCCGGTCGCCCGTGAGTCCGCCCTCGTCGTTCGAGGTGTCGCCGTTCGCGAACCGGTCGGTCATCACGAAGTAGAACGTCTCGTCGCTGCCGGGCTGGCGCACCGGGTCGGCGACGAGCGCCGCGTCATCCGCATCGCTGTACCCGGCGCGGAGGCTGACGAGCTCGAGCCCGACCTTCTTCTGGTTGTCGTCGAAGACGAAGCGGATCGTGCTCGGGCCCGCGACCGTGACCTTCAGGTTGTCGCCGCCCGGGGCGCTGCCCTTGCCGTACGCCTCGTCCCAGGAGTCGTTCACGGCGACCTTGTACTGCCACTCGCCCGCCGGCACCTCGAACTCCGACGCGAAGACACCGGGGGTGGCGGTCGCGAGGAGCTCGGACTCGGCGCAGTCGGGCGCCCAGTCGGCGGCGCACCCCACCTCGGACTGGAGGTCGCCGACGAGCGCGAACGTGCGCTCCTCGGCGGAGGCCGCGAGGCCCGGTAGGAGGGTGAGCACCGACGCCGCGACGACGCCCGTCACCCCCATGGCGATCCAGCTGCGCGCGCGTCCGCGTTGCGTCATCGTCGACTCCTGCTGTTCGGGCACGGCGACGTGCCTGGGGACATGTGCGGCGAACCTATCAGCGCGGTGATGGTTAATGCAAGCGCTTGCAATTCTTGCGTCAATCCCCCTATCTTGAGGGTCACGCGCCGTTCGCCGGCGTAGCTGCCGCATCGGCGCGGCAGTTCGCGGACCACGGGGTTCCCGGCTTGTGATCTGCGTGAGGACACGAGGAAGAGTTCCCATGTCAGCCACCATTCATCAGCGGGATGCAGTGCCCGCATCGCACCGCAAACGCTTGCGATATCTTGCGAGCGCAGCACTCATCGCCCTCATCGGCACCCTCATCTCGGCCACCGCGTTCGCCGCACCGGCGAACGCGGCGGCCCCCGGCCCGAAGGACACGACCGCCGTGCTCTTCTCGTGGACGTGGAACGCCATCGCCCGCGAGTGCACCGACAATCTCGGACCGGCCGGATACGGCTACGTGCAGACCTCGCCCCCGCAGGAGCATGTGCAGGGCGCAGAGTGGTGGACCTACTACCAGCCCGTGAGCTACAAGATCGAGTCGCGTCTCGGCACTCGAGCCGAGTTCAAGGCCATGGTCGACACCTGCCACGCCGCAGGCGTGAAGGTCATCGCCGACGCCGTCATCAACCACATGTCGGGCAAGAGCGGCGGCGGTACCGGCTGGGCGGGCTCGTCGTTCCAGCACTACGACTACCCGGGCATCTACCAGTCGCAGGACTTCCACTCCTGCCGACGCGACATCTCGAACTACCAGAACCGCACCGAGGTGCAGGAGTGCAACCTCGTGAACCTCTCCGACCTCAACACGTCGTCGTCGTACGTGCAGGGCAAGATCGCCGGATACCTCAACGACCTCGTCTCGCTCGGCGTCGACGGGTTCCGCATCGACGCCGTGAAGCACATCGCTGCGAGCGACATGCAGGGCATCATGTCGAAGGTCAACGACCGGGCTCGTCTCTACGTCGTGCAGGAGGTGATCCGGGCCAACGAGCCGATCCAGCCCGAGGAGTACACCTCCTACGGCGACATCCACGAGTTCGCCTTCGCGCGCAAGCTCAAGGAGGCCTTCGGCGGCGGCACGATCAACTGGCTCGTCACGGGCAGCGGCATCGGACCCTCGTGGTCGGGCTTCCTGCCGCAGGCGAACGCGGCCGTGTTCGTCGACAACCACGACACCGAACGCAACGGCGAGACCCTGAGCTACAAGGACGGCGCGACCTACGACCTCGCGCAGATCTTCACGCTCGCCTGGAACTACGGTTCGCCGTCGATCCACTCCGGCTACCAGTTCTCCGACAAGGAGGCGGGCCCTGCTCTCGCCGGCAACGGAAAGGTCGTCGACCCCGTCTGCGGGCAGAACGGCTGGACCTGCAAGCACGCCCAGACGAACATCGAGAACATGGTCGGCTTCCGCAACGCCACCTCCGGCACCGCGATCACGAACACGTGGACCAACGGCTCGTCGGCCATCGCGTTCGGCCGCGGCGACAAGGGCTTCGTCGCGATCAACCGGGGCGGTTCGCTCACGCGCACCTTCCAGACCTCGCTGCCGGCGGGCGCGTACTGCAATGTGATCGTCGGCCTGCCGACCTCGAGCGGATGCTCCGCCGGTGGCGTCGTGACCGTGAATGCCGCGGGACAGTTCACGAGCGCCGTCGACGCCAACCAGGCCGTCGCGCTCCACGTCGGAGCGAAGGCCGGCCAGGGCGGCACCGACCCGGGCACCGACCCCGGCACGAACCCGGGCGCCGGAGACCTCACGGTCTACTACTCGACCTCGAAGGGGTGGAGCGCCTACAACGTCCACTACCGCGTGGGGTCGGGCGCCTGGACCACAGCGCCCGGCGTCGGCATGGCCGCGGCCTGCACGGGCTGGGTGTCTAAGACGATCACCGGAGGAGCGTCGGGCATCACCGCGGCCTTCAACAACGGCTCGGGCACGTGGGACAACAACGGCTCGAAGGACTACGCGCTGTCCGGCGCGGTCGCGACCGTGAACGGCGGGGTCGTCGGCTCGACGAACCCGTGCGGCACGACGCAGCCGACCACGACGGCGACCGTGTACTACGCGACCGGGTGGGCGACCGCGAACATCCACTACCGCGTCGGCTCGGGCTCCTGGACCGCGGTGCCCGGCGTCGCCATGACCGCGGCCTGCACGGGGTGGAAGGTCAAGACGATCGAGCTCGGCGGATCGGCCGGCCTCACCGCGGCCTTCAACAACGGCTCGGGCTCATGGGACAACAACGGCGGCAGCGACTACGCGATCGGATCCGGGCCGGTGAAGGTGTCGAACGGCACCGTCACCCCGGGCAACCCGTGTAGCTGAGAGACCTCGCGACTGCCGAGACCTTCGGCGTCGCGAGCCGGGAAGGGGGCGTCGTCGGATCTCCGGCGTCGCCCTCTTCCGCCGCATGGCCGAACGCGTGTCCGGTCAGATGAGACGGCCGACGGCGACCGAACCGAACCGCTCCTCGCGCAGCCGCTCGGCGACCTCGCGCCGCTCGTGCAGCTCGGCGAGCTCCTCGCGGCTCGGGATCGCGCGCCGGCGGGTCTTCTCGGCCCACGCGAGCAGGGCCAGCCCGGCTCGCCGCGACATCCGGCGGGCGAAGGTCTGCGGTGCGATCGTGCGAACGGGTGCCTGGCCGGTGCTGACGACTGCGGTGTTCATGGTGTCCTCGGTTTCCTCGATGCGCCCGTTCTCGGGCACACTCCAGTTCTACGGCGAGCGGGCACGACCGCTCATCGGCGACGGGTACCGAGATCTCGGCCGCGACCTACCGAGATCTCGCCGACGCCCGACTGGCAGGCGTGCCGGGCACCGGACCGCGATCAGTCCGCGAACACGCCCAGTCGCCGCGCCTCGAGCACGGCGTCCTGCCGCGACGCAGCCCCGAGCTTCGCGAGGATCGCCGCGACGTGACTGTCGACCGTGCGCACCGACAGCACGAGCCGCGCGGCGATCTCGGCGTTCGTCAGTCCTTCGGCGAGGAGCCGGAGCACGCCGACCTGCCGATCGGTGAGCCCCTCGGGGTTCGACCGGGTCGGCCGCGACGGGCCGCGCGGGATGCTCCGCACACCCCGTTCGCGCAGTTCGGCGCGAACGAGTCGCGCGCGCGGCACCGCCCCGATCCGGTCGAGGATCGCCAGTGCCGCGAGGAGGTCGTCGTCATCGGGGCTCTCGGCGAGGGCGACCGCCTCGTGGTACGGCGCGCCGATCGCCCGCCAGCGGTCGGCGGCGGTCCGCCAGTCGCCGCGAGCCTGGGCGGCGAAGGGAAGGCGGATGTCGGGAGGCTCCACGTCCGTGGCTCCGGCCTGCCGCAGCAACGCGGCGAGCTCCGCCTCCTCGTTCGCGGCACCGAGCCCCACGGCCTCCGCGTGCGCGCGGCGCGCAATCGCCAGCGCCTCGGCACGGTCGCCGCGGAGGAGCGCCGCCTCCGCGAGCGCGGCGGCGACCGGCTCGGTGCGCTGGAACTCGCCGAGCCGCGCCGCGAGTCGGCGGGCGGCGTCGAGGGTCGCGGCTCCCTCGGGCTCGCCGCGCCTGACCTGCACGGTGCCGATCACCGTGAGCGCGACGCAGTACGCGTGCGGCAGCGCCTCGATGCCGTACGCGGCCTCGACCAGCGCGGCATCCCATTCCGCCCGGGCGAGATGCAGTCGCGCCCGCTCGACCTTCTGGTAGGTCCAGAGCCCCATCACCTCGGCCCGCGACGAGGTCTCGAGCGCCGCGTCGAGATGCTGTTCGGCGAGGTCGAGCCGGTACTGGTCGAGCAGGCTCCACACCAGGTTGACGTGGGCGCGCGCCGCATCGTCCATGAGGTTGGCGGCGGTCGCGACCGCGGCGGCCTCCGTGAGCTCCGCGATGCCCGCATCGTCGTCGCCCAGCAGGTGCGCCGTGCCGAGGTTGTTGAGGGAGTGCGAGAGGGCTCGAGGGTCGCCGGTCTCACGGGCGATCGCGACGGCCCGCGGTGCGAGTTCGAGGGTGCGCGGTAGGTCGTGCGCGAGCATCGCGAGCTGCGCCTCGTTGCTCAGTGCGAGGGCGAACAACGCCCGATCGGGCGAGTCCGTCAGGCGTTCGGATGCCTCGCGCGCCGTCGCCTCGGCCTCGGGCCGCTGCCCGGCGAGCCAGTGGAAGCGCGAGGCCCACCGCAGGCTCGCGCCGAGCGCGGTGGCGTCACCGGCCGCGCGCCGCGCCAGCAGGACCTCGGCCTGCACCGACACGGCCTCCTGATCGGCGCCGAGCGTGTACAGCTCGATGGCGAAGGCCTGCATGAGGTCGGCTCGCTCGACCGGACCGGGGGCTCGGCCGGCCGCGTCACCGTGTGCGGCGTCCATCGCCGCGAGCGCCGCCCGGTAGTGCACGGCCGCCTGCCGATGGGCGCCGCCGACGGCGGCGTCCCGCGCGGCACGCGGAGCCCAGGCCGCGACGACCTCGCCGTCGCCGCACTCGACCGCATGCGAGACGATGCGGGCCGGGTCGGCGTCGAGGTCGAGCAGCACCGCGAGCACGCGCGCGTTCAGGTCGATGCGCCGGGCCGACGGCATCGCATCCACGATCGCGCGCCGGGTCAGCTCGTGCCGGAACACGACCCCGTCGGGGCGCACGGTGAGCAGCCCGCGCTCCTCGGCCGGGCCGAGCGCCGCGGCTCCCCCGGGCACGAGCCGCGCGACCTCGGCGGGAGCCACCGCCGAGGGGATGACCGCGAGCTGCTCGACCTGGAGCCTCGTCTCGGCGGGCAGGCGATGGAGTCGGCCGGTGACGGCGTCGACGACCGATCGCGGCACGTGCTCGGCATCGGCCGAGGCGACCAGTTCGCCGACGAAGTACGGGTTGCCGCGCGTCAGTTCGAACACCTGCTGCGAGTCGAGCCCCCGTTCGGCCGCGATCGCACCCACGGCGTCGCGCGAAAGCCGGGCGATCGCGAGGTGGCGCACGTTCGTGTGCAGATCGCCCAGGACCCGAGCGAGCGGATGCCCCTGGTCGACCTCGTCGTCGCGATAGGTCAGCACGATGAGCGCCGGCAGCGTCTCGATGCGCCTGGCCAGGAACGTCACCGCGTCGAGGGTCGCCTCGTCGGCCCAGTGCACGTCCTCGACGACGAGCACCGTGCCCGGCTCGGCCGTGAGTTCGTCGCGCAGGGCGTCGAACACCTCCTCGCGGTCGCCGGCTCGGAGCGCGGCGGCCAGACGCGGCCCGACGAGCGGCGTCAGGTCGCGCAGCGGGCCCAGGGTGCGCGGCGTCGCGAGGGCGTCGCACGCCCCGACCAGCACGCGACATCCGTCTGGCGGATCGGCGCGGAGTGCAGCCACCACGCTCGTCTTGCCGATGCCGGCCTCGCCGTGCACGAGCAGCACCTCGCCGCGCCCCTCGAGGGCGGCGCGGGCGGCGGACGCGAGGTCGTCGAGCTCGCGCTCACGCTCGAGGAGCGTCATACAGCGATCGTGCTCCCGCAGCGGCATGCGCGCAATGCCCCGCCGCGAGACGGGTCCGGCCCGGGACGCGCGAACGGGGCGCCGCCCGATCGGCGACGCCCCGTACGCGAATGAGCGGGTTCGAGGGCTCAGAGCCCCGAGTACGCGTGCAGTCCCTTGAAGAACAGGTTGACGACGGTGAAGTTGAACATGACCGTCGAGAAGCCGATGATCGCGAGCCAGGCCGAGCGCGAGCCGCGCCAGCCGCGCGTCGCACGGGCGTGGATGTAGCCGGCGTAGACCACCCAGATGATGAAGGTCCACACCTCCTTGGTGTCCCAGCCCCAGTAGCGGCCCCAGGCGGCCTCGGCCCAGATCGCACCGGCCATGAGCGTGAAGGTCCAGAGGATGAAGCCGATGATCGTCACGCGGTAGGCGAGGTTCTCGAGCGTCGCCGAGTTCGGCAGCGTGGCGAGGAACGAGCGCTTGACCTGCTTCGCGGTGGCGAGCATCGTCTCGCGGCGCGACTGCATGAGCTGCACGACCGAGAGCGCGAAGCCGAGCGCGAGGAACCCGACGGCCGAGGTCGCCACGAACACGTGGATGACGAGCCAGGCCGACTGCAGTGCCGGCGGCAGCGGCACGACGCTGACGTAGAAGTTCACGGTCGCGATGCCGAGCAGCACGAGCACGAGGCCCGTGATGAACGTGCCGAGGAAGCGCAGGTCGTGCTTCGAGACGACGAGCACGAGCAGGTAGACGGTCGTGATGATGAGCGTGCCGGTGAGGGCGAACTCGTACATGTTCGCCCACGGGACCCGGCCAGCGGCGAGACCGCGGGTGATGTCGGCGGCGAGGTGCAGCAGCCACGCGAGCACGGTCATCGCGACGGCGACGCGCAGCGACGGCGAACGCCCGTAGGCCACGGAGGCGCCGTCGATCGGAGCAGCGGATGCCGCGCCGCGGCCGCCCTTCGACGGGACACCAGGGGCCGGAGCGGCGCCGCCGGCGGCGGCTCCGACGGTTGCGGGAGCCCCGACGGTCGCCGGGGTGCCGACGGTCGCCGAGTCGGCCGAGGATGCGAGCGACGCGGCGGCCGCGGCATCCGCAGCGCTGGCGGCGACCGCGGAGCGGCGCGCGAGGTCGATCGCATAGGCGATGAACGCGATCGCGTAGACGGCCATGGCCGAGTACACGAGCGTGATGGAGATGTCGTCGAGCGTCACGCCTACAACCTTACGTCGTCGGTTTCGCCGGATCACCGGCGGATTCTGGGTCTTCGAGTGCGTCGCCGCCGTGCTTGTCGGCCAACGAGCTCACAGCCTCGTCGAGTCCGGGGTCCTCGCCGCGGGCGAGGCCGGCGTATTCGAGCACGATGGTGCCGTCGGGGCGCTTCGCGGCCTTCACCCACATGCGGCGGCGCGGGATGAAGAGCGAGACGAGCAGGCCCGCGATGATGAGGATCGCGAAGACGAGCACCCAGGCCTGCGACGGGTCGCGGTGGATGTCGAAGCTGGCGAAGCGCTCGACGCTCTGCGAGTAGTCGCCGTCGGCGGCGTTCGGCTCGCCCTCGGGGGTCGCGTCCTCGAAGGTCACGGTGCCGAGCCCGTTCGGGAGGTCCTGCGTCTGGCCCGGCATCAGCTCGATCGAGTCGACGCCCGTCTTGCCGCCGGTGAGCTGCTCCATGGTCGACGGGTCGAGCGTGTAGACCGAGGTCGGCGTGCCGCCGTCGATGCCGAGGTCGCCCGAGTACACGTTCAGCGTGAGCACCGGGTAGACGAGGTCGGGGTAGCTCGAGGAGTACGCGCCCGAGTCGAGCGTGGTCTGCGTCGGGTAGAAGAACCCGACCATGCCGAGCTGCTCGGGCATGCCGTCGGGAACCTTGACGACGCCGATCGAGGTGAGGTTCGCGTCTTGGGGCAGGAACGGGATCGCGTCGGTGAAGACGACCTCGCCGTCGGCGTCGCGCACCGTGACGGTCGGCGCGTAGCCGTTGCCGAGCAGGTAGACGTCGGTGCCGTGCACGCGCAGCGGGTGGTTGACCTTGACCTGGCCGGTCGTGGTCTCGTCGCTGCCGCGCGCGGTGATCTCGACGTTCGCCGTGAAGTCGATGGGCTGGCCGAGCGCCTTCTGGTTCTCGGTCTCGTAGACGGCCTCGAGGTCGGTGAGCGTGAGCTTGTAGGGGTCGAGGTTCGAGTCGTTGAAGAAGCGGCCCGGGTTGAACGAGTCGAACGACGCGAGCGTGTTCACGAACGACTGCCCCTCGACGACCACGCGCTGGCCGGCGAATCCGAACCCGCCGCCGATGCCGACCGCCACGAGGATGCCGAGCAGCGCCGTGTGGAACACGAGGTTGCCCGTCTCGCGCAGGTACCCGCGCTCGGCAGAGACCGACGCCTCGCCGCGCAGGTCGTAGCGCTCGACCCGGTAGCCGGCGCGCTTGAGCTCGGCCGCAGCACGCGTGATCGCGGCATCCGCCGTCTCGCCCTCGGGCAGGGTGCGCTCGGTGTAGCCGGCCAGTCGCGAGAGCCGCACGGGTGTGCGCGGCGGGCGCGCCCGCAGGGCGTCGAAGTGGTGCTTCGTGCGCGGGATGATGCAGCCGATGAGCGACACGAACAGCAGCAGGTACACCGCCGAGAACCACGCCGACGTGTAGACGTCGAACATCTGGAACGAGTCGAGCACCGGCGCCAGGTCGGGGTTGTCCTGGAAGTACTGGGTGACGCCGTTCGGATCGCTCGAGCGCTGCGGCACGAGCGAGCCCGGCACGGCCGCGATCGCGACGAGCAGGAGCAGCAGCAGCGCGGTGCGCATGCTCGTGAGCTGCCGCCAGCCGAAGCGCACCCACCCGGTGAAGCCGAGCTTCGGCTGCGTGACGGATGCCGCGTCGGCCGAGGGTTCGGGCGAGTCGATGTGGTCGTCGGGGCGCGAGAGCGCACCCGGGTCAGATCGCGGGGACAAAGCCGGAGATCACCGCCTGCAGTTCGTACATCCAGATGGTCCAGAGACCCGAGAGCATGAGGAGGCCGATCGCGATGAGCAGCGATCCGCCGATGATGTTGATGGCGCGGATGTGCCGGCGCACGAACGCGAGCGATCCGGTCACCCAGCCGAAGCCGAGGGCGACGAGCAGGAACGGGATGCCGAGGCCGATGCAGTACGCGAGGCCGAGCAGCACGCTCCGCCACACCGAGCCCGAGTCGGCGCTGAGCGTGAGCACGACCGCGAGCGTCGGGCCGATGCAGGGCGTCCACCCGAGGCCGAACACGACGCCGAGCAGGGGCGCTCCCGCGAGCCCGGTCGCCGGTCGCCACGACGGCTTGATCGTGCGCTGCAGGAACGTGAACTGCCCGATGAAGACGAGGCCCATCACGATGAGCACGAGGCCGAGCACGCGCGTGATCGCGTCGCCGTACGCGTTGAACCAGGCTCCGGCGACGCCCGCGAGCAGGTTGAAGGTGACGAACACGAGCGTGAAGCCGGCGATGAACAGCAGCACGCCGAACACGAGGCGGCGCCGGTGTCGACGCTCCTCCGCGGCATCCGCCGACGCCTCGACGAAACCGCCGATGTAGCCGAGGTAGCCCGGCACGAGCGGCAGCACGCACGGCGAGAGGAACGAGACGATGCCCGCGGCGAGCGCGATGGGGACGGCGGCGAGCAGTTGTCCGTTCAGGACGATCTCGCCGATGCCGCCCACGTCAGGCCTGCTCGTCGAGGACGCGGTCGACGAGCGACTCGAGGATCGACGCCTCGGTGAGCTGGCCGAGCACGCGTGCGGCGATGCGGCCCTCGCGGTCGAGCACGATGGTCGTGGGCACGGCGGCCGGGGGCACCGGGCCGGCGAACGCGAGCTGCGCCACGCCCGACTCGACGTCGAGGATCGACGGGTAGGTCACGCCGTACTTCTCCTCGAAGGATGCCGCGGTGCCGGCCTGGTCGCGCACGTTCACGCCCACGAACGCCACCTCTGCGTCGTCGCCCGAATAGCCCTGGAACACGTCCTCGAGGATGGGCGACTCCACCCGGCACGGCGCGCAGCCCGCATACCAGAAGTTCACGACCGTGACCTCGCCGAGCGTGTCGGCCGAGTCGAACGCGTCGCCCTCGACCGTCTCGCCCGAGAACTCGATGGGCTCGCCGCGGTCGGCCACGGCGTACTCGCTGATGCTGCCGTCGCCCGCGATGTAGTTCTTGCCGCTGCCCTCGCGGAACTGGTCGGCCAGCGGGTCGCTCGTGCACCCGGTGAGCAGGAGGGCGGATGCCGCGACGAGCGCTGCGGCTCCGGTCGCGATCGAGACGGGCCGGCGCCCGCGAAGGGTACGGCGCATCACACGGCTCCCACATCGGTGGCCTGCGCGGCGAGGCCGGCGGCCGGATCACGGTAGTCGACCTCGACGAACCGGTCGCCGCGGCGTTCGAGCGTCGTGATGCTCGAGAGCGCGCAGCGGCGGCGGCGCGGGTCGTGCGCGAGCGAGAGGCCCGCGAGCTTGCGGTGCACCATCCAGATGGGCAGCTGGTGGCTGACGATGACGACGTCGCCGCCGTCGGCGCCGCGCCAGGCGTCGTCGACCGCCGCGAGCATGCGCGCCGCGATCGAGCCGAACGGCTCGCCCCAGCTGGGCTCCCACGGGTTGATGAGGAATCGCCAGTTGCGCGCATCGCCGAGGGCGCCGCCCGGGCCGGTCATGCGCTTGCCCTCGAACCGGTTCTCGGGCTCGATGACGCGCTCGTCGAGCGTCGGCTCGAACGCGAACGCGGCGGTCATGGGCTCCGCGGATTGCTGCGTTCGCTGCAGCGGGGAGGCGATGAGCGTGCTCACCGGCCGCCCGACGCGCACGAGTTCGTCGGCTGCTGCCTGCGCCATCCGGCGCCCGAGATCGGAGAGCCCGTAGCCCGGGAGTCGTCCGTAGAGCACGCCCTGGGGGTTGAACACCTCGCCATGGCGCACGAGATGGATCTGCTCGGCAGGCACGGTCTCCAGTCTAGGGATCGCGTTCCTTTGAAACCGCCGAGACCGCCTGCATCCGGCCGCCCGCTACCGCATTGACCGGTTAGCCGGATCGCACCCGTGCGACCCCAGTAGGATGGACCCTCGTGAACGAACGCACCCTCGTCAAGAACCTCGCCGCCCTTCCCGACGGCCCCGTCACGATCGCCGGATGGGTCGAGACCGTCCGCGATCAGAAGAAGGTGCAGTTCGTCATCCTCCGCGATGAGTCCGGCGCCGTGCAGGTCGTGAACCCCGCGCTCCGCGAACTGCCCGAGCCCGCCGAGGGCGAGGCGGCCGACCAGACGGCCCCCGCGCGCCTCGCGACGACCGAGGCGATCTCGGCCCTCTCGCACGGCTCCTTCATCCGCGTGACCGGCGAGCTCAAGCACGACGAGCGCGTCAAGCTCGGCGGCATCGAGGTCAAGCTCGCGACCCTCGAGGTCGTCTCCGAGGCGAACCCCGAGACGCCGATCGCGGCCGACTCGAGCCTCGACAAGCGCATGGACTGGCGCTTCCTCGACCTGCGCAACCCGAAGCAGGCCCTCATCTTCCGCATCCAGACCACCTTCCTGCACGCGCTGCGCGGGGTCTGGGTCGAGAAGGGCCTCATCGAGATCCAGACGCCGAAGCTCATGGCCTCGGCCTCCGAGTCGCGCGCCGAGCTGTTCGAGGTCGACTACTTCGAGGGCAAGGCCTACCTCGCGCAGAGCCCGCAGTTCTTCAAGCAGATGGCTCAGGCCGCCGGCTTCGGCGGCATCTTCGAGGTCGGCCCCGCGTTCCGCGCCGACCCCTCGTTCACCTCGCGCCACGCGACCGAGTTCACCTCGGTCGACACCGAGATCAGCTGGATCGACTCGCACGAAGACGTCATGGCCCTGCACGAGGAGCTCATCGTCGCCGGCTTCGAGGCCGTCGTCGCGAAGCACGGCGCCGCGATCCAGGAGCACTTCGGCATCGAGCTCGCGGTTCCCTCGCGTCCGTTCCCCCGCATCCCGCTCGCCGAGGCGAAGCAGATCGTCGCCGACCACGGCTACGTCGTGCCCCGCGCCGACGCCGACATGGACCCCGAGGGCGAGCGCCAGATCTCGGCGTACGTCAAGGAGACGTTCGGGCACGACTTCGTGTTCCTCACCGACTACGCGTCGAGCATCCGGCCGTTCTACCACATGCGCCACGAGGGCGACGCGAGCCTCACGAACTCGTACGACCTCATCTACAACGGCGTCGAGATCTCCACCGGCGCCCAGCGCGAGCACCGCATCGACGTGCTCGTCGAGCAGGCGAAGGAGAAGGGGCTCGACCCCGAGGAGCTCGAGTTCTACCTCGACTTCTTCCGCTACGGCGTTCCCCCGCACGGCGGCTTCGGCATGGGCCTCGCGCGCGTGCTGATGCTCATGCTGGGCGAGTCCTCGATCCGCGAGACCACGTACCTCTTCCGCGGACCGACGCGCCTGCTCCCCTGATCATCCGGTCGAGCGCCGGCGCGGCCTACTCGGCCGCGTCGGCGCTCGCGGAAGCGGGCGACTGGGCGATCGGCGCTGCAACCGCCTCGACGAGGGTCGGGTAGACCCGCCCCTCCCGCTCGAGGTCGGCGAACCAGCGGCCCTTGCGCGCCGTCGCCGCGCCCGCCTCGGGCACTGCGGCGAGGCGCAGCTCGACCCCCTGCCCGCGGAGTTCGCGGTCGAGGTCGGCGAGCGTGTCGAGCACCGTGATCGAGACCGCGCCCTGCCGGGTGAGCTCCAGCGCGACCGAGCGCACGCCGGGGTGCTCCTCGACCGCGGCGAGCACGGCGTTCTCGTGGGCGAGCACGTTGGCCGTGTAGAGCGGGGCGACCAGGCGAACCGGCAGCACCTCGCCGCTGGGCTCCTCGACGTCGACGCGCACGCGGTTCAACTCGTGCAGCACCACGCCGAGGGTCGCCACGATGCCGACCGCGACCGCGAGGAGCAGGCCCGCACTCAGGCCGACGGCGGCGGTGACGACCGCGATCCAGAAGTCGTTGCGGCTGATGCGCCAGAAGCGCACGAGCGACCCGATGTCGATGAGCCCGATGACCGCGACGAACACGAGCGCCGCCAGGGTCGCCTGCGGCAGCAGGCTCAGGATCGGGCCGAGGAAGAGCGCCACGAGCACCGCGAGCACGACCGTCACGATCGATGCGAGCTGCGTGCGCGCGCCGGCGCCCTGGTTGACCGCGCTCTGCGAGAACCCGCCGGCCGCCGGAACGACCTGGAAGAACGATCCGATCGTGTTTGCGGCACCCGTGGCGAAGAGCTCCTGGTTCGAGTCGATCTGCGTCTCACCGGGCTTGCGGATGCCGCGGGCCACCGCAGCCGACTCGAGGAACGCCATGATCGCGATGGCCAAGGCGCCGGGCAGCAGCTCGCCGATGTGCGCGAAGCTCGGCAGCTCGGGCACCGGGAAGCCCTGCGGCACGGGCGCGATGAGCTCGACGCCCGCGTCGTCGATGCCGGCGAACGCGACGAGCAGGATGCCGGCCGCGACGACGATGAGCGGCCCGGGCACGCGGGGCAGGAAGCGCTTCAGCACGAAGAGCGTCACGATCGATCCGGCCGAGAGGGCGATCGTCGCCCAGTTCGCCGCCGGAAGCGCCGCCCCGACGGCCTCGAGCGAACGGATGAAGCCGTGCGCCGAGACATCCGTCGTCTCACCGAGCAGTTTCGGCAGCTGCCCGACCGCGACCGTCGCGCCGACGCCGATCTGGATGCCGACGATCGTGGCCCGCGAGATGTTCTCGACGAGCGAGCCCAGCTTCGCGAGCCGCGCGATGAGCAGGATCACGCCGACGAGCAGCGTGAGCACGATGAGGTCGGGGATCGGATCGTCGCTCCCCGCCGCGACGCCGGCCGCGACGAGCGTGGTCGCCGTGAGCGTCGCGATGGTCGACGTCGTCGACACGCTCATGGCGCGCGAGCCGCCGAGCATCGCGTAGACGAGCATCGGCACCATGCACGTGTAGAGGCCGACCTGCACGGGCAGGTTCGCGATGGTCGCGTACGCCATCGCCTGCGGGATCACGACGGCGCCCGCCGAGAGCCCCGCCAGCAGGTCGGCTCCGAGCCATGCGCGCCGGTACCCGGCGAGCGTCGGGAAGAACAGGCGCCGGCGGTGCGCCGTCGCTGGGGCGCTCACCCCGCCGGGTCCACGAAGACGTTCGACCAGTCGTCCTTGACGCTGACCACGGTGTACCCGCGGTCGTCGGCCGCGGCGAGCGCGGCATCCGCCCCCTTGTCGTAGGGGTCGTCACCACGACCGGTGTCGTCGTCGTGGTGTACGAGCAGTGCGAGGCCGTCGCCCTTGCGCGTGAAGTCGAGCATCTGCATGTCGCCGTTGGAGTTGCCGCAGGCGATGAGCGGGCGTCGGCCGATGCGGCTCCAGATTCGCACGGGCTTCTCGGGGCCGTCGTCGAAGAAGTCGAGGCCCGCGGTGTAGCGCACCTCGTGCGAGTCCTCGTCGAACGCGAGGCCGAGGGCCGAGCCGACGACGTGCTCGGGCGGGATGCCGTAGTACTCCTGCGTCATGGGCCGCATGAAGTCGCGTTCGCCGCCCGACACGATGTAGACCGTGAACCCGTTCGCCTCGAGGTAGCGCAGCAGCTCGACCATCGGGCGGTACACCGCGTCGGCGTACGGCGTGCCGAGCGTGAGGTGCCTGGCGTTCTCGTAGAACTCCGAGACGGATGTCGCGTAGTCCTCGACGCTCATGCCGGCCGTGACGCCGACGAGCGCGCCGATCAGCACCTTGAGATCGCTGTCGTCGCCCTCGTAGTGCTTGTCGACGGCACCCCCGAGCCAGGCGAAGTCGTGCGTGACCGCCGCCTTGTAGGGCTGGCGGTCGGCGAGCGACGGATCGGCCTTCGCGGCGGCGGCCCACTGCTCCACGATGTAGTGCAGCTGCGTCGGCATGGGCTTCTCGCTCCAGAGCGTGCCGTCGTTGTCGAACACGGCGACGCGCTCACCCTCCGGCACGGCGCCGGGCCCGTCACCGGCGACGCGCTCGACGAACTCGACGACGGCCGAGCGGGTGGCGGCGTCGCGCCAGGAGGGAAGGATCTCGCTCATGTTCACTGCTTCAGCATCGCGACGTGCAGCTTGTGCTCGTCGTCGATCAGGTGGGAGTGGTCGTCGTCGCCCAGGTCGATCTGCACCCAGTCGAGCGTTCCGCTGAACTCGTTGCCCTTGGCCGAGTAGTCGGTCGAGACCGGAGACGCCAGATCGACCCCGACATCCGTCGTCTCGTCGAACGTGAACTGGAACGGGATGGTCCTCTCCACCCTGCCCTCGCCGATCTGGTCGCCGTCGGCGAAGAGCGTGACCGTTCCGCCCTTCGCGACGCCTCCGCCGTCATAGGCGAAGTGCGCACGCAGCTCGGAGGTGCCCGCAGGTACCGGAGCATCCGAGCGCACGATGTCGAGCTGGATGCCGAGCAGGTTGTACGCGAAGGCGAGCTTGCCGTCGACCCCGTAGAACGACCATCCGCCATAGGCTCCGCCTTGAGCGATGATCACTCCGTTCGCGCCGCCCTCGGGGACCTCGACCTTGGCCGTCACCGTGAACGACTTGTTCTTGATGTTGATCGAGGTGTTCTCGCTGAGCCGGCGCATGCCGCGGTAGAGCTTCTGGCTCTGGGCCGTGACGAGGGTCGGGCGTCCCGCGAGGTCTGGATTGAAGCGTTCCGCCGTGCGAATGTCGAGCGGCAGCACATTGAAGCGTGCGGCCTGGATCAGGAAGAGCTGCTGAAGGTGCGCGAGCTTCTCGGGCTCCTGCGCGGCGAGGTCGTTGGACTGAGTCCAATCCTCTTCGACGTTGTAGAGCTCCCAGACGTCCTCGTCGAGGCCATGACTCGAGCCCAGCCACGGGTCCTTGTGCTTCGCCACGGCGGTCCAGCCCTTGTGGAAGATGGCGCGGTTGCCGACCATCTCGAAGTACTGCGTCGTGTGCCGCTCCTCGGCCGTCGGATCTGCGAAGGTGTAGTTCATCGGTGTGCCCTCGTAGGGCCGCTGCGTCACCCCGTTCACGGTCGTCGGCTCGGGAATCCCTGCGGCTTCGAGCACGGTGGGCGCGACGTCGATGACGTGACTGAACTGGTTGCGGATGCCGCCCTGCTCCACGCCGCCGTTCGGCCAGCTCACGATGGTGCCGTTGCGCGTGCCGCCCCAGTGCGACGCGACCTGCTTGGTCCACTGGTAGGGGGTGTCCATGGCGTGCGCCCAGCCGACGGCGTAGTGGTTGTACGAGCTGGGCTTGCCGAGGTCGTCGATGTGCGCGGCGACGTACTCCTCGCTCTCGATCTCGTTCATGTGGTTGATCGTGAAGCCCTCGTTGGTCGTCCCGTGCATCGAGCCCTCGGCAGAGGCACCGTTGTCGCCGATGATCACGTAGACGAGGGTGTCGTCGAGGATGCCGAGCTCCTCGTAGGCGTCGAGCAGCTTGCCCACGTAGTGATCGGCGTAGGCGAGGAAGCCGGCGTAGACCTCCATCTGACGGGCGAGGGCCGGCTTGATGACGTCGCTCATCTCGTCCCACGACGGGATGCCCGGGCTGCGTTCAGTGAGCACGGCGTCGGCGGGGATGACCCCGAGTTCGAGCTGGCGGGCGAAGGTCTCCTTGCGCACCTCGTCCCAGCCCTGGTCGAACTGACCCTTGTACATGTCGGCCCACTCCGCCGGCACGTGGTGCGGGGCGTGCGTCGCACCTGGCGCGAAGTAGGTGAAGAACGGCTTGTCGGGTGCGAGCGACTTCTGCTGGCGGGTCCAGTCGATCGCCTTCTCCGTCATGTCGGCCATGAAGTGGTAGCCCTCTTCCGGCGTTCCCCACGGCTCGACCGGCGAGGTGTTCTCGTAGATCGCGGGATACCACTGGTTGGTCTCACCGCCGAGGAACCCGTAGAAGTACTCGAACCCGTTGCCCGGCGACGGCCAGTGGTCGAACGGTCCGGTCGCGCTGGCCTCCCAGACGGGAACCTCGTGGCACTTGCCGAACTGCGAGGTGTTGTAGCCGTTCAGCTTGAGCGTTTCGGCCAGCGGTGCGCAGGTGTTCGGGCGAACAGAGCTGTACCCGGGAGCGCTCGTGGCGATCTCGGTGATCCCGCCCATGCCCACGGTGTGGTGGTTGCGGCCCGAGAGCAGTGCTGCACGCGTCGGCGAGCACAGGGCCGTCGTGTGGAACCGCGTGTACTTGAGGCCGGCAGCAGCCACCCGCTCGAAGTTCGGCGTCCGAACGGGTCCCCCGAACGCGCTCGAGGCGCCGAAGCCGGTGTCGTCGATGAGGACGACGAGCACGTTCGGCGCTCCGGCCGGAGGGCGGATCGGCTGAATGGGCGGGTAGTGCGTATCAGGGTCCGTCGCGTCGTACGTGACCGTTCCGGTGTACGCCAGATCCGGGATAGGCAGTGCGCTCCGCTGGATCTTCTCGCTCTTCGACATCCTGTTCGCTTCCCCTCACACGCACGAGCCGCCCCGCGCGCTTCCATTCGTACTCATTCGAACGGATGCTGCGGCTGCCCTCGAGCGCGCGGCATCCGACGGTCCTACTGGTGGCGCATGGCCGCCTGGAGCCACTCCTCGGGGTCGATGAGATGGCTATGGTCATCGGTGCCGAGATCGATCTGGGCCCAGTCGATGGTGCCGGTGAACCGCCCCTGTTCGGTCGCGTAGCCCTCGTACGCCGGCATGCCGGTGTCGCTGCCCACGTCGAGGCCCTCGTCGAACGAGAAGTACATCGGATGGGTGCGCTTCACGACGGTCGGGGTTCCGGATGTCGCGCCGTCGATGAACAGCGTCACGGTGCCGCCCCGGCCGATGCCGCCGCCGTCGTACGCGAACTCGGCCCGCACCTGGTGCTTCCCGGCACCGATCACGGCGTCGGAGAGCGCGGTGGACCGAAGGAGCCCGCAGAAGTTGTAGTGGAACCCGAGCTTGCCGCCCTCGGCGAAGAACGACCAGCCGCCGGTGCGGCCGCCCTGCGCGACGATCGCGCCGTCGAGCGTGCCGTCGGCAGGCACGACCACCTCCGCGGTCACCGACCAGGAGCGGTTCTTCACATTGATCGCGACGTTCTCGTTGAGGCGGGTCATGCCCTCGTAGAGACGAAGGGTGTCGCCCTGCACGATGGTCGGGCGGCCGGCGAACTCGGGGTTCATGCGCTGGGCGGCGCGGTCGTCGAGCGGAATGACGTTGTAGCGCGTCGCCTCGATGAGGAAGAGCTGCTGCAGCTCGGCGAGCTTCGCGGGGTTCTCCTTCGCGAGGTCGTTCGACTGGGTCCAGTCGACCGTCGTGTCGTAGAGCTCCCAGACGTCGTCGGAGAATTCGGGGGCGGCGCCCACGACGTCCCACGGCGTGCGGTGCCGGGTCTGCGCCGTCCAACCCTTGTGGTAGATGCCGCGGTTGCCCATGATCTCGAAGTACTGGGTGGTGTGCCGCACGTCGGCGCCGGCATCGTCGAAGCTGTACGCCATCGAGACGCCGTGCATCGGCACCTGGGTCACACCGTTCACGGTGTGCGGCTGCGCGAGCCCCGCGAGGTCGAGGATGGTCGGCGCGATGTCGATGACGTGGTGCCACTGCTCGCGGATCTCGCCCCTGGCCTTCACGTTCGAGGGCCAGTGCAGGATCGTGCCGTTGCGGGTTCCGCCGTAGTGCGACGCCACCTGCTTGGTCCACTGGTACGGGGTGCACATCGCGTGCGCCCAGCCGACGGCGTAGTGGTTGTAGGCCTCGGGCCCGCCGATCTTGTCGAGGTTCTCGGTCCAGAACTCGGTGGTCTCGTACTCCGCGCCGCCGTTGGCCGCGGTCGAGAGCATGAAGGCGCCGTTCAGGCCGCCCTCGGCAGAGGCGCCGTTGTCGCCGATGATGTAGAGCACGAGCGTGTCGTCGAGGATGTCGAGGGCCTCGAGCGCGTCGATCACGCGACCGGTGTGGTGGTCGGCGTACTCGAGGAACGCGCCGTAGACCTCCATCTGGTGGGCGAGGATCGGCCGCATGGCCTCGTCGGTGTCGTCCCAGGCCGGGATGCCCTCCGAGCGCTCGGTGAGCACGGCGTCGTCGGGGATCACGCCGAGCGCCTTCTGGCGATCGAACGTCTCCTCGCGGAGCTTGTCCCAGCCCTGGTCGTACTTGCCCTTGTGCTTGGCGATCCACTCCTTGGGCACGTGGTGCGGAGCGTGGGTCGCACCCGGTGCGAAGTAGACGAAGAAGGGCTTGTCGGGCGTGAGCGCCTTCTGCTGGTTGATGTACCGGATCGTCTGGTCGGCGAGGTCGGGCATCAGGTGGTAGTCGGGATCCGTGGGCGGCTCGATGAATCCGACGCCGTCGATGAGGGCCGGCGTCCACTGGTTGGTCTCGCCGCCGATGAAGCCGTAGAACTTCTCGAAGCCGCTGAAGGCGGGCCAGTGGTCGAAGGGCCCCGTCGGACCGCTCTCCCAGACGGGCACCTCGTGGCACTTGCCGAACTGCGCCGTGTTGTAGCCGGACTGCCTGAGGATCTCGGGCAGGGGCACGCACGAGTTGGGGCGCGTCGACCGGTAGCCGGGCGACGGCGTCGCCGTCTCGGTGATCTGGCCCATGCCGACCTGGTGGTGGTTGCGGCCGGAGAGCATCGCGGCGCGCGTCGGCGAGCAGATCGCCGTGGTGTGGAAGCGGCTGTAGCGCAGGCCGCCACCGGCGAGGCGCTCGGCCGTCGGCATCGGAACCGGGCCGCCGAAGGCGCTCGAGGCGCCGAAGCCGACATCGTCGAGGAGCACGAGGAGCACGTTGGGCGCCTGCTTCGGGGGGCGCTTCATCTGGATCGGAGGAAGCTTCTCCTCCATCTTCTTCGCGTCCATGACCATCGGTCCGGTGTAGACCTGGTCGGGAATCGGAAGGACTCCCCCTGGCAGAACGTCGCTCATGAATCGCCTTCCCCGCATGCGAACGCGCCACCCCCCGGCGACGCTGGTCCCACCGTTGCATGCGGGTTCGGGAAAGACAAGCGTCGACACGCGATCGCACAGGCAACCCTCGGAGGCAGCCCGGATGACCGGTATGCGGTCGCGGGCGCGGTCGTCAGACCGCGAGCAGGGCGGCCTTCAGGCGCTCCGCGTCGACACGCCAGTAGGCGTGCATGCGGCCGTCGACGAGCAGCACCGGGATCTCCTCGGCGTATCGCTCCGCGAGCGCGGGGTCGTCGAGGATCGACTGCTCCTCGAGCACCGGCCGGCCACCGGCATCCGTCGCCTCGACCTCGGCGATGACGGCCTGCACGACCTCGCGCGCGTCGTCGCAGAGGTGGCATCCGGGTTTGCCGATGAGGGTGAGGCGGATGTCGCGGGTCATGCCCTCAAGCCTACGCAGCGAGCGTCGGGCGAGATGGGGTCTCGAGACGCTTCGCTCCTCGACCGTCGGAAGACCGCGCCCGGGTACAGCGAAAAGCGCCAGGCCGTGGGCCTGACGCTCTCAGCGGTGAAGCAGTCGGACTACTTCTTGTTGCGACGCTGGTGACGCGTCTTGCGAAGCAGCTTGCGGTGCTTCTTCTTCGCCATACGCTTGCGGCGCTTCTTGATGACGGAACCCATCAGAACCTCACAGAAAAGATCGAGTCGGCCGCGCGAGTCGCAGCCGCAGGCAGAAAGCCTCGGGATAGTCTAGCCGATTCGAGACGCGCCCCTGATCACGGTGCGTTAGCGTCGAGGGATGCGCCGCCGCGAGCCCATCATCCGCACCACTCGTGAAGACGACTGGCGGCAGGTTCGCGAGCTCCGGCTCGAGATGCTCGAAGACACGCCCATCGCGTTCGGCGAGACGCTCGAGCATGCGCAGCACGCCTCCGAGGCGGTCTGGCGCCTGCGCGCCGCACGCGGCACGACCCCGGGCCAGACCTCCGTCGTCGCGATCGACCGCGACCGCTGGGTGGGCCACATGGGCGGCTGGATCCCGGATGCCGCGGCCGACCCGCTGCTCGTCGGCGTGTACGTCAGCCCGGCCTACCGGGGCGACGCGCGCGGGGTCTCACGGCGACTGCTCGAAGCCGTCGAGGAGTGGGCGCTCGAGCACGGCGACGTGCTGCGCCTCGAGGTGCACGAGCAGAACCCCCGGGCGATCGCGTTCTACGAGAAGCTCGGGTTCAGCCTCACCGGCCACACGCGCGAGTACGAGCTGGCGCCGGGCGGCCTCGAACTCGAGATGATCAAGCGGCTGCGCTGAGCGACCTGCAGGAGCGCTGGTCTCGAGACGGGCGCCGGGCGCCCTCCTCGACCGGCGAGGCTCCGGCGGCGCTACTTGCGCTTGATGGGCGCGACGACCGCGCTGACCTGGTGCGCGGTCTCGGCGAACGCCTTGCCGATCGCGGAGGCGAACGCGCGCTGCTCGGCCCGCAGGTTCTCGGCGTCGACCTCGGCGGCGACTGCGAGGGTCGCGGCGTCGGCCGCGGCATCCGATGACATGAAGGGGATCAGCCAGTCCTCGAGGGTCTCGAGCGGGCCGCGGTCGAGCCGGTAGTAGCGGTGCTGGCCCTCTTCGCGCACGCTCACGAGGCCGGCTTCGCGGAGCACCTTGAGGTGCTTGGAGACGGTCGGCTGGCTGAGGCCGAGCGAGGCGACGATCTCGGACACGCTGATCTCGCCGTGCGACTCGGGCGAGACGGACTCGCGCTCGAGGAGAACCGCAAGGATGTCGCGTCGGGTCGCGTCCGCCACCACGTCGAAGATGTCCGCCATGGTGCAAGGCTAGTCATTCCGGGCGGGGAGTACCATGACACACGCGTCGCGACGATGGTGCTGAGGGGGGTCGATGCGCGTTCAGCCGATGGGCCGCGGGGGTCGATACGACCAGCGGTCGTGGCTCGGCCGACTGCGCGACGCCGTCGACGCGTTCGTCAAGCACTCGCCCTCCCGGTTCGCGATCGTGATCTTCGCGAGCCTGATCCTCATCTTCACGCTGCTCTTCTCACTGCCGATCGCGCGCGCCGGCGAGGGCAGTTCCGCACCGCTGCACGACGCCCTCTTCACGGCCGTGTCGGTGATCTGCGTCACCGGGCTCGCGACCGTCGACATGGCGTCCTACTGGTCGCCGTTCGGCAACCTTCTCGTGTTCATCGGCGTCAACATCGGCGGCATCGGCGTACTGACGCTCGCATCGATCCTCGGCCTCGTCATCTCGCGTCGCCTCGGCCTGCGCTCGAAGCTCATGGCGGCGAGCGACACGAACCCCTCGCGCATCCACGTCGGCCCGGTCGCGGAACGCCAGGCCGTCAAGCTCGGCGAGGTCGGCGGGCTGCTCGCGACCGTCGCGATCAGCGCGCTCGTCATCGAGGGCACGATCGCCATCGCGATGATCCCGAGCATGTTCGCCGCGGGCTACGACGCGTTCCACTCGGTCTGGTACAGCTTCTACTACTCGGCGATGGCGTTCACGAACACGGGATTCAATCCGAACCCCGGCGGACTCCAGCCGTTCGAGCACGACTACTGGATGCAGTCGCTCCTCATGATCGGGGTGTTCCTCGGCAGCCTCGGCTTCCCGGTCATCTTCGCCTTGGCCCGCGCCTGGCGGCAGCCGCGCAAGTGGAGCCTGCACGTGAAGCTCACGATCACGACGACGGTGATCCTGTTCGTGCTCGGCGCCGGCATGTTCGTGCTGCTCGAGCACAGCAACCCGCGCACCTACGGGCAGCTCGATGCGGGCGCGACGGTGTTCCAGTCGTTCTTCATGTCGGCCATGACGAGGTCGGGCGGGTTCGCGACCGTGAACATGCACGACCTGTACGGCTCGAGCCAGCTCGTGAGCAGCATGCTCATGTTCATCGGCGGCGGTTCGGCCTCGACGGCCGGCGGCATCAAGGTCACGACCCTCGCCGTGCTGTTCCTCGCCGCGGTC
Source organism: Agromyces allii (assembly GCF_009749385.1). GTDB lineage: Bacteria > Actinomycetota > Actinomycetes > Actinomycetales > Microbacteriaceae > Agromyces > Agromyces allii. The sequence goes on along the minus strand of NZ_WBIN01000012.1, from coordinate 208,626 downwards.
GCGGAGGCGCGAGGCGCCCCCTCGATGGAGGCGTTCGGCCGCCGCATACCGCGCGACATGCTGCGCCTCTCGGTCAGCGTCGTGCTCTGGGGTGCGACGATCGTGGCCGTCTCGTCGATCATCATCCTCCAGATCACGAAGGCGCCCTTCGAGAACGTGCTGTTCGACGTCATCTCGGCGTTCGCGACATGCGGGCTGTCGACGGGACTCACCGCAGAGCTCCCGCCCGAGGGCGTCTACGTCATGGCGGCCACGATGTTCATGGGCCGCGTTGGTACAGTGACTCTCGCCGCGGCCCTCGCAGCGAGCCAGCGACGACAGTTGTTCAAGCGTCCGGAAGAGAGGCCCATCGTTGGTTGATCGCATCAAGCACGACGCCCCGGTGCTCGTCATCGGCCTCGGCCGGTTCGGCGCCGCCACCGCGGGGCAGCTCGATCGCCTCGGCCGCGAGGTGCTCGCCGTCGACACCGACGAGATCCTCGTGCAGAAGTGGTCGGAGCGGGTCACGCACGCCGTCGTCGCCGACGCCAAGTCGATCGACGCCCTGCGCCAGATCGGTGCGCAGGACTTCTCGATCGCGGTGTGCGCGGTCGGCTCCTCGGTCGAGGCCTCGGTGCTCATCACCGCGAACCTCGTCGACCTGAAGATCCCGCAGATCTGGGCCAAGGCGATCTCGGCCTCGCACGGCAAGATCCTCGAGCGCATCGGCGCGAACCACGTGATCTACCCCGAGCGCGAGGCCGGCGAGCGCACGGCGCACCTCGTGTCGGGCCGCATGCTCGACTTCATCGAGTTCGACGACGACTTCGCGCTCGTGAAGATGTACCCGCCCAAGCCGATCCGCGGCAAGAACCTCACCGAGTCGGGCGTGCGATCGAAGCACCGCGTGACGGTGGTCGGCGTGAAGAGCCCCGGCAAGCCGTTCACGTACGCCACCGAGAACACGGTGGTCTCCAATCACGACCTCATCATCGTGTCGGGCACCGAGGGCGACATCGAGAAGTTCGCCGCGCTCGAGTAGGGCGGATGCCGCGGCATCCGATGTTCGCAGCTCAGCCGACGAGCATCGCGATGACGCCGACGGTGCCGGCGACCACGGCGAGCGCGAGGAACACGAACCCGAGCAGCCGCAGCACGCGGCGACCGGTGGGCGGTTCGTGCAGCCGCAGGTGCCTGGGCTCCCGCTCGCGGTAGAACGCAGGCTCCTCCGCCGGGTTCGCGACATGGTGCCGCTCGTCGGCGCTGAGCCGCCGCGAGTGGAACTCCCCCTCGGCGAACCAGCGCACGAAGCTGCCGTCGGGCTCGTCGGCGATGACCGCGTCGGTGGGCAGCCAGCGCCCGTCGGCGATGCGGATGAGCAGCACGAGCAGCAGGCACACGAGCCCGACGGCGAGTCCGACCCACCCGATGACCTCGGCGATCGCCCCGATCGTCTCCCACGCGCTCATGACGAGAACGCTACCGGCGAGCGGATGCCGGAGGCGAACGCCCAGCCGGAACTGCGTAGCCTTGCACCGTGGACTGCGCGTACTTCGACGCCGGGCGATGCCTCTCGTGCTCGCTCATGGGCGAGCCGTACCCGGCGCAGGTCGACGCGAAGCAGGCGAAGGCCGAGCAGCTGCTCGCGCCGTTCGGCGTCGGCACGTGGCATCCGCCCGTCGTGAGCGGTGAGCGCGACTACCGCAACAAGGCGAAGATGGTGGTCGGCGGCACGGTCGACTCGCCCACGATCGGCATCCTCGACGCTGATGGCCACGGGGTCGACCTGCAGGCGTGCGGCATCTGCTCGCCCGGACACCGAGCCGCGTTCGGTCCGATCTCGCGCTTCATCACGCTCGCGCGCATCACGCCCTACGACGTGCCGAGCCGCACGGGCGAGCTGAAGCACCTCATCGTCACCGAGTCGCCCGACGGCGAGCTCATGGTGCGGTTCGTGCTGCGCTCGACCGAGCCCGTCGCTCGCATCCGCAAGCACCTGCCGAGCCTGCTCGCCGACCTGCCGAACACGCGCGTCGTGAGCGTCAACGTGCTGCCCGAGCACAAGGCGGTGCTCGAGGGCGAGCACGAGATCGTGCTCACCGAGGCGCAGACCCTCTCGATGCGCCTGAACGACGTGACGATGCACCTGCGGCCGCAGAGCTTCTTCCAGACGAACACGGCCATCGCGGCGGCGCTCTACGCCGAGGCGCGCGACTGGATCACCGACCTCGCGCCCGCCTCGGCCTGGGACCTCTACTCGGGCGTCGGAGGCTTCGCGCTGCACCTCGCGAGCGACGACCCCGACTCGGGCCCCGCCGTCACCGGCATCGAGACGAGCGTCGAGGCCGTCGCGAGCGCCGAGCTCAGCCGAACGGATGCCGCACTCCACCGCGTGCGGTTCGCCGCCGGCGATGCCACGCGCTTCGCGCTCGACGCGCCGGAGGCCGACGTGCCCGACCTCGTCGTCGTGAACCCGCCGCGGCGCGGCATCGGCGCGGAGCTCAGCGGGTGGCTCGAGACATCCGAGATCTGTCACGTGCTGTACTCGAGCTGCAACGCGACCTCGCTCGCGAAGGACCTCGCCGCGATGCCGTCGCTGCGGCCCGTGCGGGCGCGCGTGTTCGACATGTTCCCGCAGACGCCGCACTTCGAGGTCATGGTGCTGCTCGAGCGGGTCGCCGCGGCCTGAGCCTCGGGCGTCCGCCCGGTCGGCCTCGCCCGGGCGCCGGTCAGGGTCGGAGCTCGGCCGTGCCGGCGCGCGCGAGGCAGAAGCGGCGCACCGGCTCGGTCGGCACGAGTTCGGCGAGCCGAGCGTACTCGGCGGCGGCCTGCTCTCGTCGGCCGGTGCGCCAGGCCAGGTCGGCGAGCGCGAGGCTGGCGTCGAGCGCCGCGTACGGCGCCGAGCCGTCGGCGAGCTCCTGCAGTTCGGCCGCGATCCTGCGCAGGGCGGCCGTGCGCTCCCCCGACTCCGGCGCGAGCAGGCTGCGATGCAGCTCGGCGGCGAGCCGCCCGGCCGTCACCGACGGCGAGCCCCAGACGCGTTCGAGCGCGCGGTAGAACCCGACGACCCGGGTCCAGTCGGTCTCGGCGAAGCTCGGCGCCGTCGTGTGCAGGCCCGCGATGGCGGCCTCGAGCACGAAGCGGCCGTCGCCCCGGTCGGCGGCGGCCGCCGCGTCGTCGAGCCCGGCCTCGATGAGCCGGCGATCCCAGCGGCTGCGGTCGACCTCGTCGAGCGGCAGTGCGACCCCGTGGCCGTCGAGGCGCCCCGGCCGTCGCGCGAGGCCCAGCCTGATCACCGCGCGGAGGCCGCGCACCTCGGCGTCGTCGGGGTACTCGGCGACGAGCGCGTCGGCGATCGAGAGCGCCTGGCGGCCGAGGTCGTCGAGCGGGTCGCGCGGATCGAGCACGTCGCGGTGCGCGACCGTGAACATGCCGGCGACGCTCGCGAGCACGACGGGCAGCCGCACCCGCCGCTCGGGCGCCTCCGGCACGTGGAAGCGCCCGCGCGCCTTGGCGAGCGAGTGCTTGGCCCGCGTGAGGCGCGCCGCCGCGGCCGTGGGCTGGATGCCGAGATGCGCCGCGATGCGCGGCACGTCGAGCCCGCACACCACGCGCAGCGCGAGCACGAGGCGCGCCTGCTCCGTGAGCGCCGGGTCGCAGGCCACGAACAGCAGCGCCAGCCGGTCGTCGAGCGCGTCGCCGAGCGGCAGGTCGAGGGCGGATGCCGCGTCTCGCCCGCCCGCGGCACCGGCCGCCTCGGCCGCGATCGCCCCGCGCAGCTCTCCCGCCTCGCGCTGGGCGTGGCGCAGCTCGACGCCCGCGCGACGCCGGTCGTCGATCCACGCCCGCTTGCCGACGGCCGTGCACCATGCGGCGAGGGAGCCGAGCGGCCGGCCACCGGCATCCGCCCGATCGCCGACCTCGGCGACGGCCCTCGCCATCGCCTCGGCCGCGTACTCCTGCGCGTCGTCGAGGCTGCCCGTGAAGGCGGCCAGCGCGCGCACGATCCGCGGCCAGGCTTCGACGAAGTCCTCGCCCAGGTCGGCGATCGGATCGGTCACGAGAGCCTGGTCACGCGTGATCGGTCATGAGATCGGGAACACCTTGCGCCACTCGATGTGGCCGGCGGTGGGCACGAGCGCGGCGATGCGCCGGGCGAGCGACTCGTCATCGGTCTCGACGACGTAGTACCCCGAGACGACCTCGGTGGTGTCGGGGTACGGTCCGTCGGAGTAGACCGCGTCGGCCTCGAGCCGGTCGCCGGTGCCCGGGGTGACGCGTCCGCCGTGCCGCGCGTTCTGCAATGCGGACGCGCCGACGATCCGCGCACCGAGGCGCTCGACGGCCTCCTGGAAGACCCGGTGCTCGGCGAAGTTCGCTCCGTGCGAGTCGTCCTCCGCGCCGCCGCCCTCGAGCACCGCGTCGGAGTCCCAATCGGGCTCGTGAATGAGGTAGAGGTACGTGTCCGTCATCGGTGTCACTCCTTGCGTCGGTGCCCGTTCCCGGGCCGTGGCGAAGCTCGTCACACCATGGTGACGAGATCGGCCCCGAGAAATCGACACCTTCCCGGAAATCGGTGTGGACCTCCCGTGGCGAGGTCGGCGCGTGGTCGGCGCATGGTCGGCGCTCGGTCGGTTCTTCCGACGCGTATGCGAGCCGTTCGGATGCCGCATCCGACCCGTTAGGGATCCGTGAGGATCGGCCGCGCCCGCCCGACCGAGGTGTTGCATCGCAGGTGCAGCGAACCGCTGCCCGCTCGCCGCCGCTGCGGCCCGCGGCATCCGTGAACTTGGAGTCTTCGTGCTCGACGTCGTCTACATTCTCGGCATCCTCGCCGTGTTCGTCCTCGTCGGCCTCATCGCCAGGGGGGTCGAGAAGCTGTGATCTTCTTCGAACTCCTCGCTGCCGCGTTGGGTGTCGCCGCTGTGGTGTACCTGGTGTACGCCCTCGTCAAACCCGAGCGGTTCTGATGGATGCGATGTTCGCCGTCTTCCAGGCGGCCACCCTCGCCCTGATCCTCGCGCTCATCTACCGCCCCCTCGGCGACTACATGGCGAACCTGTACACGAGCGACCGCGACTGGAAGGTCGAACGCGGCCTCTACCGGCTCATCGGCATCGACCCGCGCGCAGAGCAGTCGTGGCCCGCGTACCTGCGCGGGGTGCTCGCGTTCTCGGTCATCGGCGTGCTGTTCGTCTACGTGCTGCAGCGCACCCAGGCGGTGCTGCCGTACTCGCTCGGCCTGCCCGCGGTGCCCGAGGGCCTGTCGTTCAACACGGCGGCGTCGTTCGTGGCGAACACGAACTGGCAGTCGTACTCGCCCGAGCTGACCATGGGCTACACCGTGCAGCTCGCCGGCCTCGCCGTGCAGAACTTCGTGTCGGCCGCCGTCGGCATCGCCGTGGCGATCACGCTCGTGCGCGGCTTCGCACGCCGCGGGTCGGGCACGATCGGCAATTTCTGGGTCGACCTGTTCCGCGGCTCGTTCCGCCTGCTCCTGAGGCTCTCGGTGGTCGGCGCGATCGTGCTCATCGTCGGCGGCGTCGTGCAGAACTTCACCGGCTTCACCGAGATCACGACGCTCGCCGGCAACACGCAGTCGATCCCGGGCGGCCCGGTCGCCTCGCAGGAGGTGATCAAGCTGCTCGGCACGAACGGCGGCGGCTTCTTCAACGCCAACTCCGCGCATCCGTTCGAGAACCCGACCGCCTGGACGAGCCTCTTCCAGAACGTGCTCATGCTCGCGATCCCCTTCGCGCTGCCGCGCACCTTCGGCAGGATGGTCGGTTCGAACAAGCAGGGCTACGCGATCCTCGCCGTCATGGCGACGCTCTTCGTGGTCTCGCTGTTCGCACTGAGCGCCCTCGAGGCGGCCGGCAACGGCACGGCGCCCGAACTCGCGGGCGGCGCGATGGAGGGCAAGGAGGCGCGCTTCGGCAGCTTCGGCTCCGCGCTGTTCGGCACCACGTCGACCCTCACGTCGACGGGTGCGGTCAACGCGATGCACGACTCGTTCACGGCGCTCGGCGGCATGATGCCGATGCTGAACATGATGCTCGGCGAGGTCGCCCCGGGCGGCGTCGGGTCGGGCCTCTACGGCATGCTCGTGCTCGCGGTCATCGCCGTGTTCATCGCGGGGCTCCTGGTCGGCCGCACGCCCGAGTACCTCGGCAAGAAGATCGGGCCGCGCGAGATCAAGCTCGCGAGCCTCTACATCCTCGTCACGCCGACGCTCGTGCTCGCGGGCACCGCGCTCTCGTTCGCGATCCCCGGCATCCGCGAGGACGTCGAGTCGACCTCGATCTGGAACCCCGGCATCCACGGCATGAGCGAGGTGCTCTACGCCTTCACGAGCGCGTCGAACAACAACGGCTCGGCGTTCGCCGGACTCACGGCGAACACGCCGTGGTTCAACACGGCGCTCGGCGTGGCGATGCTGCTCGGCCGGTTCATCCCGATCGTGCTCGTGCTGGCCCTCGCCGGCTCGCTCGCCGCGCAGGACAAGGTTCCCGCGACCGCCGGCACCCTGCCCACCCACCGGCCGCAGTTCGTCGGCCTCCTCATCGGGGTGACGGTCATCGTGACCGCGCTCACCTACTTCCCCGTGCTCACGCTGGGCCCCCTGGCTGAAGGGCTGAACTGATCCATGTCCACCATCGCCTCCACTCCCAAGCCGTCGCCTGAACCGGTCCCCGAGTCCGCCGACGGCCACGGCCGACCCGCGGGCTCACCGTCGAAGCGCTCGGCGAGCGCGTTCGGACCGACCCAGATCGTGCAGGCCATGCCCGGCGCGTTCCGAAAGCTCGATCCCCGGCTCATGTGGCGCAATCCCGTCATGTTCATCGTCGAGATCGGTGCCGTGTTCACCACGGCGCTCGCCATCGCCGAGCCGTTCCTCGGCGGGCCGGGTTCTTCGGGCGGCACCGCGGTGCCCGTCACGTTCACGTGGGGCATCGCCGTGTGGCTCTGGCTCACCGTGCTCTTCGCGAACCTCGCCGAGTCGATCGCCGAGGGCCGCGGCAAGGCGCAGGCCGACACCCTGCGCCAGACCCGCACCTCGACGGCCGCCTTCGTCGTCACGGCCTACGACGAGGTGTCGGATGCCGCGGCCGAGCGCACGCCGCTGCGAGAGGTCTCCTCGGCCGACCTCCAGCTCGGCGACCTCGTCGTCGTCACGGCGGGCCAGCTCATTCCGGGCGACGGCGACATCGTGCACGGCATCGCCTCGGTCGACGAGTCGGCCATCACGGGCGAGTCGGCCCCGGTCGTCCGCGAGTCGGGCGGCGACCGGTCGGCGGTCACCGGCGGCACCCGCGTGCTCTCGGACCGCATCGTGGTGCGCATCACGTCGAAGCCCGGCGAGACCTTCGTCGATCGCATGATCGCGCTCGTCGAGGGCGCGTCGCGCCAGAAGACGCCGAACGAGATCGCGCTGAACATCCTGCTCGCGAGCCTCTCGATCGTCTTCGTGGTCGTCGCGCTCACGCTGAACCCGATCGCCTCGTACGCCGCGACGCCGGCGAGCATCCCCGTGCTCATCGCCCTCCTGGTCTGCCTGATCCCGACGACGATCGGCGCGCTACTCTCGGCCATCGGCATCGCCGGCATGGACCGCCTCGTGCAGCGCAACGTGCTCGCGATGTCGGGCCGCGCGGTCGAAGCGGCGGGCGACGTCACGACGCTGCTCCTCGACAAGACCGGCACGATCACCTACGGCAACCGGCGCGCGAGCGCGTTCGTGCCGATGCCCGGCGTGCCCGCGTTCGAGCTCGTGCGGGCGGCGGCACTCTCGTCGCTCGCCGACCCGACGCCCGAGGGCGCGTCGATCGTCGACCTCGCGGCCGAGCACGGCATCCGGATCGACGCCGCCCCTCCGGGCGACGTCGTGCCGTTCACCGCGCAGACCCGCAGGTCGGGCCTCGACCTCGCCGACGGCACGGTCGTGCGCAAGGGCGCCGGGTCTGCGGTCATCGCGTGGGTCGAGACATCCGCCCCCCTGACTCAGGCGACCCGCGACGAGCTCGAACAGCGCATCGAGACGATCTCGAACAGCGGCGGGACCCCCCTCGTGGTCGCCAGGCGCTCGGCCGACGGCACCGCGACCGTGCTCGGCGTCGTGCACCTGAAGGACGTCGTGAAGGACGGCCTCACCGAGCGGTTCGCCGAACTGCGCGCGATGGGCATCCGCACGGTCATGATCACGGGCGACAACCCGCTCACGGCGAAGGCCATCGCGGCCGAGGCGGGCGTCGACGACTACCTCGCCGAGGCGACGCCCGAAGACAAGATGGCACTCATCAAGCGCGAGCAGGCCGGCGGCAACCTCGTCGCGATGACCGGCGACGGCACGAACGACGCCCCGGCGCTCGCACAGGCCGACGTCGGCGTCGCGATGAACACGGGCACGTCGGCCGCGAAGGAGGCCGGCAACATGGTCGACCTCGACTCCGACCCGACGAAGCTCATCGAGATCGTGCGCATCGGCAAGCAGCTGCTCATCACGCGCGGCGCGCTCACGACGTTCTCGATCGCGAACGACGTCGCGAAGTACTTCGCGATCATCCCCTCGATGTTCGCGGGCATCTTCCCCGGGCTCGCGGTGCTGAACGTCATGCAGCTGCACTCGCCCGCCTCGGCGATCCTGTCGGCGATCGTCTTCAACGCGATCATCATCGTGATCCTGATCCCGCTGGCGCTGCGTGGCGTGAAGTACCAGGCCGGCGGCGCCTCGGCGATCCTCAGCCGCAACCTGCTGGTCTACGGCCTCGGCGGCATCATCGCCCCCTTCATCGGCATCAAGCTGATCGACCTCGTCGTCAGCCTCATCCCCGGGTTCTAGGCCCGGACTCGAAAGGAATCACACCATGAGCTCCACTCGCACCACGGTGCGCACCCACTGGGTCGCCCTCCGCGCGATGCTCATCTTCACCGCGGTGCTCGGCGTCGCCTACGCACTCGTCATCACCGGCGTCGGCCAGCTCGTGCTGCCGGCCCAGGCGAACGGCTCGATGCTCCGCGACGGCTCCGGCACCGTCGTCGGCTCGTCGCTGATCGGGCAGTCGTCCACGGATGCCGAGGGCGCGCCACTGCCCGAATGGTTCCAGCCCAGGCCGAGCGCCGCAGGCGACGGCTACGACGGCGGCGCGTCCAGCGGCAGCAACTACGGACCCGAGAACGCCGACCTCGTCGCCGCCATCGAGGAGCGTCGCGCCCAGGTCGCCGAGTTCGACGGCGTCTCGCCTGACGAGGTGCCGGTCGACGCGCTGACCGCCTCGGCGTCGGGGCTCGACCCGCACATCAGCCCCGAGTACGCACGGCTGCAGGTCGCCCGCGTCGCCGCCGCGCGAGGCCTGCCCGAAGCCGAGGTCGCCGACCTCGTGGAGTCTAGGATTCAGGCACGGGATCTCGGATACCTGGGCGATCCGACCGTGAACGTGCTCGAGCTGAACCTCGCCCTCGCAGCACTCGGGGAGTAGGCGCATGAAGAAGGGGCGGCTTCGGGTCCTGCTCGGCGCCGCCCCCGGCGTCGGCAAGACGTACACGATGCTCGAGGAGGGCAAGCGCCTCGCCGCCGAGGGCAACGACGTCGTCGTGGCGTTCGTCGAGACGCACGGGCGGGCCGCGACGGCGGCCATGGTCGACGGGCTCGAGGTCGTGCCGCGCAACGCGGTGGCGCACCGCGGAATGGACCTCGCCGAGATGGACCTCGACGCCGTGCTCGCACGCAGGCCCGCCATCGCCCTCGTCGACGAGCTCGCGCACACGAACGCGCCAGGGTCTCGCCATGCGAAGCGCTGGCAGGACGTCGACGAGCTGCTCGACGCCGGCATCGACGTGATCTCGACGGTCAACGCCCAGCACATCGAGTCGCTCGGCGACGTCGTGCTGCAGATCACGGGCGTGCCGCAGCGCGAGACGATTCCCGACCGGGTGCTGCGCGACGCCGACCAGATCGAGGTCGTCGACCTCGCCCCGCAGGCGCTGCGCGACCGGCTCTCCGGCGGCCTGGTCTACCCGGCCGAGCGCATCGATGCCGCACTGTCGAACTACTTCCGCCTCGGCAACCTCACCGCCCTGCGTGAACTCGCCCTGCTCTGGCTCGCCGACGAGGTCGACTCCGCGCTGAAGGCCTACCGCGCCGAGCACGGCATCGACCGCACGTGGGAGGCGCGCGAGCGCGTCGTCGTCGCCCTCACCGGCGGTCCGGAGGGCGAGACCCTGCTGCGACGCGGCGCGCGCATCGCGTCGAGGTCGTCGGGCGGCGAGCTCATCGCCGTGCACGTCACGAACCCAGACGGCATGCGCCCGCGGCATCCGGGAGCCCTCGATGCGCAGCGCACGCTCGCCGAGCAGCTCGGCGGCAGCTTCCACCAGGTCGTCGGCGAAGACGTGCCGCGAGCGCTCGTCGAGTTCGCGAAGGCGTCGGATGCCACGCAGCTCGTGATCGGCGTCAGCCGGCGTTCTCGCCTGGCCGCCGCACTGTCGGGGCCGGGCATCGGGGCCACCGTCATCCGCGAGTCTGGCGACATCGACGTGCACATCGTCACGCACGCCTCGGCCGGATCGCGGTTCTCGCTGCCGAAGCTCGGAGGGTCGCTCGGTCGACGCCGGCTCATCGCGGGCGGCGCGATCGCACTCGTCGCCGGCCCCCTGCTCAGCTGGCTGCTCGTGAGCCAGCACACCGAGGCGTCCATCACGAGCGACGTGCTCGCCTACCAGCTGCTCGTCATCGTCGTGGCGCTCGTGGGCGGCATCTGGCCGGCGCTCTTCGCGGCCGTGCTCTCGGGCCTCACCCTGAACTTCCTCTTCGTCGCGCCCGTGCACACGCTCACGATCGCCGACCCCAGGCAGTTCCTCGCGCTCGTGTTCTACGTCGCGAACGCGCTGCTCGTGAGCTACGTCGTCGACCAGGCCGCCAGGCGCACGAGCGAGGCCCGGCGCGCGGCGGCCGAGTCGCAGCTGCTCGCGGGCATGGCCGGCAGCGTGCTGCGCGGCGAGGACGCCCTGCAGGCCATGGTCACGCGCACGCGCGAGGCGTTCGGGCTCAGCGGCGTGCGCCTCGTCATCGACGGCACGGTGCGCGTCGCCGACGGCGAGCCGACGCCCGACGACCGGGTGACGAGCGTCGCCCTCGCGGGCGGCGCCGTGCTCGAGCTGCACGGCCGCGACCTCGAGGCCTCCGAGCGTCGCCTGCTGCAGGTCATCGCGACCCAGATCGAGCAGGCCATCGAGCACGGCGCCCTGACCTCGGCCGCGTCGACAGCCGGTGTGCTCGCCGAGACCGACCGCGTGCGGTCCGCGCTGCTCGCCGCGGTCGGCCACGACCTGCGGCGCCCGCTCACGTCGGCATCGGCCGCCGTGAGCGCCCTGCGCACGCCAGACCTCAGGCTCGAGACATCGGAACGCGCCGAACTGCTCGACACCGCGGCCGAGAGCCTCGACTCGCTGGCCGCACTCGTGACCGACCTGCTCGACGTGAGCCGGGTGCAGGCCGGCGCCCTCGGCGTCTCGCTCGCGCCGACCCACCTGGCCGACGTGGTGTTCGCCGCGCTCGACGAGCTCGCGCTCGGCCCGGCCGACGTCGAGCTCGACCTCGCCGACGACACGCTGCCCGTGCAGGCCGACGCCGTGCTGCTCCAGCGCGTCGTCGTGAACCTGCTCGCCAACGCCGTGCGGCACAGCCCCGCGGGCGAGCGCGTGCGCGTGGCCACGAGCACGTTCCGCGAGCAGTCCGAGCTGCGCGTTGTCGACCGCGGACCCGGCGTGCCCGTCGAGCGTCGCGACGAGATCTTCACCCCGTTCCAGCGCCTCGGCGACACCGACAACGAGACCGGACTCGGCCTCGGCCTCGCGCTCTCGAAGGGCTTCGCCGAGGGCATGCGCGGCAGCCTCGAGGTCGAGGACACCCCAGGCGGCGGGCTGACCATGGTCGTGACGCTGCCCGTGGCCGAACCCGACGGGCCCGTCGCGAACGCGCCCGCATCGCCCGCCGGCCCGCCCGCGGCATCCGCCCCTCCGACCGAGAAGGAGACCCCGTGAGGATCCTCCTCGCCGACGACGACGACCAGCTGCAGCGCGCCCTGCGCATCACGCTCGCCGCGCGCGGCTACGACGTCATCGCGGCGCGCGACGGGGCCGAGGCGATCGATCTCGCGGCGAACGGGCACCCCGACCTGATCCTGCTCGACCTCGGCATGCCGCGGGTCGACGGGTTCGACGTGATCCGCGCGGTGCGAGCGTGGTCGAAGGTGCCGATCCTCGTGCTCTCGGGCCGCACCGACTCCGCCGAGAAGGTCGAGGCGCTCGACGCGGGCGCCGACGACTACGTCACCAAGCCGTTCGCGATGGACGAGCTGCTCGCCCGCATCCGCGCCCGGGCGCGCTCGGTCTCCGACGAGGGGGCGGATGCCGCGACGGTGCGCATCGGCGACCTCACCGTCGATCTCGTGGCCAAGACGATCCGCAGCGACGCCGGTGACGCGGCATCCGTTCGCCTGACGCCGACCGAATGGCGCCTGCTCGAGCTGTTCCTGAAGAACCCCGGTCGCCTGCTCACCCGCCAGATGCTGCTCGGCGAGGTGTGGGGGCCGTTCCACGCGAACGACGCCGGGTACCTGCGCCTCTACGTGGCGCAGCTGCGCCGCAAGCTCGAGCCCGTGCCCGCCGAGCCCCGGCACTTCCTCAACGAGCCGGGCATGGGCTACCGCTTCGAGCCGTAAGAGCCGTCCCACCCGGGTTCGGCGGCGCCCGTCGCGTACACCCGTCGGAGTACCCGAGATGCCGCCCCCGAGCGGATGCGCCGCGGCGCCGCCCCGCGCAGGATCGAACCATGACGAGACACCCCTTCAGGTTCGGCGCGGTCGTCGGTCGGTGCGCGACGGCGGCCTCATGGGCGACGACCGCCCACGAGCTCGAGCAGCGCGGCTTCTCGACCCTGCTCGTGCCCGACACGCTGCAGACCGACTCGCCGCTGCTCGCGCTCACCGCGGCGGCGACGGCGACCGAGCGGCTGCACCTCGGCACCTGGGTGCTGGCTGCCCCGCTCCACTCGCCCGCCGAGACGGTGCGCGACGCCAGGACCCTGCACGAGCTCTCGGACGGCCGCTTCGAACTCGGACTGGGCGCCGGCCGCCCGGGAGGCGAACACGATGCTGCACGGCTCGGTGTCGAGTGGGGTGCTCCGGCCAGACGCGTCGACGCGGTCGAGGCGATCGTCGACGCGGCGCGCTCCGAGCTGCCGGAGTTGCCCGTCGTCATCGCCGGCAGCGGCGACCGGATGCTGCGGCTCGCCGGTGCCCGCGCTGCGACGCTGGCCCTCGCCGTGCCGCCGACCGCCACGGTCGACGAGGTCGCCGAACTCGCCTCGCGGGCACGCGGCCGAGCGGGCGCTGACCTCGAGATCGCGTTGCAGATCGCGGGAGTGGGCGACGACTTGCCCGAGTGGCTGCGCTCCCGGCTCGGACTGACCTCGTCCGGCATGCGCGAGGCGGGAGCCGCGAGCCTGCTCTCGGGCGATGACGACCTCGACGCGGCCCACCTCGAGCAACTGCGTGACGCCGCAGGAGTCTCCTACCTCACGATGTCGTCCGAGCACGCCGTGCGGCTCGGCCCGCTCGTCGAGCGGCTCACGGGTCGCTGACGGATCGCGCCTAGGTGATGACTCAGTACAGCTAGGCGCCCGCGACCTCCGCGAGCGACGCCGTCAGGCGCTCGAGCTCGGCGATGCGCGCCGCCCGCTCGCGCGGCACCCCCGGGACGCCCGGTCGCTGCTGCTCGGGCCGTGGGCCGTCGAGCGGCCGGGAGTCGACGCCCTGCTCCTCGAGCCACGCGAGGTAGTCGGGCAGGCGCGAGCTGAACGACGCCCAGTCGAGCGCGCGCCCGTGCCAGGCCACCTCGGCGAACGCCCCGAGCCGTGGGAACACGGCGTAGTCGAGGCGGTCGCGGGTGTCGAGGTGCTCGGTCCAAACGTTGGCCTGCACGCCGATCACGCGCTCCCGCAGCGCAGCCGACGCGGACGACGCGGACGCGCCGTCGCCGAGCGGATCGAACGAGGCCGCGTCTTCGAGCGAGAGCACGGTGCCGACCGGGATCGGCTCGTCTGCGGCATCCGACTGCCGGTAGTCGAAGTAGGTCCAGAGGTCGGGGCAGAGCACGACGTCGTGGCCGAGGCGCGCGCCGAGTTCGGCGCCGACGGGCCCGCGCCACGAGGCGACGACGGCGTCGGGCGCCGGGTCGCGGCCCTCGAGCATCTCGTCCCAGCCGACGGCGCGACGGCCGCGCGAACGCAGGCGGTCGGCGACCTGCGCGAGGAACCACGACTGCAGCTCCTCGACCGAGGCCAGACCACGTTCGGCCATGAGCTCCTGCGTTCGGGCGTCGTCCTGCCAGCGCGTCTTCTGCGCCTCGTCGCCGCCGAAGCCCACGACGTCGGCGTCGAACACGTCGCACAGCTCGTCGAACACGGTGGCGACGAACGCGATCGTCGCGTCCTCGACGTTCAGCACCTCGTCGTTGATGCCGTACCGCGTCCACGGCTCGAGGTTGCGCGCGCGCACGTCGTCGAGGGCGCCGACGCCGAACTCGGGATACGCCGCGAGGATCGCCTTGGCATGACCCGGCACGTCGATCTCGGGCACCACGCGGATGCCGCGGGCGGCCGCATACGCGACCAGCTCGCGCAGCTCGTGCTGCGAGTACCACCCCTCGTGCGGCACGCCGTCGAGCGTCGAGTCGGGGCCGTGCCCGAGCTGGGACTCCGAGCGGCGACCGCCGATCCCGGTCAGCCGCGGATACGCCAGCACCTCGAACCGCCAGCCCTGGTCGTCGGTCAGGTGCAGCTGGAGCACCGTGATGCGGTGCGCGGCGAGCAGGTCGACGAAGCGCCGCAGCTCGGGCATCGGGCGGAACCGGCGCGCGACGTCGAGCATGACGCCGCGCCACGCGAACCGCGGCTCACCGCTGAAGTCGAGCGGGGCGAAAGCCGGCCGAGGAGGCGCATCAGTGCCGCTCGACCGACGGCCGGCCCCGCTCACGCCCCCGCCGCCAACTCACGGGCCCGCGCGAGCGCGGCATCCGTCGCCTCGGTGAAGATCTGCTCGAGCCCGGCGCCCTCGAGCACGGCGACGGCCCGCTCGGTGGTGCCCTTGGGGCTCGTGACGCGGCGGCGCAGCTCGGTCGGGTCGACGTCGGAGGCCGCGAGCAGCTCGCTCGCCCCGCGGAACGTGCCCTGCACCATGAGCGCCGCTTGCTCGGGCGTGAAGCCCTTGGCGACGGCGGCGGCCGTGAGCTGCTCGATCAGGTAGAAGACGTAGGCGGGCCCCGAGCCCGAGATCGTCGAGAGCGCGTCGATCTGCTCTTCGGGAACCACGATCACGTCGCCGACGGTCTCGAAGAGGGTCACGGCGAGCGCGAGATCGGCCTCGCTCGAACGGGTGCCGGCCGCAACCCCGGTGACCGCCCGGCCGACGAGGGCGGGCGTGTTCGGCATCGAGCGGATCACGGCGACCGACGACGGCAGCAGCGACTCGAACGTGGCGACGGTGACGCCCGCCGCGACCGAGACGACGACCGCGTCGGGCTCGAGCGCATCGGCGATCTCGCGCAGCAGGTCGGGCACCATCGCGGGCTTCACGGCGACGACCACGATCTTCGCGCCGGCGACGGCCGTGCGGTTCGCCGCGGCATCCGTCTCGGTGGCGAAGGCCGTGACGCCGTCGAGCTCCGACAGCGTGTCCGCGTTGGCCGCCGACCGATTCGTGGCGCGGATGCCGCCGTCGATCTCGATGCCCGGCGCGAGCAGCCCCGTGAGCACGGCTCGGGCCATGGACCCGGCTCCGAGGAAGGCGATCGTGGGCAGCGTCACGGGCGATCGATCAGGCATGCGTCCCATCCTAGGATTGGCGCATGAGCGCATCAGGCGGCAGCAAGGCGATCGTCGCGGCATTCCTCGCGAACCTCGGCATCGCCATCACCAAATTCATCGCATGGTTCTTCTCGGGCTCCGCGTCGATGCTCGCCGAGGCCATCCACTCGGTCGCCGACTCGGGCAACCAGCTGCTGCTCATGCTCGGCGGCCGCAAGGCGAAGAAGTCGGCCGACAAGGAGCACCCGTTCGGCTACGGCCGCGAACGCTACGTGTACGCCTTCGTCGTGTCGATCATCCTGTTCTCGGTCGGCGGCGTGTTCTCGATCTACGAGGGCATCGAGAAGCTGACGCACCCGCACGAGCTCACCAACGCGTGGCTTCCCCTCCTCGTGCTGGCGGTCGCCATCGTGCTCGAGTCGTTCTCGCTCCGCACGGCGATCAAGGAGTCGAACCCGCTGCGCGGCGCGCAGAGCTGGGTGCAGTTCGTGCGGCGCGCGAAGGCCCCCGAGCTGCCCGTCGTGCTGCTCGAAGACGTCGCCGCCCTCACCGGCCTGGTGTTCGCCCTGCTCGGCGTCGGCCTCACGGTCATCACCGGCGACCCGACGTACGACGCCGTCGGCACCCTCGCGATCGGCACGCTGCTCGTGCTCGTCGCGGTCATCCTCGGCGTCGAGACGAAGAGCCTGCTCGTCGGCGAGGGCGCGACCGACGACGACGTCTCGAAGATCGAGGCCGCCATCAACGCCGGCCCCGAGATCGAGCGCATCATCCACATGAAGACCCTGTACCTCGGCCCCGACGAGCTGCTCGTCGCCGCGAAGCTCGGGTTCGCCTCCGACCAGCCGCTGCTCGAGGTCGCCGCCGCGACCAACGTCATCGAGCAGCGCATCCGCACGGCCGTCCCGTCGGCCCGCATCATCTACATCGAGCCCGACGTCTACGTCGACCCGAACCTCGTCGCGCCGCCCACCGACGCGATCGTCATCAAGGGCCTCGAATGACGGATGCCGCGGCATCCGCACGTCGCACGGCCCTCGTGCTGCGGCACGACTTCGCGATCGGCCTCGGCAACCTCGGTCCGACGCTCGCGGCGCACGGCTACGACGTGGCCACGATCGACGCCCCGGTGACGGATGTCGCCGCGCTCGACCCGTTGGCCGCCGACCTCGTCGTCGTGCTCGGCGGCGAGGAAGGCGCGTACGAGACCGACCGCTACCCCTACCTGGCCGACGAGCTGCGCCTGCTCCAGGCGCGCATCGAGGCCGAGGCGCCGATCTTCGGCGTCTGCCTCGGAGCGCAACTGCTCGCCGCCGCACTCGGCGCGCGGGTGTACCCCGGCGAGCGCAAGGAGGTCGGCTGGCTCGAGGTCGCGCCGACCGAGGCCGGCGCCGACTCTCCCGTGCGGCACTTCGCCGGGGTGCCGACCGTGCAGTGGCACGGCGACACGTTCGACCTGCCCGAGGGCGTCGAGCGGCTCGCCGAGTCGCCCCAGTACGAGAACCAGGCGTTCCGGCGCGACGAGTGGCTGCTCGCGGTGCAGTTCCACCCCGAGGTGACGACCGAGATCCACGAGGAGTGGCTCGACGCCTGGGGCGACGAGCTGCCCGCCTACGGACTCAGCACCGAGCGCCTGCGCGAGGAGCGCGCGTCGTACGGCGCGCCCGCCGAAGCCGCGTCGGCCGCCCTGCTCGGCGAGTACCTCGCCGGACTCGAAGCCCGCGACCGGGGCCACTCCGCCGCGTAGCGCTCGCTACTCGACCGGCGAAGACGACGACGGGCGGTGCTCGGCGTCGCCGAAGAAGGCCAGCAGCTGCGACGCCGCGACATCCGCCTCGACACCGGCGTAGACCTCGACGCGATGGTTGAGCCGCCGGTCGCGCAGCACGTCGTAGAGCGAGCCGGCGGCGCCCGCCTTGTCGTCCCAGGCGCCGAAGACCACGGTCGGCACGCGTGCGGCGAGGATCGCACCGGCGCACATCACGCACGGCTCGAGCGTGACGACGAGCGTGCAGCCCTCGAGCCGCCACTCCCCGTGCTCGGCGGCGGCGTCGCGCAGCGCGAGCACCTCGGCGTGCGCCGTCGGATCACCGGTGAGCTCGCGCTCGTTGTGGCGCGCGGCGATCACCCGGCCCTCGCCGTCGACGACGATCGCACCGACCGGCACGTCGCCCGTGGCGGGCGCGAGCGCGGCCTCGGCGAGTGCGGCCTGCATCCATTCGCGATGGATCTGCTGCTCCATCGGCCCTCCCTCTGCGACGACGCCGCAAACTAGACTCGAGCCTATGCGAGTCCACGTTGCAGACCACCCGCTCATCACCCACAAGCTGACGGTCCTCCGCGACGTGAACACGCCGTCACCGGTGTTCCGCGCACTCGTCGAAGAACTCATGACCCTGCTCGCCTACGAGGGCACGCGCGGGGTGCGGGTCGAGCCGGTCGAGATCCAGACTCCCGTGTCGCCCACGACCGGCGTGCGCATCGCCGAGCCGCGTCCGCTCATCGTGCCGATCCTCCGCGCCGGGCTCGGCATGCTCGAGGGCATGACGAAGCTCGTGCCGACGGCCGAGGTCGGGTTCCTGGGCATGGCCCGCAACGAAGAGACGCTCGAGCCGACCACCTACGCCGAGCGCCTGCCCGACGACCTCACCGGCCGTCAGTGCTTCGTGCTCGATCCCATGCTCGCCACGGGCGGTTCACTCGCGGCCGCCATCGAGTTCCTGCTGAAGCGCGGGGCGACGGATGTCACGGCGATCTGCATCCTCGCGGCGCCCGAGGGTCTCGCCTTCATCGAGAAGGAGCTCGAGGGCCACGACGTGACCGTCGTGCTCGGTGCGGTCGACGAGCGGCTCAACGAGCACGGTTACATCGTTCCCGGCCTCGGCGACGCCGGCGACCGCCTCTACGGCACCGTCTGAGCCGCGCTCGCCCGGTCGGTCGTGGAGTCTGCTCGAACCGATCGGGCGACCCGTCTCGCCGGAGCCCTCGCAGCATGCGGGCGAACCGGGCGCCGAGAACCTCTATGCTGCGCACCGCCCACCCCGATCGCCGAAGGATCTTCGGCTGTTTCGGCTCATGCCGCGAATCAGACGTAGAAGATTTTTTTCAGAATGCGATTTTCGCAGCTTCTTCCATGCTGACGTTCGGCTTGGCTGATCCTCCCGGATGCCGCGGCGCAGCCTGCACCGTCTGCGCCGTCATGAGACGTCACGCGACCGTCACGGATTGACACATCCCGACCCGTCGGATTGACTATCGCTCATGACTGACACCGCACGCACCCTGATCGCCCACGAGGCCCTCAGGACGACCGACATGATGATGTCGGCGCGTGCTTCCATGTGTTGTCGAATGTGCCGCTGACCGCGACCTGACCGCCGAGTCGCCGTAGCCGATCGTTTCTCCGCTCGGCAGCGACTCCCCGAACCCCGTTCACCCGGGTTCGAACACCGGCCCCTTCTCGGCCATCGCTCCACCCCGTCGTACGGGGTGTTCGCTGCACCTTCTTCTCGCAAGGAACCCATCATGTCTCTCGCTCTCGCTCCCGTCCGCACCACCACCGCCGCTCGCACCGAGGCCCCGCTCACCGCGGCTCCCCGCATCAGCGGCTCGGCCATCCGCAGCGCGGCTCCGCTGCAGGCTCCGACCGGTGCCGCTCCGACCGCTCCCCTCGCCGACCGCGCTCCCCGTGTCCGCGCCGTGCCCGAGGGCACCGAGGCCCGCGGCTTCGTGCTCTACGTCGGCATCGACGAGTCCAAGGCCGACGTCGACGGCACCACGCTGCACCGCATCGTCGAGGCGCTTCGCGCACTCACCGGCGAGATCGCCCCGTCGGCCGAGACCTACGCCGCCGTCGCGCTGGCCCCGGCAGGGGCCGGCGGCCGTGACGTCGACGTCGTTCGCCTCGCGCTGCAGGACCCCGCCGCGCTCGCAAAGCAGCGCGACGCCGGCGACGCCCGCGCCGACGCCGACCGCCACCCCAACGGCGTGATCATCGACATCTCACGCAAGCGCGTGCTCCTCGACGGCGAGCCGGCCGGCCTCACCTACAAGGAGTTCGAGCTGCTCCAGTTCCTCGTGCTCCGCGAGGGCCGCACGATCGACCGCCACGAGCTCATCGACAACCTCTGGGCCGGTGAAGAAGAGGTGCCGAGCGAGCGCACCATCGACGTGCACGTGCGTCGCCTGCGCTCCAAGCTCGCGCACTACCAGGACATCGTGCGCACCGTGCGCGGCGTCGGCTACCGCTTCGACCGTCACGCCGACGTGTCGATCCGCCAGGCCTCGACGCCCTCGCCCGACCTGTACTGAGCGCGCGGCTCCCGAGCACCGCGCTCCCGAGCATACCGCCAGACCGAGCACCGCCCGACGGCCCGCCGCGCACCTCGCGCTGCGGGCCGTCGTGCGTTCGCTGTGCGCGGTCGTGCGTTCGATGCCCTACGGTCGGGCCGACGGCGAGCCCCGGAGAGGTCGTGAAATCCGCCGCAGATCGGCGCATCCGAGTCCCTCATGGCGAACTCTTCGGAAGGTCTCCGAAAAATCACAGATTGATAACTAGCGCCCGTTACCTATCCGTTATATATTCGGTTGTGCACCGACTGTTTGCTGTGGCGGTCGGTGTGGAATGTGATTGCAGGACACTCTTGGTGCAAGGGTGAGGGTCGGACGTCAGCCTCTACGTCCGGCCCTCATCCGTTTCCGGGTCCGGGCGAAACCCGAGGGCCGACCGCCCATTCGGCGCGGGGTTGCCTATTCTGGGTGAGGAGTCCTGCGTCGCGATCGGCGCGGCATCCGGACTCCAATGCCGACCATCGAGCCGAAGGAGTCGCGTGGCCGACCGAGTGATCGCCGTCTCCGCTTGGGAATCCCTGTTCCGAGCACAGGTCACCGTGATGCGCGCCCTGGCCGACACGTTCCCGACCGCGCTCATCTCGCTGAACGAATACGACGTGCTGTTCAACATCTCGCGGTCGCCGGGTCGCCGGCTGCGTCTGAAGGACCTGAACCGCTCCGTGCTCATCAGCCAGCCGAGCGTGAGCCGCATGGTCGACCGACTGGCGGCGCGAGACCTCGTCACCAAGTCGCCAGACCCCGACGACGGTCGCGGCACGATCGTCGCGATGACCGACCACGGCTTCTCGCTGTACCGTCAGGTCGCACTCGAGCACATGCTCGCCATCGAGCGCAACGTCGGGGCCGGGCTCGACGACGACGAACTCGTGGCGCTCACCGATCTCTGCCGCCGCATGCGCCTGGCGATCGCCGACCCACTGGTGGGCGAAGGCCCCGAGTCCCGCGACTGACGCGCACCCCGACGCGCGCCCGCAAGCCGTCTCCGCGCGCGCATGCGGTCGGCTGGGCGCCAGCCATGCACCGACCAGGCAGACGACATGACAGTGGGACGGGAACCCTACCTCCCGCCCCACCGCGGCCTCTCTGGAGGCCTCCCCCTGCCGAGCGACCCGAACTGAGCTCGGCGAGGCATTCCAGAGGGAATATCAGTCATGTCATGGTCCCCGGACCCGCACATGGCGGACCGGTCGGTATCGGGCCGACTCTGGTCTGCTCGAATGCTATCCCCGTCAGGCGCCGCGCACAGTGCCCCGAAAGAGGGGTAAATGAGTGATGTTCAGGGCCAGTCGACGGATGCCTCGTACCCGGGGTGTTCGCGCAGGTACGCCGCGATGAACGGGCACCGCGGCACGATGCGGAGTCCGCGCGCGACCGTGTCGTCGAGGGCGAACTTCGCAAGTCGGCTGCCGATGCCCCGCCCGCCGAACGCCGGATCCACGACGGTGTGCGTGAAGGTCACCGCCGACGGCGAGGCCACGAACACCGCGACGCCCGCCTGCACGCCGTCGACGGTCACGACGTAGCGGCGCGCGGCATCCTCTCGCTCGATCTCGACGACCTCGTCGACAGCCTCTGCATCGCTCACCGCGGGACCCCTCTCGCCTTCGGGACGTGTTCCAGCTCCGTGCCGTCGGGCACGCGCTCCTCGGCCAGTATCGCCGGGAACTCGACGTGCAGCACCTTCACCTTGCGGGAGACGCTGCGCTGTGCGACCTGCAGGGCCGCGAGCGCCGCGCCCGCGGCATCCGACGCCGTGGCCTTGATCGTGCCCGGCTCGCGCGACATGACCGTGAGCGCGATGAGCCAGATGAAGATGAGCGAGAAGGCGACGATCTCGAACACGGTGAGGCTGAACACGTGCAGGCCGTCGTAGAACACCATCGCGCAGGCCTCGACGACGACGAATCCGATGGAGAGCGCGACGAGGCGGCGGGGTGCGGCCGGCACCAGCAGCCGCAGGCTCAACGCCGGCACCGCGAAGCACACCGCCGCACCGAGGGCGAACCCGTTGTGCACGGCCGTCGCGGTGTCGATCGGCACGAGTCCGACGCCCGCGAGACAGAGGCCGAGCAGCACGATGAACACCCGCAGCACGCGGATGCCGACCACGGAGGCGCCGAAGCGCGGCGCGGCGAGCCCGCTCGTCAGCGCGCGCGCCAGCAGCACCATGGCGAGCCCGGAGAGCACGGCACCCGCGTTGAACGAGAAGGCCGCGGCATCGTCGGTCGTGCCGAGCGTGCTGAAGTTCAGCGCCCACCACGACCCGGTGCCGGTCAGGCTCATGCTCGCGATCGCACCGGCCGCGAGCGTGAGCGCCGCGAGGTTGAAGGTGCGGTACGCGTGGTCGTGCACGGCGATGCGGTGCAGGCAGAACACGGCGAGCGCGAGCCCGCCGCCGAGCACGACCGCGACCACCCACTGCCCGCCTGGCACGGGATTGAACGCCGCGGCCGAGAAGTGCACGCCGAGCGCAGCTGCCGCGAACCACGAGCCCGCCGCGAGCACCGCCCGGTTCTCGGGCGTCGAGTGGATGCCGACCCGGTGGAGCAGCTCAACGCCCGAGCGCGAGGCCGACGCGATCGTCAGCGCCACGAAGACGCCGACGGCGGCGCACGCGCCGATGAGGATCGCGCCGGCGTGACGGTCGTGCCAGGCGGCGTCGATCGGAGCGCCGAGCCGCGGCGCGAACACCTGGAACACGGCGACGCCCAGGAACAGCGAGATGAGGATCGCGAGCACGCGGCGCATCACGGTGGCCGTGGCGTTGTCGCGGAGCCCGTCGAGCCGGCGGCGGGCCTCGCGGCGCTTGGCCGCGGCATCGCGTCGCGAAGCGGCATCCCTCCTGGTGACAGGCCGCCGCTGGTCGGGCCGCCCATCGGAGGGCCGACCACTGGAAGTCCGGCCACCGGAAGGCCGCCTGTCGGAAGGCCGGCGCCCACCCGCGGGCTCGCCGGAGTCGGCGAGTCTGGCGTTGCCCCCCGCTGCACCGACCGTCGAACGCTCGTCGATGTCGGTGGTCGTCATCACCGACGCCACCCGAAGACCCCCTGAGAACCGTGCGGCCATGTCCCGAGCCTTCGCGGTCGGCGTTCCATCACAAGTTCCACCGAGCGTAACCGGACAGACCGGCAGGGGAAAGATCATACGGCATCGCGGCAGGCGCTGCACAGCGAATCCTCAGGATCCGGAGAGTGCTCTCCGCACCGGTCGGCGGGCCTCCGCTGCACGACTCCATGCGCTCGGGCGACCGATCCGGGCCGGCTTCGAGCGCATTCCCGTGTTACGACGTGCGGCGTCATGCGGGGACTTGGTTCGACATGACGGTTGTCGGCTCTCCCGCGACGCCCATAGATTCCCGGGTGATCCAGTCCCGTCCAGGGACCCCAACCTCTCGGAAAGAAGGCGTGATGCAGACCCTCGTCCTCCTGGCGCTCGTCGGGTTCGCCGCCCAGCTCGTCGACGGCGCGCTCGGCATGGCGTACGGCGTCACGTCGACCACCCTGCTGCTCGCGATCGGTGCGAACCCCGCAGCGGCGAGCGCGTCGGTGCACCTCGCCGAGATCGGCACGACCCTCGCCTCCGGCGCCTCGCACTGGCGCTTCGGCAACGTCGACTGGAAGGTCGTGCTCCGCATCGGCATCCCGGGCGCGATCGGCGCCTTCCTCGGCGCGACCGTGCTGTCGTCGCTGTCGACGGATGCCGCGAAGCCCCTCATGGCCGGCATCCTCCTCGCCCTCGGCGCCTACCTCCTCGTGCGCTTCACGTTCCGCGCCCTGCCGAAGGTCGACTCCGCCAAGCCGCTCCGCCTGCGCTTCCTCGCGCCGGTCGGCCTCATCGGCGGATTCCTCGACGCCACCGGCGGCGGCGGCTGGGGCCCCGTGGGCACGCCCGCCCTGCTCGCCTCGGGCCGCATCGAGCCCCGCAAGGTCATCGGCTCGATCGACACGAGCGAGTTCCTCGTCTCGGTCGCCGCGAGCATCGGCTTCTTCATCGGCCTCGGCGCCGAGGGCTTCGACCTCGGGTGGGTGCTCGCGCTCCTCGCCGGCGGCGTGCTCGCCGCCCCGCTCGCCGCGTGGCTCGTGCGCAAGCTGCCCCCGCGCCTGCTCGGCTCGCTCGTCGGCGGCCTCATCGTGTTCACGAACGCCCGCACGATCCTCATCGTCGCCGAGGCGTCGGCGCTCGTCACGAGCTCGGTGCTCATCGCCATCGCCGTGATCTGGGCCGCAGCCGTGGCGTTCGCGATCCGCACGCTGCGTGCCGACCGTCGCCTCGAGGCGGAGCTCGCCGCAGCCACCGCCGAGTCCGAGGGCGCCGACTCCGCGTCCGGCTCGGCCGAAGGCGATGCGGTGACGGATGCCGCGACGACCGGGTCCTCCACCGAAGCCGCCGGCGGCGACGAGCGCCTGGTCGCCGAGAGCGCGGCCCCGTCGGGCGGCGAGACGCGCTGACCCCGACGGAGGCGCGAACGCCGCGACGCGGCATCCGCTCGCTCGCATCAACGTGAGGCCCCCGATCTGCGGATCGGGGGCCTCACCCGTTCCCGGGCCGTTCGACGGGGCCGACCGCGCCGTGGCGTCGAGTATTCTCGGGCGACCCCGAAAGGCCGGAGATGACCGAACGCACGATCGTGATCACGGGTGCCTCCGACGGCATCGGCGCCGCGCTCGCCCGGCGGCTGGCCGAACGCGGTGATCGGCTGCTGCTCGTCGGGCGGTCGGCGGAGAAGCTCGCGCTGGTGGCCGAACCGCTCGGCGCCGAGGCGTTCGTCGCGGACTTCGAACGGCTCGACGACGTCCGCGAACTCGCACGGGCCATCCGGGAACGCACCGACCGCATCGACGTGCTGGCGAACAACGCGGGCGGCGTCTTCGGCAGCCGGGCCGTGACGGTCGACGGCCACGAGCGCACGATGCAGGTCGACCACGATGCCGGGTTCCTGCTCACGAACCTGCTCGTCGACGTGCTCGGCCGGAGCGGCGCGACCGTGGTCACGACCTCGAGCGCCGCGGCCCGCAAGTACGGCCGGCTCGATCTCGACGACCTCGACCAGACCGGCGTGTACGACCCGCTGAAGGCGTACGGCGACGCGAAGCTCGCGAACATCCTCTTCACGAGAGGCCTGCACGACCGCCATCGTCGCGACGGCATCGCCTCGGTCGCCGTGCACCCCGGCGACGTCGCCTCCAACTTCGGCCGGCAGACCGGCACGCGCGCGATGCGGCTCTTCTACGGCAGCCCGCTCGCCCGGGTGCTGAAGCGGCCCGACGGCGGCGCGGCCGAGCTGCTCTGGGCGATCGACGGCGAACCGGATGCCGCGTGGGCCTCAGGAGGGTACTACGAGGCCCGCAGGCCGCCGCGGCGGCCGCACCCGCAACAGCACGACGCGGCTCTCGTCGACGCGTTCTGGGCGGAGAGCGCGCGGCGCGTCGGCCTCCCGGGTTGAGAACGGCCGCCCGGCGCACGGCGGCACCTGTCAAGCCCGTGCCGTCGGGACGCGGTCGGCGTACGGTCGCAGCATGAGCGACACCGAACGCCCCACCCCGCCCGACGAATCGGAGGGTTCGACCCACGTCTCCGAGGAACGCCGTCGGTACACCGAGCAGCTCGGCGACGGGTCGACGACCGGCGACGCGGCCGACGATCCGAACCAGGAGACCGACACCGCCTCGGGCGGCGACCCCGACGACGGCTCGTAGGACTCAGCCGGGAAAGCGAAAAGGCCCCGTCCGAAGACGGGGCCTTTTCGTACTGTCTCAACCAGTACTGTGGCAATGCACGTGCGCCCGGAGGGATTCGAACCCCCAACCTTCTGATCCGTAGTCAGATGCTCTATCCGTTGAGCTACGGGCGCAGATCTTCAATTGTGTCGTATTCTGCGCTGTGTTCAGCAGCAGGCAACCCCGTTACTCTATCCCACACTTCGTGCTCGCGCCAATCGAGCGCCGGCCGCACCGCCTTTCACAGCGAGCGCTCAGCGGCGCCCGGTGAATCGAGCGCCGCGAGCTGGCGTTTCAGCGCGACCTGGCGGTACGAGGTCTCGATGAGCTCCGCCAGCAGCTGCCAATCGGTACCGGTCGCGTCGAGGTCGGTGCCGACCCAGTGGTTGCGGTCGAAGTAGGGCACGCCGTAGAAGCGGTCGTCTTGCACGAGGGCGCGATGCTCCTCGGGGTCGGTCTT
Organism: Agromyces allii; assembly: GCF_009749385.1. GTDB lineage: Bacteria > Actinomycetota > Actinomycetes > Actinomycetales > Microbacteriaceae > Agromyces > Agromyces allii. Next base: position 182,255 of record NZ_WBIN01000012.1, on the reverse strand, counting down.
CACGACGATCGAGAGGGGGCGATCCATGCTCGCGCCGACGTACGTGAAGATCGGCTTGGCGGCGCGGAACGTCGGGCGGCCCCACGCCTCGACCTCGACGGCCTCGGGCAGCACGAGGCACAGGCTCCGGACGCGTTCGACGAGGGGATGCCGCGGGTCGACGACCTGAGGATGCTCCACGCCGGGCAGCCTACGCCCGCCCTGCGACATCCGGCAGTCGTGGCCGCGTGGCCCGCCCGCGGCATCCGCTCACCCCTTCACCGCACCGCCGAGGCCGGCGCCGCGCAGGAACAGCCGCTGGAAGACGAGGAACAGCACGACGGGGATCAGCGTCGAGATCGCGAGCGCCGCGAGGAACACGTCGAGCTCGGTCTGCGACTGCACGGCCGGCAGGCGCACCGACAGCGGCTGTACGGCGGGGTCGGGCAGGACGAGCAGCGGCCAGAGGAAGTCCTTCCACGCGGCGATCACGGCGAAGACCGAGACGACGCCGATGATGGGCTTCGACATGGGCAGCACGATCGACCAGAAGACGCGCAACGGCCCGGCCCCGTCGGTGCGGGCCGCCTCGAACACCTCGCGCGGCAGCGAGTCGAAGAACCGCTTCATGAGCAGGATGTTGAACGCGTTCGCGGCGGCGGGCAGCCAGACCGCCCAATAGGTGTTCAGCATCGAGACGCCGATGACGGGCGGGTGCAGGATCGTGAGGTAGAGCGGCACGAGCAGCACGACGGCCGGGATGAACAGCGTCGCGAGCACGAGCGCGTTCAGGATCGGCGCGTACTTCGGCCGCAGCACGCTGAGCGCATAGCCGGCGGTGGTCGCGATGAACACCTGGAAGAACCACGAGCCGGCCGCGACGACGAGGGTGTTGAAGAAGTAGCGGTCGATGTGGATGTCGTTCCACGCGGCCGACAGGTTCTCCCAGTCCATGCCGTTCGGCCACAGGGCGAACGGCTGGCTCAGGGTGTCCTGCGTCGGCGTGATCGCCGCCTTCGCGAGCCAGAGCAGCGGGCCGAGGCCGGCGATCACGAGTCCCACGAAGAGGATCACGTGCACGGTCGACATCGAGACGCGGACGCCACCGCGCTTGCGGTCGTGATCGCTCAGGATGCCGCGGTCGACACCGTCGTCGCCGGCGTCCTTCTCGCGTCGACGCACGAGGCCCGAGAGCTGTGCGCGCAGCCGGCCCGACACGGGCGTCGTGGCGGGGGCGGTCGTTCCCGGGGTGGTCAATTCGTGCTCCAACGGTCGGTCAGCTTGAAGTAGAGCCAGCTCAGCAGGCCGAGGAAGATCGCGAGCATGAGGCTGAGGGCGGTGGCCTCGCCGTACGCGCCGCCGAGGCTGTTCTGGAAGGCGTAGCGATAGATGAGCAGGAGCACGGTGAGGGTGGCGTTGTTCGGCCCGCCCCCGGTGAAGAGGTACGGCTCGAGGAAGACCTGCGCGGTGCCGATGACCTGCAGGATCAGCATGATGAAGAGGATGCCGCGCAGCTGCGGCAGCGTGACGTGCCAGATCTTGCGCCAGATGCCCGCACCGTCGACCTCGGCGGCGTCGTAGAGCTCCGGCGGAACGGCGATGAGCGCGGCGAGGTAGATGATGATCGATCCGCCTGCGGCGGCCCAGGTCGCCTCGATGACGAGCGAGGGCATCGCGGTCGCCGAGGACTGGAGCCACGGCTGCGGCGGGATGCCGAAGAAGCCGAGGATCGTGTTGAACACGCCGTCGGGGCTCGCGTTGTAGAAGACCTTCCACAGCAGCACGGCCACGACGGGCGGCACGACGACCGGCAGGTAGGCGAGGGCGCTGTAGAGGCCCTTGCCGCGCTTCACCTCGCTCATGAGCACGGCCATGATGATCGGCAGCGGGAAGCCGAAGAGCAGCGCGAGGCCGGCGAAGTACATGGTGTTGAGCACCGCGGTGCTCAGGTTCGGGTCGCTCAGCACACGCGCGAAGTTGTCGAGTCCGACCCAGACGGGCGGGCTGACGAGGTTGGTCTTCTGGAAGCTCATGACCACGGACTGCACGATCGGACCCCAGCTGAAGACGCCGAAGACGATGAGCATCGGGGCGAGGAACGCGAGGTTCCACGCGCCGCCGCCGCGGATCCAGGTCAGCGGGCTGCGACGGGCGCGCTTCGGGCGAGCGGATGCCGCGGGCGGCCCTGGCTCGTCGGCGGGCGGGGTGGCCGCCGCAGGTTTCGCGGTGAGGGTCATCGGTGATCCTTCTGGTGGGCGGTCGTGACGTGGATCTCGGGACGCTGCGCTCCTCGACCGGCGAGGGGAACGCCGGTCGAGGAGCGCGGGGTGCGGCTCGAGGCCGCGGGGCGTCGGGGGCCGCCCCGCGGCATCCGCTCGTCCGTTACTGGTCGAGCAGGGCCTGCGCGTCGACGTCGACCTGCGTGAGCAGCGCGTCGATGTCGGCGTTCTGGTCGGTCAGGACGGCCTGCACGAGGTTGTCCATCAGGGCGTAGATCGGCTGGGTCTGGCCCTTGAACTCACCGACGGGCGTCTGCTCGAAGATGCCGTCGAAGAAGCCGGTCATCTGGTCCTGCGGCACGTTGACGTAGGGCGCGATCCATTCCTGCTGCTGGTCCCAGGTGTCCTTGTCGAGCACCGGCAGCACGGGGGTTCCGACGGCCTGGTCGGAGGCGGCGAGCGCCTTCGCGTCGGTGACGGCGGCGTCCTCGTTCAGGAGCTTCTGCATGTAGTACCAGTCGATCCACTTGACCGCGGCGGCCTTGGTGTCGGCGTCGAGCGTGGGAGGCATGACGGCGATGTCGCCGCCGCCGAGCACTCCGCCGCCGTCCTCGGTCGGGATGACCGTGAGGCCGTAGTTGTCGGGCGCCATGCCGAAGTCGCGCACGAGGGCGGTGTAGACGTCGGAGCCCGACGTGTACATGCCGATGTTGCCGGCCGCGAACTCCTGGTTGATGGTGCCCCAGTCGAGGTCGAAGGTCGAGCCCATCGCGTCGTCCTCCCAGCGGAGGTCGTGCAGGAACTCGAGGGTCGACTTCGTGGCGTCGTTGTCGATCGTCGACGTGTAGGTGCCGTCGCCGTTGTCGGTCTGGAGCGACGCGCCACGCGAATCGGCCTGGACCGAGAGCTGCCAGCCGCCCGTGTTGCCGGCGGCCATGGTGGCGTAACCGGCCTTGCCGGTCTTCTCCGCGATGATCTTGGCGTCCGCTCGCACCTCGTCCCACGTGGTCGGCGGGGAGTCGGGGTCGAGGCCGGCCTGCTCGAACAGGGCGCGGTTGTAGTGCAGGCCGTTGGCGTACGCCTGGCGCGGGAAGCCGTAGAGCTCGCCGTCGCTGCCCGTGACCTCGTTCAGGATGATCGGGTTGAACTTGTCGGAGTAGCCGAGGTCGTCGATCTCCTTCGTGACGTCCATGAGCTGGCCGTTCTCGAGGAGCGTCTTCGAGTCGGTGAACGGCACCGTGAAGACGTCGGGCAGGCTGCCGCCCGCGAGCTGTGCGGCGAACGTCGGGGCGGTCCACTCGTATTCGAGGCCGACGACGTCGATGTCGGGGTTGGCCTTCTCGAACTGCTTCTCCTGCTCGGCGAAGGCGTCGTAGGCCGCCTGGTCGGCGCCGGGCGGGAAGGTGGCGACTCGGAGCTCGAGCTTGCCGTCCTCGCTTCCGCTGCTCTGCGAGCAGGCGGCGAGCGAGCCCACCATCGCGAGCGCGGCGATGCCGGCGATCACGACTGTTCTCGGTGACTTCATTGTCCAGTCCTTTCGGTGCTGTGTGATGCGGTGTGGTGAGGGATGCCGCAGGGTGCCGGTGGTGCGGATGGAGTCGGCAGCGGCCTCGACGGTCAGGCGTTCCGGTGCAGCCAGGCCGTGGAGTCAGGGGGCAGCAGCCCGCCGACGAGCGGCGCGCTGCTGAGGAGGATGCGGTCGTGGTCGGGCAGGGCGATCGGGTCGGTGCCGAGATTCGTGACGCTCACGACGTCGTCGCCGCGACTGAAGGCGAGCACGCCCGGCGCGCTCGGGAGCCAGGTCATCGGGCCGTCGCCGAGCGAGTGCTCGCGCTTGCGGATGCGCAGCGCCTGCCGGTACAGCCAGAGCATCGAGCCGGGGTCGGCCTCCTGCGCCTGCACGGTGAGCTCGGCCCAGTCCGCGGGCTGCGGCAGCCAGGGGGCCGTCGGGGTGCCGACCGCGCCGGCCTGGCCGCGCGCGTCGCGGCCGCTGTCCGGGCTGAACCCGAAGGGCGACGCGGCGCCGCGCCAGGGCAGGGGCACGCGGCATCCGTCCCGCCCGGGGTCGACCCCGCCGGACCGGAAGTGCATCGGATCCTCGAGCACCTCACGAGGCAGCTCGACCTCGGGCAGGCCGAGCTCGTCGCCCTGGTAGAGGTAGAGCGAGCCGGGCAGGGCTGCGGTGAGCAGTGCAGCGGCGCGAGCGCGGCGTCGGCCCAGCTCGGTGTCGGTCGGGGTGCCGAACCGCTTCTTCGCGAAGGCGAAGCTCGAGTCCTCGCGGCCGTACCGGGTGACCGGCCTGGTCACGTCGTGGTTCGAGAGCACCCAGGTGCTCGGAGCACCCACGGGGGCGTGCGCCGCGAGCATGAGGTCGATCGAGGCGCGCAGCTCGTCGGCCTGCCACGGACGCGTCATGAAGTCGAAGTTGAAGGCGGTGTGCATCTCGTCGGGCCGGAGGTAGGCCGCGAAGCGGGCGGCATCCGGAACCCAGACCTCGCCGACGAGCACGCGGGTGCCCTCGTAGGAGTCGGCGATGCGGCGCCACGCGCGGTAGACGTCGTGCACCTCGTCGCGATCCTCGGTCGGGTGGCCGCCGGGCTCGACCTGCGCGGGCACCTCCGGCAGCGTCGGGTCCTTGATGAGCAGGCCCGCGGAGTCGATGCGCACGCCGGCGACGCCGCGATCGAACCAGAACCGCAGCACGTCCTCGTGCTCGGCGCGCACGTCGGGGTGGTTCCAGTTGAGGTCGGGCTGCTCGGGCGTGAACAGGTGCAGGTACCACTCCCCCGGCGTGCCGTCGGGGTTGGTGGTGCGGGTCCACGTGTCGCCCTGGAAGTTCGAGGTCCAGTTCGTGGGCATCTCGTCGCCGTGCTCGCCCTTGCCGGGGTGGAACCAGAAGCGCTCGCGCTCAGGGCTGCCCGGCGCCGCGGCGAGCGCGGCCTGGAACCACTCGTGCTCGCTCGAGACGTGGTTCGGGACGATGTCGATGATCGTGCGGATGCCGAGGGCGAGCGCCTCGCTGATGAGCAGCTCCGCGTCCTCGAGCGTGCCGAAGGTCGGGTGGATGTCGCGGTAGTCGCTCACGTCGTAGCCGCCGTCGGCGAGGGGCGACGGGTACCAGGGGTTGAACCAGAGCGCGTCGACGCCGAGCTCCTTGAGGTAGCCGAGACGGCTGCGCACGCCGCGGAGGTCGCCCGTGCCGTCGCCGTCGGAGTCCGCGAAGCTGCGCACGTAGACCTGGTAGATCACGGCGCTGCGCCACCACAGCGCGTCCTCGGTCGGCAGGGCAGGGGCCGCCGAGCCGATGGTGGTGAGTGGCGTGGTCACGCGGTGGTCTCCTCTGCGAGCGGGGGGCGTCGATGCGCCGGGCGCCGCGTCAGCGGGAGACGACGGCGTCGATGTCCGTCAAGGTATTGAAGGCAACAGAATGATGCAACTATTCAACAATCCGGCAGAAATTTGCGACGGCTTGCGTGAAATTGCGGATCAGGCTTGCGAATTCCGCGCAAGCGAGGGCCGGGGCACGTCAGCGCGGAACCGGCGCCGTCGAGGCGCGCACCACGAGCTCGGGCGCGAAGAACACCTCGTCGCCGATGCTGCGCTCGCTCGACATCTGGCGCATGAGCAGCTCGATGATCATCTTGCCCATGGCCTCGATCGGCTGGCGCACCGTGGTCAGCGGCGGCTCGGTGCAGTTCATGAGCGCCGAGTCGTCGTAGCCGATGACCGACACGTCGTCGGGCACGCGCAGCCCGGCACGACGCACGGCGCGGATGGCGCCGAGCGCCATCGGGTCGCTCGCGCAGATGATGCCCGTGACGCCCGCGGCGATGAGCTTCGTCGCGGCGGTCTGCCCAGACTCGAGCGAGTACAGCGAGTGCACGACGCGATCCTCGCCGAGTTCGACGCCGTGCCGTTCGGCCATGCGCACCGCCGCCTCGTGCTTGCGCCGCGAGGGGATGTGGTCGCGCGGCCCGAGCAGGATGCCGATGCGCTCGTGCCCGAGCTGCAGCAGGTGCCCGAAGGCCTGCTCCATCGACGTGACGTCGTCGCACGACACCGTCGCGAACCCGATGCCGTCGACGGGCGCGTTCACGAGCACGGTCGGCAGCTTCAGCTCCCGCAGGCGCTCGTAGTGCTCGTGGTTCGCGTCGGCCTGCGCGTACGCGCCGCCCGCGAAGATCACGCCCGAGACCTGCTGGTGCAGCAGCAGCTCGACGTAGTCGGTCTCGGAGATGCCGCCGGCCGTCTGGATGCAGAGCACGGGCGTGTACCCGTTCTGCGCGAGCCCGCCGCCGATCGACTCGGCGAGCGCGGGGAAGATCGGGTTCTGGAGCTCGGGCATCACGAGCCCCACGAGCCTGGCGCGCTCGCCGCGCAGCTTCGTCGGCCGCTCGTACCCGAGCACGTCGAGCGCGGTGAGCACCGCGTCCCTCGTCGACGCCGAGACGCCGGGCTTTCCGTTCAGGACCCGGCTGACCGTGGCCTCGCTGACACCGACCTTGCGCGCGACATCCGCCAGCCTCCTCGACATGAGCGCCATGCTACGGCAGGTCGCGCAAGAACTCGACAGGCGGACGCACGGCGCTCGCAGGCTGCCGAACAGGGGTTCGGCGCGACTAGAGTCGGCGCATGGGCAGGCTCATCTACAACTCCTCACCGCGCGAACTCGAGATCGACGACCGCACGCTGGCCCATCTCCGCGTCGCGATCCTCAACAAGCTGCGCCGATCAGAGAGCTTCGCGATGACCTGGGATCACGGGGTCTCGAACGGCAGCGGCCGCACCACGCTGTGGCTGCACGAGTCGATCCCGCTGCAGTTCGTGTTCAGCGGCAACCGCCCGGCCAAGCTCAACCGGCTGTGGATCGAGCAGCTGCTGCTCACGGCCAACAGCACGTCGGGCCTGCACTGGGTGCCCGAGCCCGAAGAGAACGACCCGATCGACGACGACTGACCGCTCGATCGGCCGCGTGCCCGTACGCGGGCAGCCTCGACGGCGTGCGGCGCTCGAATGACCTCCGCGCCGCAGCATCCGCTCACGCGGGGGGCGCGGCCTCGTCTGCTTCGACCTCCTGCACGTCGACGCCGACCTGCACGGGCTGATCGGCCAGCGTCGGGATCGGGTTCGTGTCGAGGTGCTCGGGAACGAGGCTGATGCCGCCCGTGCTGTTGGCCGACCGCATGAGTTCCTCGATCCACTCGCGGCTCAGCTCGGGCGTCTCGGGCTCGTCGAACACGAACCGGAGCGGGATCGACGCGTGCAGCCAGAGCGTCGAGCGGCCACGGGGCTGGTCGTCGGTGTGCCGCCACGAGAGCGTGAAGCTCTCGCCTCGACGGAGCTTGGTCGTGATCGCGACCTTGAGGTGCGCGAGCGCGCGATCCTCGATGCCGATCGGCGTGCCTGAGTCGCCGTAGTAAAGGGTGCCCACTCGCACAGCATACGTCGGCGGAATCCCCGGCGAGAAGCCGATTCAGCACCGGAATCGAGCGGGGGTGTCGCGTGCTCGAGCACCGCCGACCCGGGCGGCGGAGCCGACCCGGTGCACACGACGACGCGGGCGGCCCGAAGGCCGCCCGCGTCGGAAGTGTGGTGCGTCGGTCAGACGGTTCGCTTGCCTCCGAGGAAGCGCACGAGCCAGACGATGACGGCGAGGATCAGGAGCACGAGGCCGACCCACAGCAGGAAGTTCAGCGACTGCACGAACCCACCGGTGAACAGCAGGATGACGGCGACGATGGCGATGATGGCGACGAGGATGTTCATGATCTCTCCTTCTCATGATCCGGCGTCCCTGGTCGGGACGTCGGACGTTCGGCCTCCTCGGATCTGCGATCGTCGGAACCTCGGGGCGGATGCGCTCCGTGTCCACCACGCTATGCCCGGGCGGCGATCCGCGGTTGGGGGTTGACCCTCGACCGGGGGGACTGGTAACGCGGTAGCGCGCACTGCCCCTCGCACGCCGCGCACCGGCATCCGCCGATGTCAACCCCGCGCGAGCCCCGTTGCGCCCGACCTAGCGTTGAGGCGATCACGGGAGGAGCAGCCATGCACAGCGACCGTCTGATCGATCCGACGACGATGCACACCACCGACCCGTTCCCCAGGCAGGAGCAGGACCCACCGGGTCTCACGGCGGCGATGTCGCCGCAACCCGACCACGGCGAGCAGAGCTACCGCGGTGCCGGCCGCTTGAACGGGCGGCGCGCACTCATCACGGGCGGCGACTCGGGCATCGGCCGCGCGGTGGCCATCGCGTTCGCCCGAGAGGGCGCGCAGGTCGCGATCTCGTACCTGCCGAGCGAGCAGGCCGACGCCGAGGAGACCGCGGTCTGGGTCGCCGATGCCGGCAGCGACCCCCTGCTGCTGCCGGGCGACCTGCGGAGCGAGTCGCACTGCGCCGACCTCGTGCACGACACCGAGGCGGCGTTCGGGGGGCTCGACCTGCTCGTGCTCAACGCCGCGCACCAGCGCGATCGCGGCGGCATCGAGCAGCTGCCCACCGACGACTTCGAGCGCGTCATGCGCGTGAACCTCTTCGCGCCCGTGTTCCTCGCCAGGGCGGCCGTGCCGCACCTGCGAGCCGGTTCGTCGATCATCACGACCTCGTCGATCCAGGCCTTCGACCCGTCGTCGTCGCTCGTCGACTACGCCATGACGAAGGCCGCGCTCGTGGCGTTCACGAAGGCCCTCGCCGAGGAGCTCGGGCCGCGCGGCATCCGGGTGAACGCCGTCGCACCGGGTCCGATCTGGACGCCGCTCATCCCGGCGACCGGCTGGCCCGATCACCTGCCCGGCTTCGGCCGCGACACCCCGCTCGGCCGCGCGGGGCAGCCCTCGGAGCTCGCAGGGGCGTACGTCTACCTGGCGTCAGAGGATGCGTCGTACGTCTCGGGTGCAGTGCTGCCGGTGACCGGCGGGCGGGGACTGTGACCCCGCCCGCCTCCCGCCGTCGTCGAACCTCAGTGGAAGGAGGGTGACATGCCCGGACGCCGGAACGCGTCGCTGAAGGACCCCGAACTCTACGAGAAGCTCCGCGACGACGGCGCCTCGAAGGAGAAGGCCGCACGCATCTCGAACGCCGCCGCCGCGCAGGGCCGCAGCGAGATCGGCCGCAAGGGCGGCGAGAGCGGCGACTACGACGACTGGACCGTGCCCGACCTGAAGAGGCGCGCCAAGGAACTCGGCCTCACGGGGTACAGCGGCAAGCGCAAGTCCGAGCTCATCTCGGCGCTGCGGAACCACTGAGCGGATGCCGCGGCTCAGGCACGTCGAACCGTACACCGCACCCGGCTACACGCGGGTGCGGCGGGGTCGCGGGTTCGCGTTCGTGCACGTCGACGGCTCGGCGGCGAGCCGCGCCGAGCGAGCGCGCATCCTCGAGCTCGCCGTTCCCCCGGCTTGGGAGGAGGTGTGGATCGCGGATGCCGCGAACGCCCACATCCTCGCGGTCGGCGTCGATGCGGCCGGGCGTCGCCAGTACATCTACCACCCCGCGTGGCGCGAACGGCAGGACGCCGAGAAGTTCGATCGCATGCTCGAACTCGCCCGCCGGCTTCCCGACGCCCGCCGCGCGACCGCGCTCGACCTCGCACTGCCCGAGCTCCCGCGCGAACGCGTGCTCGCGGCGGCCTTCCGCACGCTCGAGCTCGGGGCGATCCGCGTGGGCTCCGAGGAGTCGCTCGCCGGGTTCCGCAGCCGGGGACTGACCACGCTGCTCGTGCGCAACGCGACGCTCGACGGCGACACGGTGCGCCTCCGCTTCCAGGCGAAGGGCGGCATCCGCCAGGATCTGCGGTTCACGGATGCCGCGCTCGCGGGCTTCATCGACCGTACCCGTGAGCGGTCGTCGGCCGGGCGCCTCTACGCGTGGATCGACGGACGCCGCTTCCGCGCACTCGGGCCGTCCGACGTCAACGAGCACATCCGGCTGCGGACCGGGGGCGACTTCACCGCGAAGGACTTCCGCACGCTGCGCGGCACGATCACGGCGGCCGAACGTCTCGCCCAGCTCGGACCGGCGACCACGAAGCGAGCCCGCGACGCGGCCGTGCGCGAGGCGATCGAGCAGACGAGCCTCGTGCTCGGCAACACGCCCACGATCGCGAAGGGCAGCTACGTCGACCCGCGGGTCATCGCCGCCTACGAGCTCGATCGCACGATCTCGCTGCGCGGAGGCCGCGAGCGGGCGCTGCTCGACCTGCTCGGGGACGCCGAGGGCTGAGCGCCGCGGCGCCTGACGAGGGCGGCACCGATCATCGGCATCCAACCCTCAGGACTCGCGCACGACCTCGTCGGGCGACTTGTCCGGCCGGAGTCCCCGCCAACGCGGATGCCGCGCCACGCCCGTGCTCGTCCACTCGGCGAGCTCGATCTCGCCGACGAGCTGCGGCTCGACCCAGACCGCGTCGGCGGCATCTGCCTCGGGCACCTCGACGAAGGGCGACGTCTCGCGCACCGCGTCGTCGAGTCGGGCGAGCAGGCGTTCGGACTCGAGCTCGCGCAGGCCGCTGCCGACGCGCCCGGCGTACTCGAGCCCGAACGCCAGGCCGTGCTCGCCGCCGTGCTCACCCGGGATGCCGACGAGCAGCGAGCGGATCCGGCCCGCACGCGTGCCGACGCCCCGACGGTAGCCGCCGATCACGACCTCCTGCGTGCGCGTGAGCTTGAGCTTCAGCCACTGCTCGGAACGGGTTCCGGGTCGGTAGGTCGAGTCGGGCCGCTTCGCGACGAGTCCTTCGAGGCCGAGCTGGCGCGCCTCGGCGAGCGCGTCGGCCGCCGACCCGGTCGCCAGGGGCGGCACCTCGACCGGCACGCCCGACCCCGGCCGTACGAGCCGCTCGAGCCGACGACGGCGCTCGCGGTACGGGGCATCCGTCACGTCGTCGCCCGCGATCTCGAGCACGTCGAAGAGCAGCAGGCGCACGGGTGCGGATGCCGCGAGCCGCTGCACCTCGCGAGCACGGGTCAGGTTCATGCGCGACTGGAGCAGTTCGAAGCTCGGCCGCCCGTCGTCGTCGAGGGCGACGAGCTCGCCGTCGACGAGGGCATCCCCGCGGAGCGCGGTCGGCAGGGCCGCGAGTTCCGGATACCGCGCGGTGACGTCGTTGCCGTTCCGGCTGATGATGCGGAGGCCGCCGCCGTCGGTGCGCGCGAGCACTCGGATGCCGTCCCATTTGTACTCGAGCGCCCAGTCCCCCGCCGCGACGAGGCCGAGCGTGCCCGGAGAGGCGAGCATGGGGCGCACGGCGATCGACTCGACGTCTCCCGTCGCCGCTGGTCTCGAGACGCTCGCTGCGCTCCCTGCTCGACCGGCGACTTCACCCGCTCCTCCACCGGCGAGGTCTGCGCCAGCCGCGAGCTCGCCCGGCCGCTGGTCCTTCATGCGGTGCAGCAGCCACGTGCTCTTCTCGCCCTCGCCGTTCGTGCGGATGAGCGCGAGACGCACGGCGCCGAGCGGCCCGCCGACCTGCCCCTGCACGTCGACGATGACCTCGTCGTCGCGCCACTTCTCGGTGGCGTAGGTGCCCGAGTCCCAGATCGTGACCGACCCGGCGCCGTACTCCCCCGCCGGGATGGTTCCCTCGAAGCCGCCGTACTCCATGGGGTGGTCCTCGGTCTGCACGGCCAGGTGGTTGACGCCCGGATCGTCGGGCACGCCCTTCGGCACGGCCCAGCTCTTCAGCACGCCGTCGCGCTCGAGGCGGAAGTCGTAGTGCAGGCGCCTCGCGTGATGCTCCTGGATCACGAACGAGGGCGCGCCCCCACCCGGCACGGCCCAGCTCGACCCGGGCATCGGCTCGGGCGTGACCCCGCTGGTGCGCATCGAGAGGTAGGTCGCGAGCGGGCCCGCACCGCCCGCGCCGACGCCTCCGCCCGAGTCCGCGAGCACGGCGATCGGGTCGATCCCGGATGCCACGCGCTCGAGCACCTCGTGCGCCTCGAGGTGCCGCAGGCCGGGGTCGTCGAGCTCCTCCCACGTGCGCGGTGCGGCGACCGTCGGGCGGGCCCGCCCGCGCAGCGAGTACGGCGCGATCGTCGTCTTCTTGCCGTTGTTCTGGCTCCAGTCGATGAGCACGCGGCCCGAGCGCACGATCTTGCTCATGCTCGACACGATGAGGCCCGGGTGATCGGACTCGAGCGCGCGAGCGAGTTCGCGCGCGACATCCGACACCTGCTCGGAGGTCTGCCGCCCGTCGAGCGCGGCGTAGAGGTGGATGCCCTTGCTGCCGCTCGTGACCGGCACGGCGTCGAGCCCCATGCCGGCGATGAGCGCACGCACGAGCCGCGCCACCTCGGCGCACTCGACCAGCCCCATGCCCTCGCCAGGGTCGAGGTCGAACACGATGCGATCGGGATTCGCCGGTTGTCCGTCGGCCGCGAACCGCCACTGCGGCACGTGCACCTCGAGCGACGCCTGCTGCGCCAGCCACACGAGGGTGGCCCGGTCGCCGGCGATCGGATACGGCTTGTCGCCGTCGGAATGGCGGATGACCCCGCGGCGCAGCCACTCGGGCGCGTGCTCGTCGAGCGTCTTCTCGAAGAACGGCCGCTCGGGGGAATCGGCCGTACCGACGCCGTGCACCCACCTGAGCCGCGTGACCGGGCGACCCGCGACGACCGGCACCATGACCGGCGCGATCTCGGCGTAGTAGGCGATGACCTCGCCCTTGGTCATGCCCGTCTCGGGATACATGACCTTGTCGAGGTTCGTCAGCCGGAGCCTCCGGCCGTCGACCTCCACCAACTGCCGCGCACCCTCGGCCATGCCCCCATCCTGCCATCGGGGGTTCCACCGCGGCGGGATGAGGTGTTCACTGGAGGCATGCGAGCCGTCTGGAAAGGGGCGGTCACATTCGGCCTGGTCAATGTGCCCGTCAAGCTCTACAGCGCCACCGAGGACCACGACGTGTCCCTCCACCAGGTGCACGACGCCGATGGCGGGCGCATCCGGTACCAGCGCATCTGCGAGATCGACGGGCAGGTCGTCGAGTACAAGAACATCGACAAGGCCTACGACGACGGCGAACGCACGGTCGTCATCACCGACGAAGACCTGAAGTCGCTGCCCGCCGAGCGCAGCCGCGAGATCGAGGTCGTCGAGTTCGTGCCGACCGACCAGATCGACCCGATCATGTTCGACCGCAGCTACTACCTCGAGCCCGACTCGGCCTCGTCGAAGGCGTACGTGCTGCTGCGCGAGACCCTCGAGTCGACCGACCGAACGGCGATCGTGCGCATGGCGCTGCGGCAGAAGACCCGGCTCGCGGCGCTCCGCGTGCACGGCAAGGTGCTCATGGTGCAGACCCTGCTCTGGAGCGACGAGGTGCGCCAGGCCGCGTTCCCCGCGCTCGACGAGGCCGTCAAGGTCACGGCGAAGGAGCTCGAGCTCTCGAAGCAGCTCGTCGAGAGCCTCGTCGCCGAGTTCGAGCCCGACCAGTACGTCGACGAGTACCAGCAGGAGCTCCGCACGCTCATCGCGGCGAAGCTCGAACAGGGCGACGCGCTCGACACCGCTGCCACCTTCGGCGAACAGCCCGACGAGACCGGCGGCGAGGTCATCGACCTCATGGAGGCGCTGCGGCGCTCGATCGCGTCGAAACGCGGTGGGGCGGATGCCGCGGACGACGAGTCCGAGGGTTCCTCCGCGAAGGCGTCGGCCGGCGGGGCGGCCGCGAAGAAGCCGAAATCCGCGAAGAAGTCCGAGAAGCCCGCGTCCGAGAAGTCCAAGGCCCGCAAGGCCGCATCATGAGAACAGGAGCACACCCGTGACCGATTTCGTCGATCCGCTCGAAGAACCGCTCGACTCCGACCGCGACCCCCGCAACGGCGAGGACTGGGCCGCCCAGGACGCCGCGGCGGCGCGCTACGACGCCGAGCGCCGCGAGGCCGAGAACGCCGCGGCGGCGGCCGAGAAGCACCAGAACGAGGAGTAGCCCTCGTCACGACCCCGAGCGCGGGTCCTGTCGGTCAGGATTCGCGCTCGGCTGCGTCTGCGGTGCCCGCGGGCGCGACGTCTCCGGGCGCGGCGTCGGCTGAAGCCGGGCGGTCCGCCGCGGCATCCGCCGTCCCGCCCTCGCCCTCGCCCTCGCCCTGGCCCTGGCCCTGGCCCTGGCCCTGGCCCTGGCCGTCATGCTCGTCGCGACGGCCCGAACCGAGCGAGAGCGTCGCGAAGAAGCCGACGATGAGGAATCCGGCGGCCGAGAACGCCGCATAGCGCGTGCCCGTGCTGAACGCCTCGGCGGCGTCGGCGCCGATCTCGGCGGTCTTCGGGTTCGCCTCTAGGCCGGCGATCGCCGCGCCAGCGCTGTCGACCACGGCCGAGACCGTCTGCTCGCGCTGCGCCTCGGGCAGGCCTCGCTCGTCGAGGCTCGCGTCGAGCACGTTCGCGGTCGTCGTGAAGAGCACCGTGCCGAGGATCGCGATGCCGAGCGCCGAGCCGAGCTGGCGCGAGGTCGACTGCGTTCCCGATCCGGCGCCGCTGTCGGCCACGGGCACGTCCTGCAGCACCACGCCCGTGAGCTGGGCGGTCGCGAGGCCCACGCCGAACCCGTACACGAAGAGCGCCGGCAGCAACCACTGCCACGTGGCATCCGGAGCGATGACGAGGCCCACCCACACGACGCCGACGATCTCGAGCGCGATGCCGAGCCGCACGATGAACACGGCCGGCAGGCGCCCCGACATCGCGCCGGCGAAGCCGCTCGCGCCGAACGAGCCCACGGCGAGCGCGAGCAGCACGAACCCGGTCTGCAGGGCGTCGAAGCCGAGCACGAACTGCAGCCAGAGCGGCAGCGAGAGGATGATGCCGAACTCGCCGAGCGAGACGATGAGCGCGGCGACGTTGCCGTTGCGGAACGACGGAATGGCGAAGAGCGCGAACGGCAGCATCGTCGACTTGCCGAGGCGCATGCGCCTCCGCCCCCACAGCACGAACGAGACGAGGCCGAGCGCGGCGATCGCGAACGCGAACGGGATCGGCGAGATCGTCAACGGCCACGTCCAGTCGCCGAACGCGACGCCGTCCTCCGCCAGCCACCACCCGTAGGTGCGGCCCTCGATGAGCGCGAACACGAGGAACCCGCTCGTGATCACCGAGAGGATCGCCCCGACGACGTCGATGCGCCTCGGCTCGCCCGGCGCGCGCGACTCGTCGATCGTGAGCAGCGCGCCGATGATGATGACGATCGCGAACGGGATGTTGATGCCGAACGCCCAGCGCCACGAGAAGTCCGTCGTCAGCCACCCGCCGAGCAACGGGCCGATGGCCGCCATGCCGCCGATCGTCGAGCCCCAGACCGCGAACGCGATGCCCCGCTCCCGGCCGCGGAAGGTCGCGTTGATGAGCGACAGCGTGGTCGGCAGGATCATCGCGCCGCCGACGCCCTGCACGAGCCGCGCCAGGATCAGCAGCTCGCCGGTGGTCGCGAGGGCGGCCGCCACCGACGACAGCGCGAAGATCACGACGCCGATGAGCAGTATCCGGCGTCGCCCGAACCGGTCGGCCAGCGTGCCGAACACGAGCAGCAGCGCCGCGAAGACGAGCGTGTACGACTCCTGCACCCACTGCACCTGCGTCGAGGTGATGCCGAGGTCGTCGACGATCGCCGGGATCGCGACGTTCACGATCGTCGAGTCGACGATGATGAGCGACACGGCGATGCTGATGAAGACGAGGCCGAACCAGCGGCGGCGCGGTGAAGTGGTCACGTGGGAACCCTAGACCCGTCACTAGGCTCGGCCCCATGACGTGGCCCGGCGAGCTCCTTCCGACGCTCGTCGGCGTGCTCGCCCTCATCGCGCTCACCACGGTGGTGCTCGGCATGGCGCGCGTGCCGCACCGGTGGGCGCCCGCGCTCGCGATCCTGCGCGGCGCCGGCCAGCTCGCGGTGATCAGCCTCGTGCTCACGGGCGTCATCTCGGATCCGCTCTGGGTGGGCGCGGCCCTGGTCGTCATGTTCGGCGTCGCCGCCGCGACGGCCACCCGCCGCATCGGCTGGTCGACGAGGCACGCGGCGATGGTCGCGGGCGGCATGGCCACCGGCATCCTCATCGCCCTCGTCGTCGTCTTCGCGACCGGGGCGATCGAGTTCTCGGCCCGCTACGTGCTCGCGATGGGGGGCATCGTCATCGGCAACGCGATGAGCATCGCGACGCTCGCGGGCCGGCGCTTCACCGAGGCCACGATCGATCGGTGGGACGAGGTCGAGGGCTGGATGGCGCTCGGCGCGACACCGCGGCAGTCGACGCTCGACATCGCGCGCAATGCGATCTACAACGCGCTCATCCCCTCGACCGACCAGACGAAGACGACCGGCCTCGTCACGCTGCCCGGCGCGTTCGTGGGCGCGATCTTCGGCGGGGTGTCGCCCCTCGAGGCCGGCCGGTTCCAGATCGTCGTGCTCGCCGCGATCATGGCTGCGGGTTCGATCACCGCCGTGCTGATCGTGACCTGGCTCTCGCCCATCACCCGCAAGCCGGTCCCGCTCGGTTGAGCTCCCTCCGAACCGGCCGATCCGGTCGAGCGCGCGGCATCCGGCATCCGGCATCCGAGACCGACGGATGCCGCGCGCCGACCCGTGCGTCAGTGCACCGCGGCGACGGCGCCCGTCTCGTACGTGAGCTCGCGGAGGCGCGCGCCGCGCACGAGGGCGATCGCGATGACGGATGCCGCGACCATGCCGATCGCGGCGGCGACGAACGTCGCCCCGTAGCCGTCGGTCATCGCGGTCGGCGCCTCGGCACCTGCGAGCCCGCTCGCCGCGAAGACCGACGCGTAGACCGCTGTGAACACCGAGACGCCGATCGAGCCGCCGATCTGCATCGCCGAGTTCGCCGTCGCCGACGCCGCACCCGCGTCGTGCGGGGCGATGCCGAACAGGGCCAGGTTCTGCAGCGGCACGAACACCGACGCCATGCCGACGCCCATGACGACCATGCCCGGCAGCACCTCGGCCGCGTAGACGCCGCCGGCCGTGATGCCGCTGAGCAGCAGGAGTCCGGCCGCGACGACGAGCGGTCCGCCGATGAGCAGCGGGCGCGGTCCGAAGCGGGCGAGCAGACGCGTGACGACCGGTGCCGTCAGGGTGATGGCGATCGGCAGCGGCAGGCTCGCGAGCCCGGCGCCGAGCGGCGACATCCCGAGCACGATCTGCAGGTGGAACGTCAGGTAGAGCGTCGAGCCGATCATGACGCTGCCCGCGATCGCCTGGATCAGGAACGCGCCGCCGCGGATGCGGTCGGCGACCACGCGCAACGGCAGCAGCGGCTGCGCGACCTTCGACTCGACCCACACGAAGAGCGCGAGCAGCACAACGCCGAGCGCGAGGAACCCGATGGTCGACAGCTGGCCCCAGCCGCCCTCGGCGAGGCTGAAGCCGTAGACGAGCGAACCGAGACCGAGCGTCACCGTGACCGCGCCCGCGAGGTCGAAGCGGTTCTCGCCGCCCGCGCGGCTCTCGCCGAGCGTGAACAGACCGCCGACGAACCCGATCACGACGAACACGAGGTTCACGAGCAGGCACCAGCGCCAGTCGACGAACTCGGTGAGCACCCCGCCCAGCACGAGTCCGACCGCCGCCCCGGCGCCCGCGATCGTGCCGAACACGGCGAAGGCCACGTTGCGGTCGCGCCCCGACGGGAACGTCACGGTCAGCAGCGCGAGCGCGGCGGGTGCGAGCAGCGCGGCGAACGCGCCCTGCAGTCCGCGCGCGACGATGAGCTCGGCGGCCGACTGCGCGATGCCGCCGTAGAGCGAGGCCGCACCGAAGCCGACCATGCCGACGAGCAGCGTGCGCTTGCGCCCCCAGTAGTCGGCGACGCGGCCACCGAGCAGCAGCAGCGCGCCGAACGCGAGCGAGTACGCGGTGACCACCCACTGGCGCAGTCCGTCGGACATGCCGAGCTCGATCTGCGCGTCGGGCAGCGCGATGTTCACGATCGTGCCGTCGAGCACGACCATGAGCTGCGTCAGCGAGAGCACGACGAGGCCCAGCCAACGATTCGGGATGCGGACCTTGCGGCCGACCTCGGTCGGGCCGACGTCGGTCGGGCTGAGATCGTTCGGGCTGCGATCGGGTCGGATCCGGGCGCGTGAGGACATGGGAAAACCTCCGGTGTCTTGTGAGAGTGCCGGAGGTTTCAAGCCTCGGACCACGCGTGATGCACGGCGTGACCGCTCTGACCGGGGGCCAGACAGGAGTTCCATTCTACCGGACGCCGCGCTGGGCCTCCCCTGACCGGTGCCCCGTCGCGCCCGTGCGGCGGCGTGAACGCGAAGCGCGCGACATCCGGATCCGGATGCCGCGCGCTCGCGTCGTGCCGTGGTGCGGGAGCCGATTACTCGGCCGTGCAGACCTCGGTGACCGTGACCGCAGCGGTCTGGATGTCGCCGGAGGCCGTCGCCTGCGCGTCGGCGTCGGGCACGAACTCCTCGTCGGCCTCGGCCGGCAGCGTGGCGGCGTAGTCTTCAGCGGCCGTGATCTTGTCCTGCACGCCCTCGATCGCCTTCGTGAGGTCGGCGTTGTCGGCGTTGTCGGCGGCGAGCTCGTCGAGGCGCTTCGAGTAGTCCTCGAGCTTCGCGGTCAGCGACTGGTCGGTCGTCGACGCGATGGCGTTCTGCGCGCCGTTCGAGATGTCGCGCACGGCGACGCGGACGACCTCGCAGTTGTCGGCGGATGCGTTGTCGGACGTGCTCGTGGCACAACCCGTGAACAGCAGTGCACCGGCGAAGAGCAGCGCGGACGTGGTGATGATTTTCTGCATGGTGGCAGCACTCCCTACATTTTGTGTAACCACACGAGCCTAAGCGCGCCGGCATGACGCTGCCACCCGGGCAGGCCCTGAGGCGACGAGCACCGGCCCGGAAACGACGAAACCCCTCACTGGGAGGGGTTTCGATCAAGTGGGCGTATTCTGCAAACTCTGACGCCCTACTGCCGTCTGGGCCCCCACCGCGGCCCATGGATGTTCATCCTCTGCGCAGGCCGGAATAATCCTCTCGTTGCCCGAAGCCAACTACCGTGGAGGGTTCCCGGCCAGAGATAGTCTCACGCCATGAGTGGTCAGCCCGAAGCTATTCGCGTCATCGCCGATATCGAAACCTGGTGGGGGCAACGCCTCGATCGCGAACTGATCAAAGCCATCACTTCAGCGCCGTTCAGTCACCTCGTGGCATTTTACGAAGAGGGCAATGATCTTCAAAGGCTCTACGAGGGCGGTCACCTGCCGTCGCTGCCGGAGGGAAGCCTCCGGCCTATCTGGGGCGAAACCATGGAGCCAGCTGCCTTCAACTATCGCACCGCGGCGAAAATGCTGTTGTATGTCGATTCCGTTGTTGAGGACTCCCACCGGCTCGAGCCATTCAACATCGTCGGTATGGAAGACGCGCAACGCGACCACGTTTATGTGCGAAGCGAGGTTCGCCGCGATCTTGAATGGCTCATGTACAACCGTCCATTGATCGAGGATGGATCGATTCTGTTCACTGCAAAGCACAGGGGACTAGCTAAGTTTGGGCTTTGGGATCAGGTTCTCGGCCGAGGCACGGAGCGCAGTTCCGCTGAATGGCAAATGAGCGGCAATGTCCTCGCTGCCATGGAAGGAACGGCGACCCCAATTGCACAGACAGCTGATCATGAAACGGCCTACAGATCGCTTCTAGGCGGGCACACGATTCTTGATGGCCGGGTGTCGGAGCTGTCCACACTCGCTCGGATTGAGCTGCCCGGTCTCCAAGGACGGACTCTTCAATCTGTTGTCCAGTTGCGTTCCTCGGCGGATGAGTTCGTCGAATGGCGAGGGCATTTACGCTCAGCACTGAGCGCGGTCAATCTGCTTAACGACACGGAACAAGCAAGAGCAGAGGCTGCCGCCATCGTGCGCGATGAACTCACTCGAAGCACCGAACACTTGACGAGATCGATGCGCCGATCGCCGGCGCTGAGCGCGTTCCGCGCGGCTGGAGACGGCCTCACAATTACAGCGCTGGGAGCGGCCGGATCAGCGGGTGTTGCGGCTCTGCTCAACCCCAGCGATCCCAATCTCATCACCGGCGCGGTTGTCGGGGCTGTACCCGGCACCGTAGAAGCGGTGCGCGACATCGGGAAGGCCTTCGTTGAGGCGTCCCATGCGCGCAGGACCGGAAGAGCCGTATGGAACATACTGGGATCGTTCGATAGAGACCGGCGTGTCCGTCCGCGCTTCCGCATAGGCTGACCCCGCTTTTTTCGGAACCCGCAGCCGGTAGACGTTGGCTACATCGCGCGTGACCTCACCCCAGTGCGTTCCCTAATCGCCATACGCCGGTTGTCAGCGCCAGGAGCATCGTTCTTGTTCGTTTCACGACGGGGCTGGAGCAATTGTGGTTGCCGTCTGCGTACCGGCGTGTCACTCGGCCCCTATTGATCGCAGTTCCCGCAATTAACTAGTCTTCGATCTAAGGAACCGCCAGACGGATCCCAGAAACAGGGGGCGTGGAAATGTCAGGTCCGACCAGCCCGATTTCCAGAGAACTGAGATCAATTGCGCTGAACAGCGTCTGCTATGTCTGACGCGTCCGATCGCGAGATTCGTTCGGCTCCACCGGCGATCCGGCGGAATCCGCTCACTTTCGCATACTGGCAGTACCGCCGCCGCCGCCGGGCAAATGGGTTGGGACCCGGCATGGAGCAACTCGTACGCTTCGTCGAAGTGACAACGGGTTCGAACATTGACTACTTGGGCCCAGCGACGAAGAGCCACGACCGGCATAGATTCGACGCGAAGCTCCTTCGTTGAAACATAAGGAGCTCATCCACGGTAAACCAGTCAATGGTCTTCGCAAACGGATGGGAATGTTCTACCTCGATCTAATCGAGGACTGGACCTGGGTCGCACGACGTGTCGAGACAATTGAGATCCAAGACAGCAGGCATCGTGTCCGTCGAGTGAGCCTCGATATCGACACCCGCGAGCTCGCGAGCAGAATTCAGAAACACAAACTCAGTGATCTCCAAGAGGTGCCACTTCCAGTTGCAGTATTCCAGAAAGGCCTGCTCCTCGACTTCGACTTACGCGATGGTGATGGTCACGCACTGTCGTCGTTTACGAGCCGCGAACAATCGTTGCTCGCACGCCTCGCCATCGCAGCGAAGGTACGCGCACCGAACTCGAAGGTCTCGAAGATCTCGAACGCCCAGCTGCATGCCGTGGCCGACCTTGGGTACGAGATCTCAAATGAATTCGTCGACGTTGATGACATCACGGATTGGTATATCCACGACAACAAGATCCTCCCCAGATGCGTACTCACGGGAGGGGCCGACGCCAAGGCTGCCTGGAACATAATTGAATCCGACGAGACCCTTTTCGATTTCGTCGAACAGTATTTCCTCGCAAGCTACATCCCGACTTTGTGGTATCCGGTTACAGATGGCCCTGAGATTCTCAAGTACCGCCGGCTAGAAGGCGAGCAAGACACCCTTCTCGAACACATCGGAGATGTAGCTGGCCGTCGCGAGACATATTCCGCTGTGCCCCAGGACTCGTGGGTGCTGTCTCTACGCGTTTCGGATGTGCGAAGTGCGGTACGCGAACACATCCGCGTCCTCGCACCCGGGGGTACTTTTCTGAGTTCAGGCTTGATGCAGTACTGGCATCCCACTAAACCAATCCCCGAGTACTCGTACTGGAATCGCCGGAGTCCTCAGCGCGATATCTACTACCACCCAGGAAGCCCGGGTCAGCAGCCACGAATCCGGTACGTGCATGCTGTTCTGACCCCTGATCCGGAACGCGTAATGGCCCCGATCTTGCTCTGGACTTGGGCGATAACTCTCCTGCTCGCGCTAGGCGCGCTCGCTCAATTGAGTCCACTCGCGTTCCTGACCCACATCCAGGAGCACCTCGACCCAGCAATGTCGCTCCTACTCATTGTTCCGAGTCTGAGCCTCGCGTATGTCGTCAGGATGGATGACGAACCAATCCGCCGTGCGCTACTCGCGCCAAGTCGAAGTTGGGCCGTGTTCTGCATCGTGCCACTCGTCTTGGCTGCCGGTGCGCTGCTGTTCGACTACCACCAGGACCAATACCTGCTGGGGCTCATTTGGCTTCTTTGCGCTGCACTCACTGGTCTCTCCTTACGCCGCAACAGTTCGGTGGCCTGGACGCTCGGCAGGCTCCTCCGTGGCAAAGAACTAGAGAGCGAATCGACTGTGCGGATGACATGGAGTCACCAGCCGATCGATCTGAATGCGGCCCAACGTGGTCTAACTTTGCGGCGGGTTGGAAACGGGGCGCTCACAACGACTCGCCTCATCGTCCTTTGGGCTGCGCGCGCAGTCATCACGTTCGTTGCCGTGGGGCTTGCCCTGCTCTTCCTCGCGTACGTCTGGGTGCAGCTCTCAGAAGAAGCCTTCCGGTTCTTCGGCCTGGTCTACATCGCACCTGGTGCGTCTTTCGAGCAGTTCGCGCAGGAAGCTACGCGTATCGGCACCCGGACGACCTCCGATGATGTCGGACGTCTCGTAACTGCGTCGGGTAGGGGGCTACTCACTGTTGCTTTGGGTGCGGTGATTGCCACGGCTCCCATACGGATACATCCCGCCCGCGGATAGCACAAGGCCGCGGCTCAGCCTTCGTCGAATCGCTGGTCCGTCCCGAATCTGCAGCATGCAATCGCTGGTGAGCGCTCCCGATTGAGTACGGGCTGGCGGGGCCTAAAGTGGGCCGCAGCCTCAGGCTCCATGGATCACCCCCATGAACGCTGCCTACAACTAAGGAGAAGCATGGAAACTTGGGTTGCACTAGGCCGGGTCGCCGACCTCGTGACACTTCTGGCGGCGGCTCTCGCATTTTCTGGGTTGGCATCGACCTGGCTCACACGGCCAAGGGTCTCGTTTACCGCCCAGTGGGATTCCAAAGACCTTGCGACGCTGCGCGTCCAACATTTCAAGGGAGCAAGCCCGGCAAGAAATCTGTATCTCGGGTACGCAAAGTTCGACGAGTCTGGCGCTCTTCGCTCGGGCGAGCTGTCCAGTCCCTGGCTTGCAACACTCGTCCCGGGCGAGGCCCACACCATCACACTGTTTGATCCAAAAGGCGCGACCTTCGGATCTCCGCCCAGCGCCACCGAACGCCGCATTCCGGTTCCTCAGCTTGGTGGCATCGTCGTGGACGTGAGCTGGCAACGTCCAATGCTTCCGTGGCTGCGAACCCGTCGCGTCTACGTGTGGCGAGCAAAATCGGCCTTGCTGGGCGCTCCGATTGGTTCGATGGTCACCGGGCGTGCTGCGACCAAACTCCTGAAGGCAGCCCGATCGGGATCGAAGATCGACCTTCCAACGGGAGCCGGTTCATGAGCTCGCGCGCGATCCTCGGGTGAGATCTAGCGGTTGGCCAAAGGCAGCACCGTCCGTGCGACGCCCACGCGGTCGCGAAGCAGAACCGGTTCGGCACCCGGTACTTTGCGCACTGGCCAGGTTCGCACTGCGACGAAGAGCATCAGCCAGAGTCCGCGCAGCATCTCCGTGCGAAGGAGATCATTGTCCGTGCTGCGATCGCCGCCGGTTGGCATGCTGAACTTGAAGTGGCCTCACCGGGCCGCACCTGGATCGCAGATGTTCTCGCGACCCGTGACGGGTACCGGGTCGCGCTCGAGGTGCAATGGTCCAGCCAGGCCAGCGCCGACCACCTCGCGCGAACCGCCCGGTACCGCCGTGACGGGGTGGACTGCTACTGGTTTGTCCGCCATCCGGAGTCCTGGTGGATGCCGGATGCGAAGATCCCGCTTCTCGGACTGAACGAGGACGGCGGTGTATTCAACGCCCTCGAAGGTCAGGAGATGGTCGGCTTCGGAACGCACGAACTCGGCGCGGCCGTCCGACGGTTGCTCGGCGTTTACCCTCATCGGTGGCGACCAGGATCGATGCGCCTTTCTCCGGAGAACCGCCGGCCGAGCTCGAGCCCAGCATCCTTGTGCTGGTGAGCAAGCTTCCCGCTGCGGCGGAAATCAGCCTCCGCACCACGAAGGCGTCGGGGGTTCAGCACTACGGGTTCGACTGCCCGAAGTGTCGGGCAGCGATCGGGACGATGTTCTTGCTCGCATCGCAGCAACGTCCACGGTGGACTCCGAAGCAACGGATCGCGGGACGGGCGGATGACCAGACGCCCCACCGTTCGGGACGGGCGGGCATTGGTGCAACGCGCCAGCCGGCAGCGGCGGCTGACCCGATCGCCTCATTGGAAGCAGGGGACCTCCGATCGGCGCAAGCGCCTCTGCGTTCCGCGCTCGCTTAGCCGATCAGAGTTCCCCAAGAGCCGGCTGCCCCGCAGGTAGTGGGTCCATCAGCGTGACCGTAGTTGGCGCTGCGAGGAACCCCTCGACTGCGGCGTTGAGCGCCGCGACTGCGGGGCCGGATGCATGTGCATCGAGCAGTTCGCGTGAGTCCCATTTCTCGATCATGGTGATCGTTCCGTCTTCGGCGTCGTGAATCGCATACAGCCAGCAGCCCGCCTCCGCATGCACGGCCGGGATGGTGTCGCGAAGTGCCGCGATCAGGTCGCCATGGTGTCCTTCGAGGGGATGGAACACTGCGGTCACGATGACGGGCAATGGGTCTCCTAGTGATCAGATCGGATGTTCGGTGGTTTCGCGCGGCTTAAGCGTGAAGTACGTCGCGTATCTCGCTCCGTGCAGGCTGTAGTACGGCTGCAACGTCCATCCGCTGGCGCGCGCGTCGACATCGCGCAGTTCGAATCGCATGGTCTGGGTGCCGTTGAGATTCGGGCCGTCCGAGACCCGTACGACGTTGGTACGCGGATGGGCCTTCCAAGCCTCCGGATCATCGACGACGATGACGGAGTCGAGGTCTCGCGTGCTGCTCAGGCGGACGAGCACTCCTGCCTCGTACGTCGCGTCGACGTCGGCTCGACTCAGCTCTGTCGCAAGGAGGACTGGGCCGTAGCGAACGGCCACCCAATTCGGATTCTCAGTGGCGCCGACGACCTCAACTGTGGCGGGCAGACGATATTCGATGCGATCACCGGCCTCGACCGGCAAAGTGACCCAGCCGTCGTTCGTGATGGTGCCGAGGTCCTTGGCCGAGCCATTCACTGCCAAGCTCGGCTCCCCGTCCACCCATCGCGGTACCCGGAGAAGCAAGACCGTTCCGGCGGCGATCTCTTCGCCGTCAATCGCGTCGATGGTGAATCTCACCAAATCTCGTTCCGGCACGCTGCAGGTTTGTGTGAGGCGGAGATTGCGATCCGGGTCGGTGAAGACGGAGGAGACGAAGCGCGCGACGAGGATGCCGTAGGGAGACCTGAAGTAGACGGTGTCACCGAGCTTGGTGAAGCTTTCGAGTGCGGTTCCTTGGTCGCACCAGAACTCGTCGAGCTCCCGGCCGAACACTTTTGCGTAGCCGGGCGCCATCGGCTGGAAATAGGTGACCATTCCCGTTTCAGGATGCTGCGACGCGAGGATCGAGTTGATGACCGTGGACTCGTAGTAGTCGAGATATCGAACGTCTCCGGTGAGGAGGAACAACTCGCGCGTCAACTTGAGCATGTTGTACTCGTTGCAGCCCTCGCTGGTGGAGTTCTCGCCGTAGCCGTCGGTCTTGCCGGTCATGGCGTGCCGGTAAAGCGAGCCGGGCTCGTGAAAATGCTCCCCCTGGCTGTTGCCGCCGTTGGCGTACGTGTGGTGCTCCGTGACCATTCGCCAGAAGTTCTCCGCAGTCAGGCGGTATCGGGCGAGATCTGCCTGTTCGGCGGTTGTCGATGAGGAGACGTCTGACAGGACGAGGTAGCGCTTGAGCGCGCCGATGACCTTCGGGATCGTGGTGTTGGCGTGCAGTCCGTCGAGGACATCGATGCCGGCGGCGAGTCGGTCGAAGAGGGATGTCTCGTCGAAGTACTCGGCTGCACGGCGGTGCGTGGGGTCGCCGGTGATTCGGTACAGCTCGTAGAGCGCGTCGTTCATTCCGCCGTACTCGGTGGCAAGGATGTCGGACGGCTCGTCGAGTCGTCCGGCCCACGCAGCGATCCAAGATCCGAAGCGGCTGGCGATTTCGAGGGCTGTTCTGCCCAGTCGTCCGGGCACGTGCTGATGGGTGTGAAGCAGTCCGGCGAGGATCTTGTGCAGGTTGTAGAACGGGACGATGAGGCCGTCGCGCCCGTCCGGAAGCGCCTCGATGGGGAACGCGGAGAGATAGCCCGTGTTGTCGGGGTGGTTCTGTGCGTACGCGAGTTGGCATCGTTCAAGTCCGACCACCGCGACCGTGAGTCGAACGAGGAGCTCATCTGCGAGGACGCCTGTGCTGACCGCGTATGCCTGGGCGAGTGCGGAGAGGTAATGCCCGAAGAAGTGCCCTTGGAATCGTGGACCGGTCGCCCGTTCCCATCCGCCGTATCCGACGGTTGTGGCAGGTGGGAGTCCGGCCTGCACGAAGAATCCGTGCAGGAACCGTTCTGGTTCGAGGCGGAGCAGGTAGTCCGCTGTTTGCGTGAGGGCGTTCGCTTCATAGGCGTCGAGGATCTTGACGAGCGGTGCGGCGACGGCCTCGAGTCGTGGGACCGTCACCGCCCGTCTCCGGGTCTCGACTCAGAATCGAGTGGTGAGGTCGGTGTGCTCACCTCCGTCATCTCACGCGAACCGTCCCGGCGGTCGAGAACCCGCCGGCGTAGATCGAGCCATGGAAGTTCGTACCGTTCTGAACGCTGACCCGTCCCGGGGCGGTCAAGTGCAGTTCGATCAGGTCGTCAGCGGTCGTCTCGCTCGACAGGGCGATACCGCCCGCTCCTGCCGAGGGAAGCCCGGGCACGATGACGGTGACCTGGTGCCGTTCGCCGTTGGCGCTGACGAATCGGGCGCCATTGACGGTAGAGAGGCCATCCGCGACGATCGTGAAGTCCGCCGAGAGGTTCACGGTCATGCCCTGCAGTCCGATCGACGCGCAGTTCGATCCGGTGGCGGCACGTCGGGCATCGATGACGGCTGCGCTGGTCACGCTGATGCTTGACGAGTTGACGCTGTACGAGGCCATCGTGCAGCCGGGTTTCGCGCTCCTTCCGGACATCCAGGCGGGTGCGTTCGCTGCGGATGCGGCGTCGTTCAGCCACTGCACCCAGGTCTGAGTGAAGGTCGGCAGAGCAGGAGCCGAGTAGGCGTCCACCACGGGTGCGGCGATGTCCTGATGCTCGGCGATCGCTCCGCCGACCCGCCCCTTGGATTTCAGGGCTTCACGCGAGACTCCGTCAGCGATCGTGATGGTGCCGCCGCTGAGGAGGTCCCCGCCGACCCGCGCGGTCGACTGGAATGTGATGTTGCCGACGACCCTGATCGTACCGAGCACGGCCGGCGTCGAGTCGAGCTTCGCGTTCCCGCCGACAATGAGGTCGCCGTCGATCTGGCACGTGTTGGTGAGGTGGGCATTGCCGGTGACGCGCACGGTGCCGGTGACGTGGACTTGGGAGTTGCATTCGAAGTCGCCGCGTACGTTGTGATCTCCGCGTTCGACACTGAACGCATTGGTCAGGTTCGTGTTGCTGAACGAGCTCAGAGTTACGGGGACTTCGATGACGACCGCGAACGTTGCTGTCCTGGTCGGATCTGCCGTGAGTGTGACCACCACCTCGATCGTCCCCGGTTCTGCAGAATCGAACCCGGACAAGTCGAACTCCGTGGCGTCCAGGGTCTTGGAATCGCCGTCGCTCCATGCGGCGGCGACCTCGAGACCAGTCGGATCGAAGTCTTCGCCAACCTGATAGCTGGTCTTCGTCGGTTCGCGGGTGATGGTGATCTCGGTCACCGAGGGCGGTGCTTCGATAGTGACGGTGAATGTCACGCTGCGCGCGAGATTCGCTTTCAGCGTGGCCGTGACGTCGATCGTGCCGGGCGCTGTCGAGTCGAATCCGGACAGCTCATACTCGTCTTCGGTGAGTGTCGTCGACGCGCCGTCGCTCCAAGTCGCCGTGATCTCGAGACCGGTCGGGTCGAAGTCGTCGCCGACCCGATAGATGGTCCTTGTCGGCGCCTCCGAGATGTTGAGCGCGGCTATTGTCGGCTCGGGCCCGACCCGGTAGTTGATCTCCGCGGTCTTGGGTGCTCCCGAATAGAGGGTCACGGTCAACTTGACTGTTGCTGTGCCGTTGGCCACCGCCGTCAGCGCTCCAGTCTTGGAATCGATCACGAGCACGTCCGGGTCGCTGCTTTCCCATTCGACGTTGGCCACGTCGGTGTCTCCGTCACCACCCGTGAGCTTCGCGTTGAGCTGGTCTTCGTCGCCGGCCTCCAGTTGTTCGGTCGGCTTCGATTCGCCTTCTTCGAAAACGGTGGTACCAGCAGCGTTCTCGACCCAGAAGAATTCGGAGGCCCGGATCTCGTTGGTGACGGTCACAGGCACGTCGACGAACACGGTGGGATCTGCGTTCGATGCGACGCGCACCGTCGTGGTGCCGGAGACGACTTCGTTCAGGCTGGCGTAGAGGTGGGTCGGTTTGACGAGTCCGGTACTGGTGACGGTGACCAGGCCGGGGTTCGCGGACGTGTAGGTCACCTCTTGGCTCACGGTCGACGGGTTCACGGTGCTGGACAGCTGGTACTCAGTCATCCGTGTGTTCTCGATCGGGATGAACCGGATGCTGTCGGCGTTCACGGTCGTGCTCTTCGGGACGGGCGCACCCTTGTAGATGTTGACGTTGTCGAGCATCGTCGTCCACGACATTGCCGACCCCTGGGTTCTGGTCGTCCACCATTGCAGCGAGGCGACGTTTCCGTTGAAGGTCGAATCAGCCGCGAACGGAACGGTGTGCGTGGCGGTGATCGCCGGATCGTCCTTTCGAGTGATCGTGAAGACCGACTGCTTGGCCTTCATATCGAGCTCGATGTGAACGTCGTACCAGACGTTGTTCACGTTGAAGCCGGTTCCGACGGGAGTGGTTCCGGCGACCGGCACGTTGGTGGTCGTGGTGGTCGACTTTCCCCCGCTCGCGTAGCCGAGTTCGGTGGTCCAGTCGTATTGGAGTGCGAGGTATCGGTTCTCTGCACTGTCGTTGATGGTGAGGAACGAACCATTTGATCCGGTTGGCTGGCCGACGTTCCAGTCGAAGTCGAAGGTCACGAGGTCGTTCTTCGCGACGGGAGAGATATAGCGGGCCCCTCCACGACCTCCGGTGCCGCTGCCGGAGGCGGACAGCACGTAGTTCCCGGAGTTGTCGGCGACGGCCGCGTTCATGACGCCGCTGTAGTTGGCCGCACGACCGGTGTTCCAGTTGTCGCCGATCGCACGGTTGTCGAACGAATCGCTGATCGTCGGCACGTAAACCGTCATGGTGTCGCTGAACTCTCCGTCTTCCGAAGATGCGGTGATCGTGGCAACACCTGCGGAGACCGCCGTGATGATGCCGAACGAGTTCACAGTCGCGACCGATGGCGTGTCAGAGGACCAGCGCACGGTGTCCTTGGTTGCGTCGACCGGGGTGATCGTTGCCGAGGCTGCGACCGTCGGTGCAACCGAGGAAGGGTTCACGGACGAGAAGTAGTCGGATGCGAAGTAGTGCTTCTCCAGGTCGAGCGTGACGCCGGTCACGGCGACTTCTTCCGATTGCACCGTGACGGTGGCGTGAGCGGTGTACCCACCCTGTTCGCTGGTCGCGGTGACAGTCGCGGTGCCGGTGTGCACGCCGGTCACCGCGCCTGCGGAATCCACCGTTGCCACTGACTCGTCGGAACTCGACCAGGTGACGTTCTTGTTGTCGGCATCCTCGGGGAGCACGAGCGCCGACAGAGTTTTCGTCGACCCTTCCTGCACCGTGAGCGAGGTCTTGTTGAGGACGAGTCCTTCGGCTTGAACCGGCACGACCGTGATGGCCGCGGTTGCTGCCGTAGCCGGGCTGTCATCAGACTCCGCGCGGATGGTGGCTGTGCCGACGCCGATTGCGGTGACGAGTCCGGTCTTGTCGACCGTTGCGACGGACGGGTCGGACGAGGTCCATAGGACCTTGTAGAGGGTTGCGTTCGCGGGTGCGATCGTCGCGGTGAGTTGGAGTTTGCGGCTGTTGCTGACGGTTGCGCTCGTCTTGTTGAGCGTGACGGATGTGACGCCGACCTTCGTTGCGTTGAGCGTGAAGGATTTCGACGCTCCACCGTCGGTGGAGGTCACCGTGATCGTGGTGGAGCCGGCACGCTTCACATTGAGCTGCACCTTCGATGAGTCATCCGTTCGCCCTCGCAAGCTGCCCGCCGGCGTTTGCCAGGTCTCGCCGAAGAACGAGGCGACTCCCGGGTTGGAGGAACTGAACACGACGGACTTGGATGTCGCGTTGGCGAGGGTTGCCGTCAAGTCGACCCGAGCCAGGACCGCGGCGGTGATCGTGCCGCCGTCGGCGACCGTGTTGGTTCCGGCAGTGATGGTCAGGTCGGCGTTGGACGCCAGGGTGGGAGCGGCAACGTTCACCGTCGCCGTGGCCGTGTGGCCTGCGGCGTCCGTGGCCGTAACGGTCGTTGTGCCCGGCCCTTCGGCCCGCACATAACCGTTGTCGGTCAGGGTCGCGACCGCGGTGTTGGCGGAGGAATAGTCGATCGTGCTGTCGTTGAGCACCTGGTCGATCGGGATGATCGTCGGCTTGAGCCGCTGGCTTCGACCGGTCGTGAGGGACAGGATCGTCTCGGCGAGCGAGATCCCGGTCGGTTCGGTCGGGGTGACGGCATACACGCCATCGGCGATTCCGTTGTCGGAGTTGAGTGGTGTCAGTGCGGTGCTCGGTTTCGCCTTCGGGAGGCCGCGCCAGAGGTACGCGTACATCGAATCCATCATGTCGCCGGCTTTTCCGGCGCGGGTGCTCCCCATTTCCTTGATGGTGACATCGCCGTTGTTGAACATTATGCGGCCGGCGACAGTGGCATTTGAGGTCTGGCTGCTGCCGGCGCCTGGCGTCGGAATCCAGTCGGTCTCCCAGTAGTAGAAGCCTCGGGTTTGGCCGTACGGGTTCGGTGTGTCCAAGGCGGCCTGCTGGTAGTCGAGCAGCCAGTTGTACTGGCCGTTCGGGCTGCTCCGGTAGTACGCGGATTGACCCATCGATGCGGTCTGCTGGCTGTAGCTGGCCAGGTACTTCGTGAAGGCGAATCCCGTTTCGACGTTGAGGTAGTCGTGGTATCGACGGTCCGGGTTGGCGTTCAGCACGTTGGCCATTTTGATGATGTTGCCGCTCGAGCGGCCGCCGTAGAGCGAGTGGGACTCACCGTCGAACTTTGCCCCGTTCGCCGCGAGACCGTTGAAGATGTTGTCGACGTAGGCGGTGTCGTACCCGTTGTTGGTGTGAACGGATCGGGCAGTTCCGGGTGCGGCGGCTTCCACCGCGTCCCACGTCGCGGTGATGATCGAGGCGTGCCCGACCGAGGTGGCACCACGGCCGATGGGCCAGATGAGCCCGCCATCTTGTTCGTTGCCCTGCTTGACGCCGGCAATGTCGACGTTCTTCTCGACGAGACCCGAGATGAAGTCGTAGACGTAGTTGTAGACGATCGACTTGATGTGCGCGAGGTCGGTGTTCGTGCGCTTTCCCGCATAGTCGGTGTTGATCCATGAGCTCGGCGCGTAAGCCTTGCCGGCGCTGATCCAGGCGTCGGAGTAGTGGAAGCTCGGCATGTAGCTCATGCCCAGCTGAGTTGCACGCTCGGCGAGCTTCGTGGTGTGCACCTTGTCGAAGTAGCCTTCGATCATCTTGTATTCGATCGGGTTGCCGGCGTCATCGAGCTCGGCCGAATAGATCGGTTCAAGGGTGTTGTTGTCGTACACGGTGTTGCCTGCCTGCACGAAGATCATCGAGATGATCGAGTTCACGCCGTGGTTGGACAAGATCCGCAGTCCGTCCTGCTGAACCCCGTTGGCGAAGTACTTGCCGCCGTGGTCTTCGATGGCGGGCAGGAACGAAACGTCGGCGCCGCGGATGTTCTCATCGTCGTGGATTGCAAACAGGTCGATCGTGTCGACGTACGCGAAGTGGTCGTCGTTGCCGTTCCAGGGGTCTTCTACGTAGGTGCCATCGGAGTTCCAGAGCTCGACCGAGGCTTCGAAAGCGTCGTCCTTGACGGTGTTTGCGTACAGCTCGACAGCGTGGTCGTCGGGCCCGGTCTCGAAGGTGATCGAGACGAGTGAGTAGCCGTCCGTGCCTGCAGGAGCCTGGCGCAGGACAGTCCCGTTCAGGGACTTGACGCCGATGTTCACTCGGTCGCCGGTCGATTCACGGTGCACGAGTTCGCCGATGATCCGGTCCTTCGCGTCCTTCACCTTTTCGGTTGAGAAGGTGTCCTGCTCGTCGACCTTCACCCGGGCGGTGAATCCGTAGCGGGTGTTCGGCTCCACTGCGACCTGGCGTGAGATCGTGGCGTCTGCCGCGAGCTTGACGGCGTTCTGACCGGTATCGGCGCTGCTCGAGTCCAGACTGGCGCCAGCGGATGCGTTCCACCCGTCAAGGCCTGATTCGAATCCCCAGTTGGGGACGGACAGGTCTGCGGAGTCGAGCGTGAGCGTGAGGTTGTCCACGCTCAGAGCGGTGCTTCCGGCGGTGATCGAGAGCGTCAGCTCGCCGGAGTACACCAAGACATTGCGATGCGAGGTCTGCTGCCACGCGTTGTTGTTGATGTTGGCATCCACCAAGGCGACCGAATTGGGGCCTCCAGTGCCGGACACGGTCAGGTTCGCGTTGTTGTTGCCGGCGGAACCGCGGAACCATCCCGCGAGACTGTAGCTGCCCTGGGCGAGCCCTGAGATGGTGACACGTGCCGTGGCATTCGCAGCGAGCGACGCGTACCTATTGCCGTGCTGGGCTCCCGATGTGGGTGCCGTCACATTGCCAGTCGTCTCCCACGAGGAAAGAGCCGATTCGAAGTCGAGATTCGCGTCAGGCGCCGCCACCGCACTCGCCATGCTTGTTGCCGCAGGTACGGCTGCCTCGGCGGCCGGAGCGAACACGACACCTGCGACGGGAAGTGCGACTGCCGATGCGGCGACGATAGCCAGGGCTCGGCGGAAGCGACCTCGGACCGTGCGATTGGTAGCCATCTCACTCCTTCGTGGTGATGGTCGAGTTGTTTGGGATCGCCCATGAACGTATGGCCGGGCCGAGGGGGCCGAGAAGTGAGAATCTTCCGGAATCATCTGGACGAAACGATGATCGACGTCCACCCAGATGCGCACGCCCCGCGTGGTTGAATCGGCGAGCAGAGCCGATCCGCAGGGTCCGCACTCAGTGCTGGCGGGCGTATTCGTCGATTGCCGCGAGGTCAGCCGTGGTCAGCCCGGCCGCGTCAAGCGCGGCGAGGTTTCGGTCGAGCTGGTCGATGCTGGAAGCCCCGATCAGAGCGCTCGTGACCTCCGGTCGGCGAAGCACCCAGCTCAGGGCGAGCTGGGAGAGCGTCTGCCCCCGGCGTTCTGCGATATCTGCGAGCGCGTTCGCCGTCGCCAGGTACTCCTCACCGATGTCAGATGAGTTCATCCATCGGCCTTCCGCCGCTCGCGAGCCCGGTGGGACGCCCTCGAGATACCGTTCCGTGAGCAGTCCGCCTGCGAGCGGAGAGAAGACGATGCATCCGACACCCAGCTCGTCGAGGGTGGCCAGGAGTGCATCCTCTGGCTTCCGGTCGAAGATGTTGTAGCGAGGTTGGTGGATCGTCAGGGGGATGTTCTCGGCGCGGAGCGCGATGACCGCCGCACGGGTCTGCTCGGCGTTGTAGTTGGAGATGCCGACGTACAGCGCCTTGCCCTGTCGCACCGCGGCGGCCAAGGCGCCCATCGTTTCTTCGATCGGCGTCTCGGGATCCGGGCGGTGCGAGTAGAAGACGTCGAAGTACTCGAGTCCGGTCCGATGCAGGGATTGGTCGAGCGATGCGAGCATCGACTTACGCGATCCCCAGTCGCCGTATGGGCCGTCCCACATTTGATAGCCCGCTTTGGTCGAGACGATGATCTCATCTCGGTAGTGCCGTAGGTCTCCGGCGAGAACCCGACCGAAGGCGCTCTCCGCGGCGCCGGGAGGCGGACCGTAGTTGTTCGCAAGGTCGAAGTGCGTGATGCCTCGATCGAAGGCATGCGTCACGAGCGCGCGTTGCGTGTCCCACCCTCGCGTCGTGCCGAAGTTGTTCCACATGCCGAGCGAGATCCGCGGAAGCCGCAGGCCGCTCCGGCCTGAACGGACATAGGTCATCGATGCGTAGCGGCCGGCCGCTGCAGTGTGGGGCATGGTTCGAGTGTTGTGGGCAGGGGCAGTCGCGGACAGGATCGAACCGGGGTTGGGCATAGACGATCCGACGAGCGAACTCGCCGGAGCGGGTCACGTCGGCACGAGCCTGATGACGCGCCCTCCGATGATCCATTCTGTGACGTAC
The DNA here is from genome assembly GCF_009749385.1 of Agromyces allii. Classification (GTDB taxonomy): domain Bacteria; phylum Actinomycetota; class Actinomycetes; order Actinomycetales; family Microbacteriaceae; genus Agromyces; species Agromyces allii. The sequence continues at coordinate 147,695 of NZ_WBIN01000012.1, read as the reverse complement.
ACCTCGCCGTTCGCTGTTACCGCGATGCCGTGCGGCGCCCGCAGCCGGTCGGGTGAAACGGACGGCCCTCCGAGGCGGCCGTCAGCCAATACGTTGGGCCAGATTGGATCATCCGATTTCGAAGCGTCTCCGAACGAGCCCACTACGCGATCGTCGTCATTCAGCACGATGATCGCGCCGAAAAGCTCGGTCACCCAAAGGCGCGAGCCGTTGAGCGCAAAATTCGACGGACTGGTCAGCTCGCCCTCGCCCACCGACTCGATGAAGACACCGTCGAGCGTGAGGGCAACGATTCGCGCGTTGCCTCGGTCTGCAACGAGGAGGCGCGGGGAGGCCCCGCGGTCGTCGACGATGATGCCATGAGGGGTGAGGAACGGCGTCCCGCTGTCGCTGCCGTCGCTGGACCACAGGACCTTTCCATCCGCCGAGAAGCAGTGCACGAAACTCTGCCCATAGCCGTCTGCGACCCAGATCCGTTCGTCGTGTGCTGCTCGGGAGTCGCGCAACGCGATGCCGGATGGGCGCCAGCCATCCCCCGGGTCGGCGAGCTCATGGGTCGTGACGCCTACTGCGTTCACTCGTGTGACTCGACCCTCCGATACCCGTCGAACGACCTCGGGGCCGTCAGCCCGCGCCTTTCGTCCAGGGTCGGCGATCCAGACACCACCGTGATCGTCCGATGCGAGCCCGTGGCACTCGACTGCGTCGACGGCACGAGGCGCGCCGCGCCCGTCCGCTGCAAGGCTACGAATGGTGGATCCGTCCGGGGCAGTCCACAGCACCGTGTTCCCAGGCGCGACACAGACGCCGGGGTGCGCCCAGGCCGTGGCTTCAGAGTCCAGCGCGTCGACGATCTCGATCCGATAGCGAACTCCGTCGATCACGGTATCCGCCGTTTCGGAGGTCAGCACGTGACGCCGCGACCCTCGAGACCATAGACCTCGAGGCGGTCTTCCTCGGGGATGGTGAATACGTTCCGGTCCACGTAGTGGAACTGGATCGCCCGGCGACGGGTGTCCGTCCGGTTCGCCGGCGTGCCGTGGTGAATGAGTCCGTCGAAGAAGAGGAGACCGCCGGGTTTCAGGGGCACAGCGACGTCCCTAGCGAGGGCGACGTCTGTGTCGCAGATCTGCCAGTCTCGTCGGGCGAAGTGCGGAACTGGGCCCTCACTGTGCGAGCCGGGTAGGACGTGCATGCAGCCGTTCTCGAATGTGGCTTCGTCCAGCGCGATCCAGACCCCGACGACCGTTGCGTTCAGGTCGATGTTGAAGAACGCCTTGTCCTGGTGCCACGGCTTCTCCCGGCCGACGCCCGGGGGCTTCAGGAGTGCCATGTCCTGGAACATGATGATGTCGTCCGTTCCGATGATCTCGCGGGCTACACGAAGGATCTCCGGGTGATAGGCGATGGAATGGAGGCGTTCGTCCTCGTTCACGAACTTCATGAGACGGCGGATCGAGTCGGCCTTTTCGTCAGGGGTGAGCGATTCGAGTTGGTCGGCGACAGCGGCTTCGAACTGGAGGTCGATGCGGTCGGACGCTTCGTCGATGACCGTCTTCAGACCGACGATCGCGGATGCGGTCTCCTCGGCGGTGAGAGCGTGGTCGACGGCCAGGAAGCCCATTGCGCGGTACTCCTCGATCGCGTCGGCGTCGATCGCTGCGAGGTCGGGAACGGCTTGGGCAACGACGTCGTTGCGGTAGAGATGCTCCGAGTACTCTCCGCCGAGCGTGTCGACCCCGCCGGTAAGCGTGTCCGTTGACATGGTGAATCTCCTCCTGATCGGGCAGGATGCCTGATGAATACACTCAGCCTAGAAAGCGGGAATAGCCCCGGTACATGTCACGAACCCTGACTGTTGTGCACCGAACGGCGGTAGGCAGATGGCGGTTCGCCGTATCTGGCGCGGAATTGCCGGCTGAAGAGGAACTGATCGGAGTAGCCCAGCACGAGCGAGATCTGGCTGACGGTCATGACCGTGTGTTGGAGCAGTTCGCACGCACGATCGAGACGGGCGTCAACAGTGAAGCGTCGGAAGGTCGTGCCAAGTTGGGTGACGAACAGACGGCTCAGCTGGTCCGCCGACAGTCCGACCGCCCGCGCGACCTCATCCAGCGACGATCTCCTGGCGGGGCGGTCGAGAATGAGCTCGATGGCGTCTTGCAAACGAGTGTCGATGCCTTGAGCGCCGCCCCGTTGCGCGGCGTCTTGTACGTAGACCTGGGCTAACAGTTCCATGAGCATCCCGCCTGCGGCGTAGTGCCCCAAGGCGCTGCGATCGCGCAAGCGCCTGACGATCCGATACAGAGCGTCGGCGATGGGTCCGACCTGCTTCACGGTCAGAAGAGGGCCAGGCATGCTTTCGGGTGGAAGCGTGACGGGAAGTCCCGTCGTTCGGTCGACGAACTCGAAGTGGCAGTACAGGACGGTCAAACGAGCGGTCGAGTCTTGTGTGGCCTGGACATGATCGCCGGGCCGAAGCACCGCGAGGGACCCCGGCTCGAGTTGGCGCTGAGGTCCGTCGTTGATGCTCAGCGCGCCGCTGCCTGCGATGACGTACCAGAAGTCGTAGTCGTCGAGGGTCGGGTTCCACTCCCAGCCCGGTTCGCATTCTCGGCGGCCGAATCCACCATGTTGGCGGAGCACGACTGTCCCGAGGAGCTCCTCGATTGCGTCTAGAGCCACATTGCTCTCCTCGACCGTTCGCCCGTCACGGCAGCGGAGTGACGAGGTCTCCCGCGTTGCGCTTCTTCAACACACGTGCTGGCGTGCCGCCGAGCACCGACATTGGCGCGTGGTGGCCGCGGACGACGCTGCCAGCTGCGACGACGCATCCGTGGCCGATGTGCGCCCCGTCGAGGATGGTGACATTCGCTCCGATCCAGACATCGTCTTCAATGACGATCCCCTCGGCGGTGACACCCTGCTGGTAGATCGGCTGGTCGGGGTCGCTGAAGACGTGGTTGGCGGAGACGATCACAGAGTGCGTCGCGATCCTGACGTTGTCGCCGATCTGAACTCCGCCGTGGCCGTAGATCACCGTGTACGGGTTCACGGTGCAGTTGTCGCCGAGCCGGATCGAACCGCCGTACGGCAGCAAGAGGGCTCCTTCATGGATCTCGCAGTTCTCTCCGAAAGAAATCGGCCCGGACGCTCCGTCGAGTCGCGCGCCCGGTGCGATCCGAGTTCCCGAGCCAATGCGGATGGATTCGGGGGAACCCGTCCGGGTCTCCTCCCACCAGCTGTATGCGTTCGTCATCGTCTGCCGCCTTCCGGTACCGCGTGGACTTTGCTGAAGGCCCAGGGGGCCTTGACCTCGGGCCAGCCGAGCTCGGCCGTCATTTTGATCGCTCCGAGGTACATCAGCGTTCCCCACATGTCTGCCTTGGGCCGGCGGCCGCTCATCGCGATTCCTGCGTGCGCTTCCATGGCCGTTTCGTGGAAGAACGAGAAGCCTCCTCCGGGCTTCTCGACGGCGAGTACTCGCGCAAGCAAACGTCGCGCCCAGTCGGCGAGTTCGTCGCGTCGGTGGTCTGTCCATCGAGCCGCGGAGTAGGCGACGTGAGCAAGGTCGAGATCGTTGCAAGCGAAGCCCGTGTCCCATCCGTAGAACGTCGGGTCGTCGCCGGCGATGAGGCAGGCGTCAATGAGGGACTCTGCACGCTCGATTGGTCGCCCGGAGAGGTTCCAGCTCGCGCGCAGCACGTGGAAGGCTCGGTTGATGTGGGGTGTGATCGGACCAGCGATTGTGCCGACCGGCCAGAAGCCGCTGGGGTCTTGAGTGCGCACGAGCATCTCGTTGACCCAGCTCCATTGCTCGGCGGCACCTGGGACGGCCAGCCGCGTGTTGTGGAGCACTAAGGGCCCGAAGTCTCCAACGCCGAACGGGGCGTGCGCGAGCCACTCCCAGGAGACTGCGGCTTCCAGGTCGCGAACGGACGCCTCTGCAAGGTATCTCACGGGGTAGCGGAGCTGCCCTCCGAGTGCGTCGAGCGCGGCGGTCGTGGTCATGGTGAAGAAGGTGTCGCCGTCGGATCGCTGCCGCGGGTTCGCCACGAGCTGCCGTCCGCGCCAGGTGCGGTCGACGACCAGTCCGGTGCGTTCCAGTTGGTAGGCGGCCAGATGTTCGATCCAGCTCACTCGCTCTTGGGCTGTGAGCGGGAGCCCGAGCGCGACCCACAGTTCCACACCTGCAGTTGTGGCATTGAGCTCGACTGGAACGATCGACCCTTCGCAAAGCCCGAATCCGATTCCGTCAGGGCTGCGGCGGCGCGTGAGCCACGCGCCGGCTCGGTCGGCGATGCCCGTCAGCAGGTCGGACACCGTCGGCGTATCCAGGTCATGCGTCGCGGACAGTACATGCATCGGGCTATGCCTCCAACTGCATCAGGTAGACGTCTGAGCGCCCGTCACGGAGGCCACGGTTGTAGCTCAGATACTTGCCGTCCGCGGACATGATCGGGTGCGGGTCGAATTGTTGTCCCGTCTTCCAGTACGTGCCGTGCCGCCCGAGGATTTCGGTTCTCGGCAGTCCGAGCGAGTCGAGTTCATTCCAATGGATCGCGGTGATCAGGTCCGGGGTGATGAGGCCATCGGTGATGATCGCTTGGCGCGTCGCATGTGAGCTCGAATGACCGTAGTGGAAGAACGGATAGTCCGATTCCCAGATGACGTTGCCGTGCAGGTCGGCGACACCGATGTAGTGGTCGATGCCTCGCATGTCGAGGAGCCAATCGCGATCGGTGTAGTCATACAGCAGGCCACGCTTCTGTTCTCGAGGCAGCTGCGCGGGGTTACCGGAGGAGCCGTGGTAGTAGATGTACTGGCCATCGGCGCTCCAGTTCGTGTGGATCTGGAAGGTGTTCGCATTGCGCGGTTTCACCTCGGTCAACGAGCCGGTCTTCGCGTCCAGGAGCCAAGCCCTGGTTGTCTTTCCATCGCTGCCGCCGTGCCACCCGGGAGAGTAATTGCGGTCGAAGAGGAGCAGATCCGGGTCCGTCGGATGGGCGAGGATGTGAACGTTGGCCGAGCCTTCGTCGCGGAGTACTTCTTCGACATGGCCGGTGACGAGGTCGATGCGCAGGTAGATCGTGTGCGTGGATTCATCTTTCGGCAGATGATGCTTCGCGATGAAGAGGTGGCGACCGTCAGCGGATCCGGCAGGGTGCCCGTACGCGTAATCCGATTCGAATCGTTCGATCAGTACCTTCTTCTCGAGGGTGGCCACGTCGTACGCGTACAGTGCGGCCTCTCCCAGCTTGGTCACGATGAGTCCAGGCTGCGACCACAGGGTCATGTCGTTGCCCTCGATGAAGTGGTCGGTTGCGCCTGGGGACGTGGCATCCACGACTGTCAGATCGCCAGTAGCCGTCTCGGCTCGTAGGATTGCCGACCCGCCTCCGTCGTTCTGGGTCATCAGCGCGAGGTACCGACCATCAGTGGTGAAGCCGTTGTTCAGGTGGTACGTCGGCGTCTGATTCCGGTCGCGGAACTGCGTCAGCCTTCGGGTTGGGCGCAGGGTGACCTCGTCTGGAAAGAGGCTCGACTCGTTGAATGTCTCGCCGACGGGCGGAATCCCGGCGTCATGGATCTTCTTCACATCGGTGATGTCGGACACCTAGACCTTCCCCTCGAGGAGCCAGTCAGCTGCGCTCAGGACGAGGGCACGGTGTTCCTCAGAGTCGTACGATGCCGCGTCGTGGCCAAGTCCGTCGTAGATGACTCGCGACGAAGGTCGGGAGTGCGCCCAGATGAGCGGGTGTACCAGCCCGTCGTGGTCGTGCGTCGCCAGAATCTCAACTTCCGGCGAGACCTTCAGGTAGCTGTAGCGTTCATCGACGAGGACGAAGTCGTCGTGGCCGTGGGTGACAGGGTGATCGACAGGCAGGACGCTGATATCGGCAGTTCCACGAGGAGGGTGCATTGACGTTCCGCGAACCCAGCGGCCGCCGAGGATCTGCTCCCAACGTTCGTCGCCAGGAAACGCCGTCGCCACGACGTGACACGCGAGGATCGCTCCACCGGCTTCCGAAAACCGAAGGATTCCATCGACGCATGCCGTGTCGGTGGGCAGTGCGACTCCCGCGCTGCCAAAGTTCAGAACGACGAGGTCCCAGTCGCCGGCGTGCAGATTCGCGAGCGCCTGGGTCACGTCTGTTGTGAGTGTGACGTCGTTCCGCGCTCCCAGGATGTCGACGAGCCGCCCGGACGTCTCGTCGAATGGATGCCATGGATCGCTGTACGTTCCGCCACCCGACACGATCAGTACGGCACTCATGCAGATCTCTCCAGGTCCGCGAGCCCGAACGGATGAATGGCAGCCAGCCCCGCGGCGAATGCCTCCACTTCGAGGACGACCGACTCACCGAGACGGCGAAGCTCGTTGCCTCGGGCACCGGCAAGATGTGGTGTCAGCAGCACATTCGGCAACTGACGAAGCGGGTGGTCGCGCGGCAGCGGCTCAGGATCCGTGACGTCGAGCACCGCGTTGAGCCGGCGCTCACCGAGACAGCGCACCAAGGCGTCTTGGTCCACGAGGCCGCCGCGCGCCGTGTTGATCAGCGTCGCACCTGGCGGCATGCTCGCCAGCAGGTCCTCGGTGACCATGCCGCGTGTGCTGGGCAGAAGCGGGGCATGCAGGCTCACGATGTCGCTGCGCAGGAAGAGCTCGTCCAGTGTGACGCTTGAAACCCCCAGGGCGGCCGCGTCGCGAGCGTCCAGGTACGGATCGAACACGATCACGGTCATATCGAACGGGCGCAGCAACTCGATGACGCGGCGGCCGATCTGCGAGGCTCCGACGATTCCGATCGTGCGGCCGTAGTTGCCGATCGAAGCGAAGCGTTCACCGTCTCGATCGATGCCGGGGTCGCTGGCGTAGTCGCTGGCCGCCGCGAGTACATCCTTCCCTGCGAACAGGATGGACGCCAATGCGAACTCGGCGACCGGCAGGGCATTCGCTGCGCTGGCGGTCGTCACGCGGATTCCGCGCGCCCAGACCTCGGGAGAGAGGATTCCTTTGACGGTGCCACCGGAGTGGAGGATCGCCTGCAGGCCGGGCATCCGATCCAGCTCTGCAGGACCGATGCTCTGGGCTCCCCATCCGGTGATCAAGACCTGTGTGCCCGATGCTGACTCGGGCTCGAACTCCAGGTGCCGATGGATACGTCCGCGCTGTGCCTCGTCGAAGAGCCTCGTCTCGAGTCCCGCGTCCATCGACCATGCGGCTCGAAGTCTCACACCGCTCCTCCTCGCCTGCGCCGACATCATCGTTGTCACCCTCGCAACGCTACTCAGAGGCCGTGGTACTGAGAATGGAGCAATCGTCTGCTTTGCTGGACAGAACTCCGATCTGCATGTGTGTGTGCAGGAGCATCCTCCATGTGATCCGGGACTGCCTCCATATCGGTGGCTGGCCGGGGTTACTACCGTGGAAGGGTGGAACAGTTCAATGAAGAATCCGTGCGCCGCGTCGACTTCCTCCCGTGGGAGTACGATGCCGATTCCGCGGAAGGAGCCCGTCAGCGTGAACGGCAGCGCGCCCTCGAAGCTGAAGGGGCGACCATCGGCGCCGGTGTGTTCATCGCACCGAATGCGGCCGTCTATTGCGACAAGCTGACAGTCGGTGATCGAACCTATGTTGCGGCGCTCGCCTACTTGACCGGAGAGCTGACGTTCGGCGCCGACTGCTCCGTGAATCCGTTCGCCGTGGTCCGTGGCGAGATCCAGATCGGCGATGGTGTGCGGATCGGCGCGCACACGTCGATCCTCGGCTTCAACCACCGGATGTCGCCTGATGCCCCCGTCTTCACACAAGGCGTCTTCAGCAAGGGGATCGTCATCGGCGATGACGTCTGGGTCGGCTCCAACGCCACCATCCTCGACGGTGTACGCATTGGCAGCCATGTCGTCATCGCGGCAGGGGCGGTCGTTACGAAGGACGTCGCCGACTGGGCGATCGTGGCCGGCAATCCTGCTCGACAGCTCCGCGATCGGCGCGACGGATGAGCCGGCATCGGACGGCCCCTGGGCTCGAGGGCCGACTCGCCGGATTCGGCCGCGCGCTGCCGGCCCAGGTTGACGACGTCCTCTCCCGCTGCTTCGAGGATGGACGATTCGTTGACCGACCTTTGTCGGCTTCTGGCCCGCTCCCCCCGGCGGTCCGTCCCTGGAGTGACGCGATCGAGTTGGCGCATGTGCTCACCGGGAGAACGCCGCTCGGATTCGAGACTGATGATCTTGCGCGCCGCCTCACCGCCCTTCAAGATCCGGCGACTGGTCTGATTCCTGACGGCGACCTCTCGGACCGTGGGCTGGACAACCCTGCCCGCTACGAACTCGAGCGTCGACCATTCGATGGGTCGGCCAGCTATCACATCCTTAGCGTCGGCTACGCGCTAAAGCTTCTCGGCCGGACGTTCGATCATCCGATCAGGATCGTCCACGGTCTGAGCACTCGCGACTTGGTGGCCGACCTGGAGTCACGAGACTGGGGCGCTCATGCTTGGGCCTCTGGTGCTGCGGTCGACGCGATCGGTACCGCATGCGCTGTCAACATTCGAGACTTCGGGCACCTGTTCGACGACGAGGGGTTTGGTCCGCTGTACGCGCTGCTCGGATGGCTGACCGCGCGGTCAAACGAGACCACGGGCATGTGGGGTGCACGTCAGAAGGACACCGGTTGGCTCCAGCCCGTCAATGGGTTCTACCGGTTGACGCGTGGCACCTACGCCCAGTTCGGCCTGTCACTGCCGCACCCCGAGGCGAGCATCGAAACGGTGCTCACGCACGCCGCGGATCCGTCCCTCGAATCCGGGGACGGCTATACGGCGTGCAACATCCTCGACATCATCCACCCGCTCTGGCTGGCAGCAAGGCAGTCCTCGCGCCGACGTGAAGAGGGAGAAGAGTGGGCGCGTGCGCAACTGGATCGAGCTCTGACCAACTGGAATGACGGCGAAGGTTTCGCATTCGCGCCGCACTCGGATGGGGCCGATAGCGTGCCGGGCCTTCAGGGTACGGAGATGTGGCTGACGATCGTCTGGTTGCTCGCCGACTATCTCGGTGTGTCGGACGGACTCGGCTATCGCCCGGCCGGCGTGCACAACCCGGATCCGCTGGTGAGGATTGGAGCGGTCGACCGGAGCTGAGCTCCGGCCGACCGGTCGCACCTATCTGGCCGGCTCAGTCCATCGGACGGAGACGACGCGCTCAATGTGCTGCACCGCGCAGAGGCGACCCTCGGCCGCGACTCGAGCTTGTGCGGCGGCGTCGAGATCGATCCGACTGTCGGTGGTAATCGGCACGACGTGGAGGGTCAGCTCTGTGCCGGGTGCCAGATCGGTGATGTCCACACGCCAGGGAAGGCCGTCCCAGAACCGGTCGCGAATGACGGTGCCATCGGCGCGGAGCTGCGCGACGTCACCCTCCCAGTCGATGACGAGCTCGACCAGGTCGCCCTGGGCCCGAGCCTCTGTCGTTGGCAGATCGACTCGCCAAACTGCCGCGACCTGGTCGATTTGCGGATCGGTAGGCGCCGACGAACGACCCATGAACTCGCCGTATCGCGCCGGCACGTCGCTTCCGGAACGGACAGCTTCCAATACCAGCGGCGTTGTAACGGGCGCCGACGAGGCGCGCAGAACGATCGGTTCGAAGCTCGATCCCGTCCAGCGGGTCGTGGAGGGCTGCTGCGATGCCCGCACGACGAGGCCATGTGGCTCCCGCCAGACTGCGTCGTCCGATTGGATGAGTTCGTCGCCGAGGTACCAGAGCCGCTCTGCTTGCCGCTCGTCGACGACGAGCACGCGGAGCGCACCATCGGCTACCAGCGACGTCCCGGGCCGGATATCCAATGGTTCCTCGGCGGAAACGACTTCGTCGCTGAACTGGAGACTCGTCGGCGAAGCGAATTGGATACGGGCGGCGATGTCGTCAGGTGCGCGCAGCACGAGCGTCGGGACATCCCCGTCGACGAGGCCGGCGACCGAGGCCGTCGCCCACTCGATCCGTACGCCAGCGATCTCAAGTCGAAGCGGCCATCGGGCGATGAGGCCGCTAGGGATGTCGAGGGGACGATCGGGCACGACGAGCTCATCGCCGCCGAGGTCGATGCGGAACTGGACTTCGGAGGAGCCTGCGAGTGGCTCATGCGGTTGATGCGTGTTGATGAAGAGGAATCCGGTGTCGCCGTCACTGCGGACGGCCCAACGCAGCGATGTCAGATCGTGCACGTCGACCGGGGCGTCATCCGGCAAGGAGCTGTACATCTGCACTAGACGTTCGCCGAAGGCATCGAGGAACGCATTGTGGTCGCGCAAGAGCCCGAGGCTCGCTGATGGGTGGCCTGTTGCGCCGAGCGCAGCCTGGAAGTCGTAGTCGAACCGCGGTAGGTCGTTCGGATAACCGGTCGCGTGGGTTTCCTGCAGGTGGTCGGCAGGGTTGACGCCCCCGGCGTACATGTAGAACCCCTGCCAAGCCGAGCCGTTGCCGATCTTGACGTTCGCGAGAGCGGCGATGTCACGTCCTCGTGCGATCGGCCGCCGGTGATATGCCGTCGCCATACCCCCGCCGAGTTCGCAGGTCGCGGGCGGGAATTCCGGATCAACGGCACGTACCACGATCTCGACGCCCTCTTCACGGAAGTCGCCGCCGACGCCCGGATCGTCCCACTCGTGAGTGAATCGGAAGTGGTCACGGAAGCTGTCGTCCCAGGTCGAGCCTTGACCGGCCCAGAAACCGTCGGCATATCCGCTGTAGAGCGGGAAGACCTCGTGCGGTGGAAGGATCGCGCCGCCCCACCCTGTGGCCGTCCAGATCGGAGCCGATAGTCCGGCTTCGCGTGCCAGGCGTTTGAGGGTGGCGATGTGGTCGGGCTGGTCATACAGTTCGTTCTCGATCTGGATGCCGATGACGCGGCTATCGGGGCCGCAGAAGCGGGCGACCTGTGCCGCGACCTGTTCGTACCAGCCTCGTGCGAGTTCCAGGTACACGGGGTCGTTGGTCCGAGCTGCTGGTGCTGCCTCGATGACCCAATCGGGATGGCCGCCGTTTCGCACCTCGCCATGGCACCAGGGCCCGATGCGCAGGATGACATCGACTCCAACCCGTTCCGCGGTCTCGAGGAACGCGGCGATGTCGAGATCTCCGTCGAAGCTGATGTCACCGCGAACGGGCTCGTGGTGGATCCAGAAGAGGTACGTCGACACCGAGGTGAGTCCGGACGCCACCATCAGGCGCAGGGTTTCCTCCCAACGCGCGCGAGGGATACGGCTGAAGTGAAGCTCGCCCGTCACGGGGAGCGAGGGCCGGCCGTCGATCTCGATCCATCGACTGGTCAGTCGGATCCGGGAATGTGGATCATCCTGGTTGCTCATCGCCGGGTCGATGAGCGGTGGCCGCGAGTCGCGGAGCTGGATCGAGTTCAGGCCAGAGGTTGTGCTGGTCATGTGCGTCCTAGTCAGGTGGGGTCGATTTCGGGCTCAGCCCTTGACGGACGAACCCAGGCCGGAGCCCATGAAGTACTTCTGGGTGAAGAGGAACACGATGACGACCGGAAGCAGGTACAGCACTGCACCCGCAGCCTGAACGGTCACGATTCCCTCTCCGCGGGGGTCCAGATATCCGGCAGCGGTCGCGACCGCGAGCGTGGTGTTCTTCAGGTTGAGCAAGAGTGCCGGCGCCAGGTAGTCGCCCCAAGTCCAGGTGAAGGACAGCAGGAGCGAAGTGAGGATCGCCGGGCGTGCGAGAGGCAGGAAGATGAAGATGTAGCTGCGGAACCAGCCGGCGCCGTCGATGATGGCTGCATCCTCGAGCTCGATCGGGATCGCGCTGAAGAACTGTCGGAACAGGAAGATCAGGTACGGGGTACCCGCGATGCCCCAGAGCACCCAGGGCCAGTAGGTGTTGGTCAGCCCGACGCGCGCGAAGAGGATGTAGGTCGGAATCAGGGTCGCGATCGACGGGATCAGCATGGTGGCAAGGATCACGGTGAAGAGCGCGTTCTTCCCTGGGGCGCGCAGTCTTGCGAACGCGAAGCCGACGGTGGCGCTGCTCAGTGTGGTGAGGACCGCGGTGATCGTCGAGAGGAAGATCGTGTTGATCGTGTACGCGCCGAAGTCGATGCGTGTGACTGCTTCGTAGAAGTTGGACCAGGCCGGCGAGCTGAGGTCGAGGAGCGCGAGCGCTCCTTCGGCGAACTGCTGCTGCGTGGCGACCGACGTCAGGAGGATCCAGATGAACGGGATCCCGAACAGGGCGAGGGCGATGAACACGCCGATGTAGACCCAAACGGAGGCTTTCTGGCCTTCCTGAGGGGTTCGCGAGCGCTTGCGTCGCGGCTTCCGCACGGATGCGGGCGCTTCAAGCGGGGCGATGGGGTTGAGGGTGTCTTGTTGGCTCATGATTATCAGCGCTCGTTCGAGGTGTCGGAGTCGACGTTGTAGTAGACGAACCGCTTGCTCATCTTCTGAATGATGAGGGTGAGCGCGAGGATGAGGATGAAGAACACCCACAGCATCGCGGAACCGAAGCCGAAGCGATGGTTCGTGAAGAACTCGTTGTAGACGTGCACCATGTAGAGCGTGGAGCTCTGCGGCACGAGGGCGGATTGGGCCATCTTGTTGGTCTCGACGAGCAGGAGGGGCTGTACGAGCACCTGCAGGGCGCCGATGATGCCGGTGATCACGAGGAAGTACAGCACTGGCGAGATCATCGGGATCGTGATGTTCCAGATCACGCGCAAGGTTCCGGCGCCGTCGATCTTGGCCGCTTCCTCGAGCTCGGCTGGGACGTCCTGCAACGCCGCGAGGCAGATGATCATGCCACCGCCAAGCCCCCAGAGCGACATGACGATCAGGGCGTAGAAGGAGAGCGGATCGGCGAGCCAGGCCTGCTTCTCGCCGCCGAACAGGACGATCAAGCCGTTGATGAATCCCGCATCGCGGTTGAACATGAGGCGCCACATGATGGCGGTCGCCACGATCGGGACCACGGACGGGAGGAAGAAGATTGCTCGGATCGCTCCGCGTGCGCGAATGCGGCGATTGACGAGGACGGCGAGGTAGAGCCCGCCCACGACGCTCAGCGGAACGACGATGCTCGCGTAGATGAACGTGCGCAGCAGGCTCTGCCAGACGGCGGGGCTCGAGGTGAACAGTTCGACGTAGTTCCGGAGGCCAACCCATCGCCAAAGGGGCGATGCGCCGTCGTAGTTGGTGAAGCTGACGGCGAGCGCGTAGAGGATCGGCGCGAGGGTCAGGAAGATGAAGCCGAGGATCCACGGCGACGCGAAGAGGTAGAACGTGCGTGCACGATAGCGGCGCCAGCCGCGGCCGCGGGTAGAAGTACCCGCGACCGCGGCCGCCGCTGACCGCGACGACACAGTGGTCATCGCTTCGGTGGTCATCCGAGTTGGTCCTTGCCCTGAGCAAGAAGCGGGTCGACCTCGGCCTCGACAGCCTTGGCGATCTCCTCGGCGGTCTTCGTGCCCTGGATGCCGGCCTGGATCTCACGGTCCAGGATGCCGTTCCACTGGGTCGCCGTGATGTAGGGCGAGTCCTGCAGGGGAACGATGTAGTTGACCTCGTCCTTCGCCAGCTCGATGGACTGCTTCTGGTAGGGCTCGTCGGCGGGGATGTTCTCCCAGAGGGACTCGAGCGAGGGAAGTCCCCAGCCGCTGGATGCACGGTCGATCGCGGGCTGGCCGGCCATGAAGTACTCCATGACCTTCCATGCCTGGTCCTTGGCATCGGAGCCGACGGGAATCCATGCGCCGACGGCACCGAGGGCGGGGCTGAGTCGCTCACCGAAGGTGGGAGCGGGTGCCATCGACGAGGTCGCTGCAACCGCCGCGCCGTCTTCGGAGGCGAGGTTGCCGCCGAACCAGAACCCGTCCTTGGTGGTGGCCATCTTGCCGGCGAGGAACGACGGTGCGTCCTGGTTGTCGGGGAGCGGGTTCAGCGACGTGGGTCCGACTTCGGCCTTGCCGTAGTCAATGAACCACTGGATGGCGCGCTGCGCCTCGGGCGACTGCAGGTCGATGGTCGTCAGGTCGTCCGAGAAGACCTGTCCACCCTGCTGCTGGACCATCGTGTTGAGGATTCCAGCGATACCCCACTGCCATTCGATGCCGAGCGGCATCTCGACGCCGGCAGCCTTGAGCTGCTTCGCGGTCTCGAGGACATCGTCCCAGCTCGCCGGCTCCGTGGTGCTCAGCGGTTCGACGCCAGCGGCCTCGTAGATGGCTTCGTTCTGCCAGAGGGTGTTGTCGGGGCTGAAGTCCTTGACGATGCCGTACCGGGGGCCATCGCCCTGCTTCTTGCCATCCCACCGCCAGAGGTCGTTGACGGGGAGGAGGTCGTCCTCCTTGATGACCTTGCTCTTCGCGATGTAGTCGTCGAGGGGAGCGGCGAGGCCGCGCGCGAAGAGGTTGGCGCTCGGGCTGCCACGGACGAAGTCCGGCGGGTCACCGGCGGTGAGCATGGCGTTCAGTCGGTTCTCGTCGTATTCGAGGAACTCGATCTTGATGTCGGGGTTGTCGGCCTCGAAATCGGCGATGTAGTCCTCGGTGAACTCGTTGACCGCATACATCACCGTGACGGTGGTGGTGCCGCCTGCGTCTCCACCGGCGCCACCGGCAGTACAGCCGGTCAGGACGACTGCGGAGGTGAGTGCGAAGGCGCCTACGGCGAGGCGGACGCGGGGGTGTTTGGACATCGGTGTCCTCTTTCCGATCGGGGTATCTGATTGCGTTTCGGATTGGTGCTTGGAGCTGCCGTCGAGCATGTGGGCGAGGCGAGGCGACTCGAACGCGGGACGTTCGTTGTTGCTACGCATCTGCTGTTCCACGATGAACACAAGGTGACGATACGTCCGCGCGAGGACGGCCCGGCAGAACGATCCTGCGCCCGCATATGGACGAAACGACGTTGTCATCACTCGGACCTTGAAAACAGGAGTAGGTCGGGGAGACTCGTGGCGAAATAGTCCACCTCACCGTTGGCGCGACGAGCCACGGGGGCCTCGTAGAGCGGCCGGCCTTCGCCGAGGCTCAGGGGCGGTTCCGCGATCGGCAACCCAAGCGCTGTGCGCGCGCGATCCCAGGCGCCAAGAACTCGACCTTCGCCGCCTTCCCAGGGCTGGAAGTTTCGCTCCTGCAGTAGCTCGAGCGCGGCGTCGGGGCGACCGGTGCTGACGAGCAATTCGGCATACTCGACGATCAGGTCGTCACGCTCCTCAACTACCTCGAAGCGCTCGGACAGGCGCGCGAGGCGTTGTTCGTCGGTTTCGCCCAGGCGCACGGCGAGTTGATCCCGTTCGAAGAGCAGGCGGGCGTCGGAAGGATCGATCTCGATGGCCCTATCGTAATGTTCGACCGCGCGAGCGTCGTCATGGGCGACGTTGTAGCTCGCGAGGCCAGCATTGCGATGCAGGAGTGAATCCTTGCCACCTGCACGAATCGCGGCTTCCCAGAGTTGGAGAGCGTCCGCCCGGCGGCCTGCGTCGAACAGGAGCATACCCAGCAGCGATGAGGCCACCGGGTCGTTCTCCGCGCGAACGGCCGCGACGAGCGCATCATGGTCGTCGAGCCCAGCGGGGAAGCACCATCGGCGATCCGCAGATCGCGCAAGGGCACGTTCGGTCGTCGCTTCCTCGGCACGTCCGAGGCGATCGAGGATCGCGGCGCGGTGGTAGTGCGCGAGCGGCATGCCGTTCCCGGAACCGGTCGGACCGATCTCTGTCGCCGCGGCCAGTACCTGGAGAGCGCCGTCGTCGTCCCCCGCGTGGACGAGCTCGAGCCCAACATCCAGGGCTGTGGGTCCGTCAGCCGGCAAGCGTCCACTTGCGAGGAAGGTCAGGGTTGGATTCAGATGCTCTTCGTTGAGCAGCTTTGAAAGTGCGGAATCTGCCTCGGTGAGGCGGTCCAGCCGGCGAAGCAGGACGACGCGGAGGACGCCGCGGCGGCGATCGTCGGGCGCGACAGCGTCGAGTTCGTCCAGGTCGTGAAGAGCTGCCTCGTACCTGCCCTCGCGGGCGTACTGGCGTGCCATCTCTAGTCCCGCCGGTGCCACGAATGGGGCGTCCCATGCGGCTTTGGCGAATGCCGCGTGGGCAGCGTGCTGGTCTCCACGCCGTGACTCGATCAGGCCGAGCAGGTAGAGCGTCTCGGCGTTCCGGGGGTTGCCATTGAATTCGGTCACTCGGGTGAGCGCCCGCTTCACGTACCCGCTGGCGATGTCGTATTCACCAGCCCGGAACGCCAGTTCGGCGAGCCCGGTCAACACGCGTGAGTCCGAAGGATCGCGACGGAGCGCTTCGGTCCAGTACGGGAGCGGTGAGCGGCTCGGGTGACGGTACTGGACCAGGTGCAGGCCGATGAAGTACAACTCATCGACGCTACCGACCTCGCTAGGCGCTGGTGGCGCTTTTGCGGTCCACGGCTCGGCTGATCCGTCGACCTCGACGGGTGCCAGCCATTCCACGAGCGTGGCCCCGATCGCGCTCTCGAGCCGAACGGCCATGCCCTCCTCGTACGTGAGGGGGAACTCCTCGTGCCACGCGACACCGGGCGTCAGGTCCGAGGACAGTTCGACGACCCGTTCGCCGTCCTTGCTTAACACGACCAGTCGGGCGGCGGGCTGGGGACTGGTGACGGCGACCGCTGCGGAGAACTGCGCACCCCGCTCGACATGGATTGCTGCTTCTGGGGAAGCCTCATGCGCGACTCCGATGGCGGGAATCGGGTACCAGTACTGACTGAACCGCTTCGACTCGCCGGGCGCGAGCCACGAAAAGTCGGGCTGGTTATCGGTGTAGACGCCCGCCATCAACTCCACGTAGGGTCCGTCGGCATCGGTCAGCAATCGGTCCCAAGCCTGCCCGAATGGGGCATTGCCCCAGGTCCACTGCTTCTTGCCGGGCGCGACCCGCCGGTCCGCCCAGTGCACGAACCCGGCACCGACCTGGTGGTCAAAGCCACCGAAGAACTCGTGATCGGTATCCACGACCATGTAGGAGGTCGGCACGGGGATATTGCGGTAAAAGTCGAGCCGGTCGGCGCCGGGCGTATCGCGAGCCCGCTCTTGGTAGTCGACTCCGTAGTAGGGCCGGTCCGCCTGCGGGAAGGCGGTGATGGCGCGACGTGCATGGTCCGCGACGTATCGGACATCTTCGGGGAAGAAGGACTGGTAGTCGTCGTGGACGCGAACGGCCACGTTCGCCCACCAGAGAAAGGTCTGCGACAGGCTCGTGCGGTTGTGCACCCGGACGTCAAGACGGATGGTCGAGCTTCCGGCGCTCAGGTGAATGCCATGGGTGCCGCGCATCCGAGCGAACGGGTCGTGGTCGCTGCACCAGACGGTGACACTTCCATCGTCATGGGTCTCGATCGTCGAGTCCACGGGGAGGAAGGTGGCGGGTCGGTGGTGTTGCGGCCAGTTGAACTCGACGCCGCCACTCATCCAAGATCCCGCGAGTCCCACGAGTGCAGGCTTGATGACGTTGTTGCGGTAGAAGAAGTCGTAGTCCGTGGTCTTGTCGTAGGCGACGTGGATTCGTCCGCCGAGCTCCGGCAGGATCATGACGCGGATGTACTGGTT
Organism: Agromyces allii; assembly: GCF_009749385.1. GTDB lineage: Bacteria > Actinomycetota > Actinomycetes > Actinomycetales > Microbacteriaceae > Agromyces > Agromyces allii. The sequence goes on along the minus strand of NZ_WBIN01000012.1, from coordinate 130,098 downwards.
CTCGACGTGGATCGCGTTCCATCGGCGCAATGTGGGGACGGAATCAATGCGCTCAGTGAAGGGCAACGGATAGACCCGTCCGCTAGATCCCTGGTACACCCGCTGGTCGAGATACATCGGGAACGTCGACGGATCGTGCGGCTCGTAGGTGGGGATCTCTACCGGCTCGTACCAGGCGATGGCATTTCCAGCTTCGAGGGAAGCGCGAAGCTCGGTCGGCGTCTCGGGGAGCGTGAACGGCAGCGTCGCCTCGGTGGCTACGGATCTAGCGGTGGTTTCGATGGTCATCGGTTCCTCAGGGTTCAACACGACGTCGCCAACGCAGTTGCGCGGCGGCGAGCACATATGAATGAAGGTACGGCGGAGACCATCGCCGGAGTAGGACGATCAACGCGATGAAGATAGACGAACCGCTGATCGCAAGGAGGGGTTATCCTGTGGCCGTGTACTTGCAAGAAGGGTTTCTCGGCCAGCGCCTCCGGGTACTCCCGCGCCCCGTAGTCAAGGAAGCGCAAAATCATCCAATCGTCCGTCGTTTCCTCGTGACGGACGCTGGCTACTTTCCACACGCCGCGGAGCACGGACGCGCTCGGGCCCACGGCGCTCGGGAGACGGTCGTGATGGTCTGCACGGATGGCGCTGGGTGGGTGGAGGTTGACGGCTCAGGTCCGCAACGCGTTGAACGCGGCGATGCGGTGGTGCTGCCGCCTCGAGTCCGACATCGATATCAGGCCGACCGACAGGATCCATGGACGATCTGGTGGGCCCACGTGACGGGTGATGACGCCGATGACTTCGTGTCCGTGATCCTGAAGGACGGCGCGAGCCCGGTGGTGGCGCTTCGCGATGTCTATTCGGCGGTCCAATCGCTTGAAGAAGTGGTCGGGGCTCTCGAGGAGGACGAGTCGATGCCGATGCTGGTGGTCGCCGCTGGCGCGGCCTGGCGCGTGCTCACCCAGATCACGGCTAGCCGTATGCAAGGGGCGGGACCCGGAAATGATCGGATCCGCCATGTGCAGGAGTACCTGCGCAACAACCTGGACACGACATTCTCGGTCCCGGAACTGGCCGCGATGGCCGGCCTCAGCACCTCGCATTTCTCGGCGCTCTTCCGCACCGCGGCCGAAGTCTCGGTGAAGGAGTACCTGAAGCGACTGCGAAGCGCGCGTGCACGCGAGCTCCTCTTGACCACGGAACTCCCGGTCACGCAGATCGCGAACGCCGTCGGGTACGACGATGCGCTGTACTTCTCTCGCCAATTCCGAGCCGTGAATGGGGTGAGTCCGACGCAGTTCCGTCAACAGGCAGATTTCGAGTCTTTGGCGCCGGCCTGATCGGGCGACGCCGCCCTTCGCGCACGGCCATGGCTGGACTCGGGCTCTCCACAGGGACATTCGTGTGATCCGTGCTGGACGAACTGGCGATGGCGCCTGAACTCTCCCACCTCACTTGCCGGGTGTCGCAGACTGTCGGAAAAACTTGTCGCAGCTCTTCCGACACGCAAGGACCAATGATGACGACCGGCACCCCGAAACCAGACCTGCCTTCACTTCGGGCGGTGATCAATTTTGATCTCCCGGGCCCGACCATCAGTCGGCACGTGTACGGGCATTTCGCCGAACACCTCGGCCGTTGCATCTACGACGGATTCTTCATCGGTGACCGCGGCGACGTCCCCACCGAGGGCGGCATCCGCCTCGACGTTGTGGAAGCGTTACGTGCGCTGCGCATCCCGAACCTTCGCTGGCCCGGTGGCTGCTTCGCCGATGAGTACCACTGGCATGACGGAGTCGGGCCGACCCAGAACCGACCCACGATGGTCAACTCCAATTGGGGTGACGTGGTGGAGGACAACAGCTTCGGGACCCACGAATTCATGGCGCTCTGTGAGCTCTTGGATGCGGAGCCGTACATCTCGGCGAACGTCGGCAGCGGCACTGCGCGTGAGGCTGGCGAGTGGATCGAGTACCTGACGCGCTCGGATGACAGCCCCATGGCCCGCCTACGCCGCGAGAACGGGCGAGACGAACCGTGGAAGGTGCGGTTCTGGGGACTCGGAAACGAGCCTTGGGGGTGCGGCGGTCGGTTCGGGCCGAAGGCGTACGCCCAGGTGGCGCGAACGTTCGGCACGTACAGCCGCGACCACAACGGCAACAAGCTCTATCGCATCGCGGCCGGCGCCTCGACTGATGACTATCAGTGGACCGAGGTGCTCATGCAGGAGCTCGGGTTCGCGATCGGGTCAGGCGAAGCGACCGGCCCCGGCGTAGGCGCGTACGACGCCATCTCGTTCCACTACTACACGTTGCCTGGCACATGGGCGCAGAAGGGCAGTGCGACCCAGTTCGATACCGAGGAGTACTACCGCACGCTCGCCGAAGCGACGCGTATCGAGACGCTGCTGGCAGGCCACTCAGCCATCATGGATGCCTACGACCCCGGCAAGACGATCGGCCTCGTGCTCGACGAATGGGGCACGTGGTTCGACGTCGAACCGGGCACGAACCCGGGCTTCCTGTACCAGCAGAACACGTTGCGCGATGCGATCGTCGCAGGAGTGCATTTCGATGCCTTCCACCGGCACGCTGATCGACTGACGATGGCGAACATCGCTCAGACCGTGAACGTCTTGCAGGCGATGATTCTGACCGATGGTGCTGCGATGGTGCTCACCCCGACCTATCACGTCTTCGAGATGAACAGCGGCCATCAGGATGCAACTTCGCATTCGGTCGATCTCCTTGATGAGGTGCCATCGGTCCTCTCCGGCGAACGCGCGGTGCCACACATCAGCACTTCGGCAAGTTCCAAAGACGGTCAGGCGCTCATTTCGATCACCAACGCCCACGCGACGGACTCGGCCTGGCTCGAGTTCGAGCTGCGCGGAGCCAAGGTCGCCGGCGTGGCGGGAAGGATTCTCACCGCGCCGACTCTGCAGGCACACAACTCCGTCGACGTCGGCGACGCTGTCTCGCCTCGACCGTTCGAGGACGTGCGAATGAACGGAACGACGCTGCTTGTGCGCGTGCCTCAGCACTCATTCGTGACCGTCCAACTCGAACTGGACTAGGCAGGAGAAGCTGACGCATGTCGCCGCCGTTGGCTCTGACGACGGCGACATGCGTCTAGGCGGTGACCCGCCCGATCCTCCATTGCGTGGAGAAGGTCGCGCCTGGCTCGAGCGTGATCAGGTCGACTTTGGAGTTCAGCGCGTCGGGCGGGCACGTCATGGGCTCCACCGCGACGGCATGACGCCGATCTAGCGGGTCCGCTGCGTCAGCCGTGTAGATCTGGAGCCATCGCGCAGAACCGTCACACTCCAGTTCGACGCCGAACCCACGCCGGTCTGTGACTCTCACCCGCGTATTGCCCGCGCTGTCGCGGCGAAGGCCGCCGAACGCATGGTTCAGTTCGGTCTGTCCGATCTCTCGCCGCTCACGGAAGTCGAGGATGCCGCCGCGAGCTGCGACACTCTCGACCGCGATCGGGAGGAGCCGATACGACGAGACCTTCATGACCAGGTCTGCGGGCAGTTCGAGGAACCACTGGTCTACCGCACCAGGGAGGACGGGGCCGGCGGCGAGATACGGGTGACCGCCTACTCCGAGTGGAGCCGCCTCGCGTGAGTTGTTCGTCGCGAGTACACGTTGCGTGAGCCCGTCGGCGTCGAGAACGAATGAGACTTCGAGGTCCACTCGCCACGGATAACCGGGTTGCGCCTCGATCGCGCCAGCGAGAGTCACGTAGTTCTCGTCCCGACTCACGATGGTGAAGTCCTGCCAGGCGACCAGGCCATGAGCGGCGTTCTCGCGATCGAGTTCGTTGACCGGCAATTGGTGGACGTCGCCGCCGAACTCATAACGGCCGTGGGCCGTCCGGTTCGGCCAAGGTGCCAAGAGTGCACCGCGCATGGCGGGTCGCATGACGTCTGCATCGTACGGAACGATCAAATCGCCGTGGTCGTCCTGCAGCACCCGAACTGACGCACCGACCGACGCGATGACAGCTTCGTATCCCGCGGCGCGGATTCGGTACTGAGTTCCGGAAATGGCCGTAGGCCCGCGCTCGACCATGTGCTTCATCACGTGCCCAGTTTCGCGGCTACGTTCTGATCTGTTGAAGCACGAACGGATGAAGGCGGGAGGACGATCCTCTGATCGAGGCGGATGCAAGATTTCCTCGATCAGTGGGGCTCAGTCGAGCATCACTCGTCACCCAACACGTTTCATGTGCCCTTCCGATACGACGGCAGTCACGCGAAGGATGAACGTCCATGTTTCTCCGTGATCTGGCCATGTCACTCGCCCGTAGGTGCGCCTACCGTGTACCGGATGAGCACCGCGCACCCGCCCGAGGACGTGCACCTCGACACCACACGCCCGGGCTCCTCACTGATCGGTCTCCTCCGGCCATTTCGCGGCCGTCTCATTGGAATCTCCGCGATCTTCTTGGTCAAGGACAGCCCGATCTGGCTTCTCCCCGTGATCACCGCTCGCGCCGTGGATATCGTCGTCGCGGAAGGACCGTTGTCGTCGATCGGCGTCCTCGCGATCGTAAGCGCCGTCCTGTTACTGCAGGTATATCCCATGCACGTGCTGTTCACGCGGCTGTACATGGGCATCGTCCGACGGATTGCAGTGACCCTTCGCAATGCCGTGACGATGCGGCTGCAGACCCTCTCCATCGGGTACTACGGCCGCACTAGCGCGGCGGTGATGCAGAGCAAAGTCGTGCGAGACGTCGAAAACATCGAGCTCATGTACGGGCAGGTCGGCAACCCGCTGGGATCGGCGATCGTCGTCTTCTGCGGGGCCATCACGATGACGGCTCTCACGGTTCCGCAGTTCCTTCCCGTCTACGTGTTCGCGATTCCCTGCGGCATCGGTGTCTGGTGGATCATGCGACGTCGATCGCACCGCACGAACGAGGCATTCCGACTACAGATGGAACGTTATTCGCGACGCGTCGGTGAAATGGCGACGCTCATGCCGATCACCCGCGCGCACGGGCTCGAACACGTCGCTTACGACCGTGTCGCTGAGGACGCAGAGGGAGTGCGAGAACGTGGGCTGAGCCTGGATATGGTCAACGGCCATTTTGGCGCCCTCAGCTGGGTAGTCATGCAATTGCTCGCAGTCGGTTGCCTCCTGACGGCCGGCGCGTTGTCCATCGCGCATGTGCTTCCGATCAGTCCCGGTGATGTGGTCCTGCTCGGCACGTACTTCACGACTCTGACGGGCACTGTGATGACCGTGCTCAGCTTCATGCCGATCATCGCTCGCGGTCGCGAGTCCGTGCGATCCATCGCGGAAGTGCTGCACGAGCCGGACCTGGAGCTCAATGAAGGCAAGCAGCAGATAGCCGACATCTCCGGCCGCTACGAGCTGGAGCACGTCAGCATGGTCTTCCCAGGCGAACCGCGCGCCGCCCTCGCTGGAGTGGACCTCACTGTAGAGGCGGGCGAGACGGTGGCGTTCGTTGGCGCTTCCGGATCGGGCAAATCGACCCTCATCAACTCCATCCTCGGATTCATCCGCCCAACGTCGGGGCGCATCATGCTCGACGGACAGAACATGGACGAACTCGACATGCGAACCGTGCGGCGGCGGATCTCCGTCGTGCCTCAAGAGTCCGTCCTGTTCGAGGGCTCAATTCGCGACAACATCACATACGGCCTCGGGCAGGTCACCGACGAGGAAGTCCATGAAGCGCTCACCCAGGCGAACGCGATCGAAATCGTCGACGCACTGCCAAACGGATGGCACACATTGGTCGGAGAGCGAGGGGCGCGCCTCTCCGGCGGACAGCGACAGCGCATCTCCATTGCTCGAGCACTCATCCGCAACCCGCGCGTCCTGATTCTGGACGAAGCCACGAGTGCGCTCGACTCGGAATCAGAGCTGAAGGTGCAAGATGCTCTCGACCGACTGATGCGCGGACGCACCACTTTCGTCGTGGCGCATCGTCTGTCGACTATCCGCAACGCGGACCGCATCGTGGTTCTTGAGCGCGGCCGTGTGGTCGAAGTGGGCGCGCATGATGAGCTCGTCGCGGCTGGCGGCCGCTATCAGCAGCTCTGGCAGATGCAATACCGCTAGCCCCAAGCGTGGAGAGCTCAGCATGGTGAAGTGCGGATCTGCGGCGTAAGCTTCGAACATACATTCGAATCTCAGGAGGCTTTCTGATGTTCCTGGCTGCCGATGCGGAGCCTGTCTCAGTGTGGCTCGATGCCGCCGGGCTACCGTCGCGACTCGTCTACCGAAGCATTCGATATCGCGTCATCGACACGCCTACGAAACTCGGGGTCGATCCAGAATGGCCAAGCGGGATTTCGCATCCGCCAGCCGATGTCACCCTCGCTCCCGGTTGGCGCGTAACTGGAAGAGCCGAGAGCGACGACCTCCTCGTCTTCGACCTTCGCCTCACACCGACCGGGTGGATTGCCGAGCGCGTGTTCGAGTAGGGACTGACTTGAATCTGCATAACCACGGGCCCACAACTGCAATCGGTTGAGCAGATCCGGGTCCCGGTCGCGGATCGGCTTGCGGGCGGCGAGCGGCTCGCGGCCGGCATGGTGGTCGGATCAGGCTCTATCCCTCCGGCTGGAGCGGGGAGTACGTTGGCGGTGGCGGCGTCCGCTGGGGGGCGCCACCGGTTCGGTGATCGATCACCCAGGTCAGCGGCACGGGGGAAGGTTCCGCGATGGCTACCGAGAAGCCGAATGTCCTGTTGATCATGGCCGACGATATCGGCTGGTTCGATATCGGGGCGTATCACCGGGGCATCATGGGCACCGCGACGCCCAACATCGATCGCATTGCCGCTGAGGGCGTGCTGATGACGGACAACTACGCGCAGGCGAGTTGCACGGCCGGTCGCGCGGCGTTCATCACCGGTCAGATTCCGATGCGCACCGGTCTGACGACGGTCGGTCTACCGGGTGCGGAGAAGGGCATCCAACCCGGTGACCCGACGCTGGCGCAACTGATCAAGCCAGAGGGGTATCGCACCGCGCAGATCGGGAAGAACCACCTCGGCGATCGGAACGAGTTCCTCCCCACGGTGCACGGGTTCGACGAGTTCTACGGCAACCTGTACCACTTGAACGCGGAGGAGGAGCCGGAGCAGCCCGAGTACCCGAAGCATCTTCCGATCATGCAGCAGCTGTTCATGCCGCGTGGCGTGCTGCGCTGCACCGCGACGGATGTCGATGACCCGACGGATGATCCGAGGTTCGGGCCCGTCGGCAAGCAGACGATCGAGGATACCGGGCCGCTGACCCGCAAACGGATGGAGACCATCGAGGACGACCTGCTCGCGCATTCGATCGACTTCATCGAGCGCGCGCACCAGGCCGGCGAACCGTTCCTGCTGTGGCACAACACGACCCGGATGCACGTCTGGACCCATCTCTCGGAACGCTGGAAGGACCAGACCGGACTGGGCGTCTACGCCGATGGCATGCGGGAGCTCGACTGGGTCGTCGGGGAACTGCTCGGCAAGCTCGACGACCTCGGGATCGCCGAGAACACCATCGTCGTGTTCGCAACCGACAACGGTGCCGAGAAGTTCACGTGGCCCGACGGCGGCACCACGCCGTTCCGCGGCGAGAAGGGCCTGGGCTGGGAGGGCGGCTTCCGCGCGCCGCTCGTCATTCGCTGGCCGGGACGGATCCCCGCCGGCCGCGTGCTGAACGGCATCATGTCGTTGGAGGACATCGTGCCGACCATCATGGCCGCGGCCGGGGTGCCCGATGTGAAGGAACGCCTCCTGGAGGGCGCAGACTTCGGCGACACGCACTTCCGCGTGCACCTCGACGGTTACAACCAACTGCCGTACCTGAGCGGCGAAGTGGACGAATCCCCACGCCATGAGTTCTTCTACTACGGCGAACACGACCTCTTCGCGCTGCGCTACAACAACTGGAAGGTGCACTTCCAGACCAAGGATGACTGGTTCGCCGGCGCCTTGGCGAAAGCCACCGTGCCCCGGCCGGTGAACCTCCGCGTCGATCCGTTCGAACAGCACATGGACGCCCCGTACTACCCGCTCTACGCCGGCGAGAAACTCTGGACCGTGCTGCCGGCCGCCGCGCTCATCCAGGAGCATGCCAACACGTTCAAAGAGTTTCCCCCGAGCCAGGCGCCGCCCGACTTCAACCCGCAAGCCGTCGTCGACACGGTCCTGCGGGCAGCATCCGAACGCCACGGCAACTGACGACACCACCCAACACCCGACACGGCCCACGAGCCCAGTCGTGGTTCTTCACGGACGCCCGCAGGCGGATCGGTTTACGGCTATTTCATCGATTTCTTGCCTTGCCGACGCTTGATCCATCGCGAAGCTGAGCCACAAACGACGCACCCCAGTACGCAACTCAGGAAGACCCAGACCCACGGGGAACCCGGATTCAGCAGCACTATGACTGCTGCTGTTGTCGCAGCAGCCGCCAGCAGTAAGCCAGCCACCGCCCAGACGACGTGCGCGGAGAGTCCCACCTAGAGGATCTCCTTCCTGCACTCAGCTAAGCCAACGGAACCGTCAGCCTTGTCAGCGCTTCTTGGTGGAGCGAAGAGCTCGTCGCTCATCCCGGCTCGCGAAAATGCCCAGCACCACAATGACGAGTGCTCCGAGGCCAAACGCCCATCCCATGCAGCCGACGTTACGCCGGCACCATGCTCGAGTACAGGGTCCCGGCCAAGAGTCGAACGCCCGCATGCCGGTCCAGTACTGACACTCGCTCAGCTCGCGCGATGAGAGGCCCCGCAGGACAATCAGGCTTCCCGTTAGACCCGCCCGCGCTGAGTGCCCGGTGAAGGCACGTCAACTGCAGCCTCTCAATTTGCCAGTCTGGTATTAATTAACACCATGACACCAACCCGCGCCGGGAGTGCCGATGAGTTCAACGTCGATCGTGTCGGCCTTCTCGGCGGCGCGGAAGGCCGAATCGACGACCTACTTGACGCTCTGGCGATCTTGTCATCGCGAGGCATCTCGCTCGCCATCCTTCTCGGGGATCTCGGGATTCCTTGGCCTGGGCGACCTTCAACGAGCCAGCTGCGGATGCTCACCGGACGGCTCACGTCCCACGGCCAGAGGCTGTTGTTTCTTGCCGGCTGCCACGACTGGGTGCCGATGCTCAACGATCGGAGCGGCCTCACGCCCGAGTGGCCGCTGGGAGGCATCCGATGGATCTCTTCCCGAGTCGGGTTTCTTCCGAACGGCTACCGAGGGTCGTTCATAGGTGGTCGCACGTTTGCAGTCTTCGGCGGTGCCGCATCCGCCGACCGCATGTCGCGCGCCATCGGCGACGGCTGGCGGCGAACTGGGGTCTCAAGTGATGGCGACCTCAAGGCGCTCGGCCGCAAACCTGTCGACATTCTCCTCGGACACAATGCGCCACTCGACCTGCCAGAAATCGACGCAGTGGTCGAAGAGAAGGCAAAGCGGTTGCCTCCCGAAGATCTCCAGTTCGGCATCGACGCTCGCGCTCAGTTTCATCGAGGATTCCTGCAAATTGCCCCGAGCCTCTACGTCGGAGCCCACTACCGCCAGTTCACAAGCGATGCCGTCGGCTACAGGGACGGAGGCACGGGATTCTGGTCCAATGTCGCCATCCTCGACCAACTCGAAGGGCCCGACGTGTCGATGGCGATCCTCGATACACGCACGTGCAGTCTCGAGTTCCTCGATTGGGCTGGACACGAGGTGAGAACTCCGAAGGCCGTCTCCAAGCTGACGATGGACGGCACCGGCCGATGGATGGTGCAGACCGAGTCATCCGTGCACTTCGTCGACCTGGACTCCCGATACTGGGAGCGGATTCCAGGACCGGACGCGAACCCAACACTCGGCAGGAACGCCGGCCCGCTCCGCTCCTTGGAGAACTTCATCCTCGGATCGAACGGATACCTCACCACTTCCGGCGATGAACACGCCGAGTACTACTGGGTGCGGACCTCCATGATCAGACACATCACGGGCGCCCCGTTGGGCGACTGAATGCAGCCGCCTGCTGCGATCTTGTCGATCCGCGTTTGGCGCTATTTGCTGTGGTCCGGCGGTTCGCTGCAGCGCGCGAACGACAGGATCTGGATGAACGGAACTTCATCGCGATCGTCGCCGGAGGTGATCGCGATCATCGGAGCCTTCCGGTCGCCTTCGCGCCGCACCGAGAACCAGTCATCGCGATTGTCGGGGAACCCGTCTTCGGCGAACCCGGCATCAGCGGCGTCGCGACGAAGATCGCCGACCGCGCCTTCCACTGCGGCAGGGTCGGTCAGATACACCAGCCACTGACCGGAGTATTGGGCAGCGTCGCTCCCGCACGAGAGGAACCCGGAGGGGATCGGGTCTTCCACGTGATCGACGGAATCCGCCGGGAGGAGATCGACGAAGGCCTGCATGTCGTCCCGCGCTTCACCACGCGCTGCCTCGGCGGTCGGCATCGGAGCGCAGCCGGCGAGGGCGAGCACGGCGACGATCGCGAGCAGGGCCGCCGTGCGTACCCGGTTGCTCCGCATCATCCGGCCGCCCTGATCTGCGCGGCAACACCATTGAGCACTGGACCATTATCGATGGTCGAGATGATCTGGTTGTGATGGGCGGCTGAATCGCTCGCCGCCCAGAGGCCGCCGATGAGCCCCGCGGTCAGTGCCTACCCGATGACGTTCTCAGTGACGATGCCGCTGTCGCGAATCTCGAACGGGCCGCCGGAGTCGGGCGCGACACCGTATACGAGCCCATTGAGCACCGGCATCGGAACATGGACGTTGTAGAAGAGCTTGTTGATGTCGTCCTCGGCGGCGTAGACGACGTACTTCGTGTCAGAGTGCGAGTCAACGGGCATCATCGTTGAGAGCGGGATCGATAGCGTTCGCGTTCTTCTTCATTCCCATTCCAAGCGAATGATGCGAACGACTGGCGTCGTGAGTCGGAAGGTCGCGAAGTAGTCCGGAGACAAGGTCGGGTCGTCCTTGAGGAACTTAAATGCCGCGCTCTGTCCAACTGCTGCGGTGAAGTCGTGGAGTTCGATCGTTTCGTTGTCTCGATAGAGCGACGAGGAACCCGTGTCGGCATTCGGGTGCCGACAGAGCCTCGCGGCATTGCCGCTGATCTCGATCTCGTAGATCGATCCGCTTTCCGTGAAGATGGCAAATCGCCCGCGTTCGGTCGCGTCAAGTTCGGATAGCTCCTCTGCCACGTCACAACTCGCTTTCGAGCCGGCGGTCGTCGGAGTCCGCTTCTGAGATCGGATGCACTCGTGGCCACAGAGTCACTCCGAGAGCTTCCTCGAGTCTGGTCAGGAAGAGATCGCCGTGGGTCGTCCCGCCCAACAAACTCGCCACTTCGTCGACCTCGAGCCTGGCGCGGTGTGCCACCTCCTGCAGAGCGGCTTGGCCGATCGCCAGGCAGAGGTTCTCCCGAGGGCGGGCTAGGCTTGTTTTAAGCGACTGGCCATATCTAATGCCACTCATGAATCCACTGTACTGCCGCAATCAGCAGACGCGAAGCTACTTTTTAGGCCCAGCCCAGAGCCTGCGACCCAACGCCTCCTCCAGTCGAGCGATCGCGTAGAGGTCTGGCCACGAAGTACCGTCCAGATACTTCAGGAGCGATGTATGGCTGAGTCCTGCATCTCGCGCCGCAGCCCGCACGCTTCGATCGCCGATCGCCGATCGAAGATTTGTCGCGAATCGCCGAGCCGCCTCAGCTGCGGTGTCGCTAGAAGGAACATCCGGCCATCCTGGCGCGAGCTCCGCCGGATCTGGGCGAGATGTGCGAGACATGAGCCAAGGCTACCGGCACTGCGAGCACAACGATCGGCGCAGGGGTCAGAATTGGTGGAGGCTAGACTTCGAACAAACATTCGAATTTGGTACGCGGGCGACAACCGGTCCTTAGCTCGCGAAAGGCAGGCTGGCTTGACTCAAAATCGCCGGTACGACAGCCGACTCGACGAGAACCTTGCGCGGGCAGAGCGCCTCGATGCATCACGCGGCACGCCGGTGCCGCTATCGCCCGAAGAATTGAGGACCACTGGAAGAAGGGTGGAGGCCCGGGAACCCGTCAGCGTCGAAGCCTGGATTCGTCACCGGGTGGTCTACGAGGAGCCGCGACTCATTCAGGGGGTCGCTGTCGCTTGGACGACTGGGGCGGTTCTCATTCGCTGGTCGGCGGATGGGGTCGAGCGCTTCACATGGGTATGGGCGAGCGCAGTGCGTCGACATTCGCTCTGACAGTTCCCACCCGGAAGGCAGCGAGAAACCGGCACGCGAAGCTTTTCCGGGCCGATCAACCACGCGAACCTCTCTCCGGGGCGGGCAAGCAAGGTCCACCGGATCGGGAGGACCACACTCGAGACCTAGGGACCCCCTTCCGGACATTGCGTCAGGCGATCGGTATCGGCAAGCACCACGGCTTCGGGCCAAAGCGAGACGCCCAAGGCATGCTCGAGCCGACTCAGGATGAAGAGGTCGCCACTGATGGCCCCGCCGAGAAATGCCGCCAACTCGTCAACATCAAGTCCGGCGCGGTGCGCGATGTCCTGCAGCGAGGAGTCCGCAATGGCAGCCCTCGCGTTCTCCCGAACCTGCGCGACCACCAATTGTGCGTTCTGGTAGTATCTAAGACCAGTCATGTCGCAACTGTAGCGGGATCAACCGCCAAAACACCCCTCGCGTGGGCAGAGAATCCGCCTGAGGGCGGCCTATGAAGTGCGCGTTCGCCATGGGATCGGCCGCGAGAGTCACCAGGAATCCTGATACCTGCGGCACGGCTCTAGATGGCATTTTTAATCACCACCACGATGGCAATGACAGAGCGCGAACATGGGATCTACGGACGGCTACGAGTACCACCCGGAGCTCCATGTGGAGCATTGGCCGCACGTGCGGAGCTTCGTGCTCGAGACACTCGCCGCGGCTCGAGGCCGCACAGCGTACTCAGAGAAAGAGCTTGCCGCAGCACTCGGACCCTATGCGCTCTGGTGCTGGAGAACTGGATCCGCAATCGACACTTCGGAACAGATGCTCAATGTGGCCGTCATCGAGTACTACATCGCGGAGGGGTTGACCGGCTATACAAAGGCGGGACGGGGAACAATCCGCTCACGCCTCCTGAGGCTTGCTGAGGCGTTCGGCCCCGACGTAAAGCTTCGCCAGCCGTTGCGCGCGTATAGCGGCCCTAATCCGTCGAAACCCTATGCCCTTCTCGACCAAGCAGGGTTTACTTCGTGGGCGCGATCGCAGGGCACGAGGCTGCGATCGGCCAACGCCGCGGTCCTGCTCTCGCTGGGATTTGGGGCCGGCCTCTCAAACGAGGAGATCATCTCGGTCCGACGTGGCGACATCATCCCTGACGAGCTTGGCCTGCTCCTAGACCTCAAGGGCAAGCGGTCTCGCCGCATCCCTGTTCTTGAACTTTGGTCCCCGGCACTCCTCCAGGCCTCCTGGGCCGGCGAACCGGACGAGTGGGCGTTTCTGCCAGGCCGTCATTACAGGAGCGCCAACCTCACGGGCCTCTTCATCAGCAAGTCGGACGCACCGGTACGGCTTCAGACCCGTCGAATGCGGGCCACTTGGATCGTGCATCACCTGAACCGCGGGACGCCGGCGGTACCCCTACTTGAGGCCTCGGGCCTCAAATCAATCGATGCATTCGATCAGTTTCTGCCGTTCGTTCCGAAGTGGACGGAGAGCCGTACCATTTGGGCCCTGAAGTAGCACCCAGATATGGAGGGGACCAAAGGCGGTCCTTCTCGAACACGCGCTCGATTCGAGCTATGTGCACTGACGAGGGCCATTCCGCGCCCGAGAAGAATCCCAGCAGCAAGTCGGGAGTAAACCCGAGAGCTATCGACACCTGTTCAAGCCCGATCTGATCTACATAATCGCGCACTCGAAGCACGAACAGCCTGATCTTCTCCGCCTCCGGCGTCTTGCAGGGCTCCTCCGGCCAATTGGCGGATGTCTGGCGCGGACGCCAAAAGTGTGGTGACTCCCAGAACACCTCCTCGTGCTCGCCTACCGCCACGTACTCCGCTTGGTCGTACTCGTAGTCGTGTTCACGGCGCCGATCACTTGAGGGCCACAGCGCAACTCCGAGGCCATGCTCGATTCGCCCCAACGTGTGGGTGTCAGGCCAAGCGGTTCCGTACACCATGGCCTTGATTGCGGAGTCGCCGATACCTGACAGATCACTAACCCGTTGGTAGGTGAGTGAACGGTTGTGCATCTCTGCTCGCAGTCGCAATACAGCCTGTCGAAGTGACTCTGCCTCGGGATTTTGCATGGTCGAACGCGGCCAATCTGGAGCCAGATCTACTGGCCGCGCACGTTCCCGTCGAGACACGTAATAGACGCTACCTTCCGCCAATGACAGGCCCTGTCAAATCATCGACACACCGGTCTTTACAACACCGAACCAGCCTACGCTGGTGCATGATCATCGCAGTAATCGATCGATATCCCGTAATTTGGTGGCGCTTTTGCTTGTTTCTAACAAGGGAGTGGTCGTTATGCCGGGTGGCGAAAAAGCATTGACTTTCAACCAGACACTGCGACATGCTGGTGTTAAATATTACCGCGTTCGTGATGAAACGCGACTCATGATCGAGAATTATCGCCCTAGAGGGATTGCCGACCCAGCGTGGTCGCATGTTCGCGAATTCGTAGTCGCGAGCATCGTTCCCTACGCCACGTCATCCGACTCGGTCGTCCTCGCCGACCTCGGCTATGTCACTCGTTACGCCCTGTGGCTGGTCGAAGACGGCGCACCGCTCTCCGTGCGGACCGCATTCTGTGCGCCCGTGATCGACCGGTACGTCCGTGTCGTAATCGCCAAACGTAGTCAGCGGTATAGGCACGAGGTGGCAGCGAGGCTGACTCTCCTCGCGAATCTCCATACGGGAGCGCAACTGACCGCCACGGTGCCCTCCAAGACCCTCGCGCCCAAACCATACTCACCGGCGGAACTCGCGGATCTTGTCAGTGCCGCGCGCGCTCGATCAATGGTCCGGGCACGCAACGACATCATCGCGACGATCGTCCTCGGAGCTGGTGCCGGTCTCATTGCCCGTGAGATGCCGCACGTGCGAGTCCGTGATCTCCAGCCCGCCCCGTGGGGATACTCCGTCCACGTCCGGAGCGACGTTCCACGCATCATTCCGCTGCACCGCATCTGGATTTCTCACATCGCGCCCTTTCTCGAGGATCGCGACCGTGATGACTACCTCGCGTGGCCGCACAGGGCCAGGGATGAGAAGTCGACACGCATGAAGGGCGGACTCCTCGCCGGCTACAGCGGCGTTCTGCCGCACCCGGGGCGCCTCCGAACCAACTGGATTCTTCACCTCATCCATCAAGGCTTCATCCCGACGCAGATCATGCGCCTGGCCCGACTCGAAACCGCAGGGGCACTGAATAGCTACTACTCGCTGCTGCCTGCAGCGGAGAGTCCCGACCCCTGGGAGATTGCGGGAGGTGACTCAGCCCATGACTAGCAAATCCGAGCCGGAGCATGGCAGCTACCGACCGAGGCTGGCCAAGCGCACACCAGCCATACGACAATCATCGGACCGGTTCGCTCGCGACGCCATGCGCCCAGGCCTCGGCCACGACTTCTTGGTCGCCCGCCGCAGAGTCTCCCCTGTGACGGCCGAGACGATTCGCGAGCCGCTGGAACTTCTCGAGGCGGCAGGCGTGATCCCGTTTATCGAAGAATGGCGGGCTGAAGACCGATCGACTCATCCTGGCGGACGTCCCGCTGCGATCCTCGACACGCACTTGCTGGTCGCACTCCTCGTTCTCGTCCTCGAGAACGCCCCTCCCCACCTGACGCTCGTCCGCGACCTATTGGCATACCGCCTGGACGACGATGCGCGCGGGATGCTCGGTGTCCCCGCGGCCCCTCGCGATCACGAAGATCCCGTCGCAGCAAAGAACTGGTACAACAACGTGTGTGCGGCCTATCACCGCCTCGTGAACGTCATGGACCCCTTTCCCCAGTTCAACCGCCGCGAAGGCACGAACCTGCAAGGTCGCATCGAGTTCAGGCTGTACCGGGACCACGAGTTCGAGGCGACCATGAAGTCCCGCCTCGACTTCTTCTCCAACCGGCTGCTCGAAGCATCACTCAGTGCCATGCCTCGCGAAATGCGCCGTGGGTTGAAGAAGATCAGCATCACTCACGACCAGTCGTTCATCCCTACAGGCACAAAGCGCGGGTGGCGCGGCAAAGTGACGGACCGGAGGACACGAACCGACAAGTGGAACGGCGCGGTCGTCGAACCCGAGCTCTACCACTTCGTACACAGCGCCGGCGCCCGGCTCGACGAAGACGGAAAGCTGCGCACGCCGATGTCGTGGGGCGCGGCGGGCAATTTCGCCGTCCTCGTTCCCGAGGTCGACGGAGACCCAGTGCCGCACGTCGTGATGGCGTTCAGCTTGAGTGAGCCGCTGAAAGACTCCGACCTCGAACTGGTTGGTCTACTCCAAGGGCTCATCACCGACCGCGGCTATAGCCCTGGTCACGTTACCGGAGACCGCGAGTTCTTTGCCGGCAGCACCATCGACCGCCTCCATAGGGCAGTCCGCCAGATGCGGTGGGGCGTCGTGACTGATCTGAAAGACGACCAGCTCGGCGTGCGAGGCAGCGTAAAAGGCGCAATCCTGCTTGAGGGAGCACCGTACTCACCTGGCATACCTGCTCATCTCCGCAATGCGACGATTGATTTCAGAGCGGGCCGAATCGATGAAGAGACCTACTTCCGACTCATAGATGCGCGTTCCTTCTATCGCGCCAGAGCCAAAGAGAGCCCCAACGCCGACGGTGCCCAGGTCCACATGTGTCCGGCGTACGGACAGAACGCGATCCTCCTTTGCGAGATCCGAGCCATCCACCCGCAGTCAAGCAAGAAGGCAAAGCGTGCGGTGCACGAAACGGATCTCCCGCCAGCTGAGCCCATCTTGCCCGCCATCTGTCGGCAAACTTCTGTCACGATCCCAGCAGACGCCGACCTCAAGCGGGCACAGCTCCTACAATTCGGGTCGCGGCAATGGTTGCGCACATACCGTAACGACAGAAACGCGTCTGAGCGATTTCACTCCATCATCAAAGATCCTGCACACGAAGGTGTCGGCACGCGCGGCATTCGACGAGTGCGCGGACTAGCCGCAAACCAAGTCCTCCTGGCCATCCAACTGCTCGCCGCGAACATTCGCATCATCACGCGATTCGTTCGCAAGATGCATCTGAAGCTCGTCTACAGCGTGGATCCGATCCGCCCGAAGCACTATTCCTCGTACGGTCGTCCTTACATGAAGCCTCGCCAAGCACCCGACGACGATCCCGAGCAGAAACGTCTCGACCGACCGCCGCCGCCGCCGCCCGAAGCGGAGTAGCGAAGTTCGCGAGTAGCCATAGCCCAAGGGGCGCTTCCTCACGCCCGCCAGGCCCGATTTCGACCTCGTTGCTGCCAGCCTTTACGCGGCGAGGCGGTGAAACCACCAAGAAGGCGACCAACAAACGAAAGAGGGCCTCCGCAGAAGCGGAGGCCCTCTTTCTTGGCTGTATTGCAGCTCAGTTCTCAGACCAAAACGCCTGAGAAAGCCAAATACGCCCAAGTGCGGAGACGAGGGGATTTGAACCCCTGGTCCCCTTACGGGGACTCCACCTTAGCAGGGTGGTGCACTCGGCCGGACTATGCGACGTCTCCTCGCGAACGCTTGCGCGCACGCGACTGCCATCATAACCCGCGGATGCCGCGAAACACGATTCGGCGCCGGCAGGCGCCGGGCGAGCGCCCGCTGACAGCCGGCGTCGTCGGGACCTCGCCCGCTCCGCGCCTACTGGTCTTCGAGCGAACGACCTGAGGAGCAGCGGGTCTCGGCGGCCGTCTGGCCCGTCACGTCGCTCGGGAGGGCCTCGGTCGTCGGCGCCGGAGCAGCCGGGTCGGCCGCGGCGTCGGCGGCGGGCGCGTCGGCCGCGGGGACCTCGGCCGCCGGTGCCTCGGCCGCAGGGTCGGCGGGGATGACGGTCGGGTCGGTCGCCGAGGCGAACGAGGCGTCATCGGCGTCGGGGTCGAAGTCGACGGGGATGTCCTGCTGCAGCGCGAGGTTCACGATCTCGGCCGAGTCGGACGGGAGGACGCCTCCGTCGGTGGTGCCCGTGGGGTACTGGATGAAGGCGATCTTCGCGAGGTCGACGTCTTTCATGGCGACGGCGATCGACACGAGCGTGGTCGGGTTCGCGAGGGTGTCGGAGAGCTGCATGTTCGCGAGCGCCGCCTTGGCGATGCCGAACAGCGCGCCGGGGTCGGAGAGCGTTCCGCCGGTCTGCACCTTGCGTGCGAGCGCCGAGAGGAAGACCTGCTGGTTCGAGATGCGCCCGAGGTCGGACCCGTCGCCGACCCCGTGCCTGGTGCGCAGGAACTGGAGCGCCTGGAGGCCCTGCAGCTCGACGTTGCCGGCCGGGAGGTAGAGATCGGTGTGCTCGTCTTCGATCGGCTCGGCGATGCACACCTCGACGCCGCCGACGGCCTCGGAGAGCCCGGCGACGCCCAGGAACTGCACGACGCCGGCGAACGGGATGACGGTGCCGGTGAGGTTCTCGACGGTCTTCACGACGCAGGCCATTCCGCCGTAGTCGAGCACGGAGTTGATCTTCACCGAGGAGAGCGCGGAGAGCGGCTCACCGCTGGGGTCTTCGGGGTCGACGCACTCGGGCACGCTGACGAACATGTCGCGCGGGAAGCTGATGACCTCGACGTGCGAGTGGTCTTCGGAGATGTGCATGAGCATCGTCACGTCGTTGAGCACTGCGGTCTCTTCGGACGGGTCGCCGAAGCCGTCGCCCTGGCCTTCGCGGCTGTCGCTGCCGATGACGAGCACGTTGATGCCGCCGGGCATGGCGCCGATGTCGGGCACGCCGTCGAGCACCGCGGCGTTTCCGAGCGACACGGTCGGCTTCGCTGTGTTCGCGAGGTCCCATGCGGCGTAGGCCGCGACGGCCGTGCCCGAGACGAGGGCCACGGCCAGCACCGATGCGGTGATCTTGCCGATCGAGCGCAGCACGCTGTGCGGACGCAGGCGTCCGTGCCGTGCGATGGAGGGGTTCTTGGCTGCGTTGCGGGAGCTGAACTGGCGATCGTCGGTCACGGTCACCTCTCTCGGTGGGCGGGTCGTCGCGGCGAGCGAGCGGTTCGGGTCGGCAGGGGGACGGTTCGACACGAGTGCGGAGGGCGTGGGATTCGAACCCACGAGACATTTCTGCCCACTGGTTTTCAAGACCAGCTCCATCGGCCGCTCGGACAGCCCTCCATGCCGCTCCGGGGTTCGTCGGAACGAATTCCGGAGCAGACAGGCCACGATTCTAGCCGACTCGTATCCCGTCAACCCTTCCAGTCGAGCCTGTGAACGTGCTGAGGCGACCTCAGCCCTCGTTCGCCGTCGAGCAGCGCACCTCGGCCGCCGTCTGGCCCGTGACGTCCGACGGCAGCACCCCGGCGGGCGTCGTCGGCGCGACCGGCTCGGTGCTCGCCTCGGGCGCGGGGGCGGGTGCCGCAGGGTCGGCGCCCGTGCCGAACTCGGCCTCGCTCGTGGCGTTCGGGTCCAGCTCGATCGGCTGGTCGACCTGCAGCGCCGCGTTGACGAGGGCCGCCGAGTCCGACGGCACGACCGCCGACTGGTCGTCGGTGTACCCGGTCGGATACTGCACGAACGCGACCTTCGAGAGGTCGATGTCCTGCACGGCCCGTGCGATCGAGACGAGCACGGTCGGGTTCTGGAGCGCGCTCGAGAGGCTCATGTTCTCGAGCACGGCCTTCGCCATCGCGTAGAGCTTGACGGGGTCATTGAGCGTGCCGTCGGTCTGCAGCTTGCGCATGAGCGCCGACATGAACACCTGCTGGTTCGAGATGCGCCCGAGGTCGGAGCCGTCGCCGACCCCGTGCCTGACCCTGAGGAACTGCAGGGCCTCCATGCCGCTGAGGGTCTGGATGCCGGGCGCGAGGTGGATGCCGGTGTACTCGTCGTCGATCTGCTCGGCGATGCACACCTCGACTCCGCCGACCGCCTGCGCGAGGGCGGCGACGCCGTAGAACTCGACGATGCCGCCCACGGGGATCGGCACGCCGGTGAGCTGGGTGACGGTCGCGGCGACGCAGTTGAAGCCGCCGTACGAGAGCACGGTGTTGATCTTCACCTCGGAGAGCGCCGACAGCGGCTCGCCGTTCGGGTCGGCCGGGTCGGGGCATTCGGGCACCTCCACGAGCATGTCCCGCGGGAAGCTGACGACCTCGACGTGCGTGTGGTCCTGCGAGATGTGCACGAGCATCGTGACGTCGTTGAGGATCGCCGAGTCCTCCTCGGGGTCTCCGAAGGCGCCGTCGGCCGGCCGCTTGTCGCTGCCGACGAGCAGGAAGTTGAGCCCGCCGTCCATCGCCCCGATGTCGGGAACGCCCTCGAGGATCTGTTCGTTCTCGAGCGTCAGGGTCGGTGCGGTGGTCGCGGTCTTCACGAGGTCGACCGCGGCGAAGGCGACCACGGCGACTCCGCTGATCGCCACGACGGCCACGACGGATGCCGCGAGCTTCGCCGCGGAGATCCACCCGTTGTGGCGTGGCATGCGCCCGTGCCGCGGCGGTTCGGGCGGCGCAGGTCGCGTCGGCGGCAGGTCGCGGGCGGACTTCTCGGCGGTCGGCTCGGCCTTCCCGGCGGTCGCCTCCGCCATCTCGGCGGCGGGCGCGTCGACCTGCGGTTCGACCTCGTCGGCCGATCCGCCGTTCCCCTTGCGATCATCGCTCACGACGACCCTCCCCTGAGAGCCGAGTGTAACCGGACCGGTCGGGAGCAGCGCGGGAAGCGGGGCGCCCGGCTAGGGCAGCGTGTCGAGCACCTCGGCCAGGCCGGCCTCGTCGATGCCGCCGGTCACCTCGGTCGCCGCGGCCTTGACCTCGTCGGGCGACTGGCCCATGGCGACGGCTCGACCGGCGGCGCCCGCCCAGGTGAACATCTCGATGTCGTTGCGGCCGTCGCCGACGGCGATCACCCGGTGCAGGTCGTGTCCCTGCCAGCCGCGCACGCGCTCGAGCGCGGTCGCCTTGCTCACGCCGTCGGGCGCGATGTCGAGCCACGCCGTCCAGCCGATGGCGTAGCTGACCTGGTGCAGGCCCATGCCCGCGACGAGGTCCATGAACTCCTGGGTCTCATGCTCGGGCGAGACCACGACGACGCGCGTCGCGCTCGGCACGAACAGCCCCTCGAACTCGACCTGGCTCGCGGAATCGAGGTTCCAGGTGTCCATTCCGGCCGTGTAGAGCCGGTGCCCGTCGGGCAGCTCCACCATGAACCGCCCCTCGGGCAGGAACGAGCGGATGCGCTCGAGCGCCGTGGTCGGGTCGAAGGTCTCGATGTGGAATCGCACGTAGGCATCGGACGCCGAGGCGTCGGATGCCGCGCCGTCGCGCCGCATCGTCACGGCGCCGTTCGCGCACACCACGTACTCGGGCCGCAGCCCGAGCGCATCGAGCACCGGCGACGTGCCGGCCCAGGAGCGACCGGTCGCGATGGTGACGTCGTGTCCGCGATCGCGGGCGGATGCCACGGCCGACGCGACCGCGGGGTCGATCGACTCGTCTTCGTGCATGATCGTGCCGTCGACGTCGAGCGCCACGAACCACGGGTCGGTCGTGAGGTCGGCCCGCGGCATCCGCTCGCTCATCGTGTGACGGGTTCGAGCACCTCGAGGCCGCCGAGGTACCCGCGCAACGCCTCTGGCACGCGCACCGACCCGTCGGCCTGCTGGTGCGTCTCGAGGATCGCGACGATCCAGCGGGTGGTGGCGAGCGTTCCGTTCAGCGTCGCGACGGGTGCCGTCTTGCCCGACTCGGTGCGGTGACGGATGTCGAGGCGACGCGCCTGGTACGTCGTGCAGTTCGACGTGGAGGTGAGCTCGCGGTAGGCGCCCTGCGTGGGAACCCACGCCTCGACGTCGTACTTGCGGGCGGCGCTCGAGCCGAGGTCGCCGGCCGCCGTGTCGATGACGCGGTAGCTGAGGCCCAGGTCCTGCAGCATGCCCTCCTGCCAGGCGAGCAGTCGCGCGTGCTCGGCCTCGGCCTCGGCGGGGTCGACGTAGCTGAACATCTCGAGCTTGTTGAACTGGTGCACGCGGATGATGCCGCGGGTGTCCTTGCCGCCCGAGCCGGCCTCGCGGCGGTAGCAGGTCGACCAGCCGGCGTACCGGATGGGGCCGTTCGACACGTCGATGATCTCGTCGGCGTGGTACCCCGCGAGGGCCACCTCGCTCGTGCCCGTGAGGTAGAGGTCGTCGGCGGGCAGGTAGTAGATCTCGTCGGCGTGCGCGCCGAGGAACCCGGTGCCCTGCATGATCTCGGGCCGTACGAGCGTCGGCGTGATGAGCGGCGTGAAGCCGGCGGCCAGCGCGCGGTCGAGGCCCATGGTCATGAGCGCGAGCTCGAGGCGTGCGCCGATGCCCTTGAGGTAGTGGAAGCGCGCGCCGGAGACCTTCGCGCCCCGGTGCATGTCGATCGCGTCGAGCAGCTCGCCGATCTCGAGGTGGTCGCGCGGCTCGAAGTCGAACGTCGGCACCTCGCCGACCTCCTTGAGGAGGATGAAGTCGTCTTCGCCGCCCGCGGGCACGCCGTCGATCACGACGTTGCCGATGAGCCGCACGGCCGCCGTGAAGGCGTCTTCGGCGACGGTCACCTCGGCGTTGGCCTGCTTGACCTTGGCGGCGAGCTCCTGAGCCTGGGCCACGAGCGCGGCCTTCTCGTCTTTCGGCGCCTGCGCGACCTGCTTGCCGAACGCGTTCTGCTCGGCGCGCAGCGACTCGAACGCCGTGATCGCGTGCCGACGCGCGGCATCGGCGGCGACGGCGTCGTCGACGAGGGCCGGAGACTCCCCTCGGAGCTCCTGCGAATGCTTGATCAGGTCGGGGTTCTCGCGAAGCAGCACGGGGTCGATCACGCGTGCCAGTCTAACCGCGGCATCCTGATGCAATAGGTTGGCTGCGTGGCGCGGGGTGGCAAGCAGCAGGCGGCGGAGTCCGTAGGCGATCGGCCGCGCCTCGCCGTGATCTTCAACCCGAGCAAGCAGGGCGTCGACACCCTGCGCACGACCATCGCCGAGGTCGCCGAGCAGCAGGGCTTCGCCGAGCCGCTCTGGATCGAGACCACGGTCGACGACCCGGGCAAGGGCATGGCGCTCGAGGCCCGCGAGTCGAAGGTCGACCTCGTGATCGCCGCGGGCGGCGACGGCACCGTGCGCTCGGTCGCGGCCGGGCTCCGCGACAGCGGCGTGCCCGTCGGCATCGTGCCGATCGGCACCGGCAACCTGTTCGCCCGCAACGTCGACATCCCCGTCAACGACATGCGCGGGGCCGCGGTGCTCGCATTCGAGGGCTTCGACCGCGCCGTCGACGTGGTCGTGGCCGACATCACGCGCCCGAACGGCGACACCGAGAGCCACACGTCGCTCGTCATGGCGGGCATCGGCATCGACGCCGCGATGATCTCGAGCACGAACCCCGACCTGAAGAAGCGCGTCGGCTGGCTCGCCTACGTCGACGCCGGGCTGCGCGCGCTCCCCGCGTCGAAGCCCTACCGCGCCTACTACCGCACCGATGCCGGCCGACTGCACCGCTCGAAGGTCTCGACGATCCTCGTGGCGAACCTCGGCTACCTGCCGGGCAACATCGAGCTCATCCCCGACGCGCAGCTCGACGACGGGCGCCTCGACATGGCCGTGCTCCAGCCGCGCAACTTCCTCGGCTGGCTCTTCATCTGGCGCAAGATCACCTGGGAGAACCCGGTGCTGCGCAAGTCGGCCATCGGCCGTCAGATCATGGACCTCACGGGCGGCAGCCGCCGACGCGAGATCGTCTACTCGCGCGGTCGATCGGTCGACATCGAGATCGTCGAGGGCTCCGAGGAGTTCGAGATCGACGGCGACGAGTTCGGCACGGTCGTGTCGGCCAGGTTCACGGTCGACCCGGCCTCGCTCATCATCCGCGTGCCCTCGCTCGACTGAGCCTTCGCGGGTGCCGACGTGCGCTGAGCCGCGCCTCGCGGCCAGTAGCACCAGACGAACACGAGGGCCAGGGCGGATGCCGCGGCCAGCAGTCCGAGCGTCTGCACGGCCATGTACCCCGTGTTCCACCAGGTGTAGAGCTCGTTGACCGCGGCCAGCTCCTCTTCGGTCGTGGCCTGGCCGATGCTGTTCATCTCCGTCATCGCGTCGGCGATGCTCCGCGAGAGCGCCTGGAGGGCGACGAGCGAGAGGCCGAACACCGCGATGAGCCCGATCACCGCGGGGGTGCGGAACGGCGTCGAGGCGCCGGACGGCGTCGAGGGCTGCGTCACGATCGTCGGCCCCGCCCGGAGCGCACGGCCTGCACGGCGAGCACGACGACGATGCCCAGCACACCTGCCTGCACGAGCCCGGCGCCGAGCGCGGACATCGCGTTGATGAACGCCTGGCCCTCGCTCGGGAGCGTCATCCTCCCGCTCATCTGCGCGTAGTTGATGTTCCACGTGAGCACCGCGCCGGCGACGACGAAGCCGAGGCTGGTGCCGAGCACGACCCAGAATCCGAGGGCCGGATGCCGCACGAACGGCGATTCGCTCACGGGTTCGGGCTCGACGACGAAGTCCGAGTCGGCCGGCGCCGCGTTCATTCCGGAAACGGCATGCGATGGCGGAGGACCGATGTACGTCGCTGCACGAGCGGGCGGCGCGCCGGGCGCCGCGACCTCGGGGGCCGCCGCCGCTTGCGGATCGGCCTCCGGGGCGAAGTAGGCGAGGAGCGCTGCAGCGTGGTCGGCGTCGTCGGCGGTGGTCGTCGATCTCGCCGGGGCGCTCGACGCGATCGCCGGGGACTGCGCCGATGCGGCGCGGGCCGGACCGTCATCGGCTCGTGCGGCGGGCGTCTCGGCCGACGGCCGGGCGAAGGTGGCCGTGGGTTGGGCGCTGCCCGCGGCATCCGGAACATACCCGCGCTGGAATCTGGGATCGAACCGCGGGTCGATCTCTCGCGTGGCCTCGTCGCTCATCGCGTGTCCTTCGGTCTCAGTGCCGCCCGTGCCGGTCGATCGTCGCGTCGCTCGGGCTCTGCGTCAGTCGGGTTCGCCGCTCAGCAGGCCGCGCAGCCAATCGCGCGCCTCGATGAAGATCTCGTCATCGTACTTCGCGTGGTACTCGATCTCGCGCTGGTCGGCGCGCGGGTACGACCCGAGGAAGATCACGTTCGGGCTCGTGCGTCGAAGGCCGAGGAGCGCGTCGGCCACGCGCTCGTCGGCGACGTGGCCGTCGAGGTCGACGACGAAGCGGTAGCGGCCGAGGGCGTCGCCGATGGGCCGCGACTCGAGCAGCGAGAGGTTCACGCCTCGCGTCGAGAACTGCTCGAGCATCGCGAGCAGGGCGCCGGGCTCGTCGCTCGGCAGCTCGACGATCAGGCTCGTCTTGTCGGCGCCGGTGGGCTCGGGCAGCGCGCGCGAACGCGACACGAGCACGAACCGGGTCACGGCGTTGGGGTTGTCGCCGATGTCGCGAGCGAGCACCGTGACGTCGTGGTGATCGGTGATGCCGGGCGGGGCGACCGCGGCGTCGGCCGTGTTGTCGGGCTCGAAGAGCGAGGCGGCGGACTGCACGTTGCTCGACGCGGGGATGTGCCCGTGCTCGGGCAGGTGCCGCTCGAGCCAGCCGCGCGACTGCGCGTAGGCGACCGGGTGCGCGTTGACGGTGCGCACGTCGGCCAGCGCCGTGCCGTGCCGTGCGACGAGCACGAAGTTCACGGGCACGAGGTACTCGCCGATGATGCGCAGCCCCGGCACGGTCGCGAGCGCGTCTTGGGTGGCCGAGACGCCGCCCTCGATCGAGTTCTCGATCGCGATGACCGCGGCGATCGAGCGGCCGCTCGTGACGTCTGCCAGCGCCTCGCCGACGTTGTTGACC
This sequence comes from Agromyces allii, assembly GCF_009749385.1. GTDB lineage: Bacteria > Actinomycetota > Actinomycetes > Actinomycetales > Microbacteriaceae > Agromyces > Agromyces allii. The sequence goes on along the minus strand of NZ_WBIN01000012.1, from coordinate 104,129 downwards.
GAGCGCCAGGTCTTGCCGGCCGCCTCGGGCACCTGCTTGAGCGCGGCCTCGGTGAACGTGCCGGCCGGCCCCAGGTAGGAGTAGGTGTCCTCCGGGCGGTGGGGTGCGGCATCCGTCATGCTGCCAGCCTAACCAGCGGGCGCGCGCCGAGGGACAGGTCGCAGCCCGAGGGGCTAGCGTCGAGACCGTCCGCGACGCGCGAACCGTGAGGAGGACGCGATGACCACGACCCTCGAGACGCCCGACCCGGTCGGCGACACCGCACGCGCCACCCGCACGGTGCCGACCGACGCCGAGCGGCAGGCCGCGCTCCGCAGCATGAAGCGCCTCGCGACCGGCCTGCTCATCGCCTCGGCGGTCGTGTTCGCCGTGGCGTTCGCCCTGCAGGACGAGGTGCCCTGGCTCGCGTACGTGCGCGCCGCGGCCGAGGGCGCGATGGTCGGCGCGATCGCGGACTGGTTCGCGGTCACGGCACTGTTCCGCCACCCGCTCGGCCTGCCCATCCCCCACACGGCGATCATCCCGACGCGCAAGAACGAGATCGGCGCGACGCTCGGCGCCTTCGTCGAGGACGAGTTCCTCTCCGACGAGGTCGTCGTCGGCAAGCTGCGCTCGATCGGCATCTCGCGTCGCCTCGGCGGGTGGCTCGCCGAGCCCGCCAACGCCGAACGGCTGACGTCCGAGGCATCCGTCGCCGCGCGCGGCGTGCTCGAGCTGCTGGGCGACGACGACGTGGAGGACGTCATCGAGCGCCTCGCGCGCAAGCACCTCTTCGAGCCCGAGTGGGCGCCGTCGGTCGGCCGCGTGGGCGCGCGGCTCGTCGCGGCCGACCAGCAGCGGGCGGCCGTCGACGCCCTGCTCGTCAAGGCCGAGGAGTGGCTCGACGCGCACCCCGAGGCCTTCGGCAGCATGGTCTCCGACCGCCTCCCCCGTTGGATGCCCGGATTCGTCGACCGCCTCGTCGACGATCGCGCAGCCCGCGAGGTGCGCGGCTTCGTGCACGCCGTGCGCGACGACCCGCGGCATCCGCTCCGCGAGGCGATCGACCGCTACCTCGCCGACCTCGCCGACGCGCTCCAGCACGACCCCGAGACGATCGCACGCGTCGAGGGCATCAAGAACGACCTGCTCGAGAGCCCTCGCGTGCGCGAGTTCGCGGGCGAGGCCTGGACCGCCGTGAAGGCCGCGCTCGACGACTCGCTGGCCGACCCCGAGAGCGAGCTCCGCGCGAGCCTCAGCTCGGCGATCGTCGACGTGGGCACCCGGCTCGTCGCCGACGAGACGCTGGCCGCGAAGGTCGACACCTGGGTGACGGATGCCGCGGCCTACGTCGTGCGCACCTACCGGCACGAGATCGCCGGCGTCATCACCGAGACCGTCGAGCGCTGGGACCCCGCCGAGACCACGCGCAAGCTCGAGCTCCAGGTCGGGCGGGACCTGCAGTTCATCCGCATCAACGGAACCGTGGTCGGCGCCCTCGCGGGCCTGGCGATCTTCTCGGTCGCGACGGCACTGCACGCACTGGTCTGATCGCGGCCGTCCCGGCCCGGCCGTCCGAACGCGCCCGGCTGGACACGCCGGTCGGATCCGCCCCGTCTCCGGACGTGATGCGGGGTGCGGCGGGAGCGCGGGCGCGCCAGACTGGGAGCATGCATGAACGCGCGGGAACCCCGGCCACCGAGTCCGACCTCATCGACGTCGAAGCGCTCGTCAGGGCGTACTACGAACTCGCACCCGATGCCTCGGTGCCCAAGCAGCGCGTCGCGTTCGGCACCTCGGGGCATCGTGGCTCCTCGTTCACGACGAGCTTCAACGAGCACCACATCCTCGCGATCACGCAGGCGATCGTCGAGTACCGCGCGGCGCAGGGCATCACCGGGCCGCTGTTCATCGGCTCCGACACCCACGCGCTGAGCGCCCCCGCGCAGACGACCGCGCTCGACGTGCTCGTCGGCAACCGCGTGCGCGTGCTCGTCGACCAGTACGACGACTACGTGCCGACGCCGGCGCTCTCGCACGCGATCCTCTCGTGGAACAACGACCCCGCGAAGCGCGCCGAGGGCGAGGCCGACGGCATCGTCATCACGCCGAGCCACAACCCGCCGCAGGACGGCGGCTTCAAGTACAACCCGCCGCACGGCGGCCCCGCCGACTCCGACGCCACGTCGTGGATCGCGAACCGGGCCAACGATCTCATCGCCGACGGGCTGCGCGAGGTGAAGCAGGCCGAGCCGAGCGCCGTCGAGACCTACGACTTCCGCACGGCCTACGTCGCCGACCTCGCGAACATCATCGACTTCGACGCCATCCGCAAGGCGGGCGTCAAGATCGGCGCCGACCCGCTCGGCGGTGCGTCGGTCAACTACTGGGCGGCTATACGCGACACGTACGGGCTCGACCTCACGGTCGTCAACGAGCGCGTCGACCCCGCCTGGGGGTTCATGACGCTCGACTGGGACGGCAAGATCCGCATGGACCCGTCGTCGCCGAGCGCCATGGCTTCGGTGCTCGAGCACGGCAGCAGCTTCGACATCCTCACGGGCAATGACGCCGACGCCGACCGGCACGGCATCGTCACGCCCGACGGCGGCCTGATGAACCCCAACCACTACCTCGCGGTCGCGATCGAGTACCTGTTCGCGCACCGTCCCGAATGGCGGGCCGATGCCGCGATCGGCAAGACCCTCGTGTCGAGCTCGATGATCGACCGGGTCGCCGCGGCGCTCGGCCGCCGGCTCTGGGAGGTGCCGGTCGGGTTCAAGTGGTTCGTGCCCGGACTCGTCGACGGGTCGGTCGGCTTCGGCGGCGAAGAGAGCGCGGGCGCGTCGTTCCTGCGCTTCGACGGCACCGTCTGGACCACCGACAAGGACGGCATCCTGCTGTGCCTGCTCGCGTCGGAGATCCGCGCGGTGACCGGCAAGTCGCCGTCCGTGCTCTACGCCGAACTCGTCGAGCGCTTCGGCGACCCCGCCTACGAGCGCAAGGATGCCGCGGCCACCCCCGCGCAGAAGGCCGCCCTCGGCAAGCTCACCGGCGACGCCATCGCCGCGACCGAGCTCGCCGGCCAGCCGATCACCGCGAAGCTCTCGCACGCGCCGGGCAACGATGCGGCCATCGGCGGCGTCAAGGTCGAGACCGCCGACGCCTGGTTCGCGGCGCGCCCCAGCGGCACCGAAGACGTGTACAAGATCTACGCCGAGTCGTTCCTCGGCGCCGAGCACCTCGCGCAGGTGCAGGAGGAGGCCAAGCGCGTCGTCGACTCGGCGCTCGGTTGATCAGTCGGTGAACGACGAACGCCCGGTCGAGCTGAGCTCGACCGGGCGTTCTGCGCCTGCGCGCGGCATCCGGATCAGTGGATGGAGAAGTACGTCACCGAACCGCCGCCCGAGGCGAGCGCCTCGTCGACGTCCCAGTAGTCGGCGTCTTTCGTGTGGCCGCCGACCCAGATCTTCGTGCCCGCGTCGGTGTGCTCGACGCGCGTGACGACCGCGGTGTGATCGCGGTCGCCCGAGTCGTCCCAGTCGAACTGGGCGATGTCGCCCACCTTGACGGCCCAGCGCTGCGAGTCGTCGAGGTAGGTCGCACGGGTGGTCTGCGTCAGCAGGTAGTCGCGGAGGGCCGTCGAGCTCGCCCAGCTGGGCGACATGGCGCCGGTCGCGCCGTCGAAGTACCAGCCGCCGTCCATGGCGAAGCCGCGGGCCGCGAGCGACTGGCTCGCGAAGTTCGCGCAGTCGACGCCCGAGAGCACCGGGTACTGGGCGGTGTTGTAGTTGTTCCAGTGCGCGAGCACGTAGTTCAGCTGGGCGTCGATGCCGGGGTCGCTCGTGAACGTGAACGTGAGGTCGATGGGCTGCTCGACGGCCGCCTCGGCCTGCAGCGCCGCGGGCTCGAGCGCCGTGATGAGCGACGCGGTCGACGAGATCGGGGCCTCGGTCTTGACCGCTTCGACCGGGGCGCCTGCCGCGTCGACGACGCTCACCTGCACCGCGGCGCCCTTGGCGGTCTCGGCGACGGCGGGAACCTGGAACGTGAGCGAGGACTCGTCAGCGGCGACGATCGTCGCGGGCGTGTCGCCGACGGTCACCGCGGCGACCTCGTCGAGCGAGTGGCCGGTGAGCGTGATCTGCGTGCCGCCGGTGAACGGGGCGCTCGCCGTCGAGAGGCCGCTCGTGATCTTCGGGGAGAGGTCGACCTCGGCGGCCGGCGCGATCGAGTCGAGCGCCGCGGCGTCGACCGTGTCGACGGCCTCGTGCGTCGCGGACTCCGACGCCGCGGTCGAGGACTCCGCCTCGGCGGGCACGAGCGCGCCGAACGCGCTGAGGCCCATGAAGGCGGCGGCGGAGCCGAGCGCGGCCGTGCGCTTGATCACGGCGCCCTTCGACACGGGCGACGTGCGGCCGCGACGGTTGCGGATGCGGTCTGCACGGTGTCGCGGCAGACGGGACCGCGATGCCGCCGAGGCCTCGTCGTCGGTCTCGTTCACGTCTGCCGGCTCGCTCGCATCGGCCGCGACGTCGGCCGGCTCGAGCTCGAGCACGCCGAGCGGCTCGGGCACGACGGGCGCAGAGGCCTCGGCCTCGGCCTCGATCGAGCGGTCGGCCTCGACGGAGGCGTCAGCCTCGGGCAGCGGGTACGACGGAGCGTCCTGCGGGTCGGGCGTGGCCGAGGGGGCTCGGAATGTGGCGCGGCGAAGGATGGGCAGATCGGAGGATTTCAGCAAACCGTGATGTTTCGGGTCGTCGTTCGGGGAGGGGGACTTCCACCAGCACGTCGTTGTTCGGGGGGCCTTCAGCCCAACACGCGAATTTGTGAGGATCCCTCTCGAACGCTGGGAGACCTATGAGAACGCATTCAAACGGGTGCGGCGCGACGCGACGTCGCCATCCGCAACCCGACCACCGCGAGCGGCACCAGCACGAGCAACGCGACCATGTTGACGCCCGCGAATCCGAAGGCGCCCAGCACCAACCCCGAAAGTGCTGCGGATGCCGCGGCCGCGACGTTCATCGCGGCATCCGTCGCCCCCTGGAGGGGAACCCGCAACCGCGAATCGACCGATGTCGTGAGCAGCGTCGACCCGCCGATCATGCCGGCCGACCACCCGAGGCCGAGCAGACCGAGCGCGAGCGGCACGAACAGCACGTCGTCGCCCGGCGCGAGGATGCCGATGACCGCCGCCACGACGAGGATCGCCGCTCCGAGCAGCACGACCCGCACCGAGCCGACCCGGTCGACGAGCCAGCCCATGAGCGGGCTCGCGCCGTACATGCCGAGGATGTGGATGCTGAGCACGATCCCGACGAGGTTCAGCGACATGCCGTGCTGGGTCATGTGGATCGGCGTCATGACCATGACCCCGACCATCACGGTGTGCGAGCACACGATCGCGAGGATCGCGAACAACGAACGAGGCCGGCGCGAGGCCTCGCGCAGCGCGGCGAACGAGCCGACGGGCCTCGGCTCGCGGGCGGGGTCTCCCCCGGGCTCGGACCCGGCTCCGGCTCCGGCGGCACCGGCCGAGGCCGGCCCGGCATCGGGCGACGCCGGGTCGAGCGGCCCGCCCTCGGCATCCGGCACCGCGTCGGTCTCGAGCACGCCCGCACGCGGCATGCGCAGCAGCGTCGCCACGAGCAGGGTCGACGTCGCGAACGCGACCGCCGAGAACGCGAAGGGTCCGACGAGGGGCGGGAGCCCGAACGCCGCGCCCACCCGGTCGCCCGTCTCGGAGAGCAGCGGACCGGCGACCGAGCCGATCGTCGTCGCCCAGAGCACGAGCGACATCGACCGCGCCTCGAAGCCGGGCGCCGCCACCTCGGTCGCCGCGAACCGCGCCTGCAGGCCTGCCGCGGCCCCCGCGCCGAACGCGGCCAGCCCGAGGAACACGAGCGGGGCCCAGCCGCTCGACGCCGCCGCGATGACGAGCACGGCGCCGACCGCCGCGAGCCCGTAGCCGACGGCGAGGGCCACGTGACGCCCGGAACGCACCGCGAGGCGGGCGAGCGGGATCGCGACGATCGCCGCGCCGAGCACGCTCGCCGACTGCGCGAGACCGCCCATCGCCACGACGCCCGTGAGGTCGGCCACGAGGATCGCCGCGAGCGCCATGCCCGTCGCGACGCCGATGCCGGCGAGCAGCTGGTTCGCGATGAGCACCGAGAGGGCGAGCCCGCGACGCGGGTGACGCGTGCCGGCGGCGGCCGCACGCGGCATCCGCTCGCTCATCGTGCGCTCGGCTCGCTCATCGTGCGCTCGGCACGCTCACGTGGGCATCACGTGCCCAGCGGCACCGGAGGGAGCCCGAAGAACTCCTCGAGGGTCGTGAAGCCGGTGTCGTGCATCTCGGTCGCGAGCTCGACGCCGATGTAGCGGTAGTGCCAGGCCTCGTGCGGGTAGCCCGTGACGTCGACCTTGTCGGCCGGGTAGCGCAGCAGAAAGCCGAACCGGTAGGCGTTGGCGCGCAGCCACTCGCCCTCAGGGCTGTCTTCGAGGCATTCGAACGTGCACCCGTTCTCGGCCCCGATGTCGATGGCCAGTCCGGTCTGATGCTCGCTCGCCCCGGGCGGCGCGGTCGTCGGGTCATCGCCGTCGCCGTAGAGGTCGACCTGCGTCGAGTAGCTGCGGAACGCACTGTTCGACGCGAGGTACAGGCCGGCCTCGTCGGCCGCGGCCTGGAACATGGCGACGGTCGCGTCGGACGCCTCCTGGCGCATGAGCGGCTCCCACGTGTGGGCGACCGGCACCGCGACGAGGTCGTCGGGCTCGAAGTCCTGCGGGTTCAGCGGGCGCAGCTTGTTGACCACGACCCAGATGCTCGCCGGGTCGTCGATCGACCTGGCCGTCTTGTCGAACGTGTCGACCGCGGCGGGTGCGACGGCCTCGGACGGGGCCGGGCGAGCTGTCGCGGTCGCGCCGTCGCTCGCGCCGTCGGTCGCACCGCCGGTCGCGCTGCCGCCGGTCGAGTGCGAGCCGGATGTCGCGCCCTGCGCGGAGCCGGCCACGGCACCCACGACGACCGCGGCGATGGCGACGAGCACGAGGCTCAGGATTCCGGCGACCGTCAGTCGTCGTCGCTGCACGCCCTCGGACGGGTGGTCGAACTCGTCTGCAGACATCGTGCGATTCTACGCCGGGGTGCGGCCGAGCCCGGGGTCGAGCGACGCGAAGGTCACGCTTCGGTAACGAACACCCACGGTGAGAGCGCTCTCATTGACTTTCGTGAGAGCGCTCTCGTAGAGTCATGGCTGCATCGTGAGAGCGCTCTCACCCAGTGGGTGTGCGCGTCCTCACGTGACCATTCCGTAACCCCATCACACGCACACAAAGGAGTGACCGTGAAGCTTTCACGACGCACCAGGGCGATCGCAGCCGTCGCAGGCGCCGCATCCATCGCCATCATCGCCGCCGGCTGCGCGCCGTCGTCCGACTCGGGCAGCGACGGCGGCCAGGTCGAACTGACGGTCGCGACGTTCAACGACTTCGGCTACACCGACGAACTCCTCCAGGAGTACATGGACGCGAACCCGAACGTGAAGGTCGTGCAGAACGTCGCCGCGACGTCGAACGACGCCCGCGCCAACTACTTCCAGAAGCTCGGCAAGAAGGGCCTCGCCGACGTCGAGGCCATCGAGGTCGACTGGCTGCCCGAGGTCATGCAGTACTCCGACCTGCTCGCACCCGTTCCCGCCGACCTGAAGGACCGCTGGCTCGACTGGAAGACCGCCGCAGCGACCGACGCCGACGGCAACCTCATCGGCTACGGCACCGACATCGGCCCCGAGGGCGTCTGCTACCGCTCCGACCTGTTCGCAGCTGCCGGCCTCCCGACCGACCGCGACGAGGTCGCCAAGCTCCTCGACGGCGACTGGGCCAAGTACTTCGAGGTCGGCGCGCAGTACACCGCAGCGACCGGCTCCGCGTTCTTCGACTCGGCCGGCGGCACCTACCAGGGCATGATCAACCAGGTCGAGGCCGCGTACGAGGACCCCGACTCGGGCGACATCACCGCGACCACCAACCCCGAGGTCGAGGACCTCTACAACCAGGTGCTCGACGCCAGCGCGACGCAGTCGGCTCACCTCGGCCAGTGGAGCGACGACTGGTTCGCCGGTCTCTCGAACGGCGCGTTCGCGACCATGCTCTGCCCCGGCTGGATGCTCGGCGTCATCTCGGGCAACGCTGAAGACGTCACCGGATGGGACATCGCCAACACGTTCCCGAACGGCGGCGGCAACTGGGGCGGCTCGTACCTGACCGTCCCCGCGAACGGCGCGAACGTCGAAGAGGCGCAGAAGCTCGCCGACTGGCTGACCGCTCCCGAGCAGCAGGTCAAGGCGTTCGAGAACGCCGGCACCTTCCCGAGCCAGAACGAGGCCCTCACCTCCGACACGCTCCTCGGCTCGACCAACGAGTACTTCAACAACGCTCCGGTCGGCCAGATCCTCACGGACCGCGCCAACGCCATCACCGTCGCTCCCTTCAAGGGCCCGTTCTACTTCCAGGTGAACGACGCCATGCAGCAGGCCCTCACGCGCGTCGAAGACGGCACGCAGGACAAGAAGGCTTCGTGGGACCAGTGGGTCTCCGAGGTCGAGGCGATCGGCTGACCTAGCCGACCTCTCACGTGGCGGGTCGGGTTCGTCCCGGCCCGCCACGCTCTCGCCACCTCGCACCTCGCACGACCGGCACCAGACCACGAAGGAACGACCGTGACCTCGACAAAAACGGCTCCGCCGTCCGCCCCGAGCCCTCAGCAGGCACGGCCCGACCGCACCGAGCGCACTCCCCGCCGCATCGCCTTCGGGCACAAGCTCAGCAAGTGGGACCTCAAGCTCTCCCCCTACCTCTACATCTCCCCCTTCTTCATCCTGTTCGCGATCACCGGGCTCTTCCCCATCGCGTACACCGCGGTGATCTCCTTCATGGACTGGGACCTGGTGCGCAACAGCGGCACCTTCATCGGGTTCGACCAGTACGTCTACGTGCTCACGCAGCCGAAGTTCTGGATCGCCCTGCGCAACACGTTCAGCATCTTCCTGCTCTCGAGCGTCCCCCAGCTGATCCTCGCGGTCTTCATCGCGACGATGCTCGACCAGAACATCCGTGCCAAGACCTTCTGGCGCATGGGCGTGCTGCTGCCCTACGTCATGGCCCCCGTCGCCGTCGCCCTCATCTTCAGCAACATGTTCGGCGACAAGTACGGCCTCATCAACACGCTGCTCGGCAACATCGGCCTTCCCCCGGTCATGTGGCACAGCAACGCGTTCGCGAGCCACATCGCGATCGCCACGATGGTGAACTTCCGCTGGACCGGCTACAACACGCTCATCCTGCTCGCGGCCATGCAGGCCATCCCGCGCGACTACTACGAGGCCGCCGCCATCGACGGAGCCAACAAATTCCGGCAGTTCACGGCGATCACCCTGCCGAGCCTGCGTCCGACCCTGATCTTCGTCATCATCACGTCGACCATCGGCGGCCTGCAGATCTTCGACGAGCCGCGCATGTACGACCAGTTCGGCACCGGCGGCGCCAACTCGCAGTGGCTCACCATCTCGCTCTACCTGTACGACATCGGATGGGGCCAGTGGAACTTCGGCCGGGCCGCGGCGCTGGCCTGGATCCTCTTCCTCATCATCCTCGCCATCGGCGTCGTCAACATGCTCGTGACCAACCGGCTCGTGCGCGACGAGGGCTCCCGCGACGGACGCTCGAGGCGCGACCGCCGCGCCGCGGCCATCGCCGCCCGCACCGAGCTCGAGCACCGCGTCGGCGGCACCGTGCGCGACGACTTCGGCTCGACCTCGACCGGAGCCGCGACATCCGACACCAACGACAAGACCACGGAGGTGGCACGATGACCGCCACGGAACCCGCCACCCAGGCCACCACCAGCCTGAACACCGTCACGGCGGTGACCGTCGACGCGAAGGACCCCAAGCGTCGCCTGCGGTCGCGGCCCGTCCGCGGCTCGCGCCCCGGATGGTTCGTCTACACGGCCCTCGCCGTCGTGCTGGGATCGGCGCTCTTCCCGTACTACTGGTCGCTCCTCATCGGCTCGGGCGATGCCGGCACCATCCGCGACCCGAACATGTCGTGGCTGCCGGGCGGCAACTTCATCGAGAACGCCCTCACCGTCGTCAACGACCCCGCCGTCAACTTCTGGCGCGCGCTCTGGAACTCGATCTACAGCTCGGCCCTCATCGCGCTCTCGGTCGTGTTCTTCTCGACCCTCGCCGGCTGGGCGTTCGCGAAGCTCAAGTTCAAGGGCGGCAAGTGGCTGCTGATCTTCGTCGTCGCAACCATGGCCGTTCCGATGCAGCTCGGCGTCGTGCCGCTGTACATCCTGTTCGCCGACCTCGGCTGGACCGGCAACATCGGCGCGATCATCATCCCTGCGCTCGTCACCGCGTTCGGCGTGTTCTGGATGACGCAGTACATCCAGCAGTCCGTGCCCGACGAGCTGCTCGAGGCGGCCCGCGTCGACGGCGCGAACTCGTTCCGCACGTTCCTCACGGTCGGCCTGCCGGCCGCGCGCCCCGCGGCGGCCATGCTCGGCCTCTTCACGTTCGTGACCGCGTGGAACAACTTCTTCTGGCCGTTCATCGTGCTGGACCGCAGCGACCCCACGCTGCCCGTCGCGCTCTCGCTCCTGCAGTCGAACCACTTCGTCGACTACTCGATCGTGCTCGCCGGCGTGCTGCTGTCGACCATTCCCCTGCTCATCCTCTTCGTCTTCGCGGGCAAGCAGCTCGTCAGCGGCATCATGGCAGGAGCCGTGAAGGGATGACCATCGAACTCCGAGAGGACACCAGCGTGAACGACGCTGCAGCCGCCTTCGCGGCGCCCCGCCCCTTCCCCGCCGACTTCCTGTTCGGCGCGGCCACCGCCGCCTACCAGATCGAGGGCGCCGCCCACGAGGGCGGCCGCAAGGACTCCATCTGGGACGCGTTCAGCCGCGTGCCCGGCGCCGTCATCAACGGCGACAACGGCGACGTCGCCTGCGACCACTACCACCGCTACGTCGACGACGTCGCGCTCATGAAGCGCATCGGCCTGCAGACCTACCGCTTCTCGACCTCCTGGGCGCGCGTGCGTCCCGACGGCGGGGCGGTCAACCCCGAGGGCCTCGACTTCTACTCGCGCCTCGTCGACGAACTGCTCGGCGCCGGCATCAAGCCGTGGCTCACGCTCTACCACTGGGACCTTCCGCAGGCTCTCGAGGAGAAGGGCGGCTGGGCCAACCGCGACACCGCCGAGCTCTTCCGCGACTACGCGCTCTCGGTGCACGACGCGCTCGGCGACCGGGTCGACGTCTGGACCACGCTCAACGAGCCGTGGTGCTCGTCGTTCCTCAGCTACACGGGCGGCGCGCACGCGCCCGGGCGCCAGTCCGTGCCCGACGGCATCGCGGCAGGCCACCACCTCATGCTCGCCCACGGCCTCGCCGTGCAGGCGCTGCGCGAGCGCGACCCGAAGCTCGAGCTCGGCATCACGCTGAACCTCGCGCCCGTGCACGCGGTCGACCCGACCGACCCTGCCGACGTCGACGCCGCACGTCGCATCGACGGCCAGTTCAACCGGTTCTTCCTCGACCCGATCTTCCGCGGCGAGTACTCGGCCGACCTGATCGAGGACCTCGGCCCGCTCGGGCTCGACGCCGTGGTGAAGCCGGGCGACCTCGAGATCATCTCGACGCCCATCGACACCCTCGGCGTGAACTACTACCACGGCGAGTACGTCAGCGGCCACGCACCCGCGACCGTGCTCGAGGGCTCCGCGCCCACCGACCGCAAGACGCGTTCGCCGTTCCCCGCCGCCGAGAACGTGCACTGGCACCCCCAGGGCCTCCCGACCACGGCGATGGACTGGGAGGTCGAGCCCGACGGCCTGCGACGCCTGCTGGTCCGGGTCCACGAGGAATACGCGGATGCCGCGGGCGTGCGCCTCTACGTCACCGAGAACGGTGCCGCCTACGACGACGTCCTCACCCCCGACGGCGCCGTGCACGACGCGGGCCGGGTCGAGTTCCTCGCCGGCCACCTCGGCGCGATCCTCGACGCGGTCGACGACGGCGTTCCGGTGCACGGCTACTTCTACTGGTCGCTCCTCGACAACTACGAGTGGGCGTGGGGCTACGACAAGCGCTTCGGCCTCGTCCGCGTCGACTACGACACCCAGGAGCGCACGTTGAAGGACAGCGCGCTCTCCTACACCGAGATCATCGCGAACCGGGCGCTCCCGGCGAGCGACGCGGCACCGGCGAACTGACGCCGCCGCACCGACACCGCCGCACCGCGGCATCCGTCGACGGCTCCACGCCTGAACGAACGGTGCTCCACCGCCCGACATCGTTGGGCGCGGGGCCGTCGACGCGCACATAGACTGACCGAATGCAGGGGGGTGACGACATCAAGACCCGACCCGCCGCGCCGACCCTCGAAGAGGTCGCACGCGAGGCGAACGTCTCGCGCGCGACCGTGAGCCGCGTCGTGAACGGCTCGCCCAAGGTCAGCCCCGACGTCCTGACCGCAGTGAACGCCGCGATCGCCAAGCTGAACTACGTGCCGAACCGCGCCGCACGGTCGCTGGCCAGCCGCACCTCGGGCGCGATCGCACTGATCGTCCCCGAAGACACCGCGTTCTTCTTCGGCGACCCCTACTTCGCCGCCATCGTGCAGGGCATCACCCGCCGACTCGACGAGAGCGAGTACCTGCTCAACCTGCTCGTCGCCTCGACCGATCCCGGTCACAAGACCGTGCGATACCTGCGCTCCGGGGTCGTCGACGGCGCGCTCGTGATCTCGCACCACGAGGGCGACGACCTCCAGCAGGAGGCCGGCATGCTCCTTCCGCTCGTCTACGGCGGGCGTCCGTCGCAGCCCGGCGACCACTTCTTCGTCGACGTCGACAACGTCGAGGGCGGCGCGGTCGGCACGCAGCACCTGATCGACGTCGGGCGAAAGCGCATCGGCACGGTGACCGGCCCGCTCGACATGCCCGCGAGCGTCGACCGCCTCGACGGCTACCGCCGCGCCATGGGCGCCGCGGGCCTGCCGATCGACGCCGTCGAGACCGCCGACTTCACGGCCGCCGGCGCCGTCGCCGCCACCCGGCGCCTCCTCGACCGGGTGCCCGACCTCGACGGCATCTTCGTCGCGAGCGACATCATGGCCACCGGCGCCCTCTCGGTGCTGCGCGAGCGCGGTCGATCGGTGCCCGGCGACGTCGCCGTCGTCGGATTCGACGACAGCCCCGCCGCGACCTCGTCGGCCATCCCCCTGACCACGGTCAACCAGCCCTCCGAGCAGATGGGCTTCGAGATGGCCGACCTGCTGCTGCGGCACCTCGCCGGCGAGACCGACGTCCCCCGCCGCAACATCATGCCGACGCACCTCGTGCGCCGCGCCTCGGCCTGAGGCCGACCGCGCGGCAACCGCTCAGCGACCGCGCTTCGGCAGGTCGTCGTCCTCGATGGCGTGCAGCGTTCCGGTCGTCGTCGGCTCGATCAGCGAGCCGGAGAGCTGCGCGGCTCTGAGCGCGACCTCGTCGATCTCGGGTTCGACGCCCAACGCGCCCACCTTCGCACGGCGATCGGCTTCGGCATCCGTCAACGCCTCGGCCTCGTCGAGCTCGGTGGCGATGCCGATCTGCGCGGCCGTCGCCGCCTCGACCGCGCTCGCGTCGGCCTCCTCCTGCATGGCCGAGACCTGGCGCAGCGGCAGGGCCGGCACGAACCAGGCGACGACGAATGCGAGCACGGCGACGACGAACCCGAGCCAGTAGACCGAGACCGTCGCGTCGTTGAACCCCACGAGGAACGGTTCGGCGAGCCGCGGGTCGGCGCCGACGAGGAACGAGCTGTCGGTGTCGAGCGCGTTGCCGATCTGCGCCGGGTCCTGCGTGCTCAGCAGCGCCAGGATGTCGGCGTTCGCGGGGTCGGCCTGAACCGCAGGGTCCTGGGTTGCCTCGGTCAGCGGTCCGATGATGTCGGGGTCGGCGAAGGCCGCCGTGAGCGTCTCGCCGAGCCGTGAGAACAGCAGCGAGAAGAACACGGCCGTGCCGAGCGTGCCGCCGATCTGGCGGAAGAACGTCGACGAACTCGTCGCGACGCCCATGTCGCGCGCGGTCACGGCGTTCTGGCTCGCGATCGTGAGGGTCTGCATGAGCTGGCCGAGGCCGAGACCGAGAACGGCCATGCCGACCATGATGAACCAGATGCCCTGGTCGGCCGAGAGATTCGTGAGCCAGAGGTAGCCCAAGGCGAGGAACGCGGTTCCGAGGATGGGGAAGACCCGGTACCTGCCCGTGCGGGCGATGATCTGCCCGCTCGCGATCGACGAGACCATGAGGCCGAGGATCAACGGCAGCATGAGCAGTCCGCTCTCGGCCGGCGTGGCGCCCTCGACGAGCTGCAGGTACAGCGGGATCGTCATCATCGCGCCGAACATCGCGAAGCCGACGAGCAGGCCCAGGCCCGCGATGACCGAGAACGTCGGGATGCGGAAGAGCCTCATCGGCAGCAGCGCGTCCTGCTTCATCGCGATCTCGACGAGGATGAACGCCACGATGCCGATGGCGCCCACGACGTAGCAGGCGATCGCGGCGACCGAGTCCCAGCCCCATTCGGTGCCCTGCTCGGCCACGATCAGCAACGGCACGAGCGCGACGATCACGAAGGTCGCGCCCCACCAGTCGATGCGCACCTTCCCTGGCGTCCTGAACCGCGGGATGTGCAGGAACCGCACGACCATGAACAGCGCGACGATGCCCACCGGGATGTTCACGAGGAACACCCACCGCCAGCCGGCGACGAAGAGGATCTCCTCGGTGCCCGAGAGCAGCCCGCCGATCAACGGGCCGATGACGCTCGAGACGCCGAACACGGCGAGGAAGTAGCCCTGGTACTTCGCACGTTCGCGGGGCGCGAGGATGTCGCCCATGATCGCGAGCGGCAGCGCCATGAGCCCGCCCGCGCCGATGCCCTGCAGCGCCCGGAACGCCGCGAGCTGGTACATGGTCTGCGACATGCCCGACAGCAGCGAGCCCAGCAGGAAGATGCCGATCGCGAAGAGGAACAGCGGGCGCCGCCCGAACAGGTCGCTGAGCTTGCCGTAGATCGGCGTCGTGATCGTCGCGGTGATCAGGTAGGCCGTCGTCACCCACGCCTGCAGGTCGAGCCCGCCGAGGTCGTCGGCGATCGTGCGCATCGAGGTGCCGACGATCGTCTGGTCGAGGGCCGAGAGGAACATGGCGGACATCAGTCCGAAGATCACCAGCAGGATCTGCCGGTGCGTCATGAGTGGTGCCGGAGCGTTCGCCGCGTTCGCCTCTGATGCCGTCACTTCGCCGACGCTACTCCCCCAGTGGGGGTTACGAGAAGGGCGGCGCGCCCGCGTCGCACCGGCTCATCCGGTTACGACCTGCGGATGTCGCAGGCCGCCGCCGACCGCCAGACGCGCCCTTCCCGTTCCTCCGTGGTGGCCGCCTGACCGAGTCGCGCTGCCGCGCCGGCTCTGGTATCGCGTGCGGGATCCGTGGCACGATCGTCGTAGATTCCCGGTTCCGGGGAGGGGGCGCTGATTCGGATGGCGGCACCACGTCGATCGACCCGGCCTCACTGGACCGAGCGCCCCGGCGCGAAGACGGCGGCCTGGGTGCTCGGCACGCTCGTCGCGCTCGGCACACTCGTCGGCTTCGGACTGCAGTGGGTTCAGGCGCCCGACTCGGGCGGGAGCTCCGCTGCACCGACCGAACCCGAACCACCCCCCGAGAGCACCCCGACTTCCACCGCCGAGCGTCTCGCATCGGTCCATGTCGGCGCCCCGTCGGCGCGGATCGAGGAGATCCTCGGCCTCCCGGTGAATTCACGGGAGCTCGACGGCGGGCCGGGGTGGACACAGCAGACGTACGCGGCCGACGAGCTCTCCGCAACGACCGTCACCGACGAGTCCGGTTCGATCGTGCTCCTGTCGATCATGTCGTGCACCCTCGGCAGCGACATCGAGGTGACCACCCCGCGCGGCACGACCGTGGTCCTGCAGGGCCCCGCGATCGCATCTGCTGAACTCGCATCGGACGGCACCGTCGACGACGCGGCGAACGACCGCCTGCTCTGGTACCTCGACGGAGGGACCGGCAGCAGCCTCGGCCAACTGCTCGAGCAGTCGACGATGCAGCCGGCGAGCGGCAACGGCTGGAAGAGCTATCTGGTCGGGATCAATCGGGCCTGCGGCAGCACCACGTTCACGTACACGCAGACCGGGACGCTGCAGTACTTCGGCACGATCGCCGATGCGCCCGAAGACCTCGAGTCGTTCAGAACGAGTCGGGCGGCCGACTTCTACACCGAGATCCTCGGCGACTACTCGATCTCCGAGTACACCACGATCACCTTCAGCACCCCGAACGGCGAGGTCGGCGAGGCGACGGCCGCGCCGTACATCCATGATCTCCCGCCGGAGTTCCTGGGCTGACGAGCGCGGGCTCGCCCACGGGCGACCGCCTCAGCCGAACTCGACGCCCTCGATGTTCGCGAACCGGGCACGCATGACGCCGATCGCCTCGGGGTTCTCGTCGACGAGCACGAAGCGGCGCCCGAGCGTCGCGGCCACGGCGCCCGTCGTGCCGGAGCCGGCGAAGAAGTCGAGCACCCAGTCGCCCTCTCGGGTCGACGCCTGCACGATGCGCCGCAGGATGCCCTCGGGCTTCTGCGTCGGGTACCCCGTCTTCTCCTTGCCCGTCGGCGACACGATCGTGTGCCACCAGACATCCGTCGGCAGCTTGCCGAGCTCGGCTTTCTCGGGCGTGACGAGCCCCGGCGCCATGTACGGCTCGCGGTCGACGGCGGTCGAGTCGAACCAGTACTTCGACGGGTTCTTCACGTACACGAGGATCGTGTCGTGCTTCGTCGGCCACTTGCGTTTCGCCTTCGCACCGTAGTCGTAGGCCCAGATCAGCTCGTTGAGGAAGCACTCGCGCCCGAACAGGGCATCGAGCAGCACCTTCGCGTAGTGCGCCTCGCGGTAGTCGAGGTGCAGGTACAGCGTGCCGTCGTCGGCGAGCAGGCGCCAGGCCTCGACGAGACGCGGCTCGAGGAAGCCCCAGTAGTCGTCGAAGCGGTCGTCGTAGCGCAGCAGGTCGCCGCGGATGCGCTCGTAGCGCTTGCCCGCGAACCCGGTGACGGTTCCCGATGCGGCCGGCCCCGCATCATCCGTCGCCTCGACCCGGACGTGGCTCGTGGAGCGCCGCGCCTGCGCCCGACCGGTGTTGAACGGCGGGTCGAGGTAGATGAGCGTGAACCGCCCGTCGGGAAAGGTCGGCAGCACGGCGAGGTTGTCCGCGTGGATGATGCGGTCGGGTTCGTCGTGGGTCACGGGCTCCAGTCTGCCAGCGCGCCGCCGCCCGCACTCGCGTGCCGCACTCGCGTCTCAGTGCGTGTGCACATGCGCATCAGGGGCCGCTCCACCGGCGGCGACCGGATCGTCGGCCACCGGCGCTCCCACCCGGTCGACGACGGCGCCGAGCGAGTGCACCACGCGCCCGCCGACGATCGTCGTCTCGGCGTGCTCGCCGAGGAGTCCGGCCGGATCGTGCTCGTGCCGGTACAGGTCGCTCGACCAGACGACGAGATCGGCGTCCATGCCGGGCGCGATCCGGCCGCGCGCACCGTCGAGGTGCCAGGCGCGGGCGCCGTGCACGGTGTACGCCTCGAGCGAGCGGTCGAGGCCCACCCGCTCGTCGGCGGTCCACCCCTGCGAGCCGTCGAGGCCCGCACGCGTGGCCGCCGAGTAGAGCCCGACGAGCGGATCCATCTCGCCGACCTGCCAGTCGCTCGAGAACGCGACCGTCGCACCCGAGTCGAGCAGGCTCCGGAACCGCCACGCGCGACTCCACCGCTCCTCGCCGACGTTCTCCATCCAGGTGCCCGCGACCAGGTCGGGCGAGCAGTGCCGGGGCTGCATCGCCGCCGTCACCCCGAGACGTGCGAACCGGTCGAGGTCGTCGGGATGCAGGCATTCGACGTGCACGATGCCGTGCCGACGATCCACGGTGCCGTTCGCACGGGCCGCCTGCTCGATGGCGTCGAGCGCGAGCCGGATCCCGCCGTCGCCGGTCGCGTGCGTGTGCGTCTGCAGCCCCAGTCGGTCGAGCTCGCCGATGACCCCGACGAGCTCGCGCCCGGCATCGCCGGGGTAACTGGGCCTGCCGCGCACACCGGGTCGGTTCGCGTAGTCGGCCAGCATGAGCGCGGTGTGCGGCTCGATGACGTCGTCGGCGTAGAGCTTCACCGGACCGAGGCGCAGGAGCCCCGCGACATCCGCTTCGGCGTTCGATCGGTCGACGGTGTCTCGGATGCGGGCGCGGAACGCACCGTCGGCACCGACCGGGTGGAACAGCGCCGCGATGACACGCGACGTGAGCACCCCCTCGGCGAGCGCACGCTCGAACAGCGGGAGTTCGGCGAGCGGCACCTGCGGCTCGACGACCGTCGTGATGCCGAGCGCCGTCGCCATCCGCATGCTCGATCGCAGCTTCCGGTATCTGCGCTCGGGCGAGTACATCGGGATGTCGCGCTGGAGCTCGGCCAGTCCGGCCTCGGTCATGGCGCTCGTGTAGAAGTCGGTGACCCAACCGGTCGCGTCGCCCGCGGCATCGCGCTCCGGGCGGCCCCACGCGATGTCGCCGCCCTGCGCGATGCCGAGCACGGCGAGCGCCGGCCGGTTCAGCCAGACGGAGTGCTGGTCGTAGGTCGTGACGAACACCGGACGCCCTGCGGCGTCGAGTCCGTCGAGATCGGCGGCGCACGGTCGGCGCCCCTCGACGATCGAGTAGACCGCGTTCTCGGCGCAGATCCAGCCGAGGTCTGGACGCCGGGACGCGAACCCGGCGATGCGCCGGCGCACCTCGGCGAGGGTGTGCGCCCCCTCGAGGGAGACGGCGTCCTCATCGAACCCGAGCAGCAGGTGGTTGTGGCTGTCGATGATGCCCGGCGTGAGGAGTCGCCCGTCCGCCTCGACGCGGCTGCGCGCGCTGGGCGCCTCCGCGGAGTCGCCCACGTAGGCGATGCGGCCGTCGCGGATGCCGACCGCCTCCGCCCACGGCCTCGTCTCGTCGAACGTGCGCACGCGCGCACCCGTGATGAGCGTGTCGAGCATCATGCGATCTCCTCGTCGTCTTCGTCGTCGTCGTCGTCGCCCGCGAGCAGGTGCAGGGTCGCGGGGCTGCGTCGCAGGTAGAGGGAGAAGTAGGCGAAGCCCGCCCCGATGATGCCGATCGCGATGCCGAGACTGAGCCACTGCGCCGGATCGAGGATGCCGATCACGAAGATCGTCGCGATGGCGACGAGCGACAGCACGGGCGGCGCCGGCCAGAGCGGCATCCGATACGAATCCGCGGATGCCGCGTGGCCGACGCCGTCGCCCCGGCTCGTCTGTCGCCGGACGACGAGCGCGGCCAGTGCGATGAAGCCGTAGCTGAAGGCGAGGGTCGATCCGGTCGCATTGAGCAGCACGTCGAACGGGATGAAGCAGGCGGCGAGCGCGATCACGCCCATGACGATCGTCGCAGCGATCGGCATCCGGGTGCGCGGCGACACCGTCGCGAGCGGTGCGGCGATCCGCTGCGGGAGCGCGCGGTCGCGTGCTGCCGCGAACAGCAGCCGCCCCGACTGCAGCGCGATGGCGATGATCGCGTTGACGATGGCGAGCGCGATGGCGATCAGCACGATGACGGTGACCGTCTCACCCGCCCTTCCCGAGAGGAAGGTCTCGACGGGGAGGTCGGCGCCGAACAGCTCCTCGAGCGACGAGGCGCCGAGCAGGATCGCGGTGAGCGGGATCAGTTCGGCCAGCACGGTGATGATCGCGCTCCAGAGCACGGCCTTCGCGATCGCACGCTTGGCGTTCTTCGTCTCCTCGGCGAAGTAGACGGCGCCGCCGTATCCGTTGTACGAGAAGATGCCCTGCGTGACCGCGAGCACGAGGCCCGCGATGCCGAGCGGTGCGAGGCCTCCGGTCGCGAGGTCGAGCGCCTGCGGATCGAAGAGCGCCGACACCGGGCGCTCGATGTGGATGAGGCCGAGGACGGCGAGCAGCGCGAGCGCGGCCATCTCGACGAAGAGGAACGCGCCGGTCACCCAGGCGTTCGTGCGGATGTTGAAGCACGCCGTGACCGTGGCGAGCACGATGACGACGAGGGCCGTCCAGAGCGGATCGAGGCCCGCGATCGCGACACCGAGGTAGTCGGCGACGCCGAGGGCGAAGATCGCGATGATGAGCGGCAGGCTGACGAGCCCGATGAAGAAGACGGCCGAGCCCGCTGCGGGGCCGAGCACGCGGCTGACGAGCGAGTAGTCGCCGCCGGCGATGGGGTGGCGCGAAGCGAGCTCGGCGTAGCAGAAGGCGATGAGGATGCTGATGACGCCCGCGAGCAGGAATCCCCAGAACACCCCGGTGCCGTAGCCGGCGAGCGCTGCGCCGCCGAGGATGAACACGCTCGAGGCGGGCGAGATGCCCGAGAGCGTGATGAGCACGTTGCCGCCGACGCCGAGCGAGCGCGAGAGCTGCCCGCCCGTGGTCGTCATCGCGGCGGTGTCGAGCGGCACCGGGGTTGCGTGCTGTGCTGGTCGAGCTGACATCTTCGGCCTCTTCCGTGGACTGGAGATTATTTGACACCAGTGTCAAATAACTCGATGAGCATCGCACGGGGCTCGGGTAGTGTCAAGTGCATGGCACGGCCGAGGCGGCAGGAGGAGCGCCGCGCGGCGCTGATCGAGGCGACCTACGCGGCAGGACGCGAGCATGGGCTGCGCGCACTCTCGTTGACCGATGTCGCCGCGACGGCGGGGCTCACGCGAGGCGCGATCCTCTACTACTACGAAGACCTCGACGCCCTGCTCGTGGAGGCTCACGCCGCGGGCGTCCAGCGGTTCTGCGACGAACGCGACGCCGCGGTCGCGCAGCTCGACGACCCACGGGCGCAGCTCTCAGCGGCGATCTCGGGCGGGTTGCCGAGCGGCCCCGACGACGCGCTCATGAGCCTGCTCTACGAGTTCGACGTACTCGCCGGCAAGTCTCCCCTGCACGACGAACTCGTGCAGAAGCTCTACCTGCGCCAGCTCGCGACCTACCGGGGCATCATCGCCGCCGGGCGCCGGAGCGGGGCGTTCGCGCCACGGCTCGACGACGACGAACTCGCGATGACGCTCGTCGCACTCGAAGACGCCTACGGCCTGCACATCGTCGGGGGCAACGCCCTCATGACGATCGAAACCGCCGAGGCGGCGACGCGAGCCGTCGCGCGCGAACTCGGCTGCCCTCCCGCGTAGCGGAGGAGATCGTCGTTCAGCGCTCGACGTCGAGGCGGATGCGACCCTTGAAGCGATCGGGGTCGCCGTCGTCGGCATCGGCCGCGGCGTACGAGATGCCCTTGTCGCCGTCACCGGGGACCGGTGCGGGCACGGGGAGGCGGGCCTGACGCTCCTGCTCGATCTGCGCCTCGTACTTGCGCGGCGCGAAGACCTCGTCGCCGATCATCATGACGGCGCTGCCGCTCGGCTTGCCCTTGCGGGTCTTGTCGGAGAGGTCGATCCAACCGCGACGCACCGAGTACGTCAGCACGGCCGCGACGAGCGCGCCGCCGGCCAGCCAGATCCACCAATCCATCCGGCGAGTCTAACCCGACCCGAGTGAGCCTTCCTCATCCGTCACGAACGGCGCGAGGCTGGCGGAGCAGGCCGGCGAGGCCGACAGGGCGGATGCCGCGGGCAGGGCGGGCGGCTCAGGGCACGCGGTACAGCCACTCTTTCGTCGCGAACTTCGACTCGGCGAGCGCCTCGGCCTCGGCGAGCTCGTCGGGGGCGACCGTGCCGCGGGTCGCGCCGTTCAGCGCCACGAACGTCTGGATGAGCGCCTCGATGATCGCGGCCCTGCTCAGCCCGGTCTGCGAGCGCAGCGGGTCGACGCGCTTGGCCGCCGACGCGATGCCCTTGTCGCTGATCTTCTCGCGGCCGATGCGCAGCACCTCGAGCATCTTCTCGTTGTCGAGGTCGTAGGCCATGGTCACGTGGTGCAGCACGCCGCCGGAGCCGAGGCGCTTCTGCGCGGCCCCGCCGATCTTTCCCAATGGGGAGGCGATGTCGTTCAGCGGCTGGTAGGTCGCCTCGATGCCGATCGCGCGCAGGCCCTGCAGCACCCAGTCGTCGAGGAACGCGTAGGAGTCGGCGAAGCTCATGCCCTGCACGAGCTCGGCCGGCACGTAGAGCGAGTAGGTGACGACGTTGCCCTGCTCCATCATCATCGCGCCGCCGCCCGAGATGCGGCGCACGACGTCGAAGCCGTTGCGCTCGGCGCCCTCGGGGTCGACCTCGTTCTTCACGGACTGGAAGCTGCCGATGACGACGGCCGACTCGTCCCACTCCCAGAAGCGCAGGGTCGGCTTGCGGCGTCCGTCGCCCACGCGCGTGGCCAGCACCTCGTCGAGCGCGAGGTGCACGCGCGGCGACACGGCCGGGTCGTGAATGACCTCCCACTCGTAGTTCGACCAGCTCGTGGCATCCGTCAGCGCACGTCGCACCGCGACCGCGATCGCCTCGGGCGAGAAGCCGAGCAGCACCGCGTCGGGTCGCAGCCCTGCGGCGACGGCTGCGGCGATGGTCTTCGCATCGGATGCCGCGGCGAGGCCGTCGAGCGCCCGGTCGATGTCGCCGAGGGCCTCATCGGGCTCGAGGAAGAAGTCGCCAGCGACCCTGGGCGAGCGGATGACGCCGTCGACGACGTCGAAGTCGACGACCACGAGCTTTCCACCGGGGACCTTGTACTCACCGTGCATGAGGGACAGCCTACGACCGCCGGCCGACCCGAGCACCGGACGGGAGGAGATCGCTCCCGGGGAGGAGGCTTCCGCCGATCCACTCCTCCCGGGCGTGCGAACTCCCCCCGTCGCGCGCGCCCGGCCCCTACGATCGGAGCAGAGGCAGGGGGCCCCATGACCACGTTCTTCTTGGCACGTCACGGCGAGACGGTCTGGCACGCCGACCATCGGTACGCCGGCAACTCGGATGTCGCGCTCACGCGCCACGGACTCGGGCAGGCGGCCGCCCTCGGCGCGTGGGCCGTCGACTCCCAGCTCGACGCGATCGTCGCCTCGCCGCTGAGCCGCGCGCAACGCTCGGCCGCGCCCGCCGCCGAGACCACCGGACTGCCGGTCCGGAGCGAGCCGCGCCTGGTCGAGATCGACTTCGGCGACGCCGAGGGGCTCACGCCCGACGAACTCGTCGAGCAGTACCCCGACGAGTGGGCGGCGTTCTGCCGCGCGCCGGCCAGCAATCCGTTCCCGGGCGGCGAGACCGGTCGGGCGGGCATCGCCCGCGCTGTGCCGGTGTTCGACGAGCTCGTCGAGGAGTTCCCCGACGGCCGCGTGCTGATCGTGGCGCACGCGACCCTCATCCGCCTGCTCTTCTGCGAGCTCGCGGGCATGGACCCCGACGGCTACCGCGACCTGCTCCCCGTGCTCGGCAACTGCCACGTCACGACGATCGTCTACCCATGGGCCACCGAGTCGGATGCCTCGCACCACCCGCGCATCCGCCTGCTCGGCTACGACGTGCCGCCCTGGCACGCCAAGATGTAGCCCGCCCGGCTCAGTCGGTCGCGAAGCGCTCGTCGAGCCAGGTGATGAGGTCGGCGCGCACCTCTTCGCGGTTGGTCTCGTTGAAGACCTCGTGGCGGGCGTCGTCGTAGACCACGAGGGTCACGTCGACCAGGCCCGATCGGCGCGCGTAGGCCTTCGCGAGCTTCACGGCGCTCTGCTCGCCGCCGAGCGTGTCGTCGGAGCCGACCATGATGAGCAGCGGCAGCTCGGAGGGCAGATGCTTCGCCGGACGCCCGAGCAGGCGCATCGCGTCGAGCGTGCCGAACAGCTTCCGCAGGGGGACCTCGGTCGTGTACGGGTCGGCCATGAACGCGGGCGCGACCGCGGGGTCGCGGCTCAGCCACTCGACGGGCGTGGGCCCGAGGTGCTTGTGCCGGGCGTTGAGATCGCCGCCGTTCATGTCGAACAGCGTGCGGTACGCCGTGCCCGTGAGCACGACGGCGTCGTAGTCGAGCGGATGCCGGTTGAGGATGATCTGCGCCATCAGCGAGCCCCACGAGTGCCCGAGCAGCACGAGCGGCAGCTCATGGCCCTCGGTCTCGCGGATCACGCCGGTGAACTGGTGCACGGCGTCGATCGTGGCGCGCAGGCCGCCCGGACCGAGTCGACCCATGCGGTCGAGGTCGCCGCCGTGCTGCTCGAACCCGGTCTGCCCGTGTCCGCGGTGGTCGTCGGCCCACACGGAGTAGCCGGCCTCGTTCAGTGCGGCGACGAGCTCGCCGTAGCGTCCGATGTGCTCGCCGACGCCGTGCGCGAGCTGCACCACCGCCGTCGGTTCGGGCACGCGCCACGCCTGGTAGTGGATGTGGACCCCGTGCGCATCGGTGAACGTCGGCATGCGCACATCATGGCAGCGTTCGTGCGGATCGCGCCCGACCCCGAGACGGGGGTCACGCGCGGATCACTTCTGACCCCTTGACGGGGGTGATCTTAAAGTGATTCTATTTGAGCGTTTGGCCGCTCTAAACGTCACAAACCATCAATCTGAAGAATGCGAGCAACGATGCAGCAGTCTCGATCACCCATCGCCGGCAGAGCCAGGCGAACCACCGCACTGGGCCTCGCGGCCCTCGTCGCGATGACCGGATTCGGTTCGATCGCCCTCGCCGTCGGGTCGCCCGACGTCGCGGCAGCCGCGACCGGACCCACGCCGATCACCCCCGACAAGGTCAGCCCCGAGGTTCCCGTCGACGACGCCGGCACGACGTTGGGGGCGATCACCGGAGTCGACCGCGACGGGTCCACCGTCACGCTCGAGGCCGAGCACGGCGCGTACCGGGTCACGTTCCTCGACCCACTGACCCTGCGGATGGAGGCCTCGCCGACCGGCGAGTTCACCGACCCCGCCAACACGCCCGAGGGCGACCCCGCGCGCACCGCGAACATCGTCGTCGGCACGGAGGACTTCGACGGGACGTCGATCAAGGTGGGCGACCGGCGCGGCAAGCCCATCACCGTCTCGACGTCGAAGGTCTCGCTCGAGATCGACCGTGCGACCGGCGCTGCGACACTGAAGCGCGGCGGCGAGGTCGTCTGGTCGGAGTCGGCCCCGCTCACCTTCGGCAGCCGGTCGACCACCCAGCACCTCGCGGGCGTCGAGGGCGAGCAGTTCCTCGGAGGCGGCATGCAGAACGGCCGCTCCATCCACACCGGAGCCACGATCAACGTGGCCAAGAACTTCGACTGGGACGACGACGGCTACCCGAACGCGGTGCCGTACTACATGTCCTCGAACGGCTACGGCGTGCTCCGCAACACCTTCGCGACCGGCAGCTACGACTTCGCGGCGCACACCACGACCCACGCCGAACAGCGCTTCGACGCGTACTACTTCGTCGGCGACTACACCGATTCGCTCGATTCGTACACGAAGCTCACGGGGCGCCCGATGATGCCCCCGGTGTACGCCCTCGAGTACGGCGACGCCGACTGCTACAACCGCTCGAGCCCCACCTACTCGGGCTCGAAGGACCCGGCGAAGCTCAAGACCCCCCAGGCCCTCGAGATCGCGAAGGACTTCGTCGAGAACGACATGCCCGCGGGCTGGATGCTCGTGAACGACGGGTACGGCTGCGAGTACCAGGACCTGCCGCAGACGGTCGACGCCATCGCGGCCGAGACCGGCCTGAAGACGGGCCTCTGGACCCAGCGATCGCTGACCGAGCAGGAGTCGGAGGTCGGCGACGCCGGCATCCGCCTGCGCAAGCTCGACGTGGCCTGGGTGGGGTCGGGCTACCGGCTCGCGCTCACGGGCTGCGAGGCCGCGCATGCGGGCATCGAGCAGTACTCCGACGCCCGAGGGACCTCGCTCATGGTCGAGGGCTGGGCGGGCTCGCAGCGCTGCGGCATGCAGTGGACCGGTGACCACTCGGGCAACCTCGACGCCGTGCGCTGGCAGGTCTCCGCGCTCACGGGCGCCGGCAACTCGGGCCTGCCGTTCACGACGGGCGATGTCGACGGCATCTTCGGCGGATCGGCCGAGAGCTACGTGCGCGACCTGCAGTGGAAGGCGTTCGCGCCCGCGCTCTACTCGATGAGCGGGTGGGCGTCGACCGACAAGCGCCCGTGGCTCTACGGCGACGAGGCGACCGCCATCAACCGCGCGTATCTGCAGCTGCGTCAGCAGCTCATGCCCTACATCTACTCGCTCGCGGCCGAGTCGCACCGCAGCGGCCTGCCGATGATGCGGTCGGTGGCGCTCGAGTACCCGCAGGACCAGGGGGCGTACAGCGTCGAGGCGAACAACGAGTTCCTGCTCGGCGGCGACTACCTCGTCGCGCCGGTGTTCACGAAGACGGCCGTGCGCAACGGCATCTACCTGCCCGCTGGCGACCAGTGGGTCGACTACTGGACGGGTCGCGTGCACGAGGGTGGACAGGTGCTGAACGGACACCCTGCCCCGCTCGACCGCCTGCCGATCTTCGTGCGGGCCGGAGCGGTGGTGCCGCAGGGCGTCGTCGCCCGCAACGCCTCGCTCGTTCCGGAGGACTCGCCGATCACCCTCTCGGTCTACCCGCAGGGCGACAGCGAGTTCGAGCTCTACGAGGACGACAAGGTCACGCGCGCCTACGCCGACGGCGACTCGAGCACGCAGGAGTTCTCGGTCGACGCCCCGAAGGCGGGCAAGAAGGGCACCGTGCGCATCGAGATCGGCGAACGCGACGGCGACTACTCCGGCATGGCCGACACCCGGCCGTACCGCGTCGAGGCGCACACGGGATCGGCGCCGAAGCAGGTCAAGCTCGGCAACCGCACCCTGCCCCGGGTCGACGACGTCGCCGCGCTCGACGCGGCCCCCGGCTGGACCTACGTCGCCGATCAGGCCGGCGGGGTCGTCGTGATCTCGACCGGCGCGATCGACGCCGACGACTCGGTGCGGCTCACGCTCACCGACACGAGCGGCGTGGGCGGCCAGGACGCGGACGCCGCTGCGGCATCCGTCGCGGTGGACCTCGCCCAGCGCGTCTTCCAGGGCGAGCAGACGACGGTCACCGCGACCTTCCGCAACACCGGCTCCAAGGCGAAGGACGGGGTCGTGCTGAGGCCGGTCGCGCCCGAGGGCTGGAGCCTCGTGTCGTCGAGCGGCGACCAGGTCGGCACCGTGAAGAAGGGCGGCTCGGCGAGCGCCGAATTCGTCTTCGAAGTCACGGATGCCGCGGCCGCCGACCTGCAGACCGTCACGGTCGAGGCGGCATACACGTCGAAGGGCGAGCCGTACTCGGCCTCGGGCGCCAACCAGCTCTACATCGCCTACGGATCGCTGGCCGGCGCGTACAACGCCGACGCGGTCACCGAGATCGCGACGGCCAAGGCCGGGGACTTCGACGGCGGCGGTGCGAGCTTCTCGGCCGAGGCGCTCGCTCGGGCCGGCGTCGCACCCGGGTCGACGGTCACCGTCGGCACGGGCGACGCGGCGATCGCGTACACCTGGCCCGCGCCCGACGGGGCCGCCGATTCCGTCTCGCCCGCCGGGCAGACGATCGCGCTCCAGGGTCAGGGCACGCACCTCGCGGTGCTCGCCTCCGCCGCGTCCGGCGGCGGCGTGAACCCGGAGCTCGAGCTGCACTACGCCGACGGCACCGTGACGAAGCAGGCCGTGTTCTTCCCGAACTGGTTGCAGCAGGCGTCGGGGCTCGGCGGTGCGAGCGTCGCGATCACCTCGCTCGGCCGCAACAGCGCGACGAACCCCGCGGTGTACGAGTACCCGACCGGCAAGTACCAGGTGTACTCGAACCTCGTGCGCCTGAACCCCGCGAAGGAGCTCGCCTACGTGGTGCTTCCCACCGAGAGCCGGCTGAAGATCTTCGACTGGAAGGTCGTCGACCAGCCGCTGCCGACGCCGCCGAGCGGCACGGTCCCGGCCTCCGGGCTGTCGTGGCTCAGCGCCACCAACGGCTGGGGCGTCATCGGCAAGGACGTGGCGAACAAGGATGCCGCGAACTCGCCCGACGTGCCGCTCGCGATCAACTACACCGACCCGGTCACGGGCGAGCAGCCGACGTACGCGAAGGGACTCGGCGTGCACGCCGCGTCGAAGATCACGTACTACGTCGGCGGGGCGTGCAGCGCCTTCACCTCCGAGGTCGGGCTGGAGGCGGGCTTCGCCGGCAACGTGATCTTCAAGGTCGACGTCGACGGCGAGAACCGCTACCAGTCGCGCACCTTCACGCCCGGGTTCGCGCCCGAGAAGGTGAGCGTCGATCTCACCGGCGTGCAGTACGTCGACCTGATCGTCGAGGCTCCCGGGAGCATCAATGGTGCTCACGGGGTGTGGGGGGACGCGACGTTCGCCTGCGGGTGAGCGGAGCAGCAGGATCGGAGGGCCCGTGCGACCGTGTCGCGCGGGCCCTCCGCACGTCAGGCGACGCGCGTGATCTCGACCGAGACGAACAGCTCCGACGCACCGGGGCCCGCGTAGACGCCTCTGAGCGGCGGCACGTCGCCGTAGTCGCGGCCGCGGCCGACGAGCACGTGCCGGTCGCCGACCTCGACGAGGTTGGTCGGGTCGTAGCCGCGCCACTCCCCCGCGTACCACTCGACCCACGCATGCGACTCGCCGACGACGGTCTGGCCGACGGATGCCCCGGGGTCGGGGTGCAGGTACCCCGAGACGTAGCGCGCGGGGATGCCGGCCGAGCGCAGGGCGCCGAGCGCGACGTGCGTGATGTCCTGGCACACGCCCTTGCGTTCGGCCCAGGCCTCCGCGGCCGTGGAGTGCACGCCCGTGACGCCGCGCATGTACTCCATCGACGAGCCGACGGCGCGGCAGATCTCGAGCGCCGTCTCGCTCACGTTGCCGCCCTCGGCGACGATCTCCGCGGCGAGCGCGCGCACCTCGTCGGGCGGGTCGGTCTGCCGCGAACGGCCGGTCGACTCCACGAGCGTCACGGTCGATGCAGCCGCGACGGCGAGCTCGTCCCAGCCGAGCTCGGTGCGCGGAGCGGGGGCCGGGTGCACCTCCACGAGGCTCGTGGCCGTCACCGAGAGCTCCTGGTGCGGGGTCAGCACCTCGAACGTCGAGACGCGCGTGCCCCAGTAGTCGAGGTAGGAGTGCTGACTCGCACCCGGGCGGATGTCGAGGCCCGCCTGCATGACGAACTGGTGCCCGTCGGAGTGCGGCAGCATGCGCGCCTCGTTGTACGAGGCCGTCGCCGGCTCGGCGTAGGTGAATCCCGTGCGGTGCACGATGCGGATGCGACTCATGAGACCTCTCCGATCCAGACCGGGACCACGCTCGTCGGGAAGTACCGCGCCCTGATCGCCTCGCTCGTCGACGACGTGACGGCCTGCAGGTGCTCCATGTGGCCCGTGAGGTCGACGAGGATGTCGGCGATCGGCCGGTACTCGAGCTCGGACCTGATCTGCCCGAGCAGTCGCCTGGCCTGATCGGTGACGCCGACGCGGCCGGCCCGCGGGTCGATCTCGCGCAGGGATTCCTCTGCGCGGATGACGCTCGAGATGATCGAGCGCGGGAACAGGCGGTCGAGCAGCAGGAACTCCGCCGCCGACTCGCTCGAGGGCACGCCGCGGTAGCTGCGGAGGTAGGCCTCGTAGCCGCCGCAGCTGCGGAGGATGGTGGTCCAGCTCGGGCCGCTCGCCTCGGTGAGGGAGCGGGTGGCGAGCAGCCGGGCGGTCATGTCGGCGCGTTCGATGGCCCGCCCGAGGGCGAAGAAGTGCCACGCCTCGTCGCGGCTCGTCGCGGAGTCGACGACGCCGATCGCGAGGGCCGAGCGGTCGCGCACCCAGCGGAAGAACTCGTGCGTCTTATCGCTCGCGACGCGATGCGGCATGCGCGCGTTCGTGTGGTTCAGCGCCTCCCACAGCTCGGTCGAGACGATCTCGCGGGCGCGCCTGGCGTTCTCGCGGGCGGCGGCGACCGAGTGCGCGATCGACGCCGGGTGCTTGCGGTCGACCGCGAGCAGCGTGATCACGTCGTCGCGGCCGAGCGGCACGTCGCTCTCGGCCTCGCTGCCCATCACGCTCAGCAGTGCGCGGCAGGCGGTGTCCTCGTCGATCCACGGGTCCTCGAGCAGCAGCTGCAGGTGCACGTCGAGGATGCGCGCGGTGCCGTCGCTGCGCTCGATGTAGCGGCCGATCCAGAACAGCGACTCGGCGATGCGGCTCAGCATGATGCGCCCTCCCGGCCTTCGATGAGCGGATGCCGCGGCATCCGTTCGCGTTCTCGTTGCTGTTGCTGTTGCTGTTGCTGCTGTTGTTGCTGCTGCCGCACGGGGGCGTCCTCGTCCTGCGGCGAGGAGGTGACCGGCGACGCGGTGCGCGGCTCGCGCGCCTCGCGGCCCTCCCGCGCCTCGCCCACGGCGTGCGCCGGTGCACCGTGCAGGCCCGTCGCGGGCTGCGTGTTCGGCGACGCCTGGTCGGCCACGAGCGCGCCCGCCGAGCGGTGGCCGCCGACGGCCTGGAGTACGACGGGCAGCCCGCCGGTGTCGAACACGGGCGGCGGGCTCGACTCGAGCACCCAGGTGTCCTTCGACCCGCCGCCCTGGCTGGAGTTCACGACGAGTCGCCCCTCCGGCAGCGCGACGCGCGTGAGTCCGCCGGGAAGCACCCACACCTCGTTGCCGTCGTTGACCGCGAAGGGGCGGAGGTCGGCATGGCGTGGGCGCAGGCCGTCCTCGACGAGGGTCGGGATCGTCGAGAGCTGCACCACGGGCTGGGCGATCCAGCCGCGCGGGTCGGCGAGCAGCCGCTTTCGCAGCTCGTCGAGCTCGCCCTTCGAGGCATCCGGTCCGATGACGAGGCCCTTGCCGCCCGAGCCGTCGACGGGCTTCACGACGAGCTCGTCGAGGCGGTCGAGCACCTCGGCGAGCGCATCGGGCTCCTCGAGGCGCCAGGTGTCGACGTTGGGCAGCACGGGCTCCTCGCCCAGGTAGTAGCGGATGAGGTCGGGCACGTACGTGTAGACGAGCTTGTCGTCGGCGACGCCGTTACCCACGGCGTTCGCGATCGTGACGTGGCCGAGTCGCGCGGCGAGCATGAGGCCGGGCGCGCCGAGCACCGAATCGGGGCGGAACTGCTGCGGGTCGAGGAACTCGTCGTCGACGCGGCGGTAGATGACGTCGACGCGGGTCGGGCCGGCGGTGGTGTGCATCCACACGCGACCGCCAGAGCAGAACAGGTCGCGGCCCTCGACGAGCTCGACGCCCATGAGCCGCGCGAGCAGCGTGTGCTCGTAGTACGCCGAGTTGTGCACGCCGGGCGTCAGCACGACCACGGTCGGGTCCTCGACGCCGTCGGGCGCGCTCGCCCGCAGCGCCTGCAGCAGCCGGTTCGGGTACTCCCCGACCGGTCGAACGCGCATCGAGGTGAACAGCTCGGGCAGCGTCTGCGCCATCACCCGCCGGTTCGAGATGACGTAGCTCACGCCGCTCGGCACGCGCACGTTGTCTTCGAGCACCCGCCAGTCGCCCTGCTCGTCGCGGATCAGGTCGATGCCCGCGACGTGGATGCGCACGCCGTTCGCGCTCACGATGCCGGCCGCCTGCCGGTGGTAGTGCGTCGACGAGCTGATCAGCGCCGCCGGGATCACGCCGTCGGCGATCGCGCGCTGCGGGCCGTAGACGTCGGCGAGGAACGCCTCGAGCGCCCGCACCCGTTGCGCGACGCCCGTCTCGGCGCGCGCCCAGTCGGAGGCGGCGATCACTCGCGGCACCGCGTCGAGCGGGAACGGCCGCTCCTCGCCCGCGAAGTCGAACGTGACGCCCTGTGCGAGGTACGAGCTCGCGAGGGCATCGGTGCGCCCCCGCAGTTCGTCCTGCGACATGCGGGCGAGCGCCGGGTACAGCTCGCGGTAGGGCTCGCGCACCTCGGTCGTGCCGTCGGGGAACATCTCGTCCCACGGCCGCCCCGCGCGTCGCCGGCGCCCGGCACGGTTGGTGCCTGCGGTGGCATATCCGTCGAAGAGTGTCGCCATGACCAGAGAATTCCACTCCGCGGTTTCCGGGCTGTTTCCATCGTGGGTCACGCCCGCGCCATCCCTGCGGTCTGGGGGACGCCGGTCGAGAAGCGGAGCGTCTCGAGACCAGCGGGCGCGGGACTCGGGAGCGTTCAGCGGGGTGGCTCTCGAGACGGCGCTGGCGCGCCTCCTCGACCGGCGAGAGGATTTCATTAGCACCGCTAATGAGCTAGGCTAACTATCTATGACCGAACTCCCGGACCAGGCCGCCTCGCAGGTGCGACTCGCCGCCGTGCGCCTCTCGCGCCGCCTGCGCGCGCAGAAGTCCGACGACCGCGTCACCGACAGCCAGATGACCGTGCTCATGCACCTCTCGAAGCACGGCTCGCTGACCCTCTCCGAGCTCGCCGAGGCCGAGCGCATCAGCGCCCCCTCGATGAACCGCACGGTCGACTGCCTCGAGACCGACGGGCACGTCGTGCGCACCCCAGACCCCGTCGACCGCCGCAAGACGAACATCACGGCCACCGACTCCGGCCGCGAGATCGTGGCCGCGACCCTGCACAAGCGCAACGCGTGGCTCACCGAGCGCATGCACGAGCTCACGCCCGCCGAGCGCGCGACGCTGCTCGCGGCATCCGAGATCATGGATCGGATCGCCACGCAGTGAGCGCGATGTTCCGATCGCTCGCGGGCCGCAACTACCGGTTGTGGTTCATCGGCGCCATCGTCTCGAACGTGGGCGGCTGGATGCAGTCGACCACCCAGGACTGGGTCGTGCTCACCGAGCTGACCCACAACAACGCCGCCGCCGTCGGCACCACGATGGCGCTGCAGTTCGGGCCGCAGCTCGTGCTCGTGCCCATCACCGGCGCCGTCATCGACCGCTTCGACCGGCGCAAGGTGCTCATCGTCACGCAGGCCGTGCTCATGCTGCTCGCGGTGGGCCTCGGCCTGCTGCTGCTCGGCGGGCACGCGCAGCTCTGGCACCTCTACGGCTTCGCGCTCGCGTTCGGCGTCACGTCGGCGTTCGACGCGCCCGCGCGCCAGACCTTCGTCTCCGACCTCGTCAGCGGGCCGAACGCATCGAACGCGGTGGCCCTGAACGCCGCCTCGTTCAACGTCGCGCGCCTCATCGGCCCGGCCGTCGCGGGCGGGCTGATCGTGCTCGTCGGCTCGGGCTGGGTGTTCCTCATCAACGCGTTCACGTTCCTCGCGCTCATCGGCGCGCTGCTCGCCATGCGCGAGCGCGAGCTCATCAAGCACCCGCGCCGGCCCCGCGAGGGCAACGCGCTCGTGCAGGGCTTCCGCTACGTCGCCGGGCGGCCCGACATCGTGATCGTGATGACCATCGTGTTCATCGTCGGTGCGTTCTGCATGAACTTCCCGATCTTCTCCTCGACCATGGCGGTCATGTTCGGCGAGGGCGCCGGCGAGTACGGCATCCTGTCGTCGATCCTCGCGATCGGCTCGCTCACGGCCGCACTGCTCGCCGCCCGTCGATCGCGCGCTCGCCTCCGCGTCGTCATCCTCGCCGTCGGGGCGCTCGGCGTCTCGATGGTCGCCGCCTCGCTCATGCCGACGTACGTCACCTTCGCCGCGTCGACCGTGTTCATCGGCTTCTGCACGGTGACCCTGCTCACGACCGCGAACGGCTACGTGCAGACCACGACCGACCCCGCCGTGCGCGGCCGCGTCATGGCGCTCTACGTCGCGATCCTCATGGGCGGCACGCTCATCGGCGCCCCGGTCATCGGCTGGGTCGCGGATGCCGCGGGCCCCCGCTGGGCGCTCGCCGCCGGCGCCTTCGCGGCCTTCGTCGCCCTCGCGATCGGCGTCGGCTGGCTCGTCGTCGCCCGCGGACTGCGCATCACCCGCGCGCCCCAGCGCCCGTGGCGGTTCGGCGTCGCCTGGGCCGCGGCCACCGATGCCATCGCCGACGGCGACCGCGTCGCGCTGCCCACCGGATCGGTCGCGGCCATCACCGAGACCGACCCCGAGGACTTCTCGGAGCAGGTCGCGATGACCTCGCCGATCCGGCTGCCGAAGCTCCCGGGCGGTCGTGCGGATGCCGCGGGGCGGGCGTCAGAGGCCGCAGACCATGCGAATGCCTCGGGGCACGCCGACCACGCAGCACGGACGCCCGACACCGCGGACACGCACCCGCGCCGCTGACGGCCGCCCGCGGCATCCGCAGCGGCAGTCGCCTCGAACGTCAGATGACGCCGAGCGCGAGCATCGCGTCGGCCACGCGCGTGAAGCCCGCGATGTTCGCGCCGACCACGTAGTCGCCCGGCACGCCGTACTCGTCGGCCGTCGCGGCCGTGCGCTCGTGGATGCCCGCCATGATCTCCGACAGGCGCTCCTCGGTGTGCTCGAAGCTCCACGAGTCGCGCGAGGCGTTCTGCTGCATCTCGAGCGCCGAGGTCGCGACGCCGCCGGCGTTCGCCGCCTTGCCGGGTGCGAAGAGCACCCCGGCCTCGCGCAGCACCCGGATCGCGCCGGGCGTCGTCGGCATGTTCGCGCCCTCGGCGACGGCGACGACTCCCGCGGCGACGAGCTTCACGGCCTGCGCCTCGGAGAGCTCGTTCTGCGTCGCGCAGGGCAGGGCGACGTCGATGCGCTCCTCGCTCTCGATGTCCCAGACGGCGGCACCCGGCAGGAACCTCGCCCGGCCGCCGCGTTCGTCGGCGTAGACCGAGATGCGCTCGCGACGGCGCTCCTTGATGTCGCGCAGCAGGTCGAGGTCGATGCCGTCGGGGTCGTGGATCGCGCCCGACGAGTCGGAGGCGCCGACGACGGTGCCGCCGAGGGCGTGCACCTTCTCGATCGCGTAGACCGCGACGTTGCCCGAGCCCGATACGAGCACGCGCGCGCCGTCGAAGGAGCGGCCGCGGGTCGCGAGCATGTGCTCGGTGAAGTAGACGGCCCCGTAGCCGGTGGCCTCGGTACGCACGAGGGATCCGCCCCAGGTGACGCCCTTGCCGGTGAGCACGCCCGACTCGTAGCGGTTGGTGATGCGCTTGTACTGCCCGAACAGGTAGCCGATCTCGCGGGCGCCGACGCCGATGTCGCCGGCCGGGACATCCGTGTACTCGCCGATGTGCCGGAAGGCCTCGGTCATGAACGACTGGCAGAAGCGCATGATCTCGCCGTCGGAGCGCCCCTTGGGGTCGAAGTCGCTGCCGCCCTTGCCGCCGCCGATGGGCATGCCCGTGAGCGCGTTCTTGAAGACCTGCTCGAACCCGAGGAACTTCACGGTGCCGAGCAGCACCGTCGGATGGAACCGCAGGCCGCCCTTGTAGGGGCCGAGGGCCGAGTTGAACTGCACGCGGAAACCGCGGTTGATCTGCACGCGACCGTGGTCGTCGACCCACGGCACCCGGAAGATGATCTGCCGCTCGGGCTCGCAGATGCGCTCGAGGATCGAGGCCTGCACGTACTGCGGGTGCTTGTCGAGCACGCGCCCGAGCGAGTCGAAGACCTCGCGCACGGCCTGGTGGAACTCCACCTCGCCCGGGTTCCGCTGCAGCGTCGCCGCATAGACGTCTTCAATGGTGGTGCGGTTCTGCAACGCGCGCCCTTCTGTCGAACGGATGCCGCGTGGTGCCTGTCGCGCGCAGCCCTTCCACCCTAGCCAGCACCGAACGGCGTTCGGTTCGTGTGACGTGACCGCCGCTCGGAGCCGCCTTGGAGCGGCGAGCGGTCAGGCGCGCGTGGAGTCCCGCACGACGAGCTCGGGCTGGAAGACGACGTGCTCGCGGACGTGGTCGGAGGCGGTTCCGGATGCCGCGGCCGCCGCCTCCTTCAGCAGCAGGTCGACCGCGGTGTAGCCGATGAGCGTCGCGGGCTGGCGGATCGACGAGAGCGGCACGACGGCCGCGGAGGCGAAGTCGATGTCGTCGTAGCCGATGAGCGCGACGTCGTCGGGCACGCGGAGGCCGCCCTGCATGGTGAGCGCCTGGAGCACGCCCATGGCGAGCAGGTCGTTCGCGGCGAAGACGGCGTCGGGTCGTTCGTCGGCGCCGCGCTCGCGCACGATCTCGCCGGCGGCGCGGCCCTGGAGCACCGTGAGCGAGTCGGTCGGGATCACCTCGAGCGTGGCCTCGGGTTCGGACGCGACGGCTCGACGCGCGCCCTCGAGACGGTCGGCGACCTGCTGCAGGCCCTCGGGCCCGCCGACAAACGCGATGCGACGGCGCCCGATCGAGAGCAGGTGGCGCACGGCGAGCTCGCCGCCGACGACGTCGTCGACGGCGACCGACGAGAACGCGCGGTCGGTCGACTCGCGGTCGACGAGCACGACGGGCGTGCCGCGGTCGCGCAGGCGCGCGAGGCGGGGCAGGTCGTCGCTCATGGGCGAGATGAGCACGCCGTGGACGCGCTGCTCCTCGAACAGGTCGAGGTAGGCGCCCTCGCGCGTGGCGTTCTCGTCGCTGTTGCCGAGGAGGATCGTCATGCCGTCTTCGGCCGCGCGGTCTTCGGAGCCGCGGGCGATGTCTGTGAAGAACGGGTTGCGCACGTCGAGCACGACGAGCCCGATGCTGCGGCTTCGACCGGCCCGCAGCTGTCGGGCGGCGTCATTGCGCACGAAGCCGAGACGCTCGATCGCGGCCTGCACGCGCGCGACGGTCGCGGGCGCGACGATGTCGGGCCGGTTGAGCACGTTCGAGACGGTTCCGACCGAGACGGATGCCGCGGCCGCGACATCCTTCACACTGACGGCCACCGGACGCCCCTTCCGTTCGTTGCGGCACCTTCGAGCGGCGCTCCGGCCATGATGTCAGGAATCGCGCTCACCTCCCGCGTATGGCGCCGGGCGTCGCCGACGCAGAAGCCCCGGCGGCCGTCGACGCGGTCGACCTGCGCACCACGAGCTCGGGCAGGAACACCGTCTGGCGCCGGATGAGGTCGGGATCGGCCGTCTCCTCGAGCAGGATGCGCAGCGCCGTCCGCCCGATCATGCGGCTCGGCTGCCGCATCGACGAGAGCGGCACGGCCGCCGCCCCGGCGAACGGGATGTCGTCGAACCCGATGATCGCGATCTCGTCGGGCACGAGCATGCGGCCGTCGACGACGAGCGCCTGGAGCAGGCCGAGCGCGACGAGGTCGTTCGCCGCGAAGAGCGCGTCGGGGCGGTCGCCTCGTGGTCGGGCGAGGATGCGTGCGCCCGCGACGACGCCGGCCTCGACCGTCGGCGCCTCGGTCGCGAGGACCTCGATCTCGACGGGCGTCGCGGCGTTCTCGG
This sequence comes from Agromyces allii, assembly GCF_009749385.1. Taxonomy (GTDB): domain Bacteria; phylum Actinomycetota; class Actinomycetes; order Actinomycetales; family Microbacteriaceae; genus Agromyces; species Agromyces allii. The sequence continues at coordinate 66,819 of NZ_WBIN01000012.1, read as the reverse complement.
CCGCGACCCTCGCCCCCGCGAGGCGGTCGCGCACCTGCTGCATGTCGAACGGGCCGCCGACGAACGCGATGCGGCGGCGCCCGGTGCCGATGAGGTGCTCGACGGCCATGCGCCCGCCCGCGACGCTGTCGACCGAGACCGAGCTGAAGCGCCCGTCGCCGCTGAACCGGTCGACGAGCACGGCCGGGATGCCGCGGGCGCGCAGACGCTCCAACCGCGAGTGGATGTCGCCGTACGGCGAGATGAGCACACCGCGCACCTGCTGCTCCTCGAACAGGTCGAGGTACATGCGCTCGCGCGCGACATCCTCGTCGGTGTTGCCGTAGAGGATCGCGAGGTTGTGGCTACTGGCCTCGTCTTCGGCGCCGCGCACGACGTCGGTGAAGAACGGGTTCTGGCCGTCGAGGACGACGAAGCCGACCGTCGTCGAGACGCCCGCGCGGAGCTTGCGCGCGGCGTCGTTGCGCACGTAGCCGAGCTGCTCGATGGCGCGGTTGACGCGTTCGACCGAGTCGGGCGAGACATCGCCTGGGCGGTTCAGCACGTTCGACACGGTGCCGACCGAGACGCCGGCGTGCTGCGCGACATCGCGGATGCGCACTCCGGCCATTGCAGCTCCCTTGCCGATCGACCCCTGATGCCCGCGGTCGGCCTTCGTGACTTGACCGCGAGTGAAACGTTCCATACAGTATCCCCTGAATCGTACATGAATCGATTCATCACTGATTCATCACAGACTCACTGATTCACCTCGATGAGGAGGCCATCGTGCAGACGGACACGCCGCAGACGCCGGCGCCGCCCATGCTTGAGCTCTCGCGGGTCGTCAAGTCGTTCGGACCGGTGGTCGCCCTCCGCTCCGGAAGCCTGCAACTCGACTCCGGCTCCATCCACGCGCTCGTCGGCGAGAACGGCGCCGGCAAGTCGACGCTCGTCAAGATCGTCGCCGGGCTCTACCGCCGCGACGCCGGCGAGTTCCGCCTGCGCGGCGAGGACGTCGACTTCACCTCGACCGCCCAGTCGAAGGCCGCGGGCATCGCGGTCATCTACCAGGAGCCGACGCTGTTCCCCGACCTCACGGTCACCGAGAACATCTTCATGGGCCGCCAGCCCGTCAACCGGTTCGGGCGCATCGACCGCAAGGCCATGCGCCGCGAGGCCGAGGAGTTGTTCCAGCGGCTCGGCGTTCGCATCGACCCCGAGCGCCCCGCCGAGGGCCTCTCGATCGCCGACCAGCAGGTCATCGAGATCGCCAAGGCCGTCTCGCTCGACGCCCGCGTGCTCATCATGGACGAGCCGACCGCCGCCCTCTCGGGCGTCGAGGTCGACCGCCTCTTCGCCGTCGCACGGAGCCTCCGCGACGAGGGCCGCGCCCTGCTGTTCATCTCGCACCGCTTCGACGAGATCTTCGCGCTCTGCGACACCGTGACCGTCATGCGCGACGGCGCCTACGTCGCCACCACGCCCATCGCCGAGACCACGGTCGACGAGATGGTGCGCCAGATGGTCGGCCGCGACGTGACCGAGCTGTTCCCCAAGACCGAGGCCGAGATCGGCGAGCCCCTGCTCGAGGTCGAGGGCCTGACCCGCACGGGCGTCTTCCACGACATCACCTTCTCGGTGCGCTCCGGCGAGATCGTCGGCCTCGCCGGACTCGTCGGCGCCGGGCGCAGCGAGGTCGCCCGCGCCGTCTTCGGCGTCGACCCCTACGAGTCCGGCTCCGTTCGGCTCGGCGGCCGCACGCTGCCGCGCAACCGCCCCGACCGGGCGATCAGCGCGGGCATCGCCCTCGTGCCCGAGGACCGACGGAAGGAAGGACTCGTGCTCGAGTCATCCGTCGCCCGCAATCTCTCGCTCGTCATCCGCAACCAGCTCGCGAAGGCCGGCATCATCACCAACGGCGCCGAGAACCGGGCGGCGCGGGTCTGGGCCAGCCGCCTCGAGGTCAAGACGAACGCGCTCAGCACCGTGGCCGGAACCCTCTCGGGCGGCAACCAGCAGAAGGTCGTGCTCGGCAAGTGGCTCGCCACCGAGCCGACCGTGCTCATCATCGACGAGCCGACCCGCGGCATCGACGTGGGCACCAAGGCCGAGGTGCACCGCCTGCTCTCCGAACTCGCCGGCAAGGGCATGGGCATCCTCATGATCTCGTCGGAGCTGCCCGAGGTGCTCGGCATGGCCGACCGCGTGCTCGTGATGCGCGAAGGCCGCATCACGGCCGAGATCGACCGCAGCGACGCCACCAGCGAGAACGTCATGTTCGCCGCGACCCACGCGGCCGCCCAGACCCCGGGAGCCCACTCGTGACCGCGCCAGCCCCCAGCCCCGCGCCGGTCGCGCCCGTCATCGAGAAGACGGCCGTCACCAAGCGTCTTCAGGCCGTCGGAGCGGCCCGCGAGTTCGGCATCCTGCTCGCACTCGTGATCGTCGTGATCGCCGCCACGGTCGCGAACCCGAACTTCCTGTTCAGCTCCGACGGATGGCGCGACCTGCTGCTGACCCCGTCGATCCTCGTGCTCGTCGCGATCGGCCAGGCGATCGTGCTCATCACGCGCAACGTCGACCTCTCGGTCGGCTCGATCCTCGGCCTGTCGGCCTACCTGACCGGGCGGCTGTTCATCGACATCCCGGGCATCCCGATCCTCGCCGTGTTCGTGGCCGCGATCGTGTTCGGCGGCCTGCTCGGGCTCGTGAACGGCGCGCTCGTCGCCTACGCCAAGGTGCCCGCCATGGTCATCACGCTCGGCACGCTCTACGCGTACCGCGGCATCAACGTGCTCTGGACCGGCAGCGACCGCGTGAACGCCTCCGACCTGCCGAAGGACTTCCTGGCCCTCGGCACCGGCCAGGTGCTGTGGATCCCGATCCTCACGATCATCGCGATCGTCGTGCTCGTCGTGATCGGCTGGATCATGAAGAACACCCGCGGCGGCCGCGAGTTCTACGCGATCGGCTCCGACCCGGCCGCGGCCGAGCTCTACGGCCTGCGCGTCACGCGCCGCCTGCTCATCGCCTTCGTCTCGTCGGGCGCCCTCGCGGGTCTCGCGGGCGTGCTCTACACGGCCCGCTACGGCACCGTGAACTCGCAGGCGGGCGCCGGCTGGGAGCTCGACGCGGTCGGTGCGGCCGTCATCGGCGGCGTCGCCATCACGGGCGGCGTCGGGTCGGTGTGGGGCGCCGCGATCGGCGGCGTGCTGCTCCTGACCATCAACCGCGCCCTGCCCATTCTCGGCATCCCCGACTTCTGGCAGCGCGCCGTGGTCGGCGTGCTCATCATCGGCGCCATCGTGCTCGACCGCGTGCTGGCCGTTCGCCAGAAACGCAAGCTCATCGCGGCCAGGGAGGACGACTGATGACCACCGCAACCGCCTCCACCGCCACCCCCGTGCGCACGTACCGCGACTACGACCGCCCGCTCTGGCAGCGCCTGCTGCTCACCCGCGAGATGGCCATCGTCGGCCTGCTCGTCATCGTCGCCGTCGTCGCCTCGGTGAGCGTGCGCGGCTTCGGGCAGCCGATCACCCTGACCTACCTGATCCTCGACGTCACCCCGATCCTGCTCATCGCACTGCCGATGACGCTCATCATGATCACGGGCGAGATCGACCTCTCGGTCGCGAGCGTCGTCGGCCTGTCGAGCGTGCTCATCGGCGTGCTCACCCAGGCCGGCGCGCCGTTCGAGCTCGCGATCGTCGTGGCGCTCGTGGCCGGCGCGATCGCCGGAGCCGTCAACGGGTTCCTGGTCACGGTCGTGGGCCTGCCCTCGCTCGCGGTCACGATCGGCACGCTCGCGCTCTACCGCGGTCTCGCGGTCGGCCTGCTCGGCACGACCGCGGTGACCGACTTCCCCGAGTTCTGGACCGACCTCGCGAAGATGAAGCTCGGCGGTTCGAACGTGCCGGCCGTGCTGCTGCTCTTCCTCGTGCTGCTCGTGGTGTTCGTCGTGCTGCTGCACTTCACGCCGTTCGGCCGGGGCATCTACGCGATCGGCCTCTCGAAGACGGCGGCCCGCTTCTCGGGGGTGCACGTCGAGCGCACGAAGCTCGTGCTGTTCGTGCTCTCGGGCACCATCGCGGCACTCGCGGGCGTCTACTACACGCTCCGATTCGGCAGCGCCCGCGGCGACAACGCGACCGGCCTCGAGCTCCAGGTCATCGCGGCGGTCGTGCTCGGCGGCGTCTCGGTCTTCGGCGGTCGCGGCGCGATCCACGGCGTCATCGCCGGCGTGCTGCTGATCGGCATCCTCGCGAGCGCCCTGCGCCTCGCGAACGTCACCTCCGACGTCATCAACATCATCACAGGGGTGCTCCTCGTGGCCTCCGTGGTGTCCAACAGCTTCCTGGCTTGGCTGCGCACGAAACGCAGGGCACCAGGGGGAACCGCGCGCGCGAAGGCTTCCGCAGCAGGGTGACCGCCCGCGCACGCGTGTCGATGCGATCACCCATCGACCACCACCGATGAAGGGAAAACAACGATGTTTCACAAGAAGTCCCGCGCAGCGGCCCTGGCCGCACTCGCGGTGAGCGTCGCGCTCATCGCGACCGGCTGCGCCGCCGGCGACTCCGGTTCGGGTTCGGGCGACGGTGGCGGCAGCGACAACCTCGCCATCACGTTCCTGCCGAAGAACCTCGGCAACCCGTACTTCGACACCTCCTCGTCGGGAGCCAAGGAGGCCATCGACGAGTTCAAGGGCACCTTCGCCGAGGTCGGCCCCGCCGAAGCCACGCCCGACGCGCAGGTGAGCTACATCAACACGCTCACCCAGCAGGGCGTCGGCGCGATCGCCGTCTCGGCGAACGACCCCGAGGCCATCTGCGACGCGCTGAACGAGGCGCGCGATGCCGGCGTCAAGGTCGTCACCTTCGACTCCGACACGAACCCCGACTGCCGCGACCTGTTCATCAACCAGGCCGATGCAGAGGGCATCGCCAAGGTGCAGGTCGACCTCATCGCCGACCAGATCGGCGGATCGGGCGAGATCGCGATCCTCTCGGCATCCGCGAACGCGACGAACCAGAACGCCTGGATCGACCTGATGGAGACGTACCTCGCGAGCGACTACCCCGACATCACGCTCGTCGAGACCGTCTACGGCGACGACGACGACCAGACGTCGTTCGACAAGACGGCGGCACTGCTGCAGACCCACCCCGACCTCAAGGGCATCATCTCGCCCACGACGGTCGGCATCGCGGCTGCGGCGCGCTACCTCTCGACCTCGGAGTACAAGGGCAAGGTCGCGCTGACCGGTCTCGGCACGCCGAACCAGCTGCGCGAGTACGTCGAGGACGGCACCATCACCGCGTTCGCGCTGTGGAACCCGGCCGACCTCGGCTACCTCACCGCCTATGCGGCGAAGGCGCTCATCGAGGGCGACATCACCGGCGCAGAGGGCGACACGTTCGACGCGGGCAAGCTCGGCGAGTACACGGTCGGCGCCGACGGCGTCGTGCTCCTCGGCGACCCGTTCGAGTTCAACGCCGACAACATCGCGGACTTCGATTTCTGATCGGATGCCGCACCCGAGGCCCGGCGGCGGTTCACCCCGCCGGGCCTCGGCCGTCTCGGGGCGTGTGCGGGCGAACGGCTCGTCCGCGCACTCCCCCGCAAGCGGACCGGACGAACGGTAAGCGCATTCCCGTTGCGTTCGCCCCAAGTTCCATGTAGAGTCTTGAAACGATTCATAACCCACCAGGACGGAGACGCTCGATGACGAGCCAGCGCGACGCAGCAGAACGCGTCTGCTTCCAGCTGCAGGTCGACCCCGCCCGCCTCGACGAGTACCGCGAGCGCCACGCCGCGGTCTGGCCCGAGATGCTCCGCGCGATCGCGGACTCCGGCCGCCGCAACTACTCGCTCTACCTCCGCCCCGACGGCCTGCTCATCGGCGTCTACGAGACCGACGACGACGCGGCATCGCAGCGCGCGCTCGAGCTCGACCCGCGCACCGCCGCCTGGGAGGCCGAGATGGCCGACTTCTTCGTCTCGCTCGACGGCTCCCGGCCCGACCAGGGCGCTCCGCGCCTCGCCGAGGTGTTCAACCTCGAAGACCAGCTCGCGGCCCTCGCGCCCGAGCCCGCCGGCCACGCGGCACCCGGCACCACCGCCGGAACCTCCGGCGACGCCGGCCCCGCGGCATCCGTCGCCCCTCAGACCCCCACCGACCACGCGGCATCCGTCGCTCCCATCGCAGAAAGCAGCAACTCGTGAGCATCTTCTCCGCAGACCAGCTCGCCCAGCTCGAGCAGCAGGCCATCGAACTGCCCAGCTGGGCGTTCGGCAACTCGGGCACCCGCTTCAAGGTGTTCGCGACGCCCGGCACCCCCCGCGACCCCTACGAGAAGATCGCGGATGCCGCGCAGGTGCAGAAGTTCACGGCCCTCGCGCCGACGGTCGCCCTGCACATCCCGTGGGACAAGGTCGACTCCTACGACGACCTGCGCGCGCACGCCGAGGGCCTGGGCGTGCAGCTCGGCACGATCAACTCGAACACCTTCCAGGACGACGACTACAAGTTCGGCGCCCTCACCCACGAAGACGCGGCGGTGCGCCGCAAGGCCATCGACCACCACCTCGAGTGCATCGACGTCATGCACGCGACCGGGTCGCGCGACCTCAAGATCTGGCTCGCCGAGGGCTCGAACTACCCCGGCCAGGCCGACCTCCGCGGCCGCCAGGACCGCCTGCACGAGTCGCTCGCCGAGATCTACGCGCGCCTCGGCGACGAGCAGCGCCTCGTGCTCGAGTACAAGTTCTTCGAGCCGGCGTTCTACCACACCGACGTTCCCGACTGGGGTACGAGCTACGCCCAGGTGGCCGCGCTCGGCGACAAGGCCATGGTCTGCCTCGACACGGGCCACCACGCGCCCGGCACGAACATCGAGTTCATCGTCATGCAGCTGCTGCGCCTCGGCAAGCTCGGCTCGTTCGACTTCAACTCGCGCTTCTACGCCGACGACGACCTCATCGTGGGCGCGGCCGACCCGTTCCAGCTGTTCCGCATCCTGTACGAGGTGATCCGCGGCGGGGGCCTGAACAACCCCGACGTCGCGTTCATGCTCGACCAGTGCCACAACGTGGAGGACAAGGTGCCCGGCCAGATCCGCTCGGTGCTGAACGTGCAGGAGATGACGGCGCGCGCGCTGCTCGTCGACGGCGCGGCGCTGGCCGCTGCGCAGCGCTCGGGCGACGTGCTCGAGGCCAACCGCGTGTTCATGGACGCCTTCTACACCGACGTGCGCCCCGCCCTCGCCGAGTGGCGCGAGTCGCGCGGACTGCCCGCCGACCCGATGAAGGCTTTCGCCGAGTCGGGCTACCTCGCGCAGATCGCCGCCGACCGCGTCGGCGGCGTGCAGGCCGGCTGGGGTGCCTGAGCGGATGTCGCAGGTGACGGCGTACGGCGCGGCCGACGGGCTCGTGCGGGTCTACCCCGCGAGCACGGCGGGTGTCGCGGCGCGCCGCCCGACGCCCGCGCTCGTCTGGGCGCACGGCGGCGGCTTCGCGGCCGGCGACCTCGACATGCCCGAGGCGGACTGGGTCTCGCGCACCCTCGCCTCGCGCGGCGTGACCGTGATCTCGGTCGACTACCGGCTCGCCGTCGACGACGGCGGGCGCTACCCGGCCGGCTCCGACGACGTGCTCGCCGCCTGGGCCTGGACGCTCGGGCACGCCGACGAGCTCGGCATCGACCGGGCGCGCGTCGTGATCGGCGGGGCGAGTGCCGGCGCCAATCTCGTGACGGGCGCCGTGCTGCGGTTGCTCGGGCACGCACCGGCGACGCCGGCCTCGGCGCTGCCCACGGGCGTGTTCCTCGCGTATCCCACGCTGCTCGCCGTGCAGCCCGCGCCCGACGCCGAACTTCGCGCCCTCCTCGACGCGAACCCCGTGGCCGACCGCTTCGGCCCGGCCGTCGTGCGCGCCATGTACGAGACCTATCTCGGAGGCCCGGTCGACGAGGCGCCGCTGCCCGCCGTGCCCGGCCGCGCCGCGGCATCCGACCTCGCCGGATTCCCGCCGGTGCTCATGGTCAACGGCGAGGCCGACGAGTTGCGCGTCTCCGGCGAGCTGTTCGCCGCCACGCTCGTCGAGGCCGGCGACGACACCACGTGCGTCATCGAGCCCGGCACCGAGCACGGGCACCTGAACCGACCCGGCGAGCCCGCGGCATCCGCCTCGATCGAGCGCGTTCTGCGCTGGCTCGCGGGTCTCCCCACCCACCAGACCACCCTCCGCACCACCGAAGGAATCACCTCATGACGAACCAGGCTGCAGCCGACCTCATCGCGCGGTCGAACCGCCTCGGCGCCGACCCGAAGAACACGAACTACGCCGGCGGCAACACGTCGGCCAAGGGCACCGAGACCGACCCGGTCACGGGCGAGCCCGTCGAGCTCATGTGGGTCAAGGGCTCGGGCGGCGACCTCGGCACGCTCACCGAGCCGGGCCTCGCGGTGCTGCGCCTCGACCGCCTGCGCGCGCTCGTCGACGTGTACCCGGGCCTCGAGCGCGAAGACGAGATGGTCGCCGCGTTCGACTACACGCTGCACGGCAAGGGCGGCGCGGCGCCGTCGATCGACACGGCCATGCACGGCCTCGTCGACGCGGCGCACGTCGACCACCTGCACCCCGACTCGGGCATCGCGATCGCGACCGCGGCCGACGGCGAAGAGCTGACGGCGAAGATCTTCGGCGACACCGTGGTCTGGGTGCCGTGGCGCCGCCCCGGATTCCAGCTCGGACTCGACATCGCGGCGATCAAGGCCGCGAACCCGCAGGCGATCGGCTGCATCCTCGGCGGCCACGGCATCACCGCGTGGGGCGACACCTCCGACGAGACCGAGGCGAACTCGCTGCGCATCATCGACACTGCCGCGGCCTACATCGCCGAGCACGGCGCGGCCGAGCCGTTCGGGCCCGTCGTCGACGGCTTCGAGCCGTTGGAGCCCGGCGAGCGCCGCGCCAAGGCCGCCGCCCTCGCCGCGACGATCCGCGGACTCGCGAGCCACGACAAGCCGATGGTCGGCCACTTCACCGACGCGCCCGAGGTGCTCGACTTCCTCGCGCGCTCGAAGTCGGGTGCGCTCGCGGCTCTCGGCACGAGCTGCCCCGACCACTTCCTGCGCACCAAGGTCAAGCCCATGCTGCTCGACCTGCCCGCCTCGGCATCGATCGAGGATTCCGTCGCCCGCCTGACGGAGCTGCACGAGGCCTACCGCGCCGACTACCGCGCCTACTACGACGCCCACGCGACGCCCGAGAGCCCTGCGATCCGCGGCGCCGACCCGCTCATCGTGCTCATCCCGGGCGTCGGCATGTTCAGCTACGGCGCGAACAAGCAGACCGCGCGCGTCGCGGGCGAGTTCTACGTCAACGCGATCAACGTCATGCGGGGCGCCGAGGCGCTCTCGACGTACTCCCCCATCAGCGACGCCGAGAAGTTCGCGATCGAGTACTGGGCGCTCGAGGAGGCCAAGCTGCAGCGCATGCCGAAGCCCAAGCCGCACGCGGGTCGCATCGCGCTCGTGACCGGCGCGGCCTCCGGCATCGGCAAGGCCATCGCGACCCGGCTCGCGGCCGAGGGCGCATGCGTCGTCATCGCCGATCTCGACCTCGAGAAGGCGCAGGCCGCCGCAGCCGAACTCGGCGGCACGGATGTCGCGATCGGCGTGCAGGCGAACGTCACCGACGGCGCCGCGATCCAGCGCGCGATCGACGACGCCGTCCTCGCCTTCGGCGGCCTCGACCTCGTCGTGAACAACGCTGGCCTGAGCCTCTCGAAGCCCCTGCTCGAGACCACCGAGGCCGACTGGGACCTCCAGCACGACGTCATGGCCAAGGGGTCGTTCCTCGTGTCGAAGGCCGCTGCGCGCGTGCTCATCGACCAGGGGCTCGGCGGCGACATCATCTACATCTCCTCGAAGAACTCGGTGTTCGCCGGGCCGAACAACATCGCCTACTCGGCCACGAAGGCCGACCAGGCCCACCAGGTGCGCCTGCTCGCGGTCGAGCTCGGCGAGTACGGCATCAAGGTCAACGGCATCAACCCCGACGGCGTCGTGCGCGGCTCGGGCATCTTCGCCTCGGGCTGGGGTGCCAACCGCGCCAAGACCTACGGCATCGAGGAGGAGGACCTCGGCAAGTTCTACGCCCAGCGCACGATCCTCAAGCGCGAGGTGCTGCCCGAGCACGTCGCGAACGCGGTCATCGTGCTCACGGGCCCCGAGCTCAGCCACACGACGGGCCTGCACATCCCCGTGGATGCGGGCGTCGCGGCGGCGTTCCTGCGATGAGCGACCGTCCTGCTGAGGACGGTTCGGGCACCGGAGGACACGCCGAACCATCCTCCATCGCGCGAACCGTCCTCCGCGGTGGAAGCGCCCGTGGTGCGGGCACCGTCGCGGCGGTCGACCTCGGCGCGACGAGCGGACGGGTCATCCTCGGCCGCGTCGACCAGCGCGCCGGCACACTCGACCTCGAGCACGTCGCGCGCTTCCCGAACGGCCCGGTGCGACTCGCGTCGGGCCTGCACTGGGACTTCACGGGCCTGTACCGCGACCTGACGACCGGCCTCGCCGACGCGTTCCGCCGCGAGCCGTCGGTCGCCTCGATCGGCGTCGACTCGTGGGCGGTCGACTACGGCCTGCTGCGGGGCGACCGCCTCCTCGGCGAGCCGTTCCACTACCGCGACGACCGCAACGCCGCCGCGGTCGACGGCGTGCACGCGATCGCGCCGTTCGCCGAGCTCTACCGCCGCAACGGCCTGCAGTTCCTGCCGTTCAACACGGTCTACCAGCTCGCGGCCGAGCAGTCCGCGGCCGAGCAGTCCGCGGCCGCCGACGGCGTTGTCGGCGGCTGGCTCGGGCTCGCCGACTCGCTCCTGCTCGTGCCCGACCTCATCGCGTTCCAGCTCACGGGCCGGCGCGTCGCTGAGCGCACGAACGCCTCCACGACCGGACTCGTCGGCGTGCACACCGGGGAATGGGACGACGAGCTCATCGAGCGCCTCGGCCTCCCGGCATCCGTCTTCGCCCCCATCGTCTCCCCCGGCGACTCGCTCGGCGCCCTGCGCACCTCGGTCGCCGAGCAGCTCGGCGCGCCGGCAGGCGTGGAGGTCGTCGCCGTCGGTTCGCACGACACGGCCTCGGCGGTCGTGGCCGTGCCGATGGACCCCGAGTCGGCCGCCTACATCTCGTGCGGCACCTGGGGGCTCGTGGGCGTCGAGCTCGAGCACCCCGTGACGACGGATGCCGCGCGCGACGCGAACTTCACGAACGAGGCCGGGGTCGACGGCCGCGTGCGCTTCCTGCACAACGTCATGGGCCTCTGGCTGCTCTCGGAGTCGGTGCGGTGGTGGGAGCGCGACGGGGAGGCGATCGACCTGACGCAGCTGCTCGCGGCCGCGGCATCCGTCACCGCCCCGGTCTCGGTGTTCGACGCCGACGACCCGCGCTTCATGGCCCCCGGCGACCTGCCCGGGCGCATCGCGGAATGGTGCGCCGAGCACGGGGTACCCGCACCGCAGACGCGCGCGGAGTTCGCGCGATCGATCATCGAGTCGCTCGCCGAGGCGTTCGCGGCGACCGTGCGGCAGGCGTCCGTGCTCTCGGGCGTCGACGTCGAGACGATCCACATCGTCGGCGGCGGCGCGCTCAACGAGCTGCTCTGCCGGCGCACGGCCGACCGGTCGGGCCTGCCGGTGCTCGCGGGCCCCGTCGAGGCGACCGCGATCGGCAACGTGCTCGTGCAGGCGCGCGCACAGGGCTTCGTCGACGGCGATCTGGTGTCGCTCCGCGCCCTCGTGTCGGCGGCGTTCACCCCGAGGCGGTACGAACCGGCACGGTGAGGGGCGGAATCATCCTCCGACCGGGCCCGGAGTTCAAGACTGTCTTGTCGCGCAGCTGATTCATAGACTCTTGGGCATCGCCGGATCCGGCGTGTTGCATCACCCCACAAGAGGCTGAGGCGCCACCACCAGTGACGGGCTCTCCGGCCGCCTCATGCTGCACCGCCGCCGACCTCAGCGGCCCCGGCACTCCTCACTGGAGGTATCTGTGCGCAAGATGCTGTTGGGCGCCGCCACCGCGGCACTCCTCACTGCGAGCATGATCGGGGCTCCGGCCGCGTTCGCAGCACCACCCGCCGACTCGGCCCCGTCGGGGGTCGCCCCGTCGGATGCCCTGCCCAACCCGCTCGACGAGAAGCGCACCGCGCTTCGCGAGTCCGCGATCACCGGTGTGCTCAACGGCGAGCTCACCACGGAGCAACGGGGCGACAGCACCGTCGTGAAGGTCGGCTCCGAAGCCCCTGCCGCCGCGCCGGGCAACAAGTCGGGCAAGCCCGGCAAGCCGGGCAAGGCGAAGGACCAGTACGTCGAGCTCTCGCGCGAGACGACCGACCGCATCTTCGTCATCCTCGCCGAGTTCGGCGATGAACAGCACCCGAGCTACCCGACGTCGCCGACCGCGCAACGCGGCACCGGCCCCCTGCACAACGAGATCCCCGCGCCGAACCGGGCCGTCGACAACTCGACCGTCTGGCAGGCCGACTACTCGCAGCCGTACTTCCAGGACCTCTACTTCGGCGGCGCGGAATCGCTGCGCGACTACTACGAGTCGCAGTCATCCGGCCGGTACAGCGTCGGCGGCGAGGTCACCGACTGGGTCAAGGTCAACTACAACCAGGCCCGCTACGGCGCGGACGCCTGCGGCGCCAACGTCTGCAGCAACGTCTGGAACCTCGTTCGCGACGCGGCGAACGTCTGGTACACCGACCAGCTCGCCCAGGGTCGCTCGGTTGCCGAGGTCAACGCCGACCTGGCGTCCTTCGACGTCTGGGATCGCTACGACTACGACGGCGACGGGCAGTTCAACGAGCCCGACGGCTACATCGACCACTTCCAGATCGTGCACGCGGGCGGCGACCAGGCCGACGGCGACCCGATCTACGGCACCGACGCCATCTGGAGCCACCGCTGGTACGCCTACGTCAACCAGGCCGGCGTGACCGGTCCGGCCACGAACAAGCTCGGCGGCCCCCAGATCGGCACCTCCGGCGTCTGGATCGGCGACTACACGATCCAGCCCGAGAACGGCGGCCGCAGCGTGTTCTACCACGAGTACGGTCACGACCTCGGCCTGCCCGACGACTACAACGTGCTCTCGGGCGGCGACAACAACAACGAGCACTGGACGCTCATGGCGCAGAGCCGACTCGGCGCCAAGACCGATCAGGGCATCGGCGAGCGCGGCGGCGATCTCGGCGCGTGGAACAAGCTCCAGCTCGGCTGGCTCGACTACAAGCTGGTGCAGGCCGGGCAGAAGAAGGTCGTCGACCTCGGACCCTCGGAGTACAACACGAAGAAGCCGCAGGCCGTCATCGTCTCGCTGCCGAAGAAGACGGTCTCGACCGATCTCGGCGCACCGGCCTCCGGCGCCTCGCAGTGGTACAGCGGGTCGGGCGACAACCTGACGAGCACGCTCACCAGGACGGTCGCCGTCCCGGCGGGCACGTCGGCGCTGACGTTCAAGGCCAGGTACGACCTCGAGGCGGGCTACGACTTCGGCTACGTCGAGGTGAACACCGGGGCCGGCTTCGTGCCGATCGTCGGCAACATCACGACCGACCCGGGCACCGGCGGCTTCGACGGCACGGCGGCCACGTGGACGGACGCCTCGTTCGACCTGAGCGCCTTCGCGGGCCAGACGGTCGACATCCGCATCCGGTACACGACCGATGGCGGCGTCACCGGCAACGGCGGCGACCTCGTGCCCGGCCTGTTCCTCGACGACCTCGCGATCGCGGGCGTCTTCACGGACGGTGCCGAGTCGGGGGCGAACGGGTGGACGGTCGTCGGGTTCACGGCGGTCGGCTCGCAGACGACGCAGCAGTTCGACAACTACTACATCGCCGCGAACCGCACGTACACGTCGTACGACAAGTACCTCAAGACCGGGCCGTACTTCTTCGGGTACAACCCGGCGAAGCCCGACCTCGTCGACCACTACGCCTACCAGGAGGGCCTGCTCATCTCGTACTGGGATCTGTCGCAGTCCGACAACGACACGTTCGCCCACCCGGGCAGCGGCCGGAACCTCTACGTCGACTCGCACCCGAAGCCGTTGAAGGACGTGAACGGCAACTACTGGCGAGCACGCGTGCAGGTGTACGACGCCCCGTTCGGGTTCAAGCCCACCGACAAGGTCGACCTCCACGTCAGCGGCGTGAAGAGCACGATCAAGTCGCAGCTGCCGAACCCGCTGTTCGACGACAAGAAGCAGTACTGGTACTCCGAGGTGCCGAACCACGGGGTCAAGCTTCCCGCCGTCGGCGTGAAGATCCTCGTCGTGAAGCAGGCGGGCACGTCGATGACCGTCGCGGTCTTCTAGGCCGCGGAGGTCGTCGCACGGCGACCACGCACCACGACGACGCCCGGGAGTTCCGACTCCCGGGCGTCGTCCGCTTCGGCCGTGCTCGATCGCTTCCGCGCGCGTCCCGTTCGGAGCAGAATGGCCGCACGGCACCGACGAAGGAGGCCTGCATGCGAACGATCGCCGCGCTCGCCCTGACGGTGTTCGCCGTCGGACTGATGGCCGGATGCGCGCCCGCAGCCGACGAACCCGGCGATGCACCGGCATCCGACGCCCCGGAACCGCCCTCGACGAGCGCGACCCCGTCGTCGACCGACCTGCCGACCCTGACGCCGCCCACCGCCCCGCCGACGAACCCGACCGACGCGATTCCGAACGGCACGGTGGCCGGCCGGGTCAGCGGTCTCGGCGACTCGTGCGTCGAGGTCACGACCGACGACGGCACGGTGTGGTCGCTGACCGGCGAGGTCGACGGGGACATCGCGGTCGGCGACACCGTGCTCGTGAAGGTCGAGGCGCTCCCCGTCGGCGAGGCGTTGTGCGGGTCGGGCGCACCGGCTCGCATCGTGTCGATCAGCCTGGTCGACTAGACCTCGATCGTGCCGCGAAGCGCGGGTCAGTGCCCGTGCGCGGCGAGCTGGATGATGACCACGCTGAGCCCGACCGCCATGAGTGCGGCGAGCGCGATCAGTTGCTTCCACCACGGCGCATTCGTGCGTCGCACCCCGAGGTAGGCGATCACGCCGAGGGTCACGACGTAGACGATCGAGACGATGCGGAGCGCGGTGTCGAGTTCGACGATGCCGAACACGGCGAGCACGAGCACCACGACCGGCACGCCGGCCGATGCCAGTGCCGACGCGGCGATCCGCAGCATGATGCGCACCTCGTGCCCGACCGGGAAGCGCGCGTGCACCGACAGGAACGAGATGACGTCGGCCGCGAACCCGGCCGCGGTGATCGCGAGGATGCCGACGGCGAGTTCGATGATGACCCGTACGGGCTCGAGGTGCTCGACGTTCGTCAACTGCACGAGCACGATCGCGAGTCCGGTGAAGGTCGCGTAGACGCGTTCCTTCAGCGCCTCGGCGACCACGTTCTGGTGCGGCACCTCGTCGTTCGCGCCTCCGGCGCCGGCCCCGCCCCCCGCGTCACTCATGAGCGCAACGGTACCAGCCGCCGCGCGCCGTGATCAGGCGTTGACGGATGCCGCGCGCACGCGCCCTGCGGCCGCTTCGGCGTCGCGCATGCCGAGCGCCGACACGCCCAGGCCGTAGGTGACGAAGTCCCCGGTCGGCCGAACACGGACGCCGACGATGGCGCCGTGCTCGCCGCCGTCGCTGACCTCGAGGTCGTCGAGCAGGGCGCTGCGCACGTGATCGGGCATGGCCCCGAGCGGCACGACCTCGGCGTCGCCCGCGAACGTGACGGTCGCGGCCGGGATCCTGATCCACGGCATGAGCGGCACGCGCTTGGCGATCGGCACCGTGACCGAGACGTTCGGGTTCGCGGCGATGTGCCGCGTCTTCCACGCGAGGTCGTGGCTGGTGAACCAGATGCGATCGTCGTGCACGGCGTGCATGACCCCCGCGGTGCGCGATTCGCCGCGCGCGGTCACCATGCCGATGACCATGAAGTTCTGCCCGGTGATGGCCTTCCAGACCTCGCCGTTCGTGATGTCGACCATGTTCCGCTCCCATCGCTTTACAATGTAAAGCGAGCGTACGAGCAGGTGCTTTACATTGTCAAGCACTTGCCCGGAGTCGGCTCGAGAACCACGATGGAAGGCAAGATGTCCGACACGATCCCGACCTCCGCGGCTGAATCGGCTCCGGCCGCCCCTGCCCCGGTCACCAACGCCTCTGCCGCCGCCGCGAGCACGCCGACCACCGGCGGAGCGCCCGGCCGCGCCGCCCTGCTGCGCGCCATGGAGCAGCTCGCACGCGAACAGGGCGTCAACAGCGTGGGCCTCCGCGAGGTCGCCCGCCGCGCCGGCCTCTCGCACGCCGCACCGACGCACTACTTCGGCAGCCGCGAGGGCATGATACGGGCGCTCGCGCTCGAGGGGCTCGCGCTGCTCGACGACGAGCTGTGCACCGCGCAGGAGCGCGCCGCGCACCTGCCCGGCCGCGAGCGACTCGTCGCCGACTCGCTCGAGTTCGTCGCCTTCGCCCAGCGCAATCCCGCGCACTTCGATGCGATGTTCCGCACGCCGAGCATCGCCCGCGGCGACGAGGCCCTCGATCGCGCCCGGCTCGCCGCGCTCGCCGGGCTGCGCGCGCTCGTCGTCGAGGTGCACGCGAACGGCGACATCCACGGCGACGTCGAGAGCACGTTCCTGCAGCTGTGCGCCATGAGCCACGGCATCGCCTCGCTCGCGGTCGACGGCGTGCTGCACGGCTTCGACGAGATCGCGCCGAGCGACGAGGCCATGGGCGTGGCCGAGCGCATCATCCGCGCCCAGGTCGAGCAGCTGCCGTGACCGTCGCGCCCGCCGGGCCGCGTGCCGCCGCACCGGCCGGCCGTCGGCCGGTCACGATCCCCGGTCGAGCGGATGTCGCGGGCGGGCGTTCTGAGAGGATCGATGCATGACCGACCGCCTGCTCGTGTCCCTGCCCGGCGCAACCCTCCGCGACGCGATCGGCCCGTTGCCCGAGGGCGTCGACGTGGTGCTGTGGGATCTCAAGGAGCCCGCCCCGGCCGCGCACCTCGATCTCGTCGTGCCGCCGTACATGGGGGCATCCGGCCGTCTCGGCGCCCTCGCGGGCGTCACCACGCGGCTCGTGCAGTCGCAGTCGATCGGCTACGACGACGTCGCCGACGTGCTGCCGCCCGGCCATGTCTACGCGAACGCGGCCTCCGTGCACGAGACCTCGACCGCCGAGCTGACCCTCGCGCTCGTGCTCGCCGCCCAGCGCGGCATCCCCGACTTCGTGCGCGCGGCGGGCGAGGGCCGCTGGGCGCCCGCACGGCATGCGAGCCTCGCCGACCGGCGCGTGCTGCTCATCGGCCACGGCGGCGTGGGGCAGGCGATCGAGCAGCGGCTGCTGCCGTTCGAGGTCGAGATCACGCGCGTGGCGAGCCGCGCACGAGACGACGAGCGCGGCCGCATCCACGGCATCGACGAACTGCCCGATCTGCTGCCCCTCGCCGAGATCGTCATCGTGGGCGTTCCGCTGACCGAGGCCACGACCGACCTCGTCGACGCCCGATTCCTGTCGGCGCTGCCCGACGGAGCCCTCGTCGTGAACATCGCCCGCGGCAAGGTCGCCGACACCGCCGCGATCCTCGCAGAGGCGACCTCGGGCCGCCTGCGCTTCGCCCTCGACGTCACCGACCCCGAGCCCCTGCCCGACGGGCACCCGCTGTTCGCCCTGCCGAACGTGCTCGTCTCACCGCACGTCGGCGGCGCGTCCACCGCGATGATGCCCCGCATGGCGCGGCTCGTGCGCGACCAGATCGAGCGGATGCTGCGGGGCGACGAGCCGCGCAACGTGGTGCTGCGCACCTGAGCCGTCCGCGGCATCCGCCCCGCTCCCCGACCCGTTCCACGCAGTGCCCCGCCTGCCCCGAGAGGACCACATGCCGATCTTCGACCACGCCTTCGCCTGGGCCCGACGAAACGTCGACGACGGCCCGCTGCCGTCGGCCGTGCTCGGCATCGCGACCGGCGACGGCACCGTCGCGCTCGAGGCGTTCGGCGAGACCTCCGTCGACGACCACTACCCGCTCTTCTCGATCACGAAGCCGATCGTCGGCCTCGCCGCGCTGCACCAGATCGAGCAGGGCCGGCTCACCTCCGACACCCCGCTGGCCGACGCCGTGCCGGAGTTCGGCGCCGGCCGCGACGACGTCGTGCGGCTGCGCCACCTCGTGAGCCACACCTCGGGCATCACCGAGCCCCCGATGGACGACGTCAGAGGCCTCCGCCCCGGCCTGCTCGAGCCCGGACGCGACTTCGCCGCCGGCACCGCCAGCCGCTACTCGACCATCGCGTACGCGGGCGTCGCGGCGCTCATCGAGCACGCTTCCGGCGCACCCTGGGAACGGGCGGTCGACGCCGTCGGCGCACGCGTGGGCGCGACGGGCTTCACGTTCGACGCCGCGGCGAGCCGGCACGCGCCCGTCGACGCCGCGTCGCAGGGACTCGACTATGCTCGATTCGCCGCCCTGCGGCATCCGGGAGCCGGACTCCTCGGCCGCGCCGAAGACCTGCTCGCCGTCGGCAGCGCGCTGCTGCGCGACGACGGCACCCTCGTCTCGAAGGCCGCGAGCACCGCGATGCTGCGCCCGCTGACCGTCGGCATGCCGAAGCTCGAGCCCTACCCCGCGTCGCGCGGACAGGACTGGGGCTTCGCGTGGAACCTGCGCCACTCCTCACCCGGGCTGCTCGCGAACGACACCTACGGGCACGGCGGCTGGGCCGGCACCGAGTTCTGGATCACGCCGTCGCTCGGCATCTGCTTCGTGCTGCTCACGAACCTCGGCGGCGGCTACGGCCGCTTCGGCGTCGACGGCGATCGACTGCACAACGCGGTGGCCGCCGGGGCCTGAGCGCGGCACCGACGCCGGGCCGACGCCGGGCGGCGTGCCGGACACGCCTCGCCGCGCCCCGGGCCGACAGGTCAGCGCGCCAACGCGTGAGCGCGCCAGCGCGCCAGCACGTCAGCGCGTCCAGGTCCCGAGCCCGTTGGTGTCGAAGAACTGCAGCCGCATGGTGTCGGCCCCGCCGCCCAGCGTGAACGTCGCCGACGACTTGGATCCCCACGGCGCGTTCTCGCCCGTCGGCACGAACGCGAACTCGTCTCCGTCCCACGGCTCGAGCTCGAGCTCGTATCCGCCTTCGGGCCCGAGCTTTGCGACGAGGGCGTCGCCCTTCACAGTCACGACGGCGTCGCCGTAGTAGGGGTTCGTCCACGTGCCCGCGTACTCCTCGAGCGCGCCCGGGGCCGCGGCATCCGTCGGCTCACTCTCGTCGGAGAGGTCGCCGGCCGGCTCGTAGTAGTGCGCGAACGCCTGCCCGTAGTCGGCCAGCCAGTCGCGGTGCACCTCGCCGAACTGCACCCGGTCGAGGAAGGTGCTGACGATCGCCTCGGGCACGCCGATCGGCCCGCCGTTCGTCAGGGCGACGACCCCGAGCCCGAGGCTCGGCACGATCTGGAAGTTCGTCGCGGCGCCGAGGCAGAACGCGCCGGAGTGCGAGGCGGTCGTGTGCCCCGACGGATCGGTCCCGGTGTTGAAGCCGTAGCCGTAGAACCCCGCGCGGAACCCGGCCGCACCGGCGTTGCTCGAGACGATCTCGGGCGTCAGCGCCGGGACCAGCTGGCTCTCCGCCACGATCTCCTCACCGGAGAAGGTGCCGTTCTCGAGCAGCAACGACATCCACTTCGCGAGGTCGAGCACGTTCGAACTGACGCCGCCGGCGGGCGTCTGCGCATCGGCGTCGCGCTCGTAGAGCGGCTGGAACTTGCCGTCCTCGAGCGCGTGCAGCGTCGCCCGGTCGTCCTGCGCGAGGAAGTCCTCGTAGCGCGAGCTCGTGGAGTCCATGCCGAGCGGCCCGTACAGGGCCTCCTCCGACAGGGTCTCCCAGTCGGTGCCGACGGCGTTCGCGACCGCCTCGGCGCCGGCCGTCAGCCCGAAGTTGGCGTAGTTGTACGTCGACCGGAACGGGTCGAGCGGAACCTGGTCGAGGTGCTCCAGGATGTAGTCCCGGTCGTAGCCGATGTCCTCCAACGAGTCGCCCGCGGCCAGGGGCAGCCCCGACCGGTGCGCGAAGAGGTCGCCGACGGTCACGTGCTCGGTGACCCACGGGTCCTCGAGCGCGAACCCGGGCAGGTACTGCGCGGCCGGGGTGTCCCACGTGAGTCCGTCGCCCAACTGCGAGGCGACCACGGTCGCCGCGATCGGCTTGGACATCGAGGCGATCTGGAACACCGTGGACTCGTCGACGGGCTCGTCCTCGCCGACCTCGCGCACCCCGAACCCCTCGGCGAACAGCAGTTCGTCGCCGTGCACGACCGCCACGGCCGCGCCCGGCACCCCCGACTCGTCGAGGATCTTCTGGATGTCGCCCTCCAGCGCATCGAGCGCACCGTCGAGTCCGCCCTCGGCCACCTCGACCGCGTCACCCGGGGGCGGCCCGTCGGACGAGACGCGCGGCGCATACGGCTCGGGCTCCGGCGCACAACCTGCGAGCGTCACGGCCACGATCACGGCCACCGAGACGGCAGCACCCTTCACAATGCGCACGGCATTCCTCCCCCATCGCCCGGCTCGCCAGAGCCTCGGCTCCCCCTCGAGCCGACGACCGAAGCCTAGCGGGCGGTGCAGATCGGGGGCACGACCCCAGAAGGCCCGGGCTCCGACATCCGGCACCGCACCCCTACTCGCTGACGCTGCCGACCGGCTGCACCGCCGCGTACCCCTCGAGCACGCTCTGGATGCGTGCGAGCGCAGCGGCATCGAGCCCGCCGTCGCCCGTGACCGCCTGCCATCCGTCGAGCATGATGTCGCCGTAGTTGTGGCCGTAGCTGGCAGGCACGCCCGCGCTCACGAACATGTCGATCGCGACCTGCAGGGCGGTCACGGCCGGGATCCAGCGCATCGAGTCGCTGACGTCGTCGGAACGCTCCTCGGGGGTCAACCAGTCGGGCTCGGCCCAGATCAGCTCGAGCCCCAGCCAGGTGACGGGGTCGGTCGCGTGCTGCAGGTAGGCGACCCGCGGGGCCTGCCAGTCCGGGCCCAGCGCGTCGAAATCGCCCGGCACCGACTGCCAGCGCACCTCGCGCCCGTCGTCGACGACCGGAAGCCACTGCGGGCTGCCCGGCTCGCGCGCCGCAGTGAGGGTGCGCCACATGGTCGAGCCGTTCGGGCTGCCGACGAGGAGCGCCCCCTCGGTGCGGGCGCGCATCCGGTCGAGGTCGCCGAACGCCTCCTGCGTCCCATGCGCGCCCAGGCTCAGGCCGTACACGACGAGTTGCGGGCGGGAGGCCTCCGGCAGCGTCTCCCACTTCGCTTCGACGGCGTCGAACAGGGCGACGGATGACGCGACCGGGGCGTCCGGATCGAAGAGGAACGACACCCAGCTCGGCGTGTACGCGTACTGCGTCGACACGATCGCCGTGTCGCCGCCGTGCAGGTACTCGACCGCGTCGACGGCCTGCGGCTCGAGCCAGCCCGAACCGGTCGTCGTGGCCACCACGAGCAGCTCGCGGTCGAACGCGCCGGTGCGCTCGAGCTCGCGCACGGCGATGGCGGCGCGCTCCTCGACGGTCGGCGCGTTCGCCTGGCCGACGTAGACGCGGATCGGCTCGAGTGCGGGCCGACCCGTGAGCTCCTCGATGTCGACCGCCTTCGGACCGCCGCCGAGGAACGCGGTGCCGTGCCGGCCGACGAGGTCCCACTCGACCTCGGAGTCGGGGCCCGATGAGCGGAACGAGCTCATCGGCTCGGTCACCCACGGCGCTGCCGGGCCGTTGTTCGCGAGGTACAGCCGGTCGAGTCCGAACATCACGACGGAGACGACCGCCACGGTCGAGGCGACGACGATCGCCACCGTCACGGTCACGCCCCACGCACGCCCGAGGCGGGCCGACATTCGCATGCCGAGGCGACGTTCGGCGCGGGCGAGGGCGATGCCGATGAGCACGACCGGCACGAACCCGACGATGAAGAGCAGTCCGTCGAAGCCGTCGATCTCGGGCAGCTCGACCGTGCGTCGCACCTCGTTCTGCCATCCGACCGAGGCGATCGACAGCACGATCGCGAGCACCACGGCGGCCCCGATGTACACCCACCAGGCGATGCGGCGCCCCTTCGGAGTCGGGCGCCACCGGACGAACCGACGGATCAGCCACCAGAGGAACGTCCCGATGCCGTACCCGATGAGGAACGCGAACGCGGTGATGACGCCCTGGAGCAATGCCGGGCGCGGCAGCAGCGACGGGGTCATCGAGAGTGCGGCCGCGAGCAGCCCGATCAGGGCGCCTCCGGCGTCGAGTCTCCACCAGCGAGCGCGCACGCCGACCCCCTCCGACGTCGCCTCGGGCTGCGGCGTCACCGCATCATGGCACGGTGCGCACGCCGAACCGCGGCGACACGGGCATCCGGCGCCCGTGCCGACGCGGGAACGTCAGGCGGATGCCGCGGCGAGCGCGGCGAGCTCCTCGGCCGTCAGCTCCACCTCGAGCGAGGCGAGCAGGTCGCCCAGCTGCTCGACGCTGCGGGCGCTGGCGAGCGGAGCGACGATCGTCGGCTGCTGGCGGAGCCACGCGAGCGACACCGAGGCGACGGATGCAGCGTGCGAGGCCGCGACCGCGTCGAGCGCCGCGAGCACCCGGGCGCCGCGTTCGCCGACGTACGGTGCAGCGCCGCCCGCGCGGACGCTCGCGCCGGCGGCGGTGACATCCGCTTCGGTGCGGTACTTGCCGGCGAGGAAGCCCTTCGCGAGCGAGAAGTACGGGAAGACCGCGAGCCCCTCGCGCTCGGCCCGCTCGCGCAGCCCGTTCGTCTCGAAGTCGCGCTCGACGAGGTTGTAGTGCGGCTGCAGCGCGACCGCGCGGTGGAGGCCGTTCGCCTCGGTCACGCGGAACCACTCGTCGATGCGCTCGGGCGTGTAGTTCGAGATGCCGATCGCACGGATCTTGCCCGCGTCGACGAGCTCGGAGAAGGCCCCCACGGTCTCGTCGAGCGGAACCTCGGCGTCGTCGAAGTGGGCGTAGTAGAGGTCGATGACGTCGGTGCCGAGGCGCTGCAGCGAGGCATCCGCCGCGGCCCTGATGTTCGCGGCCGAGAGGCCCTTGAAGTCGGGGTGCGTGCTGACCTTGGTCGCGATGACCACGTCGTCGCGCGAGCCGCGCGACGCGACCCACTCGCCGATGAGGCGCTCGCTGTCGCCGCCCGTGTTGCCCGGCACCCAGGCCGAATACCCGTCGGCGGTGTCGACGAAGTTGCCGCCCCCTGCGGTGAACGCGTCGAGCACGGCGAACGTGGCGTCGCGGTCGGCGGTCCAGCCGAACACGTTCGTGCCGAGCGACAGCGGCGCGATCTCGAGGTCGGATGCGCCGATGCGGGCGCGGGCGGCGGTCGTGGTCTCGGTCATGTTGGCTCCAGCCGGGTCGGACGTCAGGGTCGGCGCCGGCGTGAGCGTGCGATCGCCGGCAGTGACCACAACGACGCTCGGATGCCGGTATTCCCGCGTTGCCCCGTGTGACGCGCCCCTGCAGTGCAGAAAATCAGGAGATCCCGGCATCCACCCCGCTGAGGAGACCTCGAGGTCGTGATCTCCTGAATTCCGGATGTCACCCACCCTGGTTTGTCCACAGCTCCCGCCTTCCCGGCCCGACCACGCCGCCGGGCGGGCAGACTCGCCCCGTGAAGGCGAACGCGGGCGTGACGGCGGTCCTGCGTCGTGCGGGCGGGGCCGCAGGATTCGCGGCGTTCGAGGCCGCCGGCGTGCCCCGAGAGGCTGTGGCGAGCGCGGTGCGCGCCGGCGCCGTGACGCGCGTCCGGAACGGTTGGTTCGCTTCGCACGATGCCCCGACCGACGTCGTACGTGCGGTCAGGGTCGGCGGCATCGCCACCGCGTCGACGGTCGCGAGGATCACCGGCCTCTGGGTTCCCGAACGAGACCGGCTGCACGTCCGCGTGGCCGCGAACTCATCGCGACTTCGCGCCCCTCACGACCGCACGCTCCCGCTCGCCGCCGACGCGCACGGCGTCTGCCTGCACTATCGGGGGCGCATCGCGGGCCTGGTCGGCCGAGATCCAGTGACGACGGCGCTCGGCGAGATGTTCGCGTGCGCGCCGACCGCCGACGCCCTCGCGGCCGTCGAGTCGGCGATCGAACGCCGTGCGCTCGATCCGGGACACCTCGACGCCGTGCGCGACGCCATGCCGCCCGGTCGGCGCGCAACGCTCGACCGGCTCGACTTCGGCGGGCAATCGGGCCTCGAGACAAAGGTGCGGTTGTTCCTGCGGAGCCGTCAGGTTCGGTTTCGCACGCAGGCCCCCATCGAGGGCGTCGGCGCCGTCGACTTCCTCGTCGGCGACCGGCTCGTCATCGAGGTCGACGGGTGGTCCTTCCACAGCTCCCGGACGGAGTTCGAGAACGATCGTCGGCGGGACTTCGAGCTCGCGACCCGTGGATATCTCGTACTGAGGCTCAGCTACCGGCAGGTCGCCCACGACTGGGACCGCACCGCTGCGGGAATCCTCGCACTGCTCGGCCGCCGAGAGCACCGGTGGCGCATCGGTCGGGCGGGCATCGGGCCCTTCCCGTCGATCTGATTTCCGCCCGCTCCCACCACCGCGCTGCCCTGCTCTGGTCCGCGGCGCAGGCCACAGAAATTCAGGAGATCTCGCGCTCGACGTCGCTCAGGGGGCGTCGGGGCCCGGATCTCCTGAATTTCGGATGCCGCGCACGGCCGCAGGCTCGGGTCGCGGGCGCCGCATGGCGCGGGCCGCGCGTCGCGCGACGCGCTCAGCCTGCCAGGCGCGCCGAGACCTGCCAGGCGCCGCGGCGCACCGCGCGCTCGAGCTGCGTGGAGCGGGCCGCGAAGTCCTTGGCCTGCACCGACACCGAGACGGCTCCGACGGTGCGACCGGCGGCCGAGCGCACGGGGGCCGCGATGCACGCGAGCTTCGGCAGGTACTCCTCGATCTCGACGGCGACCTGCTGCGCGCGGATCTCGTCGAGCTGGTCGTTCAGCACCGCGGCATCCGTGATGCTCGAGGCCGTGAGGCGGGCGGGCGAGTGCCGCTCGAGGAAGCGCGCGACCGCGGCGTCGTCGCGCGAGGCGAGCATGAGCTTGCCGAACGCCGTCGTGTGCGACGCCTCCGAGAAGCCGACGTGCAACTGGCCGATGCGGGGGTGCGCGACCGAGTCCTCGATGTGCGCGACCGCGATGTCGTCGCCGCGGAACACCGTGAGGTACGCGGGCGCGCCGACGGCGTCGTGCATGGCGCGCAGCACCTGCCGCACGGGGTCGGTCGCCACGAGCTGGTACTGCAGCGCGCGCCCGAGCTGATCGACGGTGCGGCCGAGGATGTAGCGGTGCTCGCCCGTCTGTCGCGCCAGGTAGTCCTGCCGGTGCAGCGTCGCGAGCAGGCGGTACGTGGTCGACTGCCCGAGGCCGAGCGAGCTCGCGATCTCGGCCGCCGTGAGCCCGGTCGGCGCCGCGCCGACGAGCTCGAGGATGCGCAGCACGCGCTCGGCCGACTGGATGCCCGCGCCGCCGTGGCGCTCCTCTGCGCTCATGCCCCGATGCTACGCCGGGACCCCGGCCCGGCGACACGGCCGGATCGGCCCGACCCGCACCGATCCGGGGCGTTTTCGCACATAGTGCGAACCCGACGTGACGCGGGGCCGCCGGCAGGCGCAGAGTCGGGCCGACGGCCGCTCGCGAGGGCGGCGTCGCCCGGGTCGCCGACCCGCGGCATCCGATCGGCGCAGTGCAGCGCGACGCAGTGCAACGCGACACCCGCAGCGCCGACGAACCAGACCAACGGAGGTCCCCTCATGACCAAGATCCTCATCATCACCGGCGACGCGGCCGAGACGCTCGAGGTGCTCTACCCCTACGAACGACTCAAGGAGGAGGGCTTCGAGGTGCTCATCGGCGCCCCCGAGGCGCGCAAGCTCCAGTTCGTCGTGCACGACTTCGTCGACGGCTTCGACACGTACACCGAGAAGCTCGGCCACACCTGGCCGGCGGATGTCGCGCTCGCCGACGTCGACCCCGCCGACTACGCGGCGATCGTGATCCCGGGCGGGCGCGCCCCCGAGTACCTGCGCAACAACGAGGACGCGAAGCGCATCGTGCGCCACTTCTTCGAGACGGATGCCCCGGTCGCGGCCACCTGCCACGGCCCGCTGCTGCTCGCGGCCGCCGGGGTGCTCGCCGGGCGCACCTCGTCGATCTACCCCGAGCTCGCGATCGACCTCGAGGTCGTCGGCGCCGCGTTCGAGAACGGCGGCGGCGTGGTCGACGGCAACCTCGTCACGTCGCGCGCGTGGCCCGACAACGGCACGTGGATGAAGGCATTCCTCGGCGTGCTGGCCGAGGCGGGGGTTCGCGCGGAGGGCGAGCTCGCCGCGGCATCCGCCTGACGTCAGCGCGTGCGGCGCCCGTCGGCCCCCGGGCCGTAGATGACGATGCCCGCGATGGGCACGAGCAGCCACCAGACCCACGACCAGGCCCAGCCGCCGAGGAACCCGCTCAGCAGGAACAGGATGAGCGCGACGAACGGCACGAGGGCCATGATCGTGGCGCCGACGCGACCGCCGAGCGCGCGCGTGCCGCCGGAGGCCGCGGCGTCGAAGTCGGGGTCGGTGAAGGTCGCCGGGCGTGCAACCGGGTCGCCGGGGTCGGCCGAGCCGTAGCGGGCGCCCGGCGACCCCGGCGCAGGCGGCGTCTCGGCGGGCAGGTCGGCGAAGAGCGGCACGAGGTCGCCGCGCGTGACGGCGGAACGTGCGCTCGCCGCCCGCTCGCCGTACTCGGTCGCCGACAGGCGTCCGGACGAGTGGTCGTCGGCGAGGCGGGCGACCGCACGCTCGCGCTCGGCGTCGCTGAGACGCAGGCCGGGCTGCGCGGGGTTCGCGTATTCGTCGCTCATAGGCCCAGTGTGGCCGAGCACGGGCGCCCGGCCAACCCCTCGGGCACCGGTGCTCGCACAGGTCGGCGGCGTAGCATCGGAGGCACACCCTCGATGGAAGGTCTCCATGCCCATCTCGGCAGAACCCCGCGTGGCCCTGTACTTCGACTTCGACAACATCGTCATCTCGCGCTACGACCAACTGCACGGCGACAGCCAGTACCGACGCGACACCTCGCGCCGGAAGACCGTCACCCCCGGGTCCGAGACGGCCGAGCGTCTGACGCAGGCCACGGTCGACGTCGACGCCGTGCTCGACTTCGCCGCCACGTTCGGCACCATCGCGATCGCCCGCGCGTACGCCGACTGGTCGACGCCCGTGAACGCCAGCTACCGCGGACAGCTCATCGACCGCGCCGTCGACCTCGTGCAGCTGTTCCCGCTCTCGGCGACGAAGAACGGCGCCGACATCCGGCTCGCGGTCGACGCGATCGAGGACATGTTCCGCATCGACGACCTCACGCACATCGTGATCGTCGCGGGCGACTCCGACTACGTCGCGCTCGCGCAGAAGGCCAAGCGCCTCGGCCGATACGTCGTCGGCATCGGCGTCGCGGGCGGCACGAGCCGCGCCCTCACGGCGGCCTGCGACGAGTACGCCGACTACGACGCGCTGCTCTCGACCGACGACTCGGTCGATCAGGTGGCGGATGCCGCAGAGCCGGCGCCCGTGGCCTCCAGCCGCCGCGGCTCGAAGAAGCCCGCCTCGAAGAGCGCCGACGCGGCGGCACCGGCGGATGCCGCCGCCGACGCCGATCCCGACCAGGCCGATGCCGCCGATGCCGCGGCCGCCCCCGCCAAGCGCACGAATCGCCGCGCGAAGTCGGGCGGAGCCGCCACGAAGGCCGCGACATCCGCCGTCGACGACGAGATCTTCGTGCCGGCGACCACCGGGCCGCGAGGCGTGCCCAGCGTCGCGTTCATGTCGCCCGACGCCTCGGCTCCGACGCGCAACCCCGGGCGCCTGCTCGTCAAGGCGCTCGAGCTGCTGCGCGCGAAGAACGACGACGAATGGCAGTCGTCCGGCGCCGTGAAGAACCAGATGCTGCGCATGGACCCCTCGTTCCAGGAGCGGCGTCTCGGCTTCGGTTCGTTCACGGACTTCCTGAAGTCGCGCGCCGGCGTCGTCGAGGTCGACGAGTCGGGCCGCGGACGCGTGCGCATCCGCCCCGAGAAGGACTGACGCGGAGCTCGCCTCCTCCTGCTCCTCCCCTCCGCGTCCGCTCGGCCGTGAGTGGGCGGTCTCGGCGCGCCTGCACATCCGGACGGCGCCGGTTTCGCCCACTCGCCAATCCCTCGGTGTGGTCTGACCACACGTGCTACTGTGGTCAGACCACACCGGCAGCGCAGAGGGAGGCCTGTGACGAACGACACCGAGAGCCCCCGTGCCTGGCGCACGGTGCTCGAGCACGTCGAGCGACGCCTGCTCGACGGCGACCTGCGCCCCGGCGACCGGCTGCCCGGCGAGCGCGCGCTCGCCACCGACCTCGGCGTCGGACGCTCGAGCGTTCGCGAGGCGGTGCGCGTGCTCGAGGCCATGGGGCTGATCCGCACGGCCTCCGGCTCCGGCCCGAACGCTGGCGCCATCATCATCGCGACGCCCGGCGGCGCCATGAGCGCCCTCATGCGCCTGCAGGTCGCGGCCCACGGCTTCCCGGTCGCCGACATCGTGCGCACCCGGCTCATCCTCGAGACCTCGGTCGCGGGCGAGCTCGCCGAGCGCGGTGGCGCCGGCCTCGAGACGCCGCGCTCCTCGACCGGCGCGACCGGCGCATCCACGACGACCGGCGAGCCCGGCGCGAGCGCTGCCGACCTCACCTCCGCCGACGCCCTCCTCGACGCCATGGACTCCCCCGACCTCGACCCGTCGGAGTTCCTCGCGCTCGACGCCGCCTTCCACCTGGCGCTGGCCGAGGCATCCGGAAACCAGGTGATCATCGCGACGATGGCGGGCCTGCGCAGCGGCATCGAGGGCTACGCGCTCGACGGCCTAGCGCGCATCGTCGACTGGCCCGCGACATCCGCCCGACTGCGCCGCGAGCACCGCGGCATCGTCGAGGCGATCCGAGCGACGGATGCCGCGGCCGCCCGCACCCGAACCCACGACCACATCTCGGGGTACTACGCCGAGACGATGCCCGAACCCCAGATCGACCCCCACGCCCTCGAGGAGACCAGCTCATGGTGAAGCGCCAGTTCCCGAATCCGAAAGAGCTCGCGCAGCTCATGAAGTTCAAGACGCCCACGCTCGACCCGACCGACCGTCGGCTCGAGAAGGCGCTCACGATCGCCGACCTGCGCGACATCGCGAAGCGCCGCACGCCGAAGGCCGCGTTCGACTACACCGAGGGCGCCGCCGAGGGCGAGCTGTCGCTGGCGCGGGCGCGTCAGGCGTTCCAGGACGTCGAGTTCCACCCGTCGATCCTGCGCAGCGTGCCCGTGGTCGACACGACCCGCGAGGTGCTCGGCGGCACGAGCGCGCTGCCGTTCGGCATCGCCCCGACCGGCTTCACCCGGCTCATGCAGACCGAGGGCGAGATCGCGGGTGCCGGCGCGGCCGGTGCCGCTGGCATCCCGTTCACGCTGTCGACGCTCGGCACCACGTCGATCGAAGACGTCAAGGCCGCGAACCCGACCGGCCGCAACTGGTTCCAGCTGTACGTCATGCGCGAGCGGGAGATCTCGTACGAGCTCACGCGTCGCGCGGCCTCGGCCGGCTTCGACACGATCTTCTTCACGGTCGACACGCCCGTCGCGGGCGCGCGCCTGCGCGACAAGCGCAACGGCTTCTCGATCCCGCCGCAGCTCACCCCGGGCACGATCATCAACGCGATCCCGCGGCCCGCCTGGTGGATCAACTTCCTCACGACCCCGCCGCTCGAGTTCGCGTCGCTGTCGACGACCGGCGGCACCGTCGGCGAGCTGCTCGACTCCGCGATGGACCCGACGATCTCGTTCGACGACCTCGACATCATCCGCTCGATGTGGCCCGGCAAGATCGTCGTCAAGGGCGTGCAGAACGTCGAAGACGCGCGCCTGCTCGCCGACCGCGGCGTCGACGGCATCGTGCTCTCGAACCACGGCGGGCGCCAGCTCGACCGTGCGCCGATCCCGTTCCACCTGCTGCCGCACGTCGTGCGCGAGGTCGGCTCCGACCTGGAGGTGCACGTCGACACCGGCATCATGAACGGCGCCGACATCGTGGCATCGGTCGCCCTCGGCGCACGCTTCACGCTCATCGGTCGCGCGTACCTCTACGGCCTGATGGCCGGCGGGCGTCGTGGCGTCGACAAGACGATCTCGATCCTGAAGGGCGAGGTCGAGCGCACGATGAAGCTGCTCGAGGTCGCCACCCTCGACGAGCTCGGCCCCCAGCACGTCACCCAGCTCACGCGCATGGTGCCGATCGCCAAGCCATTGGCGGATGCCGCGGCGCAGGCCGTCGCGACCGCCAAGCCGAAGACGACGCGCAGCCCGCGCACGCCTGCGGCGGCGAAGCCCGCAGCGACCGCGACCAAGCCCGCCGCGAAGAAGCCGTCGGTCAAGCAGTGAGCACCCCGCCGGTCGAGTAGCGAAGCGTATCGAGACCAGCGACCCGAGCAGAGTCGGGTCTCGATACGGCGCCGGCGCGCCTACTCGACCGGCGAGTCTTGGCGCGCGGCGAGGTCTCGAGACGGCTCTGGCGCGCCTACTCGGTCGTCGACTTCGCTGCGAGCGCGTCGGCGTGCTTCTGCCAGGCCTTCGCCGAGGAGTCGGCCCAGCGGTCGATCTTCTTGGCCGCAGCTCGCCGCTGCTTCGCCTCGAGGGCGATCGCGAGCTGGTTGAGCTTCGCCGCGGCATCCGCCTGCTTGCGTTCGTCTGCATCGCCGGATGCCGCGGCCCGCGTCGAGGCGCCGACCAGGCGCCGCGTGGCCCGATGCGCCAGCCTGACCGATTCGCGCGGGCGGCTCTTGCGCAGCTCGCGGGCGATGCGCACGTCGGCCTGCGCGTCGGCCGTCAGCGCCGCGAACCGTTCCGCACCGGCCCGCGTGAGGCTCTCACCGACCTTGCGTGCGCGCTTGGCGGCGCGACGGGCTTCGCGCACGGCCCGCCTCGCCTCGGCGCGGGCGGACTTGCGCGCGGCCTCGACCTTCGTGAGCGGCATGCGGTTCCCCCTCCGTCTGCTCCGGCCAGTCTTGCACCGGGCGGCTCGGCGCGACAGGGGGTTGCGGCGACCCGCATGACGCCCGCACGACGCCCATGCCCACGTCGAGAAGTCGCGAATGGTCGACATCCCGGGCGGATGACGACCATGTGCGACGTCTCGACGTCGCGGCCGAGCGCAGCGCATCCCGGGCCGGAGACGACGGTGCCTCGCCGCTCGCCGCAAGACGAGAGACGGGGCACCGTGAACCGCGGAGCGGGGGTCGCGAGGTTACGCGTCCTGCCCGTTCGAGGCCGCGATGAGCCGCTCGACCTGGTCCATCGTGACCGGCATGCCGGGGAACGACGCGAGGCGGCCGATCGGGAACGAGGCCATCATCTTGAACATCGACGGGTCGGCCATGATCGCGCCGGCCGGGTTCGCGCCGCCGTCGCCCTCGACGCCGCCCGTGAAGGCCTGCATGATGATCGGGCCGGCGACGGGGTGCGCGATGAGCTCGCCGATCGACGAGTTCATCGAGAGCGGCGCCTGCACGGCATCGCCCTCGACGCCGACGGTCGCGGTGGTGCGGATGTCGCGGCTCGACGATCCGATCGAGACCGTGTACGTGCCGCCCTCGACGACCCACTCGTCGACGCGCGTGTCCCAGTGCGCGAGGTCCTTGCGACGCAGGAGCACCTCGACCTCGCGGGACTCCCCTGCGGCGAGCGCGACCTTGGCGAAGCCCTTGAGCTCGCGGGGTGCGCGCACGACCGACGAGCCTTCGACCGAGGAGTAGACCTGCACGATCTCGGCGCCGTCGCGGTCGCCCGTGTTCGTCACGGTGACCCGAACGGCGATGCCCTCGGCCGAGGCGGTCGCCGCGGCATCCGCATACTCGAAGCTCGTGTACGAGAGGCCGTGGCCGAACGGGTAGGTGACCTCGAGGTCGCGCGCGTCGTACCAGCGGTAGCCGACGAAGAGGCCCTCGCCGTAGCGCACGTGCGAGTGCTCGCCCGGGAAGTCGAGGTACGCGGGGCTGTCGGCCAGGCGCACCGGGATCGTCTCGGTGAGACGGCCCGACGGGTTGACGACGCCGTACAGCACGTCGGCGACCGCGCCGCCGCCGGCCTGGCCGAGCAGCCAGCCCTCGACGATCGCGGGCACGCGGTCGGCGAAGCCCGAGAGGCGTACGACGCCGCCGTTCGAGAGCACGACGACGACGTTCGCGTTCACGGCGAGCACGGCGTCGAGCAGCTCGAGCTGGGCTGCGGGCAGTTCGAGGTCGTCGCGGTCGAAGCCCTCCGACTCCTGCGCGGCCGGCACGCCGAGGAACAGCAGCACGGTCGAGGCTGCGGATGCCGCGGCGACCGCCTCGGCGGTGAGCTCGTCCGAGCTCGACCCGTCGTCGCCGTACCCGGCCGCGAATGCGACCTCGGTCGAGGCGAGCACGCGGATCTCGTCGAGCGCGTTGTCGAGCTTCGTCGGGTTGATCTGCGAGGAGCCGGCGCCCTGGTAGCGGGGAGTGCGGGCGAGCTCGCCGATGACAGCGACCGAGGCGTCGGCCGCGAGGGGCAGCACGCCGTCGTTCTTCAGCAGCACGATCGACGCGGCCGCGACCTCGCGGGCGAGGGCGTGGTGCGTGTCGACGTCGTAGGTCGCGTCGGCGCGGGCGTTGCGCACGGCCTTCTGCACGAGCTCGACGTTGCGGAGCGCGGCGAGGTCGAGCGCGGCCTCGTCGAGCGTTCCGTCCTGCACGGCGGCGACGAGCTGCGCGTCGGTGCGGCCGGCGCTCGCGGGCATCTCGAGGTCGAGGCCGGCGACGAGGCCGGTGACGCGGTGGTTCACGGCGCCCCAGTCCGAGACGACGAGGCCCTCGAAGCCCCACTCGTCGCGCAGCACCTTGGTGAGCAGCCACGGGTCCTCCGACGTGTAGACGCCGTTGAGCCGGTTGTAGGAGCACATGACGGTCCAGGGCTGCTCGTCCTCGACGACGCGCTGGAATCCGCGCAGGTAGATCTCGCGCAGGGGGCGCTCGTCGATGTCGGCCGAGACTCGCATGCGGTCGGCCTCCTGGTTGTTCGCCGCGAAGTGCTTCAGCGAGGCGCCCACGCCCTGCGACTGCAGGCCGCGCACGAGCGCCGAGCCGAGCACGCCCGAGACGATCGGGTCCTCGGAGAGGTACTCGAAGTTGCGGCCGCAGAGCGGCGAGCGCTTGATGTTGATGCCGGGGCCGAGGAGCACGCCGACGCCCTCGGCCTGCGCCTCCTCGCCGAGTGCCGTGCCGACGCGCTCGAGCAGTTCGGGGTCGAACGACGACCCGAGCGCGACGGCGGGCGGGAAGCACGTGGCCGGCACGCTGTCGCCGATGCCGAGGTGGTCGCTGTCCGCGCGCTGCAGGCGGACGCCGTGGGGGCCGTCGGTCAGCAGGATCGAGGGCAGGCCCACGCGGTCGACCGACTTCGTGGTCCAGAAGTCGGCACCGCTCGTGAGCGACGCCTTCTCCTCGGTGGTCAGGTCGGCGACGACATCCGCGGCGGACGTCTCGACGGCGGTGTTGATCGTGTCGGTCATGGTGCTCCTTCACTGTGCCGGCGATGGGCGCCGGCGTCTTTGGTACGGGTCTAGATGGTGGCCGGTGCGCCGGCCGGGCTCGACGGCGTCGACGCTGCGGTGCTCGCCGCACGACGGAACAGCGGCTTGCCGTAGTCCTTCGTGAGCAGGTTCGCGAAGAGCCACCAGATGATCAGCGTCGCGCTGGCGCCGCCGATGATGCCGAAGACCGCATCCGAGAACCAGTGCGCGTTGATGAGGGTGCGCTGCCAGATCATGCCGAGGCCGATGAACGCGGCGACGAACCACCACACGAACCGCTTCGCGGGCGGCAGCACGGCGGCGACGGCGATGATCAGGATGCCGGCGCTCACGCTGTGCCCCGAGGGGAACGAGCCGTGGTCGACCGAGAAGAGCGGGCCGAACAGTCCGTTCGCGGGGTCGTCGGCCGGGCGGGGCCGATCGACGAGGTTCTTCGTCACCTGCGACACGATCATGTTGCCGACGAGCACCGAGGTGAGCCAGAACAGGCCGGTGCGCCAGCGGCGGATCACGAAGAGCCAGATCGGGATGATCAGGATCGTGAGCGCGAATCCGGGCAGTTCGCCGAGGTACTGGAAGAACATCGGCACGATCCAGCTGACCTGGTCGAGGGCCGACGCGCCGATGAGCGCGCGCCAGGCGTCGTCGAGCGGCTGGGTGAACGGCGCCTCGACGTTCTGGAACACGGCGAAGCCGAAGGCGATGAAGAGCGCGAGGCCGATGAGCCCGGAGACGAGCAGCGCGCGAGGGCGCTTGGCCGGGGACGGGGACACGACGGGGTTCGTCGCGGTCGAGACATCCGTCATCACTTCACCGCCTTGATGGGCCAGACCGCGAACGCGCCGAGGACCGAGAGCACGATGCCCACGGGGAAGAGCGCGGCGTAGCCGAACGAGAGCACGATGGCGCCGGCGACGCCCGGGGCGAGGGTCTGCGGCAGCGTCGCGGCGATGTTGACGACGCCGAGGTCCTTCGCGAACGACTTCGCCGAGGGCAGCACCTCGCTCATGAGCGCGGTGTCGACGGCCTGGAACATGCCGAAGCCGAGGCCGGAGACGAAGGTGAAGACCATCCACGCGGTGAGGTCGGGCCAGACCCACGGCACGACGAGCGCGAGACCCGTGACCACCGAAGAGATGAACACGAAGGGCTTGCGGCGGCCCACCTTGTCGGAGAGCGGACCAGACACGATCGTGGCCGAGAGGATGCCGACGAGGCTGATCAGGCCGAGCATGGGGATGATCGTCTCGGGCTTCTCGACCCCGAAGTAGTCGGTGAGCAGGTAGAGCTGGAAGCCGGTCACGGCGAAGTAGCCGGTGTAGAGCAGCAGGCGACCGGTGAACGCCCAGAAGAAGTCGGGGTGCTTGACCGGGTTCACCCAGAACGTGCGCAGGAAGTCGGCGAACCGGAACGGCTCGGGCTCGAGCTCCTTCGAGGAGTGGTCCGGGTTGAAGACGAGGAACAGCGTGAGGATCACGAGCGAGAATGCCGCGAAGGTCACGTAGCCGGCCGTGATGCTGTTGAAGAACAGCGAGCCGACGATCTGCCCGCCGAGGGCGCCGACCATGAGGCCGATGCCCGAGAGGGCGGCGAAGGTGCCCCGTCGCTTGAGCGGCACACGGTCGGGCATGATCGCGCTGAGCGGGCCCTGCGCGATGTTGTAGGTGATCTGCACGAGGCTCCACGCGATCACGACGCCCACCAGCGAGTCCGCGAACGCGAGCCCGACGAGCGAGAGGCCGCCGGCGAGTGCGCCGATGAAGATCCAGGGTGCGCGCCGGCCGAACCGCGAGCGGGTGCGATCGGAGATCTGCCCGGCGATCGGCTGGGCGAGCATCGAGCAGAACGCGCCGATGGTCGCCACGAGCGTGAGGTTCGCGACCTTGTCGGCCTCGCCGAACAGCAACGAGATCTGGGCCGGGAGCAGGATGCCGGGAACCGCGCCCCAGATGAGGAAGATGCCGAGGTTGGCGGGGATGATCCACCCGAGCAGGCGGCGCACGCCCTTGATCGGGGCAGGCGGATCCTCGTTGCCGGCTGCCTCCTCGACGAAGGCGAGGGCGTCGTCGACTGCGGAGTCGGCTGCGGAGTCGGCTGCCGCGGGTTCGGGCGAGGGTTCGACCGGTGATGCTGGGGAAGACATCGTCGTCATGGGCTGTGGGTCCTCTCGGAGCCTCTTCATCGAGGCATTTCGCAAAACCATACTTCGCTCGGTTTTGGATTGCAAGGCCGGGATCCGTAGCATTTGCCTATGGCTCAACGAGGTTCGTACGCAAAAGGCATCGCCAAGCGCGAGGAGATCCTCACCACTGCGCTCGACGTGATCGCACGCAACGGGTACCGCCGCACGAGCGTCAAGGAGCTCGCCGACGCGGTCGAGCTCAGCCAGGCCGGCCTGCTGCACTACTTCTCGTCGAAGGAGGAGCTCTTCCAGGAGGTGCTCCGCAAGCGCGACGAGGTCGACATGGCCACCTACGGGCTCAAGGTCGATCGCCCGATCGAGTCGTTCATCGACGTGATCCGGCACAACAGCGAGGTGCCGGGGCTCGTGCAGCTCTACGCGCAGCTCTCGACCGAGGCCGTCGACACCGCCCACCCGGCGCACGACTTCTTCGTCGAGCGCTACGTGGAGTTCCGGGCCACGTTCGGCGGCATGCTCCGCGAGGAGCAGCAGGCCGGCCGGCTCGACCCCGAGCTCGACATCGAGCGCATCGCCAACCTGTTCCTCGCGGCCGCCGACGGCCTGCAGACCCAGTGGATGCTCGACCCCTCCATCGACATGGCCGAGCACATCGCCTACCTCTGGCAGCTCATCACCAGGCAGGGCTGACCGGATGCCGCGGGCAGCGCGTTCGCTCGTCTCGGGCGACGTCCGGCGGCACAACCTGACCCTCGTGCTCGACCACCTCGTCGCGTCGGGTCCGAGCGCGCGCAGCGAGATCGCCGCGGCGACCGGACTCACACGGGGTGCGGTGACGGCGCTCGCGACGGCCCTGTCAGCGGCGGGCGTGGTGCGCGAGTCGAACCCGACGCAGACCGGCCGCGGACGGCCGATCACCCGGCTCGAGCTGGCGGCCGACACCGTCGCCGTGCTCGTCGCCCAGGTCGACGCGGATACCGCGACCGCGCTGCTCACGAACCTGGCCGGCGA
This sequence comes from Agromyces allii, assembly GCF_009749385.1. Lineage (GTDB taxonomy): Bacteria > Actinomycetota > Actinomycetes > Actinomycetales > Microbacteriaceae > Agromyces > Agromyces allii. The sequence continues at coordinate 29,930 of NZ_WBIN01000012.1, read as the reverse complement.
TGAACTGCACCGGGTCGAACGTCGTCACGGGCGCCCGATGGGCGCTCCCGACGCGGTGCTGGACGTGCTCGGCGAGGTGACCCGCGATGCGCTCCGCGCCGCTGCAGAGCTCGGACGCCGCGTCGTCGAGGTGCCGGTCGTCGTCTTCGCCCCGGTCGGCGGCGAGCCGCCGGTCGTCCTCGCTGACACCGACCTCGGCTGGGGGGTCGTCGACCTGCTCGGCGGGCTGCGCGCCCGCGTGCCCGAACTACCCGGAGTCGTGACCCTCGCCTCCGACGGCTGGCTCGCCGCGCGCGCCGAACGCTCGCTCCTCGACGGCGTCGACGACCTCGTCTACCTCAAGTCCAACTCGGGCATCGGCGGCGCGATCATCGCCGGCGGCCGGGTCGTCGAGGGAGCGCACGGCGTCGGAGCCTCGCTCGGGCATCTCGCCCTCATCCCCGACGGGCCGGCCTGCGAATGCGGGCAGACCGGATGCCTCGTCACGATCGCCGGGCCCGACGCACTGCTCGAGCGCGCGGGCCTCACCCGGCTCGTGGGCGAACACGGCCTCGCTGCCGCACTCGACGAGTTCTCCCGTCGCGTCGACACCGGCGAACCCGCCGCGACCGCCGCGTGGGACGCCGCGCTGCCCTGGATCGCCCGCGCCCTCCAGGTGCTCTCGCTCGCGACGGATCCGTCGACCATCGTCATCGGCGGGTTCTGGGCGGCGCGCACCCCATCGATCGAGCGGGCCTTCCGTGCCAACCGGCCCGCGGTGGCCGCGGCGTTCGGCGGGCCGGCATCCGAGATCCCGATCGTGTCGGCCGGGCGACTCGGCACCGACGCGGCCCTCCTCGGCGCCGCGTGGGCGGCCCGCGACCGCCTTCTCGCCGACCCGTCGCGACTCGGCGTCTGAACGTCACCCGACCTTGGAGACCACGATGACCACGCTCGCATCGGCCCCGCCCCGGGTCGCGGAAGCCGCACCCCTCGACCTCCCGCTGTACGGCGCGACGTTCGGGCAATCGGTCTCGAGGTTCTTCCGGAACTACGCGCGATTCTCCGGCCGGGCGAGCCGGTCGGAGTTCTGGTGGGCCTACCTGTTCCAGTCGATCATCGGGGCCGCGCTGGGAGTCCTGCTCGGCATCGCCCTGATCATCGGGATGGCGGCCGTGGTCGCGTCGGCGGTGCAGGGCAACACCGAGACCTCGGGCGTGTTCGACGTGCCGCAGTTGACCATCGACCTCGCGGTCGCGATCGGCGTGCCGATCATCATCAGTTTCGTCCTGCTGCTGCCGCTCCTCGTGCCGTCGATCGCGGTGACCGTGCGGCGGCTGCACGACACGAATCGATCCGGATGGTGGTACCTGCTCTCGCTGGTACCGGTGGGCGGCTACGCGGTGCTGGTCTTCGCCGTCCTCGAGCCCGACCCCGACGGAGCGCGCTTCGACGCTCGGTGATCGCCGCGATCCTCGGCGGCCGGCCGCGGGCCGTCGCGCCCATTTAGTTCAACGGTTGAATTCTTTGCGGGAACGGCGCATACTCATCACCGAGCGCCGTTCGGTTTTGCCGAGACGCGCTCGTCCCTCCCCCAGGTCGTTCTCAACGAAGAGGAGCCTCATGTCGATCCAGCCCGCCGCCTCCGGCGACCCCACCTCCCTCATCGCCCCCACCGGCGCCATCTCCGCGACCGGACCCGTCGCCGGCGAACCGCCGCAGAGTCCGCCGCCGACGAGAGCACTGCTGCCCGGCATCCTCGTCACGGCGCTCACGCTGTTCGCCACGTACGGCGGCCTGATCGCGATCCTCCTGCCGACCCAGATCGCGCTTCTCGACGAGGAGAACAAGGTCGCGAACCTCGCGATCGTCACGACCGTGTCGTTCGTGTTCACGCTCTTCGCCCAGCCCATCGTCGGCGCCTTCTCCGACCGCACGCGCTCGCGCTTCGGCCGACGCACGCCGTGGATGGTCGGCGGCGCGCTCGTCGGCGGCCTGTTCCTGCTCGGACTCGGCTCGCTCACCTCGCTCCTCTGGATCACTGTGTTCTGGGTGATCATCCAGGTCGCGCTGAACGGTCTGCAGGGGCCGCTCAGTGCGCTCACGCCCGACCGGTTCCCGCGCGAGAAGCGCGGTGCGGCGAGCGCGATGTTCGGCATCGGCACCCAGGTCGGCATGACCCTCGGCATCATGGTCGCGAGCGTGTTCGCGGCGAACCTCGGCGTCGGCTACTCGGCCTTCGGCATCGCGGTGATCGTCGTGACCGTGCTCTTCGTGGTCGTCAACCGCGACTGGTCGTCGAAGGACGCCGTCGTGCCGGCGTGGAGCTGGAGGCGCTTCTTCGCCGGATTCTGGATCGACCCGCGCAAGCACCCCGACTTCGCCTGGGCCTTCGCGGCCCGATTCCTGCTCGTGCTCGGCTACTTCGTGGTCACCGCGTTCCAGCTGTACATCCTCACCGACTACATCGGCGTCCCCGTCGCCGAGGCGCCGGGTGCCGTGCTCACCCTCACCCTCGCGGCCTTCGTGCCCACCCTCATCGCCATCGGCGTCTCCGGATGGTGGAGCGACCGCATCGGCCGTCGCAAGGTCTTCATCTACGCGGCATCCGCCATCATGGTGCTCGGCCTCGTGGCGCCGGTGCTCATGCCGAACATGACGGGCATGATCGTCATGAGCGTCATCAACGGCGTCGGGTTCGGGGTCTACATGTCGGTCGATGCGGCACTCATGACCGAGGTGCTGCCCGCCGGCGGCGCGGGAGCCGGCAAGGACCTCGGCATCCTGAACATCGCCACGAACATCCCGCAGGCGATGAGCCCCGCGATCGCCGGCCTCATCATCGGCGCGTTCGGCGGGTACCCGATGCTCTTCGTCTTCGGCATCGTCGCGGTCGTCGCGGCGGCCTTCGTCCTCCTGCCCATCAAGAGCGTCCGATAGGAACCCCATGACCGACCGATCCACCGCCACCGCCACCACCGCGAGCGGGAGCCGCTCCGCCTCCACCTCCCCCTCCCCCTCCGACTTCGTCGAGGTCGGCACCGAGGCCGGCGTCGTGCGCGGCGCCTGGCGCGGCGAACCGGGTTCGCCCGAGGCATCCGCCGCCTTCCTCGGCATTCCCTTCGCCGAGCCGCCGGTGGGCGCCCTGCGATTCGCGGCCCCCGTGCCGAAGGCGCCATGGGAGGGCGTGCGCGACGCGCTCGAGTTCGGCGCGACCGCGCAGCGCGGCGACCCCGGCGTGACGCTCATCCCGGAGCCGAGCGTGCCGGGCGAGTCCACGCTGAACGTGAACGTGTTCACGCCGTCGCCCGCGACGCCCGAGAGCGGCACCGACGGCCTGCCCGTGCTCGTGTGGATCCACGGCGGCGGCTACTTCGCAGGCTCCCCCGCGAGCCTCTGGTACGACGGCGGCCGGTTCAACCGCGACGGCGTCGTGACGGTGACGATCTCGTACCGTCTCGGCTTCGACGGCTTCGGATGGATCGCGGATGCCCCGAGCAACCGCGGCGTGCGCGACTGGCTGCTCGCGCTCGAGTGGGTGCAGCGCAACATCGCGGCGTTCGGCGGCGACCCGTCGCGCGTGAGCATCGCCGGGCAGTCGGCCGGCGGCGGGGCCGTGCTCACGCTGCTCGGCATGGAGGCCGCGCAGCACCTGTTCCACGGGGTCTACGCGATCTCGGGTGCGCTGGCCGATGTCGCCCCGGAGCGCAGCGAGGCCTTCGGCCGCGAGCTCGCGGCCACGGCGGGGGTCGAACCGACCCGGGCGGGCTTCGGGTCGCTGAGCGAGGAGCGCGTGCTCGAGCTGCAGAAGAAGGCGACCGACCTCGGCGCGGCCGGGCTCCAGGACGTGATCGAGCACGGGCTGCCCCTCGGGCCCGCCGTCGACGGCGAGCTCATCCTCCGGCCGACGCGCGAGTCGTTGATCGCCGGGGTGGGCGCCGACAAGCCGCTCGTCCTCGGTGCGACCGACGACGAGTTCACGATGGCCTTCGCCGAGGCCGAGAAGAAGCTCCGGTGGGTGCCGAAGTCGATCGTGCTGCGCAAGCTCGGCCTGCCGAAGGCCGCGCAGAAGGCCTACCTCGCCGCGAACGCCGACGTCGCTGCGAAGGGCACGGCACGCATCGCGGGCCGGCTGCTCACCGACCGGATGTTCCGCTCGGCGGTGGTCGCGCTCGCCGCCCTGCGCGGCGATGCCCCGACCTGGGTGTACCGGTTCTCGTGGCCGTCCGGCACGTTCGGCTTCGCCGAGCACTGCCTCGACGTGCCGTTCTTCTTCGACTGCCTCGACTCGATCGCGATCGAACCGCTCGCTGGCCCGAACCCGCCGCAGGGCCTCGCCGACGAGGTGCACGGCGGCGCCGTCGCGTTCGTCGCGACGGGCGAGCCCGGCTGGCCGCGGTACACGGATGCCGCGCGCACGACGCGCGTGTACGACACGCCGTCGAGCGTGGTCGCCGACGGGTACGCCTCGGTGCGGTCGCTCCTGGGCGCCTGATCGGTCCGAACTCCCGGCCTCCCGGACTCGGCCCCCGAACGGGGTACGTGACCGGGAGGCCGTGCGGGTTCATGCTTGCGTCATGACACCCGGCGATACGACGGTCCCGACCATCACCGGCCCCCTCGACCTCCATCGCGAACAATCGGCCCGTGTGGTCGAGCACCTCGTTACCCACGGCACGGCGACCCGCAGCGAACTCGTGAATGCCACGGGCCTCGGCCGCGGCACCATCGCGGGCCTGACGGCACGCCTGCTCGACGCCGGCGTGATCCGCGAATCGGGCGACGCGCACGGCGACGGCCGCTCGACGCCGCTCGCCCTCACCGGCGGCGACCGCGTGCTCGTGACGGCACGGCTCTCGCTCGATGCGGCGATCGCGACCGTCTCGAGTCTCGCCGGCGACGAGGAGGCCCGCTTCAGCGAGCCGATCGTGGCCGCCGCGTCCGCCACGACGAGCGGCGCCGGGGCGACCGGCGCGCCCCCGGCGACCGGTCCGATCGGCCTGGCGGGCGCGACCCGCTCGGGAACCGATTCGACGCCCGAAGCGCTCACCCCGCTCGCCGTCGTACTCGCCCGCGCGATCGCCCGCGCAGAGCGGGCAGCGCATCGCATCGCCGACATCACGGTGCTCGTCGACGGCGCCGTCGTCGGGTCGCCGTCGGTCGTGGTCACCGACGCCAGGTTCGGCGCCGAACCGGTCGACGTGCTCGGCGGACTGCGGTCGCTGATCCCCTCGCTCGCCGAGATCGAACGACTGCTGCCGCTGCCGATGCAGGTCGTGCCAGCCGCCGTGGCCGCGGCGAGCGTCGAGCTCGACGCCCTGCCCGGCATCGCCGACGTGCTCTACCTCGACGGCGACACGGCGGTCTCGGCCGCGGCCCTCGCCTCCGGACGCCCATTGCTCGGCGCGCACGGACTCGGTGCCACGTTCGGGCACCTGCCGATCGTGCCGGGCGGACTGCGCTGCCGGTGCGGGCAGCAGGGCTGTCTCGCGACCGTCGCCGCGCCCGACGTCGTGCTCGAACGCGCCGGGCTGGCTGCGTTCGCCGCCGCGAACGGCCGTGCCGAGGCCATCGACGAACTCGTGCTGCGCATCGCAGAGGCCGAGGACCGCGCCCGCTGGTCGTGGCTCGACGCCGCCCACTGGATCGGTCGCACCCTGCAGATCGTCGTGCCGACCCTCGACCCGGCGGTCGTCGTGATCGGCGGCTACTGGGGCGGGCTCGTCGGCGACATCCAGACCGCACTGCAGGGCAACCGGCCGACGGTCGGCAACGGCGCGATCAGTGCGATCCCGGCGTTCTCACGCGCGGTCGGCGGGCCGGATGCCGCGCTCGTCGGCGCCCGACGGCAGGCGCGCGAGCGGCTGATCGCCGACCCGCTGCTGCTCGTCGGCTGAGCCCGCGCGGGCGTCGGCGCGCACGCGGCGGACGACACCCGACGTCACGGAGCACGGGTTCGGGAATGTCTTCGGCACGATCGCGATTGCACCCTTCATGTGCGATCTCGCAGAACGGACGCCGCCCGGCGCGGCGATCGACGACGCGCGCACGATCGACCTGCTCATGGAGCACCTGCGCTGGTCGGTGCTCGGGGTCGACCACCACGACCTCCCCGCCGGCGACCTCCGGCGCGAGGAGCACGACGGCGGCCGGTTCCTCTTCGTCGTGTCCGGTGCCATCGAGCTCGAGCACGACAGCGGCGTGTACCGCACCGGGCGGGGCGACTTCGCGCTCCTCCCCCGGGGCGGCCGGTTCACGCTCCGCGCCGAACAGGATTCGCAGTTCGTCGGCATCTCGATCGCCCTGCTGGGCGCCCACCCGCTGATGACCCATGCGATGCCGCCCGTGCTCCACTCCTACGGCTTCGGGCAGCAGGAGCCGGGCTTCGCCGCACTGCTCGAGACGATCCACCGTGAGGCGGCGCTCCGCCGACCGGGGGCGATCTCCGTGATCGCCGGGCTCACCGATGCCGCCGTCTCCGGATCGGTGAGGTTCTGGCTCGAGCACGGGTGCGGCAGCGCACGGCCCTGGCTCGCCGCCGCGCACGACCATCACCTCGGCCTCGCACTGGCGGCCATCCACGACGCGCCCGGCTCGCCGTGGACCGTGGCCTCGCTCGCCCGGGTCGCACGCGCGAGCCGATCGCAGTTCGCCGAGCACTTCCGCGACGCGGTCGGCGACACCCCGGCCAGGTACGTCACCCGCATCCGGATGACGCGGGCCGAGCGCATGCTGCGCGACGGCGAGCCCGTGAGCGACATCGCGTACCGGCTCGGCTACGACAGCGAAGACGGATTCAGTCGTGCGTTCCGCCGCCACAGCGGCGTCGCGCCGAGCCGGTGGCGGCGGGCCGCACTGCAGCCCGCCGCCTGACTCCGACGACGCTCAGGAGCGCCGCGTCCTGGCGAGGGTCAGCACGATGCCGCCGAGCACGGCGGCCACGCCGCCGCCGAGGAAGGCCGCCTGCACGCCGACCGAGTCGACGAGGAGGCCGCCGACGCCGGCGCCGATCGTGATTGCGACCTGGAAGGCGGCGACGACGAGTCCTCCGGCGCTCTCGAGCCGGTCGGGTGCGACGCCGGCCATCCACGTCTGCACCATCGTCGGGATCGCGCCGAAACCGATCCCCCAGACGATGACCGACGCGACCGCGACGCCGAAGTTCGCACCCCACAGCGCGAACAGCACCGTCGCGATGCCGACCGCCACGGGTGCGCCCAGCACGAGCACGCCGAGTCGGCGGTCTGCGAGCGGGCCCGCGGCGAGGTTGCCGACGAACGAGGCGACGCCGAAGATCGCGAGCACGAGGGCCAGCGCGGCCGGGTCGAGTCCGCCGATGGTCTCGAAGGCGGGGCGCAGGTACGTGAACCCGGTGAAGTGACCGCCGGCGATGAGCACGATCGAGAGGATGCCGAGCGCGACGACCGGGCGGGCGGCGGTGCTCACGAGGGTGCGGAACCCCGGCGAACCGGTCGGCGGCACGGAGGGCAGGGTCGCGAGCTGCACGGCCAGGGCGACCACTCCGGCCGCCGCGGCGCCGAGGAACACGGTGCGCCACCCGACGAGCTCGCCGAGGAACGCACCGGCCGGCACTGCGGCGATCGTGGCGAGCGAGACGCCCATGTTCACGATCGTCATGGCCCGTCCGAGCCGGTCGGCGGGCACGAGCTGCGCCGTCACGGCGAGGGACATCGCCCAGAAGCCCGAGATCGCGAGACCGAGCAGCAGGCGCGAGGCGAGCATGAGGCCGAACACCGGCGCGATGGCGACGAGCACGTTCGAGATGATCGCGAGCGTCGTGAGGCCGACCATGACCCACCGGCGGTCGATGCGCGGCAGGGCGGAGACCACGAGCGGGCCGCCGATGATGCCGATCACGCTCGTCGCCGTCACGAGCTGTCCGGCCGTGCCCTCGGAGATGCCGAGGTCGGCCGCGATCGGCGACAGCAGGCTCGCCGGCAGGAACTCGCTCGCGACGAGCGTGAAGATGCCGAGGCCGAGCGAGACGACGCCCGCCCAGGCGGCCCGGCGGGGTGCCGGCGCGTCGACCTGGCCGGTCGACGACCCCGCGGGCGACGGGGCTATGGCGGTGGTGCTTGCGGTGTTCGTCGACATGACGCTCCTTCGGATGGAGTACCACTCTCGCGTCGCCTCGCCCCGGGCGCCCGACCGTTCGTCGCCGCGATCCGACGAATCGTCCGGAATGCGCGGCCGCCGACCTCCTGCGGATGCGACCTGCGCGAGATCGGCGTCGGCGTCGCCGACCTCACGTGGACCCAGCTCTTCGGCTGGGGCTGAGCGAGGGTTCCCCCGAGGGGCGTCGCCGGTCAGCCGCGAACGGCCTCCGCACCGGCGGGCTTCGACCGCCGGAACAACCCGGCGATGCCCCACGCGGTGACCTTCAGCATGGCCTCGACCACGATCATGGGGCTCATCTTGGAGCGGCCGTGCACGCGCTCGACGAACGTGATCGGCACCTCGACGACGACGAGTCCGGCCTGGCGGGCGTGCCAGAGCATGTCGACCTGGAACCCGTAGCCGCGCGTGTGCACGTCTTCGAGGTGGATCGCACGAAGCGCCTGCGCCCGGAACACCCGGTAGCCGGCCGTGGCATCGCGCGTCGAGAGCCGCAGCATGGTGCGCGCATACGCGCTGCCCCACCGCGAGAGCAGCTCGCGGTGGCGTGGCCAGTTCTCGATGGTGCCGCCCTCGATCCACCGCGAGCCGATCACGACGTCGACGGGCCGGCCCGCGTCATCCGTCGTCTGCAGCGCGCGAAGCAGCGAGGGCAGCTGCTCGGGCAGGTGCGAGCCGTCGGCGTCCATCTGCACGATCGGGTCGTGACCGCGGTCGAGCGCCCACTCGAACGCCTCGAGGTAGGCCGCGCCGAGTCCGTCCTTCGCGGTGCGGTGCAGCACGCGAACGGCGTCGTCGTTCGCGGCGAGGTCGTCGGCGAGGTAGCCGGTGCCGTCGGGCGACGCATCGTCGACCACGAGCACGGAGGCCTCCGGCACGGAGGCGCGCACGCGCGCCACGATCAACGGGAGGTTCTCCCGCTCGTTGTACGTCGGGATCACGACGAGGGCGCGCGACATCCGACCTCCCCTCATGCGTGCCCGCCCATCGTAACCGGATGCGGCGGACGGATCCGACGCGCCGGTCGAGCGCTCAGCGCACCCCCGACATGAGCGCGAGCACGGGCTTGCGGCCGAGCCAGAGCGCTCCGCCGAGCACGATCGCGATCAGGCCGAGCACGCCGAAGTAGGTGGCCTCGTTGACGAGCGTGTAGAACGCCCCGAGCTGCCCGGCGATCGCCGTGCCGAGCGCGACCGACAGGAAGAACAGCGCGACCATCTGCGCGTGGAACACCTTCGGCGCGAGCTTCGTCGTGACCGAGAGCCCGATGGGCGAGAGCAGCAGTTCGGCGATCGTGAACACCAGCAGGATGAGCACCATCCAGAGCAACGGCGTCGAGTTCGCCCCGCCGTCGGCGAACGGCAGGAACAGCAGGAACGCGACGCCCATGATCGCGGTGCCGAGGGCGAACTTCACGGGGGTCGTGGGCTGCCGGTCGCCGAGCTTCGTCCAGATCGCGGCGAACACGCCCGACAGCACGATGATGAAGATCGGGTTGATCGACTGCACCCACGAGACCGGCATCTCCCACCCGAAGATCGAGCGGTCCAGCTGCTCGTCGGAGTAGATCGTGAGCACCGTGAACTGCTGCTGGTAGAGCGACCAGAACGCGACGCTCGCGATGAACAGCGGGATGAACCCGAGCACCCTGCGGCGTTCGATGTGCTCGACGTGCTTGCTCGTGAGGATCACGGCGAACATCGAGATCGCGGCGACGATGGTGCCCGCGATGACCCACGTCACGAGGTTCGCGGCCGTGATGAGCCCGACGAGCACGAGCACGACGATGACGACGACGGATGCCGCGGCGATGCCGATCGCGAGGCCGAACCGGTTGCGGGGCAACGGGTTGGGGATCACGGATGCCCCGGGCGGGAGTCCCTTGCGCCCGAACGAGTACTGGATGAGCCCGAACGCCATGCCGACGGCCGCGAGCCCGAACCCGAGGTGGAACCCGAGTGCGGGCGGGTAGCCGTTCTCGGCCGTGAACGTGTTCTGCAGCAGTCCAGTGAGGATCGGGCCGAAGAACGCGCCGAGGTTGATGCCGAGGTAGAAGATCGAGAATCCGGCGTCGCGTCGCGAGTCCTTCGCGGAGTACAGGGTGCCGACCACGGTGGTGGCGTTGGCCTTGAGCCCGCCCGACCCGAACGCGACCAGCACGAGACCCACGCCGACGCCCCAGAAGCCGGGAATGAGCGCGAGCCCGATGTGCCCCGCCATGATCACGATGGCGCTGTAGAACAGCACCCGCTCCGAGCCGAGCAGCCGGTCGGCGATCCACGCGCCGAGCACGGTCGACAGGTAGACGGCCCCGCCGTAGGCGCCGACGATGCCGGTCGCGACGGCCTTGTCCATGCCGAGGCCGCCCTGGTCGGCCGAGTAGTACAGGTACAGCAGCAGGATGCCCTGCATGCCGTAGAAGCTGAACCGCTCCCACATCTCGACGCCGAAGATGTGCACCAGCGGTCGCGGCTGTCCGAAGAAGCCGTGGTCCCCCCGGGTGTCGCGCTCGCCGCCGTCGACAACTTCCGGCTCTGGCGGGCCGTACTCCCCCGGGGCAGGTTCGGTCACCTTGCCCATGTCGGTCAGCCTAGACCTCCCGTCGGATCCGCGGCGGGATATCGAGGCGTCGACCCCACGCCCGACTCGGGGGCATGCCCCCGTGCGGGCGCGACGGCGGCCTCGTTATCGTCGGAGCCGAGGCGGAAGCCCGCGGGGGGAGAACCATGATCCACACAGCACGCACGCTCACGATCGGCGCCGTCGCAGCGGCGGCAGCCCTGATGCTCAGCGGATGCGGGCTCCTGGCCCCACCCGAGCGGTTCAGCGACGACGAGACGCTCGACGACACGGTGCACACGATCGAGATCGACCAGCCCGACGGCAGCGTCATCGTGAGGGGGTCCGCAGAGGCCACCGGCATCGAGGTCTCGCGAACGGTCTCGTACCGGGGCGAGCGCACGGTGGGTGCGACGTTCGAGGTCGACGACGGCGTGCTCGTGCTGAGCGGATGCGGACGCAACTGCACGGTCGACTACACGATCGAACTGCCGGCGGGCGTCGATGTTCGCGGCGCGACCACGAACGGCGAAGTCTCGCTCACGGGCGTGAACGAGGTCGACGTCTCGACCGCGAACGGTCGGATCGAGCTCGACGACGTGACCGGCTCGATCGAGGTCGAGACGAGCAACGGGCGCGTCGAGGGGCGCGGTCTCTCCGGAGACGGCATCCGGGCCTCGACCTCGAACGGGGCCATCGACCTGCGCCTCACGACCGCGCAGGACGTCGAGGCGAGGACCTCGAACGGCGCCATCGACCTCGAGGTGCCGACCGAGGGCGCCGGGTACCGGGTCACGACCGACACCTCGAACGGATCGGTCGACGTCGACATCGACGAGGACTCCGACGGCGAGTTCACGCTCGACCTCGCCACGTCGAACGGGGCGATCACCGTCACCGGCCACTGACGGTCGCCGGCGACGGTGATCGCCGGTCGTTCGCCGGCGGTTGCCGCAGTCGCGTCCGTGCGGGATCCTGAAGGACGACCCGACATCGCGGCGGTCGCCGCCCCATCGACGACCGGTGGTGGAGGACGTCATGGCGGGCAACGGCGAGCGAGACGACGACGCGGTTCCGGACGATCCGGTTCCGGACGATGCGGTTCCGGATGCCGCGGGCGCGCGCGACGCCGAGGTGGCGCGCCTGCAGCGGATCGCGTTCGGCTCGGGGGCGAGCGACGCCGAACGCGAGGAGGCGGTCCGCCGGCTCGCCCAGGCCGACGGCGATGGCGGATCCGCGATGTTCGCCGTGCCCCGGACGACGGCCCGGCCGGAGCTCGAACCCGCCCGGACCGGCGGCGCACCGGCATCCGTCGTCCCCGACCGGCCGGAGTCGCGCATGCGCTGGGCCCTCATCGCCGGCGCGATCGCCCTGGCGGCGGGCGTGCTCATCGGATGGGGGCTCGGAAGCCGCGGCCCCGCCGCACCCGCCGCCCTGGATGCCCTTCCGGCCTCCTCGCCGCCGACGACCGCACGTGCGTACGCGGAGTACCTGGAGTCGCTGCCGCTCGTCTCGGAGGCCGCCGCGTCGAAGGTCTTCACGCGCGAGTCGATCTCGGGCGACGCGCTGCCGCGCTCCTGGGTGCGCGACGGGTTCCGCCAGCAGCGACTGCTCCTGACCCTGCCCGACGGCTCGGGCGTGTTCGCGGCGCTCCGCGACGGCGAGGCCTGCCTGGTGCTGGACTTCGCCGCCGAGGGCGGCCTGAGTCGCTGCACCGAGGGCGGGCGATTCCCCGAGGAGGGCATCCACGTGGTCGCCGAGCGCGCGGCGGCGTGGTTCGTCGTCGTCTGGTCGGCCGACGGCACGGTCACCGTCACGACCAGTCAGCGCTGACGGCGGAAGGGCCCGAACGCCCGAAGCGGCCGCCGACGTCCCGGTCGGAGTCACACCCGCGAAACACGGTGCTGACGGCCGCGAAATCGTCGACGCATACGGTGCAGGCACGAGGAGGCACCGGTGAGCGCACTGAGCGACGCGATCGCGCGACGGACCCCCGACGCGAGCCTGGGATCCGTGTCGCCGCTGCACGGCCTGCGACGCGGATCGGTGACGACGCTCGACCTCGTCGCCCAGTCGGTCGCCGCGGTGGCACCGGCGGGCGGGCTCCTCATCCTGACCGGCGGACTCGTCGACCGCACCGGCTCGTTCGCCTTCGTCACCTTGCTGCTGACCGCGGCGGCGGTGATCCTCGTGGCCCTGGCCATGTCGGTCTTCGCGCGGCGGATCTCCGCGGCGGGCGGCATCTACACGTTCGTGACGCGAGGACTCGGACCGGCCGCGGGGATGGTCGCCGGAGTCGCCCTGCTCCTCGGCTACGCGGGCGTCTCGATCGACACCCTGCGCAGCGCCGTGCGCCGACTCGACGCCGCATTCGGCGGCACCGAGCGCTGGGCCTCCGAGGGGCCCGCATCCACACTGCTCGTGATCGGGATCGGCGCGGCCGTCACCGCGGTCATCGCCCTCGGGGCACGGATGTCGACGCGCGTCATGCTGGTCGTCGAAGCCGTCGTCGTCGCCGCGCTCATCAGCGTCTCGCTCGCCGTGTTCGCGGCGAGCGGGTGGAACCTCGCGGGGGTCGTGCCCGATGCCGGAACCGCCCCCTCCCTCTCGGCGTTCGCCGAGGGCATCGGCTTCGCCCTCGTCTGCTTCGTCGGCTTCGAGAGCGGAGCGGCACTCGGCCCCGAGAGCCGCCGCCCGCTCGCCGCGGTGCCCCGCGCCCTGGTGTGGACCGTCGGCTCCGTTGCCGCGGTCTACCTGTTCGGCGTGCTCGCCCAACTCTCCGCGGTGGCCGGAGGCCGCGAAGCCTCGCTGCTCACCGAAGCCGATCTGGCCGCGAACCCGTGGCTCGACCCCGTGATCCACGCCGTCGTCGCCGCTTCGTGGATCGCCTGCACGCTCGCATGCACGAACGCCCTCGTGCGCCTCGTGTTCACCATGGCCCGTGAAGGGGTGCTCCCGCGGGCGCTCGGACGGACCTCTGCCCGCTTCGCGACGCCGCACGTGGCCGCGCTCGCGGTCGGCACGGCACTCGTGATCGGAACACTGCTGCTCGTCGGGGCCGGCCGGGAATCGCTCTACCGCGACGTCGTGCACCTGGCCGAGAGCATGGCGTTCATCCTCGCCTACCTCGCGGTCTGCGCCGCGGCGACCCCGTACCTCCTGCGCATCAGGGAGTTCAGCCTCCGCGAAGCCTGGCCGGCGCTCCTCGGCACGCTCGCGCTCGCGGGGGTCGCGGCCACCGAGATGCTCGCCGAGGCGGCCGACGACGCCACGGCGCTCTGCATCCTCATCGCACTCATCGCCGGCGCCACGATCGCCCACCTCCTGCGCGTGCGTTCCGGCAGAGGACTCGCCGGCCGGATCGGCGCCTACGACACCCCCGTGGCATCCGATGCCATCTCCTCCGGCGCACCTGCACGGCGGTCATGAGCGGCCCGGCGGGCGGCAGCGGCATCGCCCTCGCACTGGCGGTGCTCGAGGAGGTCGCACGCGGCGGCCCGACGCTCTCGGCCAACCGCATCGCCCAGTTGCTCGGCATTCCGCGCACGAGCGCGTACCGCCTGATCAACTCGCTCACGAGCGACGAGTACCTGCTCCGGCATCCGACGCTCGACGGCTTCGTGCTGGGCGTGCGCGTGGTCGAGCTCGCGCACCTCATCGCGCCCCGTACGGCCGACCCGACGCCCGAGATCATCGCCGGACTCCGCGTGCGCACCGGTGAGGCCGTGCACTTCGTGCGCTACTCCGGTGGTCGGGTCGCGATCGTCGACGAGGATCCCGACCTGCCGCTCCTCTCGATCGACCGGACCCGCCGCCAGCTCGGGGCCACGGCGATCGGTCGACTCCTCATCGCGGAGTTCCCGCCGCTCGAACCCACCGCCGATCCCCGAGCGGCACAGGTCGTGGCCGACTCGGCGCGCGCCTCCGGCATCTCGATCGACGAGCGTCGGCGGATCGCGTCCGAGGTCGCCCGGCTCGGATACGCCCGTTGCACCGAACCCGGGGCGGTTGCACGCGCGTGCGTCGCCGTTCCGGTGCGTTCCCCCGAGCGCGAACTGGTCGCAGCGGTCGTGCTCTCGACCGTCGGCGCCGAGCCCGAACGTGCAGAGCGGCATCTGCCTGCGCTGATCGAGGCGGGTGCCGAGCTGGCGCACCAGTCCTACGCCGTGAACTCCCCGGCGGGCTGACCCCTCGCATCGACGCCCGCCGCGAGCACCGGAATGCGGCTCAACCGCCGAGCGGAACCACGAGCTGCACGACTCCGGTCACCGCGTCCATCGGCACGCTTCCGAGATAGCGGGAGTCGATCGACGCCGAGCGCGCGTCGCCGAGCACGAACACCGCGTCGTCGGGAACGACCTCGTCGAAGGCGAGCACGCTCGCGAGGCCCTCGGCCGGCACGCGGTAGGCCTCGACCAGCGGCACCCCGTCGACCGTGAGCTCGCCGGCCGCGGTGCAGCACGCGATCCGCTCCCCCGGGAGCCCGACCACGCGTTTCACGAACGTGTCGGCGACGCGGTCCTGGCCGAGCAGCCGGGCCACGCGCGGTCCCCAGTCGCCGGGATCGGAGAAGACCACCATGTCGCCCCGCCGGGGCTCTTCCGAGAGCCTCGCCGCGACCACCACGTCGCCCACCTCGATCGCCGGCCGCATCGAAGGGGAATCCGCCCGGTACACCGTCTCGCCGAGTGCCGCGGCAGCGACCGCGACGAGTCCGAGCACGATCGCCATACCGGCGAGCGCGACCACGATCCGGCGACCGTTCACATCTCGTCCCGCCTGAGAAGCATGGCCGCGATCTCGCGTTCCTGTTCCGCGGCGATGTGCTTTGCGAGCGAACGGATGTAGCTGTTCCGTCCATCGGCGATCGCGTCGTCGGCCATGGCCAGCGCACCCCGATGGTGCGCGATCATGAGGTCGAGGAAGCGCGCCTCTGCCGCGGAACCCGACAGCGCGTCGAACTCGGCGATCTGTTCGGGTGTCGCCATGCCCGCCATCGTTCCGCCGCCGGCGTGGTTCATGACGCCGACGCCATGCCAGGCGTCGAGCCACGCGTGCATCGCCGCGATCTCCTTGGTCTGGTCGACTTCGATGAAGGCCGCGAGCGAGATCGAGAACTCGTCGACGTCGGGCGTCGCGGCGAGCAGCTGCGAGAGTTCGACGGCCTGCTCGTGGTGCGGGATCATCATCATCGCGAACATCAGGTCCGCGTCGTTCGGCAGGTCATCGACCACAGGCGTCGGGTCGTCACCCGCCTTCGTCGACGCGAGTTCGTCGGATGCCCCGGCGCGGCCGGATGCCGCGATGACGGAGCTGCCCGGTGCGCCGTCGATCCGCTCGGCCGCCCGTGCGGCATCGGCTGCCGCGAGCCTCGGCCCGATCATGGCCGCACCGGCCACGAGGACGACCGCGAGGGCGACGGTCGTCGCGATGGGACGTCGCATCGCTGCTCCTTCCGTGGGAGTACCTCGGCGGCGGCTCGGCTCGCGCCGAACCGCCGCCCTTGGTCAGATCGGCGAGATCGCCGACCGTCGACGACGGCGGACCATGAGCAGCCCGCCGACTGCGAGGAGCAGGAGCGCGACCGTCGCCGCCGCGATCGGCAGGGCCGTGCCTGTCGATGCGAGGAGTCCCGCGCCCGTTCCCGCCGGTCCCGCAGCCGGGGCGACCGTGACGGCCACCTTCGCGGTCAGGCCGGACTGGGCACCGGTCACGACGACCGTGTGCGATCCCTCGGGAGCCGCGGCAGGCACCTTCAGGGTTCCGGAGATCGCGCCGGATCCATCGGCGGTGAGCTCCCCGACGGTGATCGGGTCCGAGTGCAGCACGATCTCGACCGACTCGTGCTCGGCGAACCCGGCGCCCTCGAGCCCGAAGCTCTCGCCCGGGGCGAGCTCTGTGGTCGAGAGCTTCAGGGTCGGTGCATCTGCACCGCCGTCGACCGGTTCCTCGGTGCCGGGGTCCGCCGGATCGGTGGGCGCGGGCGGTTCCGTCGTCGCGGGCGGATCGGTCGGCTCGGGGTCGGTCGGCACGACCGCCTCGCAGGGCGTCTCGTCGCTGTGGATCTCGCCGCCGGTGTCGCCGTTGATGCACGTCCTCGCGTCGGGCGTGCTCATCGACTGCGCCGTCCAGTCGCGCGGCATGATCGAGAACGACTGCCAGTGCGTCTGCATCGGGCTCTGGTCCTCGTCGCGCACGACGTGGTGGAACCCGCTGTTGACCCAGGCGACGGGGTCGGTCAGCGAGGTGTCCGCGCTGTTCGCGACGTAGTCGAGCACGCTCAGGTTGGGGCACGCGGGGTTGAGGTTGTTGCTCGCGAACTGCTCGCAATCGGCGTAGTTCGTGACGCTGATGAGCGGCTGGGTGATCGGGTTGCCCTGGTAGAGCTGCGAACCGGGGAACACGAACTCGTACGAGCGGGCGTGGTTGTCGGCGTTGCGGCTCTCGGGGGCCACGACCCGCCACCAGGTCGTGTCTGCGGCCGGCACGAGGTTCGCCGGGTGCGCGATCGTGGCTCCGGTCGTGTGCATCAGCGGGGCCATCTCGCCCTGCTCGCCGAGCGTGGAGTCGTACTGCTCGACCTGCTGCACGCTCTGGCCGTCGAGACCGAAGTCGAGGCGCCAGAAGGCGTTGTGCCAGTGCGAGGCCGCGTAGTTCGCGGCATCCGTTCCGACGGGCCAGCCCGTGGTGGCATCGGCATCGAAGTCCTCGTACGAGATGTCGCCGGTCGCACCCAGGTTGAACGAGATCGCGCCCTCGTCGGTGAACTCGACCTTGGTCGCGTACTCGTACCAGTCGACCTTCGAGACGATGGTCAGGTTGAACGCCTGCCCGGTCGCGGTGAACAGCGGCTTGTCCTCGATGGAGCCCCAAGTCTGCTCGTGAGAGCGGTACGAGAGATCGCGCGTGGTGTCCGTGATGCAGAGCGACGGGATGGTGCGCAGGTAGTTCGTCGTCACGCCGCGGCGGGTCACGCTCCACGCCTGTCCGTAGTCGCGCAGGGTGCCGGTGCTGCACTCGGCCGCGCTGAGCTTCTGCAGGTACTGGTTGCCGAAGCCGTACGACGTGATGTCGTTCCAGACGTTCTTGCCGGTGTCGTAGGGCACGTTGAGCTGACCGAGGCTGACGGAGTCGAGCACGCGACGGAACGAGTCCTCGCCCGGCGCCTTGACCGCCACCTGCTCGAGCACGAGACCGTGCTTGCTGTCGACGCGCCAGCACATCTGCCAGTCGGTGCCGTTGTCGAACGACTTCTCGATGCGTGCATCGCCCGAGCAGTTGACGGCGGGGGCGGCCGCCGACGCCGAGGTCACCGGGATGACGGCGAGGCCTGCGGTGACCGCGACGGCCGTCGCGACGACCGCGATTGCGCGGGAGATCCTCTTCATGGTCGCGCCTCTCACTTGATGCCGATCACGGACTTTGCGGACAGGTCGACGACGAACCCGGTGGTGTCGAGGTAGCCGCCGCCGGAGACGCGGAACTGCATCTCCACACAGCGGTCGAGTCCGCAGGCGTCGGCGCCGAGGGTGCCGGCATCCGGAACGAACGCGCCACCGGTGACCGCGAGCTGGTCGATCGACTCGAGCTCGTCGCCGGTGACCGCCGCGTACTCGGCACGCACCGCGGCGCTGGCCACGGCGTCGTCGAGGAAGAGGCTGAACGCGTAGTCGACCTCGTCGGGCGTGGGCGGCGGCTGGACGCCGGCCTTCGCCGTGCTCTCGACACTGCCGCCGGCGAGGTCGACGCGCTGCAGGAACGTCTGGTTCGACGTGTAGTCGAAGAGGAACACGTCCACGAGGCGGCCGGTCGCGTCGACGTCGCCGTTCGCGATGTCGACCGAGAGCACCTGTGGGGCATCGGATCCATCGACGGAGGTGACATCGTCGGGCACGCTCTCGTCGGTGCTCGCGAGGTGGATGGCGTAGCTCAACTCGTCAGGACTCAGCGGGTCGCGCGGCGCACCGAGATCGGGCTTGGAGGTGACCTCGTCGAGTTCCTCGGTGGCCGAGCTCTCGGCGCCGCTCGCGCCGCTGACGGCCGGAATGGCCAAGAATCCGCCGACGATCGCGGCAGCGGCGACGACGCCACCGCCGAGGATCGCGTACGGCAGTCGTCTCGTTCTGGTCTTGCGCGGTGGTGATTGCATCGAACCTCCTGGACACGGGGACTCGCGGAATGCGAGTGAGGCGAACCTAGGGAGTCGGTGTTTCGGCGTCGGCGAGCAGCGTGTTTCGTCGGCGTGAACCGGGTTGGGACACGACTCGCCGCCGGTCGCAACGCGTTGCGGGAGCGCCCGCTCGGTTGCCCCGGTACGGCCGATGCGACATCCTGAACCAGATCACGGCGTGCCCGAACCGCGCCGCCCGATGGAGGATGCCGTGCCCGAATCCGACGACGACCTCGCCCGCCTGCAGCGACTGGCGTTCGGCTCGGGGGCCTCGGAATCCGAGCGGGCGGATGCCGCGCGCGAACTCGATGCGCTCTTCGAGGCGCGCTCGGCAGCGGCCCTCGCCGAGCGCGAGGCCGAGGCGGCCGCCCTCGCCGCCGCGACCTCGACCAGCGCGCCCGGCGCCTCCGAGCCCGTCGATGCGACCACGGACGGCGGCGGCGGCACCGGCGCCGGCGCCGCGACCGAACCGGATGCCGAGACGACCCGCCGCGCCTGGCTCCCCCGTGCGATCGGGGTGGGCGTCGCCGCGCTGCTCGTGGGACTCCTCGCCGGATGGCAGCTCGGCACGACCGCACTCGCGACCGCTGAGCCTCCAGCCGCGACGCCGACGCCAACCTTCGAGGGCCCGCGCACCATGGCGGACTACCTCGCGGCGCAGCCGCTCGCGTTCGACCTGCCGGCCGCCGATGTGTTCCTCCGACCGGCGACCGAGGCCGACGTGCCTCCACTCCCGGTCGACTTCGACCTGGGTCACGGCCCGCTCGAGCTCCGATACCTGCTCACCTGGCCGGGCGGCCCCGCCGATGCCGGCAGCGTCGAACGCCGCTATTACGCGGCCCGCGACGAGGTCGACCTCTGCCTGTTCGTGACGACGGTGGGCACGGTGTCGACGAGCGAGATGGCCTGCACGACGGACGGCCGGTTCCCAG
Organism: Agromyces allii; assembly: GCF_009749385.1. Lineage (GTDB taxonomy): Bacteria > Actinomycetota > Actinomycetes > Actinomycetales > Microbacteriaceae > Agromyces > Agromyces allii. Next base: position 10,154 of record NZ_WBIN01000012.1, on the reverse strand, counting down.
TGGGCGGCATCACCTCCGCGGCCGGGACGCTCAGCCCTGACGGGACCCTCTCGTTCCCGATCACCTGGTGACGCAGGGCGATCTCAGGCCGCGGCGCGCGCGTTCTTGGCGTCGCGCCAGGCCAGGTACGCGCGCACGGCGGTGAGGTCGTAGTCGGGACCGGTGATGCCGAGCGTGAAGAGGCGCACACCCGCGTCGTAGAGCGCGTCGGCGTGCTCGAGGTTGGCGACGCCGCGGCCGAGTTCGTTCGACACGGTGATCTCGGAGACGTCGCGCCCGACCTCGTCGCCCCACTGCTTCAGCACGTCGAGCTTGTGTCCGATCTCGTCGGGCGCGACGAACGAGTGCCAGATGTCGGCGTGCTTCGCGACGATCTTCAGCGTCTTCTGCTCGCCCTTGCCGCCGATCATCACGGGGATCTTCCGGGTCGGCGCCGGGTTGAGCTTCGCCCAGCGGGCCTCGATGCGGGGCAGCGCGTCGGCGAGGGCATTCAGACGCCCGCCCACCGTGCCGAACTCGTAGCCGTACTCGTCGTAGTCGCGCTCGAACCAGCCCGAACCGGTGCCGAAGATGAAGCGGCCCTCGCCGCCCTTCGCGCTGATGTGGTCGAGCGTGCGGGCCATGTCGGCCTGCAGGTCGGCGTTGCGGTACGAGTTGCAGTTCACGAGCGTGCCGAACTCGAGGCGCTCGGTCTGCTCGGCCCAGGCGCCGAGCATGGTCCACGCCTCGAAGTGCAGTCCGTCGCGGTCGCCGTAGAGCGGGAAGAAGTGGTCCCAGTTGAAGACGATGTCGGCGCCGAGCTCCTCGAGCCGCAGCACCGTGTCACGGATCGCGGTGTAGTCGGCGTGCTGGGGCTGCACCTGGATGCCGAGGCGCACGGGCGAAGAGAGGCTCATGCTTCGAGCCTAAATCGGTTTCGAGGAGCGATCGCCGGCCCGGAGACATCCGCGCGCCCGTGTGACGAAGCGCGTCGCGCGCACGATTCGCGCGCGGAGGCCTGTCGAGGCGCAACCGATCGTCGTACACTCCGAGGATGGACAACCTCGATCGCTCGATCCTCGACCTGCTCCGCCAGAATGCGCGAGCGGGGTACGGCGACATCGGCTCGTCGGTCGGGCTCTCGGCTTCGGCCGTGAAGCGGCGCGTCGATCGCCTCGTCGCCGACGGCGTCATCCGCTCGTTCACGATCCAGGTCGACCCCGCCGTCGACGGCATGTCGACCGAGGCCTACGTCGAGCTGTTCTGCCGGGGCACGGTCGCGCCCGACGAGCTGCAGCGCATCCTGCAGCAGGTGCCCGAGGTCGTCTACGCGGGCACCGTCACGGGCAGCGCCGACGCGATCGTGCACATGCGCGCACGCGACATCGCCTCGCTCGAAGACGCCCTCGAACGCGTGCGCATCGCCCCCAACGTCGACCACACGCGCAGTGCGATCGTGCTCTCGCGCCTGGTCAACCGCAGCAGGGACTGAGATGACGGATGCCGCAGGCGGCCCGCTCGCGCTCAGCATCGACCCCGCGGCATCCGCACCGCCGTACGAGCAGCTGCGACGGCAGGTCGCCGAGGCCGTGACCGACGGGACGCTCGCACCCGGAACCCGGATGCCGACCGTGCGCGCCCTCGCCACCGACCTCGACCTCGCCGTGAACACGGTCGCGAAGGCCTACAAGTCGCTCGAGGCCGACGGCGTGCTCGAGGGCCGCGGGCGTGCGGGCACCTTCGTCTCGGCCACGGGCGACCCGGCGTCGCAGCAGGCGCAGCTCGCCGCCATCGCCTACGCCGACCGCGTGCACCACCTCGGCCTCGACGACGCCGCGGCGCTCGCCCTCGTCGAGTCCGCCCTGCGCGCCCGACCGCCGGTCGGGTAGCGCGAAACGCGTATCGAGACCAGCGCCCACCGACCCGCCGGTCGAGGAGGCGCGCCAGCGCCGTCTCGAGACCCACCTGGCGCAGACCTTGGTCTCGAGACGCTTCGCTCCTCGACCGGCGGACTGCTGCGCTCCCTACTCGACCGGCGACCGGTCAGGCGGTGTAGGCGAGCGCGAGCGTCGCCGACACCACCACGAGCGGCGCGGCGAGCAGTCCGAGCAGCATGAACCGCGGCCACGAGATCTCGACGTCCATCGCCACGAGGCGCTGATGCCAGAGCAGGGTCGCGAGCGACCCCCACGGCGTGATGATCGCACCGGCGTTGACGCCGATGAGCAGGGCCACGAGCCGCACGGGGTCGTCGGCGAACGGCTCGAGCGCGAGGTAGGCGGGCAGGTTGTTCACGAGGTTGGCGGATGTCGCGCCGACGCCCGCGAGACGCAGCAGCTCGAGCGGGCCGTCGCCCGTGCCCGCGATCAGGGCGAGCACGTCGGTCGCACGTGCGGCGTGCAGCGCCTCGACGGCGAGGAACAGCCCGGACGCGAACACCACGAGCTGCCACGGCACGAGCGAGCCGCGCAGGGCGCTCGGGCGGCGAACCGCGAAGGCCACGACGAGCACGGCTGCGGCGGCCGTCGCCGGGATCCACACCTCGAGACCCGACACGAGCAGCGGCACGAGCACCGCGAGCGTGATCGCCGCCACGCGGAAGAGCACCCGGTCGTCGGGCGGGGTCGCCGCCTCGGGCTCGAACCGCGCGAGCAGCTGCCGGGGACGCGTCGCGAAGAGCACCGCCGCGGTCACCAGCACCGCGACGAGCGCCGGCACGGCCGTGATCGCCGCGAACTGCAGCGGGTGCAGTCCGAGGTGCTCGGCCGCGAGCAGGTTCGTGAGGTTCGACACGGGCAGCAACAGCGATCCGGTGTTCGCGATCCACACCGTCGTGAGCGCGAACGGGATCGGCGAGATGCGCGCGTGCGCGGCGAGCGCGACCACCACGGGGGTCAGCAGCACCGCCGTCGTGTCGAGCGAGAGGAACACGGTCGACGCCGTCGCGAGCACCAGCACGAGCAGCCAGAGCAGGATCGCCTGCCCGCGGGCCACCCCGGCCAGGCGCTCGGCGATGACCCGGAACAGCCCCGCCTCGTCGGCGAGCTCGGCCACGACCGTGACCGCCACCACGAACACGAGGATCGGCACCACGCGCCCGGCGAGCTCGGCCACCGCCTCGGGTGGGAGCACGCCGAACACCACGGCCGCGGCTCCGACGAGCAGCAGCACTCCGCCGACGATCGCGATGCGCACCGGACGACGTTACCCCGTCAGCCGCCGGGGCGGACCACCCTTGCTTCAGGCCGAATCGCGGCGATACCGGAGTACCGGAGTACCGACCGGCACCGAGTCCGAGATCTGCGCCTCCCGTGACGACCGCTGACTCGAAGCGATTGTCGGTCGGTGCTGCGAGGCTTCCGCGATGGATGTCGGAACGCTGCAGCACGAGGTCGAGTCGGTCTCGACGAGGTCCGCCGCAAGTGGATCGCCCGCCTGCCTGCCCGATAGGCCCGCAGAACGCTCGGCGCCGGCCCGCGGCATCCGCCCGCTCAGCTCTCGGGGATGGGCTCCTTGGGCAGGCGGCGCACCTTGGCGCGGCGCTTGCGGCGCTCGGGGATCATCGAGCGCATCTCTTCGAGGCGGCCGAAGCAGAGCAGGCGGTCGCCCGACTCGAGGAGCACGCCCTTGCGCGGGTTCGGGATGACGTTCGTGCCGCGGTGCAGCGTGAGCACCGTGATGTCGCGCTCCCACAGGCCCGATTCGCCGAGCGTCTTGCCGACGAGGTCGGCGTTGCCGTGCACGAGCAGCTCGGCCACGCCGTAGCCCGTCGAGACCGTGAGCCGTTGGCGCACGTCGATCTCGGGGAACGCGACCTGGTTGGCCATGTAGTCGATGATCGCGCCCGCGACGTCGAGGTTCGTCGCCGTCTCGATGCCCTGCAGGCCGGGCGAGGAGTTGACCTCCATGACGAGCGGGCCGTCGTTGCCCTCGAGCATGTCGACGCCCGCGACCTTGAGGCCCATGATCTGCGCCGACCGCACGGCCGCGAGCTCGTACTCGGGGGTCAGCTCGACCGGCTCGACGCTGCCGCCGCGGTGCACGTTCGAGCGGAACTCGTCGCCGTTCGCGACCCGTCGCATGGCCGCGACCACGCGGTCGCCGACGACGAGCGCACGGATGTCGCGGCCGCGGCTCTCGGCGATGAACTTCTGGATCAGCACGTTCTGCTTCGTCGAGTGCAGCGTCTCGATGATCGCCTCGGCGACCTTGACCTGGGGAGCCAGGATCACGCCGATGCCCTGCGTGCCCTCGAGCAGCTTGATGACGACCGGCGCACCGCCGACGAGCTCGATCGCCTGGCGCACGTCGGCGCGGTTGCGCACGAACGACGTGGGCGGCAGCGCGATGTTGTGGCGCGACAGGATCTGGTTCGCGCGGAGCTTGTCGCGCGCGTTCGAGATTCCGTTCGCGGTGTTGGGCGTGTAGACGTCCATCTGCTCGAACTGGCGCACCACGGCCGTGCCGAAGTAGGTGATCGAGTTGCCGATGCGGGGCAGGATCGCGTCGTAGTCGCTCAGCGGACGACCGCGGTACTGCAGGTCGGGTTCGAGGCCGGCGAGGTCGATCGCGAAGCGCAGGGTGTTCAGCACCTTGACCTGATGACCGCGCTGCAGCGCCGCAGCTCGGAGTCGCTGGGTCGAGTACGCCTGCGGGGCGCGCGAGAGAATCGCGAGTTTCAAAGTGAGTCCCTGACATGATGGATCGAGATGAGAGAGCCAGACCATTCAAGCACCATCGCCGGATGGCGCGAGTGGGCGAGCTTACCCGTGATCGGCGTCGAGTGGATCAAGGTCAAGCTCGACACCGGAGCACGCTCGTCGTCGCTGCACGCGTTCGACGTCGAGGAGTTCGAGCGCGACGGCGAACCCTGGGTCCGCTACGGCGTTCGACCCTGGCAGAACTCCGATGACGACGCCGTCGTCGTCGAGTCGCACGTGCACGACCGGCGCAGCATCCGCAGCTCGTCGGGGCACTCCGAGGAGCGCATCGTCGTGCTGCTCGACATCGTGCTGCTCGGCCAGGACATGCAGGCCGAGGTCACGCTCAGCAACCGCGACGAGATGGGTTTCCGCATGCTCATCGGGCGCGAGGCGCTGCGCAACGGGTTCCTCGTCGCGTCGGGCGAGTCGTTCCTCGGCGGGCGAGCGCCTCGCGGCGTGCGTCGCCAGAACCGTGGGCGCGACCCGCTCCCGCCCACCGCGTAGCGCGCCCGTCCGGCCGGTCGAGTGGCGCGGAGCGCGTATCGAGACCTGCTGGGCCTCGATACGGCGCCGGCGCGCCTACTCGACCGGCGACCGGCGACCGGCGGCCGCGAACGGCGACCGTCAGATCACGCCGTCGGTGATCGTCGTCGGGTTGCCGAAGCGGTGGTTCGTGATCGAGATCGCCTGCTCGTGCAGGAACGGCAGCAGCTCGACACGACCCGACGGCGTGGCCGGGTGCGCCCACACCGCGACATCCGGAGTGCCGTCGAGCGCGAGCGCGAGCGCCACCGGGTTGCCACCGACCAGGCGCACGCGCGAGGCGCCGACGCCCTTCTTCGCGACGCGGGCGAGCCAGGCGGCGTCGCCCTCGCGGACGATGTCGACGCCCTTCGCTGCGAGCAGCTGGGCGACGCCCTTCGGCAGGTCGTGGGCGGTCGAGACGCGCAGCGCCGACTTGGCGAGCACGCCGGCCGCGATCGCGCGCAGGCCCTCGCCGAGCGTCGCCGCCTCGCCGATGCGGACCGCGACGGGCAGCGGGCGGTAGCGGAACAGGTTGCGCTCGACGCCGACGCCCGAGACGTCCTTGACGGTCGCGTACTCCTCGGTCCAGGCGATCTGGTCGGACAGCGCCGAGCGGCGGAGCACCTCGAACGACTCGAAGTCGAGCGAGGACTGCGACGCCTCGATGATCTCGGACACGCGCTTCTCGAGGCCGCGCAGGTGCAGCGAGCCCGACGTGATGTCGTGCTGCGGAACCCACTCGCCGAGACCGAACAGGTAGTTCGGTCCGCCGGCCTTCGAGCCCGCGCCGACGGCCGAGCGCTTCCAGCCGCCGAACGGCTGACGCTGCACGATCGCGCCCGTGATGCCGCGGTTGACGTAGAGGTTGCCGGCCTCGACGCGGTCGAGCCACGTCGCGATCTCGTCGGAGTCGAGCGAGTGCAGGCCGGCCGTCAGGCCGTAGTCGACCGCGTTCTGCATGCGGATCGCCTCGTCGAGGTTCTTCGCGTGCATCACGCCGAGCACGGGGCCGAAGAACTCGGTGAGGTGGAAGTACGAGCCCGCGGCGACGCCCGTGCGCACGCCGGGCGACCAGAGGCGTCCGGTGTCGTCGAGGCGCTTGGGCTCGACGAGCCACTCCTCGCCGATGCCGAGCTGGGTCAGTGCGTGCTCGAGCTTGCCGTTCGCGGGCTCGACGAGCGGGCCCATCTGGCTGGTCGCGTGCTCGGGCCAGCCGACCTTGAGCGACATCGTGGCGTCGACGAGCTGGCGCAGGAAGCGCTCCGACTTCGCGACCGAGCCGACGAGGATGACGAGCGACGCGGCCGAGCACTTCTGGCCCGCGTGGCCGAACGCGCTCTTCACGACGTCGGATGCCGCGAGGTCGAGGTCTGCCGACGGCGTCACGATGATGGCGTTCTTGCCGCTCGTCTCGGCCAGCAGCGGCAGGTCGGGGCGGAACGAGCGGAACAGCTTCGCGGTCTCGTACGCACCCGTGAGGATCACGCGGTCGACGGACCGGTGGCTGACGAGGCGGCTGCCGAGGTCGCGCTGGGCGAGGTCGACGAGCACGAGCAGGTCGCGCGGGATGCCCGCCTCCCACAGCGCCTCGACCATGACGGCGCCCGAGCGCTGCGCGAGCTTCGCGGGCTTGATGACCACCGCTGAACCCGCCGCGAGCGCGGCCAGCACGCCGCCGGCGGGGATCGCGACCGGGAAGTTCCACGGCGGAGTCACGACCGTGACCTTCGACGGCACGAACTCGGCGCCCTGCACGTGGTCGAGCTCGCGGGCGCGCTCGGCGTAGTAGTGCGCGAAGTCGATGGCCTCGCTGATCTCGGGGTCGGCCTCGGCGATGGTCTTGCCGGTCTCGGCGGCCATGACCTCGATGAGGCGGTCGCGGTTCGCGGCGAGCGAGAGGCCCGCGCGGTGCAGCACGGCGGCGCGCTCGTCGCCCGAGAGCTGACCCCACGCGCGGCCGCGCTCGGCGGCCACCGAGATGACGTGGTCGAGGGTCGCGGCGTCGTCGATGCGCGCGGCGGCGACCGTGTCGACGCCCAGGCGGGACTCGGGCACGCGCGCCAGGATACGGCGGCCCCAGTCGCGGTTCGCGGCGAGCGCGGGGTCGGTGTCGGGCTCGTTCGCGAAGCCGGGCGTCACGCCGGAGCCATGCGGCGCCGGGGCGCCGTCGAGCGCGGTCGAGCCGTCGAACGCGTCGAGGTCGAGCGCGTCGCCGAGGCTGCCGCGGCGGATGCCGAGCACCACGCTCGTGAGCGACTCGTCGCCCTCGTGCCCGGTGCCGGGCGCGGCGGCGTCCTTCGGAGCCATGGCCGCGGCGAAGGACTCCTCGGTCCACTCGGTGCGACGGTTCTGCACGCGGTTCGGAGCCGGTGCGGCAACAGTGCTGTCGGCCTCGAGGGCGGCGAGCGAGGCGAGGTAGCGGCTCTCCTCGCGGGCGAACAGGCGGGCGCTCGACGCGAGGTCGAACACGGCCGACATGAAGTTCTCCTGGCTCGCGTTCTCTTCGAGGCGGCGCACCAGGTAGGCGATCGCCACGTCGAACTCGCTCGGGTTCACGACGGGCGTGTAGAGGAGCAGGTTGCCGACGTCGCCGCGAACGGCCTCGGCCTGTCCGGTGGCCATGCCGAGGAGCATCTCGAACTCGACCCGGGCCGTGACACCGCGGTCGACGGCCGTGATCCAGGCGTCGGCCACGTCGAACAGGTTGTGGCCGGCGATGCCGAGCTTCACGGCATCCGTTCGCTCGGGGGTCATCGACCAGCGCAGCACCCGCTTGTAGTTGGTGTCGGAGTCCTGCTTGGTGCCGTAGGTCGCGACCGGCCAGCCGTGCACCGCGGCGTCGACGTGCTCCATCGCGAGGTTGGCGCCCTTGACGACGCGCACCTTGACGGGCGCTCCGCCGTCGGCGCGGCGACGCGTGGCCCACTCGTTCAGCTGCTGCATGGCGCCGAGCGCGTCGGGCAGGTAGGTCTGCAGCACGATGCCGGCCTCGAGCTGCTTCAGCTGCGGCTGGTCGAGCAGCGTCGTGAAGACCGCGATCGTCAGGTCGAGGTCGCGGTACTCCTCCATGTCGAGGTTGATGAACTTGGCCTTGCCGCGGGCCTCGTTCTTCGCGGCGAGCTCGTAGAGCGGCGTGAGCTTCGCGACGACCTTCGCGACGGCCTCGTCGAACGACCACATCGAGAGCTGGCTGACGACGCTCGAGACCTTGATCGACACGTAGTCGACGTCGTCGCGCGCGAGGAACTCGGTCGTGCCCTTGAGGCGGCGGTCGGCCTCGTCTTCGCCGAGCACGGCCTCGCCGAGCAGGTTGAGGTTCAGGCGGTTGCCCGACTCGCGCAGGTGCGCGATGGCCGGGCCGAGCTTCGCGGGGGTCGCGTCGAGCACGAGGTGTCCGACCATGGCGCGCAGCACCCGGCGCGCGATGGGCACGACGATCCACGGCAGCACGGGCGCGACCACGCCGCCGAGGCGGATCGCGGCGCGAAGGTACCAGGGCAGGAACTTCGGCGTCAGCTTCGCGACCTGTGCGAGGTTGCGACCGGCGACGCCGAGGTCCTCGGGGCGCATGACGCCGTCGACGAAGCCGACGGTGAAGGCGAGCCCGTTCGGGTCCTTCAGCACGCCGGCGAGACGCTCGGCGGAGACTTCGGCAGGGTGCTCGGCGCTTTCGGCGAGCCAACGGCGCACCAGGGCTGTAACGCGCTCGGTGCTCTGGGTGGCGAGCGTGGCGTGGTCCGACATGGTCACGAGGGTAGTGTCCTTTGCTTCGAGCGCCCGGGGTTGGCGGCGCCTGTCGGGTTAAGTGTGCGCCGCGGCATCCGTTCGGTAAAGCGAATGAATCCGATGGATACTGTTCATCAGAACCGAATGATCGATGGATGTCGGAGGCCGGAAGATGCTCGACGTGCGACGCCTGCGGCTGCTCGTCGAGCTGAGCCAGCGCGGCACCCTCTCGGCGGTCGCCGAGGCGCTCTCGTACAGCCCGTCATCGGTGTCGCAGCAGCTCAGCCTGCTCGAGCGGGAGGCCGGCGTACCGCTGCTCGTGCAGGTCGGCCGCCGGGTGCAGCTCACGGCACAGGCCGAGCTGCTCGTGGGCCACGCACGCGCGGTGCTCGACCGGCTCGAGGAGGCCGAGGCGGATGTCGCGCGGTCGCTCACCGACGTCGGCGGCACGGTGCGCATCGCCGTGTTCCAGTCGGCGGCGCACGCCATGGTGCCGCAGGCGCTCACCCTGCTGCGCTCGGAGCACCCGAGCCTGCGCGTCGAGGTCACCGAGCGCGAGCCCGACGCCGGGCTCTTCGAGGTCGCCGCCCGCGACTTCGACCTCGTGATCGCCGAGCAGTACCCCGGCCACACGCGCGCCCACCGCGAGGACCTCGACCGCGTGAGCCTCGCCGCCGACGGCATCCGGCTCGCGCTGCCGCCGCACCCGACGCGCCTGATGCCGAGGGGCGACCACGACCCGGGCGCCATGCTCGCCGCGGCCACGGGCATGCCCTGGGTGCTCGAGCCCAGGGGCACCGCCTCGCGCGACTGGGCCGAGCAGCTCTGCCGCGAGGCCGGGTTCGAACCCGACGTGCGCTTCGAGTCGGCCGACCTGATGGCGCACATCCGGCTCATCCGCACGGGCAACGCCGTGGGGCTGCTGCCCGACCTCGTGTGGGCCGGCGAGGCGCCGAGCGTCGCGCTGCTCGACCTGCCGGGGCATCCGCAGCGCGAGATCTTCACGTCGACGCGCCTCGCCGCGGCCGCCCGGCCCGCGGGCGGCGCCGGGCGGGGGGCGGGGGGGGGGGGGCGCGGGGCGGGGGGGGGGGGGGGGCCCCCCCGCGCCACCCCCTCGTCCGTTACTGGTCGAGCAGGGCCTGCGCGTCGACGTCGACCTGCGTGAGCAGCGCGTCGATGTCGGCGTTCTGGTCGGTCAGGACGGCCTGCACGAGGTTGTCC